>NZ_CP095073.1:2081250-2775000 GCF_022919095.1 Halobacillus salinarum | reverse complement strand
GAGAATTGGAGAGAACGGTGGTTACAGCCACGTGCTTCTGGATCGGGAAATTAATAAACAGCAATTATCTGAGCAGGACGGAAGATTACTCACTGAAATGGTTTATGGAACCCTCAGCCACAGGGATTTAATTCACTATTATTTAACTCCGTACATGAAAAAACAAAAGAAAATCAGGCCCTGGGTAAAGTGGCTCCTCTATATGTCTGTTTATCAAATGGTGTTTTTAGAAAGAGTTCCTGACCATGCGGTATTGCATGAAGCTGTTGAAATTGCCAAAAAGCAAGGACACAAGGGAATCGCATCATTAATAAATGGAGTACTGCGCAATATCCAACGTAATGGTGTAGCAGATGTAGAAGAGATTAAAGATCCTGTTGAAAAGCTCGCAATCGAGTCAAGCCATCCTCATTGGCTTGTGGAACGCTGGGTGGAACAATACGGATTGGAAATAACTCAAGGAATGTGCAAAGCGAACATGCACCATCTTCCTATGTCGGTGAGAATTCAGCCGCTCAGAATTTCATTAACTGAAGCCATCCATCAATTACAAGCTGATGGTTTCACAGTAGAAAAAAGCCTGCTTTCTCCTCAGGGGATCGTAATAAGTGAAGGCCAAATTCTCAGGCATCCGCTATTTATTGAAGGCAGGCTTACAGTCCAGGATCAAAGCTCGATGCTGGTTGGTGAAATGATGGATCTTTCTCCCGGCCAGAAAGTGTTAGATGCCTGCAGTGCTCCTGGAGGCAAGACGACGCACATGGCTGAGAAAATGGAAGATGAAGGAGAAGTAGCTGCCTATGATTTGCACGCGAAAAAAGCTAAGCTAGTAAATGAAAAAGCCCGTCAGCTCGAGCTGACGATTATTCATGCAAAACAGGCAGATTCCAGAAAAATTACAGATGAGCATCATTTGGAAAGCTTTGACCGCATATTATTGGATGCTCCCTGTTCAGGTCTCGGCGTGCTGAGAGGAAAACCTGATATAAAATACCACAAAAAGGAAGAGGATATTTTCAGTCTTAGAAACATACAAGATGATCTGTTAAATGAAGTCAGCAAGCTGCTTAAACCAGGAGGAAAGCTGGTTTACAGCACATGTACAGTCGATAGGCACGAAAATGAGGAAGCAGTGGCTGCTTTTTTATGTCGGCACCCTGAATATGAGGTAGACCCAAGCTTCACAAATGATCTTCCAGAACCGCTGCAAACTTCTCATGGACGTAGTGAATTTGGGCTCCAGCTGTTTCCCCAGGACTTCGACACCGATGGTTTCTTTTTAACAAGACTTATCAGAACGTGACCGCCGGCCTGTAAAAAAAATGAATCAAACGAGTATGAAGGTTGTAAATTAATGGATAATCTGAAGAGGAGGGGAAGAAAAATCACTTCCCCCCTAACTTAAGCAGGAATACGGTTACTAAGTGGAGTAATTAACGAAAGAGATGCCTAACTCAAATGACAGATGTTCTTATGGACAGGCAGCAGACTTACCGCTTCTAGACGTAGAGCGTATTGCAGAAATGAGGTGAGACCATGAACGGTTGCTTTTTAACAAATGTGGGTAAAGTAAGAAATCATAACGAAGATGCAGGCGGTATTTATAAAAATGATACCGGTCAAATGCTGGCCGTTGTAGCAGATGGCATGGGCGGCCATCGTGCTGGTGATGTCGCCAGCCAAATGGCAGCAGCTAATTTACATAAAAAATGGCAGGATGTTTCCTTGCTGAGCACCCCTGAACAATCCGAAAGCTGGCTGGAACATGCAGTTCAGGATATCAACAGCGAGCTTTTTCATTACGCCAGTGAGCATGAAGAATGTCAGGGGATGGGGACAACAATTGTAATTGCCATATGTACGAAGTATTTCACTACTATTGCTCATATTGGAGACAGCCGATGTTACCTTGCCAATGCTTATGGATTTAAGCAAATCACGGAAGACCATTCTTTAGTCAACGAGCTGGTCCGATCGGGACAAATTACGGAAGAGCAGGCGGAACACCATCCTAGAAAGAATGTACTTTTGAAAGCCTTAGGCACAGAAAATCAAATCGATGCTGACATTAAAACGTACAGCTTTGAGCAGGATGACCGGCTGCTTCTCTGTTCAGATGGATTAACGAATAAAGTAAAAGATGAAGAGTTAGCCGAACTCTTAACTTTTGAAGGTGAATGGTCTGACTTTTGTCAAAAGCTGATTGATAAAGCAAATGATCGTGGAGGAGAAGACAACATCACCCTGGCAGTTGTTCATTACACCAGCACAGAAGGGAAAGAAGGTGCTGATGAATGTTAAATAACCGTCTCCTTAATGAAAGATATAAAATTCAGGAGATGATTGGCGGCGGGGAATGGCCAATGTCTATTTGGCCCATGACATTATTCTCGACCGGGAAGTGGCCATTAAAGTTCTTCGACTGGAATATGGAAATGACGAGGAATTTATTGCTCGCTTCCATCGCGAGGCTCAATCAGCTACCAGCCTTGCCCACCCTAACATCGTGAATATATACGATGTAGGGGAAGAGGATGATATTTATTATATGGTCATGGAATATGTGGATGGGATGACTCTGAAGCAATACATTCAGCAGCATAGTCCGATAGATGTCGGCGAGGCGCTTGACATTATAAGACAAATCACATCTGCTATTTCCCATGCGCATGACAATAATATCGTTCATCGTGATATAAAACCACAAAATATTCTGATCGACCATTATGGCCATGTCAAAGTGACAGACTTTGGAATTGCTATGGCTTTAAGTGCTACAGCTCTTACTCAGACGAACTCTGTACTGGGGTCTGTCCATTATCTTTCTCCCGAGCAGGCAAGAGGCGGGATGGCCACTAAAAAATCTGATATTTATTCGCTTGGAATTGTATTATTCGAGCTTTTGACAGGGAGACTTCCTTTTTCAGGGGAATCACCAGTTTCGATTGCCTTGAAGCATTTGCAGCACGATACCCCTTCTTTGAAAAGATGGATTTCTGATCTGCCTCAAAGTGTAGAAAATATCGTCTTAAAAGCAACCGCCAAGGATCCGTTTCATCGTTATGGTTCGGTTATGGAAATGGAAGAGGATTTAGAAACGGCTCTCGATTATGATCGTGTCAATGAACCGGTTTTCTCCATTCCAAATGAAGAGGATGAAGAAAAGACAAAAGCCATACCAGTCATTACAGAAGAAGCGTTTAGCAACCAGCAGGAAGAAGATACGATCGTGCATACGGGCAGCTATGAAACAGTCAGTAAAAACGAAGAAACAGCTGAGGAGAAAGAGAAGCAGACGAAGGCTGATAAACCGAAGAAAAAAAGAAAAAAATGGCCATGGATAGTGGCTGTTATTTCGGTGTTCCTGCTTGCCGGCATTGCCGCCCTGTTTATGATTCCAGGTATTGTTCAGCCGGCCGATGTGAAAATGATTGACGTAAAAGGTATGGAATACGAAGAAGCTTACAGCAAGCTCAGCGAATTAAAATTAAAAGTAAAAAGGGAAACCATGTATTCCGATACCGTCGAGGATGGGTATGTCGTCAAGACAGATCCAGAGGCAGGAATGACTATTAAAGAAAACTCTGAAGTGACCGTTTATTCCAGCAGAGGAAAAGAAAAGGTTGAGTTTAAGGATTATACAGGTCAGGATTTCGAAAAAATTAATAAAGAGCTGGAGGATAAAGGCTATCAATCTGTTTTCCCGATCGAAGAGAATTCAGACCAGCCTGAAGGACAGATTATTGAACAAATTCAGCCTCAGCCTGGAGAGGAAGTCGTGCCTGAGGATACACGAGTCATTTTCAGGGTCAGTCTTGGGCCGCCTAAAGTTACTCTAAGGCCGCTTGAAGGGGAATCGGAACAGGAAGCTAAGACGTATTTAAACAATAACAATTTAAAGGCTGAAGTAACTGAACAGTATTCAGACGATGTTCCTAAAGGGATCGTAATTTCCCAGAGTCCTGAAGCCTCCAGTCAGCTGGAGCAGGGAGCCACTGTAAATCTCACTGTGTCCTTAGGTAAGAAAGAGGAGCCTCCTAGAACAGAAAAAGTAAAAGTAGACGTTCCGTACAAAAAAGAACAAAATGAGGATCCTAATCAGGACCAGCAGGACGATAAAAAAGATGAAAATCCAGAACAAAAAGTATTGATCTACGTGAACGATTTGGATCATGACATTTCAGAAGTTTTTAAAGAGGAAAGTATAACGAAAGATACGACGATTGAATTTGAAGTAAGAGTTGCTCCGGACTCGGAAGCTACTTATAAAGTACAAAGAGGTGATGAAGTCATTGAAGAAGGCAATGTACAATATTAGGTGGGTGGCCAGATGGCAGTAGGTAAGATTGTAAAAGCGCTGAGCGGATTCTATTATGTATTTCATGATGGTGAAGTCTATCAATGCCGGGGCAGGGGGAACTTCAGGAAGAAAAAAATCACCCCGCTTGTCGGGGATGTCGTGGAATTTAAAGCGGATAACACTGAAGAGGGATACATTCTCTCTATTCAGAATCGGAAAAATGAATTCGTTCGTCCTCCGATTGCTAATGTGGACCAGGCCTTAATCGTGACGTCAGCCATTCAGCCGCAGTTTAATTCGCTTCTGCTGGACCGGTTTCTAGTATTGGTGGAAGCAAAGCGAATTGAGCCGCTGATCGTCATTTCTAAAATGGATCAGCTGACTGATGCTGCAATTAGGGACATGCAGGCTTATAAAGAGCTTTACGAAAAAGCAGGGTATCCCGTAATCCTATCTTCCTTCAATGATATGCCGTCCATTGATCTGATTCAATCCCACTTAACAGGTAGAACGACAGTGATCGCAGGCCAATCCGGAGTAGGGAAATCCTCTTTATTAAATGCAATTGATCCGCGGCTCTCCATCGATACAAACGAAATTTCTGAAAGTCTGGGACGAGGAAAACATACAACCCGGCATGTGGAACTATATGAAATTTCCGGTGGACTTGTAGCAGATACTCCAGGGTTTAGTTCGCTTGATTTTGGAGAATTAGAAATGGACGAACTGCCTGAATGTTTTCCAGAGTTCGTGCAAGTTCAGCATTTATGTAAGTTTCGGGGATGCTTGCATCATAAAGAACCTCACTGCGCTGTAAAAAAAGCGGTAGAACAAGGAGAAATTGCTCGACGTAGATATGATCATTATCTCCAATTTTTAGAAGAAATACAGAACAGAAAGCCGAGGTATTAACAATGACTAAAATCGCTCCTTCTATACTAGCATCCAACTTTTCAGAACTGGCGAGAGAAATTCAAGACGTCGAAGCTGCGGGGGCAGATTATATTCACGTGGACGTTATGGATGGCCGCTTCGTACCCAACATTACAATCGGTCCATTAGTTGTGGAAGCGGTCCGGCCGGTGACTTCCCTTCCACTTGACGTTCATTTAATGATAGAAGAACCAGATCGGTATATTGAAAGCTTTGCTAAAGCAGGGGCTGATATTCTTACTGTCCATCAAGAGGCGTGCCCGCATCTGCACCGGACGCTTCAGCTCATTAAAAGCTATGATGTAAAGGCAGGGGTAGTCATAAATCCTGGGACTCCTGCGGAAATGCTTGAGCCTGTTCTTGGAGAAGTGGATTTAGTGCTGCTTATGACTGTCAACCCTGGTTTTGGAGGTCAGCAGTTTATCGAATCTGTAGTTCCTAAAATCCAAAAGCTTGCTGAGTGGCGAGAAGAACACCAGTACACCTTTGAAATCGAAGTAGATGGCGGGGTTAAAAAAGATACAGCAAAGATTTGTACGGAAGCAGGCGCTGATGTTCTTGTAGCCGGCAGTGCAATCTTTAATCAGGAAGACCGGAAACGGGCAATTGAAGAAATCAGAAATTCTAAATAAAATTAACTTGCCCAAAGGATGATTAATCCTTTGGGTTTCTTCTGGCAGAATCATTGAAGGAGTGGATTATGTGGCTGAAACCGTAGCTATTGTAGGGGAGGGCCGAAACACTTTATCCCAGCTTTAGCAGCTTACGACAGTGATGAAGTAGTATGGATTGGTGCAGATCAAGGTGCAGAAGTACTGGTGGAAAACGGAATGACACATTTTACTGCAATTGGTGATTTTGATTCTGTCAGCGAAGCTTCATTTAAAATCATCCAAGCAAATGCTCAGCAAACCTTGGTTTATCCAAATGAAAAAGATGAGACTGATTTAGAGTTAGCTGTAGAACAAGCCCTTATGTACAAACCGGAAAAAATTCTATTATTCGGGGTAACAGGTGGGAGAATGGATCATGCTCTTGCGAATGTACAGCTCTTATATCCTTTAATGAAAAAAGGCGTTCCAGCACGAATTATCGATGTACAAAATCAATTGGAATTAGTGGAGGCAGGTACGCATAAGCTTGAAGCAGATGAGGAATATCCATACGTGTCTTTTCTACCTGTGTCGTTAGAGGTTCACCAATTAACCTTAGAAGGCTTTTATTATCCTTTAACCGATGCGTATTTACCCTATGGCTCGACTTTATGCATTTCTAACCGTTTGATTGGAGATCCTGGTACTTTTTCTTTTTATTCAGGCATACTCTTAGTAATAAGAAGCAAAGACTTGAACTAATAGAAGACCAAGGGATGTTGGAAATAGCTTTTATATAGGAGGAGGGGGCTTTTTTGAAATTTTATACGATTAAACTCCCACGATTTCTCGGGGGCATTGTACGGGCCGTTATTGGTACGTTCAAAAAAGAATAGCACAAAAAAAGCACCCAGCAGCGGGTGCTTTTTTTGAATAAAGTTAGACGCGGGTAACTTTACCAGATTTTAAATCGCGAGCAGAAACATAAGCTTTCTGCGGCTTGCCATCCACGAGAATACGAACTTTTTGCAGGTTAGCTTTGAATTTACGTTTATTAGCGTTCATGGCGTGTGAACGGTGGTTTCCTGTTTTTGTACCTTTGCCGGATACAACACATCTGCGTGCCATATGAAAATCCCTCCTGTTACATACGAAAATCTTCAAATACTTTCTAAATGTATCATATCAGACATTTTAATGCAATATAACAATAGCAATTATATCAAGAATTTTCTCTTGACAGATATGTGGATTTGTTTCAAAGTATAGAAGTGGAAAGCGCTGTGTAATTGTACATTCCTCTTCGCTAGCAGGTGGAATTTGTGTGTTATAATTGATTCACGAAGATGAGGGAGTTTTAAAGGAGGATAACTATGTCCGTTGATTTAAATACCAAGCATGGCCATATTACAATTAGCAATGAGGTAATCTCATCCATTGCCGGAGGTGCTGCAGTAGAGTGCTACGGGATTGTGGGCATGGCATCGAAGAATCAGCTTCGTGATGGGCTGGCAGAAATGCTGCGTAAAGAAAATTTCTCTAAAGGTGTCCTTGTAAGACAGGACGATGAAAATTTACACATAGATATGTATATTATAGTAAGTTATGGAACGAAAATATCAGAAGTAGCACACAACGTACAATCTCAGGTAAAATATACGCTGAATAAAACGGTAGGGTTATCCGTAAGCTCTGTAAATATATATATTCAGGGCGTACGGGTTACCAGCGAGTAGGTACGCTAGTCAAAGGAGGCAGTATTCGTGACGTTACAAAGATTAGACGGCAAGACGTTTGCCGAAATGATCCTGCAAGGAGCAAGCCATTTAAAGCAGAACTCTCAGATGATTGATGCCTTAAATGTCTTTCCAGTTCCAGATGGGGATACAGGAACAAACATGAATTTATCGATGAACTCTGGAGCGGAAGAAGTTAAAAATGTGCAGGAAAACCATGCGGGTGTGGTAGCCCAGGCCTTGGCCAAAGGCCTTCTCATGGGTGCAAGAGGGAACTCGGGTGTCATCTTGTCCCAAATTTTCCGCGGGTTTTCAAAAGCCATTGAAGATAAAGAAACATTAACTACAATGGATTTTGCTGAAGCCATGCAGGGAGGAGTAACGACAGCCTATAAGGCGGTTATGAAACCTGTAGAAGGAACGATCTTGACTGTAGCTAAAGAAGCAGGAGAAGCTTCAAAGGACCTTGCCAGCAATGAGTCTGACTTTATTCCATTTATGGAAAGAGTCGTCAATGCTGCGAAAGAATCATTGAAACGTACGCCGGAACTGCTTCCTGTCTTAAAAGAGGTTGGGGTTGTCGACAGCGGTGGCCAAGGATTACTGACTATTTATGAAGGGCTCCTTGCCAACCTCAAAGGTGAAGACATGCCTGCTTATGACGAAACAGTAACAATGGATGATATGGTTAACGCCGAACACCATAAGCTTGCTCAGGATTTCATGGCGACAGAGGATATTACTTTCGGATACTGTACCGAATTTATGGTGAAATTTGAAGAAGACAAGCTGAAGCGAAATCCTTATGATGAAGAACGCTTTCGCAATCAATTAAGTGAAATTGGAGATTCATTATTGGTCGTATCAGACGAAGATTTAGTCAAAGTCCACATCCACGTGGAACAGCCAGGAGACGCTTTGAATCTTGGCCAGCAATTTGGCAGCTTCATTCATATAAAAATTGAAAACATGAGGGAACAGCATACTTCTATTGTTGGTGACCGAAAGCCGGCGAACGAACCGCCTGCCGAGAAAGCAGAGTATGGCATTGTTACAGTAGCTATGGGGGATGGCGTTAAGAAATTATTTGAAAGCCTAGGGGCAACCGTAGTAATTGAAGGCGGGCAAACGATGAACCCAAGCACTCAAGATCTCTCCCAAGCGATCGTGAAAGCTCATGCCAAGCGTGTCATTCTATTGCCGAATAATAAAAATATCGTCATGGCTGCTGAACAAGCGGCAGATATGTCTGAAGATGAAGTCATCGTCATTCCTACAAAAACGATTCCCCAAGGAATGAGTGCATTATTAGGGTTCAATCCGGAAGCTGAGCTGGAAACGAACAAACAAGAGATGAGCGGATTGATGAGTGTTGTTAAAACCGGCCAGATTACTTATGCTGTGCGTGATACTCAAATCGAAGGGCTGACTATAGAAAAGGGGCACTTCATGGGAATCGCCGAAGGGAAAATTTCATCTACCGATAAAGATAAGCTCACTGCTGCAAAATCATTACTAAAGCAAATGGTAGATGAAGAAGAAGATGAAATTCTTACTGTTATTTATGGGGAAGATGTGAAAGCCAGTGAAGTGGAAGAGCTGGAGACATTCCTTGAAGATCAGTTTGAGGATTTAGAAATTGAAGTTCATCAAGGCGGCCAGCCCATCTACTCTTATATCTTTGCGGTAGAATAGTGCTTCACGTCTCAATCGAATCGAGAATCCGCCTAACCTTTCATTATTTATACCTTTTATCAGCCTGCAGGGAATCCTGCAGGCTTTTTTTACTCTCTCATCGAATAAATTAGACCCGTCTCACTCCCTTTTTTTAGTGGAATTTTCCTTGTTTGAAACTCTTTGTTGATCTTTATGAAGGAACAATTTTTCTATATATACAGCACGTTCCATTTTTTCGATTGCTCCGCAGTACGCTTCATAAATATTTACAGCTTTTTCTTCAGTTGGTGGAGCGAAGAATTTCAGCACCTTTTCATCGTCAAACCAATCTCCTCGCTCCGCTTTTTCCTGAATCGTGTCTTTCCAAGCAGAAGAAAGTGTCGGACTGAATATGAGAGGAGCATTTTCTTTTAAGGAGCAGGCGCTGATTCGAGTACCGTGAAGTGAGCCGCTTCTACTTTTGGCAGTCGCACTAAATAATTGCGGCCAGTAATCTGAGCGTGAACCAGTATGAAGGTGATCGCCTGCCCATGCTGTAATTCGACTAAGTTTTGAAGGGGTACTGAAAATCATAGCGTAAAGCTTTTTTCCAAATTCAATCCGTTCTTCAAGCGATGCGAAATGATGGAGTACAGCACCGGAAAGTTTAGTTTCCTTTTTATCTTCGCTGTAGTAAGGAATTAATAGGTGATTAAGGTTAAGGATGTCTTGAAGCTTAAACATCATCGTGTTCAATACGGAAATCTGGTATGATTTGTGGGCGATTACACGCTTTTCAATGTACATTTGCTCATTAATGATAAGTGAATAAGATAGTAAATTCTCGTCCTTTTCTTCCCAAAAGTATGTCCACATCGCTTTCATGAATGAGGAAATTTGGAGATGCGGCAGCAAATGAAATAAACTCCTCCCACTCTCCAAGCTTTTCTCATAAAGCAACAGCTGCGGGTATGCATCCTGAAAGATGAGCCAGTTGCCTCGTTCTAAAAAACAGAAAAAGTTGTGCTGCTCCTTTTCAGGCAATAGCAGTGAAAGAAATTCCCCTTTTAAATCAGTCATATTCCACCCCCCGTTTCTAGATACCAGGTGGGCGAGCAGTGCCCACTTTATTTCGGGATGGTTAAGGTAGTATTCATAATAGGCTTTCGTTCTAGTAAGGTTGTTACGATTATTTTTTTCCGTTAAGCTGCGAATTTCTTTCAATATTGCTGTTTCTTTTTCATTGCACGAAATTTTACTGCCTTTACTGGATTGGCTGCTCAAAGCACGCGATAAGTCTTGTAAGTATGGCTGCTTTCTATTCATAATAAACCTCCGTTGGGTGAATGCCTTTCTCAATCAGTGAATATGTATAGATACTGAATCCTTAATCGAGAGGTTGATCTTCATTGCAGAAAGCAGTCCAGCTGGAAATAGAGCGGCTCATCAATCTTTTGAAGGCAGAACAAACCAGTGACGGGTCCTGGAATTACGCTTTTGATACAGGTGTAATCACTGACGCCTATATGATTATATTATTGCGTTCTTTATCAATTAATAATGAGGAAAAATTAATCATCGAGTTAACTGAACGAATTATGAGCAAGCAAGAACAAAATGGAGCTTGGAAGCTTTACTACGATGAAGAACAAGGTAATTTGTCAAGAACAATCGAAGCTTATTATGGCCTTCTTTATTCTGGCTACTATGATAAAGATGATGAATGCATGCAAAAAGCACAGACTTTTATTCTCGCACGCGGCGGGCTTGAAAAAGCAGGAATGTTCACCAAAATCATGCTCTGCCTGACCGGACAGCTGCCTTGGCCAGTATTTTTCCCAGTGCCGATTGAAGTTATGCTGCTTCCTGCTTATTTTCCTGTACATTTATTTGATATTTCCGTATTTGGAAGAGCTAACATTGTTCCTATTCTTCTTCTTGGGAATCGCAAGCATGTGTTTACAACAAAGGATACTCCTGAGTTGTCCCATTTGAAAACACAGAAAAGAGAGCAGGAAGTTTTTGTGCATCCTCAATTAGACGAATGGCAAGAGTATTTTTCCTCTCTCATACAAGCAAGAGGAGAGGAACTGCGTTTTTTTGAAGGACTGGAGCAGCAGGCGATTAACGATGCAGAACAATATATGCTCCGTCGAATTGAGCCAGATGGTACCTTGCTAAGCTATTTTAGTTCCACATTTTTAATGATTTTCGCCTTGCTTTCCATCGGTTATTCCGAGAATGATCCTCTCATTGAGCGGGCTCTCGATGGATTAAAATCTATGAAGTGTAAAATAAACGGCTGCAGTCATGTTCAATATACTACAGCAGATGTCTGGAATACTTCTTTAATAAGCTATGCATTACAAGAGGCTGGGGCTGCCCCGGCTGATGAAACCATTCGAAAAGCAAATGCTTACTTATTATCGCGTCAGAATGTGAAGTATGGGGACTGGGCAATCCATAATCCACATCAACTCCCTGGGGGCTTTGGTTTTTCAAATATTAATACCATTAATCCAGATGTAGATGACAGCACGGCTAGTTTGAGATCTCTTGCCCACGAAGTTTTCCAAGAACCTGGTACTTACTCGCGCTGGCAGCTTGGGTCCTCATGGGTTCTTTCCATGCAAAATGATGATGGAGGATGGCCCTCCTTTGAAAAAGGAATAAATAAGCCCTATCTTTCTCTGCTGCCGATCGAAAAAGCAGCATTTATATTTGAGGATCCTTCCAGTGCTGATTTAACTGGAAGAACATTAGAGTTCTTAGGCAATTACACAAATCTTTCAAAACAGCATCCAAGTGTAAAGAAAGCTCATAAGTGGCTGAAATCCAATCAAGAAGCCAATGGCTCATGGTATGGCCGCTGGGGCATCTGCTACATCTACGGTACGTGGGCAGCTGTTACAGGGTTGGCTGCAACTGGCGCCGCCCCTGGAGGAAAGCTGCTAAAAAAAGCAGTCAGCTGGCTGGAAGAGATCCAGAGAATAGATGGGGGATGGGGAGAGTCGTGTGAAAGCGATCAGAAAAAGAAGTATGTTCCTTTACAGGCCAGTACTCTTACTCATACCGCATGGGCGGTAGATGCGCTTATCTCAGTTTCAGAGACACCGACGAAAGCGATTGAAAAGGGGATTCAATTTTTAGTGAAGCATGGAAAATCTCAAAAATGGACGGAGGATTATCCAAAAGGACAGGGAATGGGCGGGACTTTTTATATTCATTACCATAGCTACCGATTCATTTGGCCGCTGCTGACACTCAGCCACTACACGCGGAAATATAGCTGAGGATAAATACAAAGGAAGAGCTTAATTTCTTCCTTTGTATTTTCTGAATGTTCAGGGGACATGCAGCATATATACGTAAGTAAAGAGGATGGGGGTTAAAAAAAGTGGATCTCATAATGGCTGTGCTGGAAGGATTAGGAGTAATTTTTTTGTTTATCGTTCTTGTCATGGTTAAGACGGTTTATGACTCCAAAAAGCGGAAGTAATTGTCAGTCGTTTATATATACATAAAACCCCTGGGGGAGTCCCAGGGGTTTTTTTAATGACCGAGCGAACGCATGATAAATTCAACGAGAAAAACCATGGCAATACAAACAACCGGTACCGATAATTCTTTTTGTTTCCCGATCGCAAACTTAACAAGCGGGTATGCAATAAATCCAAATGCCATCCCATCTGCAATGGAATACGTAAAGGGAATCATTACAATGATTAAGAACGCAGGCATTGCTTCAGCCAAATTGACGAGCGGGATGTGCTTAATGTTTTGGACCATCAGAGCCCCGACAATAATTAATATCGGGCTAATTGCTGTTGAAGGCACCATCGTAATCCAAGGAATGATGAATAACGTTCCTAGAAAAAGCAGTGCCGTAACCAATGCTGCCCTTCCAGACTTTGCGCCGGAGGCGATTGATGCCGCGCTTTCAGCAGAAGAAACAGTGGGTGAAGTACCTAAAAAGCCGCAGAACAACGCTGAAAATGCCGTGGCTTGATAGGATTTTTTGAACTTTTCCTCCTGATTGAGCATGCCCAGTTGTCCATGAATTAACCCCATGTTCTCAAAAATAAGCACAATGGCTAATGGAAATACTGCCATCCAAAAACGGAAGTCTCCGATTTCGTTGAAAGATGGAAGCATGATCCAATGCTGGTCGCTTAGTTCAAGGGATGAACCTTGAGGGTTTAAAACCCCTGTAAATTTTGCGATCAGAGTTCCGATGAGCATGCTGATGAGAAAATTACCCGGCACGTTCCTGACAAATAACAATATGGCAATAAAAAGTGTGATCAGACTGGTAATCACCAGGGCCGAAGAAGGATTCCCCAATTGAATTAAAGAATGTTCTCCTTTGACGACGAGCCCGCCTTTTTCTAAGCCAATCAGTGTAAGGAACAAGCCTAACCCAACAGTAATGGCATGCTTTAACGATTCAGGAATTGCATGTTTCAACCATTCACCAAGCTTAGTGAATGCAGTCAGGAGAAAAATAGCTGATGCTGCTGTTACAACTCCGAGTCCCTCCTGAAAACTGAAACCTCCGCTTTCGACAATCGAATAGGCGAATAAAGCATTAATCCCCATGCCAGGGATGAGAATCATCGGTGCTTTCGCATATAGAGCCATGATCAAACAGCCAACCGCGCTGGCAAGAATTGTGGCTGTCATACCGCTTTGCAAAGGCAATCCGGCACTTTCAAGAATTTGACTATTAACTGCAACGATGTAGACCGTCGTAAAATAACCAATCATGCCTGCCACAATTTCATTTTTCCAGCTGGACTGGCCGGAATGCTGATTGAGCATAAGAAACTCCTCTATGAAATTATCCCTCTCCCACCCGGTTACCGAGTAACCCACAAAATATTATTTTACCTCGGTTATTTAAAAGAAGCAATATTAACAACATCTTTTCATTACTTTCTTAGAAAATATGATAAGATAGTATTGGCATGAAACTGGATTAGAAAGCGTTTTCTCGTTAAAATAGATAGTGAGAATAAAGGATGGTGGAAGTTATGAAATATCGATCAGTTTTTGATATTATCGGTCCAGTCATGATTGGACCTTCAAGTTCACATACAGCCGGAGCTGCAAGAATCGGGCGTGCAGCGAGGCATTTATTTGGCCGGGAGCCAAACTATGCCCACATTCACCTCTATGGTTCCTTTGCGAAGACATACAAAGGCCACGGAACAGACGTAGCGATTGTAGGAGGTCTGCTGGACTACGATACGGATGATCCCCGAATTAGTGAGGCATTGAAAAAAGCGAGAGCGGGAGGCATGAAAGTCCGTTTTCACGAAGAGGATGCTCATACAGACCATCCGAATACAGCGCGGATAAAAATTGGGGACGACGATGGGGAACTCGAATTAGTCGGCATTTCAATCGGCGGCGGGAAAGCAGAAATCACTGAGCTGAATGGCTTTGAGCTCAGACTTTCGGGCAGTCATCCAGCTATACTGCTCATTCATAACGATCGTTTTGGGGCCATAGCTTCATCTACAGCCATTTTGGCCAAGCATCAAATTAATATCGGCCGGATGGAGATGTCAAGGAAGGCTGAAGGAGAACAAGCTCTGATGGTCATCGAAGTCGATCAGAATGTCGGTGACTCGCTGCTAAGTGAATTGGAACGGGCGGATCATATTATTCAAGTGGCAAAGATCTCTGATTAACCTTTGAAAGGAGAAAGTCTATGTTTAGAAATGTAGCTGAATTAGTTGAATTAGCTGAAACTGAAGGCATACAAATATCCGAAGTCATGATTCGGCAGGAAATGAAAGTGAAAGAACTAACAAGAGATGAAGTTGTCGGTCAAATGGAAAAAAATCTGGATGTTATGGAAAAGGCGATTGAAGATGGTCTTAAAGGTGTGAAATCCCACAGCGGCTTGACAGGAGGAGATGCGGTCCTCATTCAAAATTACATGAAAAACCATACTCCTCTTTCTGGACAGCTGCTTATGGATGCAGTGAGCAAAGCGGTAGCCACCAATGAAGTGAACGCAGCCATGGGAACCATTTGTGCGACACCGACAGCAGGAAGTGCAGGTTGCGTCCCGGGCACTCTATTCGCGGTTAAAAACCAATTAAATCCAACGAGAGAGCAAATGGTTCGTTACTTGTTTACCTCTGGGGCATTTGGGTTTGTTGTCGCCAATAATGCATCGATTTCCGGTGCAGCCGGCGGCTGTCAAGCAGAAGTCGGCTCGGCTGCTGGAATGGCAGCAGCAGCTATAGTAGAAATGGCAGGTGGTACGCCTTCGCAGTCTGCAGAAGCCATGGCCATTACTTTGAAAAATATGCTAGGCTTAATTTGTGATCCTGTAGCAGGGTTAGTGGAAGTTCCATGTGTAAAAAGAAATGCTATGGGTGCCTCCAACGCTGTAGTCGCAGCGGATATGGCACTGGCCGGCGTGAAGAGCAGAATCCCTTGTGATGAAGTAATCGATGCCATGTATAAAGTAGGGCAGAGAATGCCGTCTGCTTTTCGTGAAACTGCTCAAGGAGGGCTTGCTGCTACTCCTACAGGCAGAGAGCTGGAAGCAAAAGTATATGGAATATCCTTAAAAAGAGAGTGAGTGAAAAATTGTGCTGCGTCAGCCGATTAATGAAGTGAAAGGGGTAGGAGAGAAGGTTGCGGCTCATTTAAACGAGCTCGGTCTTTTTACCGTAGAGGATTTGCTTTTTTACTTCCCTTTTCGTTATGACTCATACGAAGTAAAGCCGCTGACAGAGCTTGCCCACAATGAAAAAGCTACGATTGAAGGGAAGGTGGTTTCTGAGCCTTCCCTTAGCTATTTTGGCAGAAGAAAATCTCGGCTTACGATGACTTTGCAAGTGGAACAATTTGCTGTCAAAGCTGTGATGTTTAATCGAGCTTTTGCTAAAAAGCAAATTCAACAGGGCGATACCATTACCGTTACCGGTAAATGGGATCAGCAGCGCCTGCAAATTACAGTGAGTCAGTATAAAAAAGGGGAATCAAAATCGCAGGAGCCTATCCAGCCCGTCTATTCTTTAAAAGAGAATCTTACCTTAAATACGCTAAGGAAAGTGATCAAGACAGCTCTTGATGATTATTCGCATGAAGTTCAGGAAATTCTTCCTGAGGATATAAAAAACTCCTATAAATTACCGGATCGTGCCGGTGCTTTACATCAGATGCATTACCCACAGTCAAGAATTCTTTTAAAACATGCAAAAAGACGATTTATTTATGAAGAATTTCTCCTCTTTCAGCTAAAAATGCAGCTGTTAAGAAAGAGTCATCGGGAGTCTACCAAAGGAAATGCCCAGCGGTATAACAATGATGAACTGACTTCTTTTGTGCAGTCCCTGCCTTACGAGCTTACGAACGCTCAAAAAAAGTCTCTGGCTGAAATTTTAAAAGATATGAAGAGTTCTTACAGGATGAATCGACTCCTTCAAGGGGATGTAGGTTCAGGGAAAACAGCAGTTGCGGCGATCGCCCTGTACGCTTCCTTGACCTCAGGGAAACAGGGGGCGCTGATGGTGCCGACTGAGATTCTTGCCGAACAGCATTTCCATTCTTTACAGGAAATGTTCCACAGCCGGGCGAATGTAGTGCTGCTTACCGGTTCTGTTAAAGGCAGGCGGAGAAAAGAAATTCTTGAAAGGATCAATAAAAAAGAAGCGGATATCATTGTCGGTACACATGCTCTGATCCAGGAGGAAGTAGTCTTTAATGATTTAGGCATGGTTATCGTTGATGAACAACACCGCTTCGGAGTTCAGCAGCGTAGAACCCTTAGAGATAAAGGTCTCCACCCGGACGTCTTATTTATGACCGCCACCCCAATTCCAAGAACTCTGGCAATTACTGCCTTTGGTGATATGGATGTTTCTGTCATTGATGAAATGCCAGCAGGAAGAAAGCCGGTAGAGACCTATTGGGTAAAAGGAGAAATGACCAACCGGGTGCTGTCCTTTATTCATAAAGAAGTAGCGGACGGACATCAGGCCTACGTTATTTGTCCTTTAATTGAAGAATCAGACAAACTTGATATTCAAAATGCTGTGGATATCTATACCCAATTGAGTGCTGTTTTTGAACCAGACAGTTCCGTAGGACTTATGCATGGCCGGCTTAGTAACGAAGAAAAGGAAGAAGTGATGAAGCGTTTCTCTGAAAATGAGTTGCAAATTCTCGTATCTACGACAGTTGTAGAAGTTGGAGTAAATGTCCCTAACGCGACTGTGATGGTGATTTATGACGCCGAACGTTTTGGATTATCCCAGCTTCACCAGCTCAGGGGGCGAGTCGGAAGAGGAGACAGGCAGAGCTACTGTATTCTGCTCGCAGATCCAAAAGGGGATGTAGGTAAAGAACGTATGAGAATCATGACAGAGACTAATGACGGGTTTGAGCTTTCAGAACAAGATTTAAAGCTCAGAGGTCCCGGAGACTTTTTTGGCAGAAAGCAAAGCGGACTTCCTGATTTTAAAGTAGGTGATATGGTCCATGATTACAGAGCTCTTGAAACAGCCAGACAGGACGCACTAGATATCATTGAAGGGGAGAAGTGGCTTCATGACCCTTCCTACAGTGAAATAAAAGCTTTGCTGGAAGAGGACGAGCACTTGAAAGGCGAAGTTCTGGATTAACAGGTAAAAGTCACCTCTTGTCCTGCATATCTTTTAAAATAGGAAACCTTAAAACGCATGCGGAAGGTTTCCTATTTTAACTAGGGAGGATAAGAAGATGATACAGCCGAAAGCACTGCGCCGAGGAGACGCTGTAGGTGTAATAGCACCGGCGAGTTCTCCTGATCAAAGGAAGTTAACCCGCGGGATTCAGTTTCTTCAATCACTGGGGTTAAAGGTTTATCTTGGACGAACTGTAACCGAAAAGCAAGGTTATTTAGCAGGTTCTGATCAAGTCAGGCTAGGCGATTTACACGAAATGTTTCTGAATCCTTATATTCGAGCTGTATTTTGCGCTAGAGGCGGATACGGAACCGCTAGGATAGCTGAAGGCATCGATTATGATTTAATAAAGTGCCATCCAAAGATTTTCTGGGGTTACAGCGATATTACTTATTTACATATGGCAATTCAAAAGTTTACGGGTCTCGTTACGTTTCATGGACCGATGATAGTCTCGGATTTTAATTCAGCGGCCCGTTTTTCTTTTTTGCAGCTTTTTCAGCCTCTTGGTCTTGCTTACAATGATAGGATTTCTCCACTCCAGGTCATAGCGGAAGGAAAAAGAGCGGGAAGTCTGACAGGCGGAAATTTAACCGTTTTAACTGATACGATTGGCACGCCTTTTGAAATCGAAACAATAGGAAAAATACTTGTCATTGAAGATGTGAATGAACCTGTTTACAGAATTGATGCCATGCTGCAGCAGCTAAAGTCCTCCGGTAAGTTTAATGGTATTCAAGGAGTCGTCATAGGAGATTTTACGATGGATAAGGATCAAGAAGCGTATAGTAAGGAGCTTGATTATTTTTTTCGCTGCTTTTTTCAATCGGCCCCCTTTCCTGTGCTAAGCGGATTCAAGTTTGGTCATGGAAGAAGGAATTATGGATTAGCATTTGGGGTAAATGCCTGTATAGATACCGCAGGTAAATTATTAACAGCTGAGCCAGGCATTCAATTATAAGCAGAGCGAGGGGCAAGTCTTGCGTAAACGGTTCAGCTATTATATATTACTATTAGTACCTAGTCATAAGGTTGAAGTTACTTGGAAGGGTACAGGCGGTGGAAATGAATGAAAAAATCAAAACAATTACGTCAGGAGGAGCTCAAACAGACGATTGAGCGCACTCCTTTTATTACAGATGAAGACTTAGCGAAACAATTTGGAGTAAGCATTCAAACGATAAGACTTGACCGGATGGAGTTATCCATTCCTGAGCTTCGGGAACGAATAAAATCTGTCGCAACACAAGAGTGGAAGGAAACTGTTAAGGCACTCCCTATAGAAGAAGTAATCGGGGAGGTTATTGACCTGGAATTGGACGAGAGAGCGCTTTCAATTTTTGACGTCAGACAGGAACATGTATTTTCCAGAAACAATATTGCCCGCGGCCATCATTTATTTGCCCAAGCCAACTCCTTAGCTGTAGCGGTAATAAACGATGAGCTTGCGCTCACTGCCCGTTCGGACATTGCTTTTAGAAGGCAGGTTAAATTAGGGGAACGAGTAGTTGCGAAAGCCACGGTTCAGGGTGAGGACGAAAAAGGCCGGACAATCGTTTCTGTTCACAGCTATGTGGAGAACGAAGAAGTGTTTTCGGGTTTGTTTGAGATGTTTCGCTCAAATCAACACAAGGAGCTTGATAACCATGAAACTAGCCATTGACGCAATGGGCGGAGACCACGCACCAGAAGCCATTGTGAAAGGAGCGGTAGAGGCAGTTCATGCCAACCCGGCTTTAGAGATAACTTTAGTTGGAGATGAGGAAAAGATCCGCCCTCATTTAAATGAGGAATCCAATATATCAATTTTACATACCACTGAAGTTATTACTTCAGAAGATGAGCCTGTGCGGGCAGTCAGAAGAAAGAAAAATGCATCCATGGTACTAATGGCCAAGGAAGTAAGCGAGGGTCGTGCCGAAGCTTGTATTTCAGCTGGAAATACGGGAGCTCTCATGAGTGCTGGTTTGTTCATTGTAGGCAGAATGGAAGGCGTGGAGCGGCCCGCCTTGAGTCCAACCCTTCCTACTCAGGATGGAAGCGGGTTTTTAATGCTTGATGTCGGGGCTAATGTGGATGCAAAGGCAGAGCATCTGCTGCAATATGCGATCATCGGATCCATTTACTCTGAAAATGTCCGGGGCGTTAAAACTCCGCGCGTAGGGCTGCTGAATGTAGGAACGGAAGAAGGCAAAGGCAGCGATCTTACAAAAAAAGCTTTTCAGCGGATGAAAGAAGCACCAATCCATTTTATCGGCAATGTGGAGGCTAGAGACTTGCTTGATGGAGCAGCTGATGTAGTCATTACGGACGGGTTTACAGGAAATATCGCTTTAAAAACAATAGAAGGCACGGCACTTACGATGTTTTCTATGATGAAAAAAACCTTTATGTCCAACATGAAAACAAAAATCGCTGCAGGTCTAGTAAAAAGTGATTTAAAGGGATTACAAAAGCAGCTGGATTATTCGGAGTATGGAGGAGCTGGCTTGTTTGGATTAGCGGCGCCAGTAATTAAAGCCCATGGTTCATCCAATGCGAGAGCCGTATACAGTGCAATCCGCCAGGCAGAGCAAATGGTCGAACAAAATGTCACTAGGACGATAGCAAAAACACTTAAAGAATTGCGGTTGAAGGAGGAGGAGCAAAAATGAAGCAATTAGCTTTTATTTTTCCAGGGCAAGGTTCTCAGGAAGTAGGAATGGGCAAAGATATGTACGACCAGTATGATAAGGTGAGAGAATTGTTTGACGAGGCTGACGAAGCGCTCGGTTACCCTTTGACAAAACTGATGTTTGAAGGTCCTTCAGATGAACTGACTAAAACAGAAAATGCCCAGCCTGCATTATTGTTAAACAGTGCTGCCATCGCATTAGTATTGAAAGAAGCAGGAATAGAACCAGTGATGACCGCAGGGCATAGTCTGGGTGAATACAGTGCGCTAGTTTCTGCGGGAGCGCTTACTCCAATAGAAGCGGTGAAGCTTGTCCATATCCGCGGGAAGCTGATGGAGGAAGCTTACCCTACTGGTAAAGGGGCGATGGCTGCTGTCCTGGGGCTGTCTAAGGAAGACATCGAAGCTGCTATAGCCGAATTGCATTCAGACGAAGTGGTGGATCTTGCAAACATTAACTGCCCCGGTCAAATTGTCATTTCCGGAACAAGGGAAGGAGTGGAAGAAGCCTCTTCTTACCTTAAAGAAAACGGGGCAAAACGTGTGCTCCCCCTAAATGTAAGCGGTCCGTTTCACTCGAAGCTGATGGAACCAGCAAGCGAAGATTTTTCCCGTTATTTAAACGAAACGACCGTAACGAAAGCGGATATTCCTGTTTATGCGAACGTCACGGCTCAGCCTGTTCAGGAGCCTGAAAAAATTGAAAAACTCCTTGTTGAACAGCTGTACTCTCCAGTGCGGTTCCAGGAAATATTAGAGAGCTTCACGACTCAAGAATTAGATGCTATCGTTGAAGTGGGCCATGGAAAAGTATTGAGTGGTTTAGTAAAAAAAGTGAACAGAAGAACGAAGACTTTTGCGATACAAAACCCGGAATCTGTCAGCGAACTGATTACGTGGTATAAGGAGGAGTCTTAATGCTGAATGAACAAGTAGCTTTAGTCACAGGTGCATCAAGAGGAATAGGCAGAGCCATCGCACTAGAGCTTGCTGCTAAAGGCGCAAAAGTGGCGGTCAATTATGCTGGCAGCGAAGCAAAAGCGGAGGAAGTCGTAAACCTGATTAAAGAGCAGGGTGGAGAGGCCATTAAAATTCAAGCCAACGTAGCAGACAGCGATGATGTGACGAATATGATTAAAACGGTTGTCAGTGAATTTGGACGGCTTGACATCCTCGTTAATAATGCAGGGATAACGAAAGATAATCTGCTGATGAGAATGAAAGAAGAAGAATTCGATGATGTAATTGATATAAATCTTAAAGGGGTCTTCCTTTGTACGAAAGCTGTGACCAGGCAGATGATGAAGCAGAAATACGGGCGCATCATTAATATTGCCTCGATTGTAGGGGTTTCAGGTAATCCGGGGCAGGCAAATTATGTAGCCGCGAAAGCAGGAGTCATCGGCTTGACGAAATCATCTGCAAAAGAACTAGCCACACGTAATATCCTAGTAAATGCTGTTGCTCCAGGTTATATTTCCACAGATATGACAGATGCACTTACCGAGGAGCAGCGTGAACAGATGCTTGCTTTAATTCCGTTAAAGCGTCTCGGCAGCGGGAAAGATGTCAGCCGTGTAGTTCGTTTCCTCGCTTCAGAGGATGCTTCCTACATGACAGGACAGACTCTTCATGTGGACGGCGGAATGGTGATGTGAAAATAATCTGGTTTTCCGCCGGGAAATTTACTATAATGACTGAAGGGAGGTGAAGTTCCAATGGCAGAAACATTTGACCGTGTAAAACAAATCATTGTCGACCGTCTTGATGTAGACGAATCAAAAGTAAAAATGGAAGCTTCCTTCAAAGAAGATCTAGAAGCAGACTCTCTTGATGTTGTAGAATTAGTAATGGAGCTTGAAGATGAGTTTGATATGGAAATCTCCGATGAAGAAGCTGAAAAGATTAATACAGTTGGCGATGCTGTGAATTACATAAGCAGCCAGAGCTAAACTTTGAATAGCTGCCTGCTTTTTGTAGGCAGCCTTTCTGTATGATTCTATTGTAAAGGATAAGGTGAACTATGGACGATTTTTCCAGTTTGCAAAAAAAAATAGATATTTCCTTTAATGAACTATCGTTACTGGAACAAGCTTTTACCCATTCATCCTATGTGAATGAGCATCGAAAAAAGGACCGGGAAGATAATGAACGGCTTGAGTTTTTAGGGGACGCTGTACTTGAGCTTGGAGTATCCCAATATTTATATCGTGAATTCCCTGATATGGCTGAAGGAGAGCTAACTAAATTTCGTGCCTCCATCGTTTGTGAAGTGTCTCTCGTGAAATTTGCCAATGAGCTGAATTTTCAAGATTATATTCTGCTTGGCAAAGGAGAGGAAATGACGGGAGGAAGAAGCCGGCCGGCGCTTCTTGCTGATGTGTTTGAAGCATTCATTGGGGCTCTTTATCTTGATCAGGGTTTTGACCAAGTCATTCTTTTCCTGGAGAAGTATGTCTATCCTAAAATTAAAAAAGGTGCTTTTTCTCATGCGATGGATTTTAAGAGTCAGCTTCAAGAATTTATCCAACGGGACAACCACAGTAAGATTGAATATGAAATCGTAGAAGAAAGAGGACCTGCCCACAGCCGTGAATTTATTGCTCATGTAAGAATTAAAGAAGAGACAGCGGGGATTGGGATTGGCCGAACAAAAAAAGAAGCCGAACAAAAAGCTGCTCAACAAGCACTACTTAACCATAATGCGTACCAATAAAAAGCCCGCAGGGAACGAAGGGTTCCTTACGGGCTTTCATTTTTATTATTTACGGTATTGACCAAGCTCTTGAACAAAAGCCTGGATCTCTGATACACTCAGCTGACCTTTCATTTGAATGACATCATGGAGGGACTTGATTTCATCGTATTTACTGAGGTCATAGTCTTCCGGGTCCATAATGGAACGATTGACGACTTGGAGTTTGTCTGCCATATCATTAATCAGTACCTCTAAATTATCCGTAGTTGCTTCTTCTAAACTCACTCTTTTTTCCTCCTTCACTAACTTCAACTCTTTTTAGTAGTTTCTATGATAAATTAATTAGATCGTTTTTAAAACCCTTATTAATAGTGTAAGCCCTTTCATTTAGTGCGCTGTAGAGAAGGATCCTACCGCAACCGTTAAGTTTATGATAAAATAACTAAGTTGAACACTGAAAGATTGCTAATTATACAGGAGGATGAATATGTTCCTCAAACGTTTAGATACCAAAGGTTTTAAGTCGTTTGCTGAACGGGTTACCGTAGATTTTGTAAATGGCGTAACCTCTGTCGTTGGACCGAATGGCAGTGGGAAGAGTAATATTACGGATGCCATTCGCTGGGTGCTCGGAGAACAATCGGCAAAGTCACTGAGAGGGTCAAAAATGGAAGATATTATTTTTGCCGGCAGTGACTCGAGAAAACCGTTAAACATGGCAGAAGTAACTTTAACTTTAAACAATAAAGACCAGACACTTCCCCTTGATTATGAGGAAGTCAGTGTCACCCGCAGAGTATATCGGTCGGGTGAAAGTGAATTTTATATAAACAATCAAACGTGCCGGTTAAAAGATATTGTCGACTTGTTTATGGATTCCGGGCTTGGGAAGGAAGCTTTCTCGATCATAAGCCAGGGGAAAGTTGAAGAAATTTTAAGTTCAAAGGCCGAAGAGAGAAGGTCGATTTTTGAAGAAGCTGCCGGAGTCCTTAAATATAAACAGCGAAAGAGAAAAGCGGAACAGAAGCTCGGGGAAACGCAGGAGAATTTAAACCGGGTGGAAGATATCGTCTATGAAATTGAAGGACAGCTGGAACCGCTGAAACTACAGGCTTCGGTTGCAAAAGATTATCTGGAAAAAAAGGAAGAATTGAAGAAAATAGAAGTCTCTCTTTTAATTACACAGATTGAATCACTGCACAGTGATTGGCAAAAGCTGCTTGATGAACTGAAAGAAATTAAGCAGCAGGAAGAAGAGCTTAACAACTCGATTGAATCAGGTCAGGAAAAAATTGAACGACAGCGTGACCAGATGCAGGCGCTGGATGAATCCATTGAAGATCTGCAGGAGACCTTGCTTGTTCTTACGAAAGATTTAGAGAATCTTGAAGGTAAAAAAGAGCTGATGAAGGAAAGACACAAGCATTATTCGGAAAACAAGACAAAAATTGAAGGCGAATACAAAGAGCTTTCGATAAAGCTTGAGGAACTGAAGGTAACTCTTCAAAAAGAAAATTCAGAGCTTACAGAGGCCAGAAATCAAGGAAGGCAGCTTAAGAAGGAACTAAAGGAAACGAATGAAACATTAAGCCAGGGCGCACAGAATATCGAAGACCAAATCGAAGAATTAAAAAGTGAATACATTGATCTCCTGAATGATCAGGCTGCTAAAAAGAATGAAAAACAGCTCTTAAGCCAGCAGCAGGAGCAGCTTTCTACAAAACAGGACAGACAGCAGGATAAGTTTAAAGATTTACGGCTGGAAAGAGAAAAAACAGAAAAGAAACTCACTTCCGTACAAACAGCCTGTACGGAAAAAGAGCAAGAACGCACGGGTTTACAAAGACGCCATGCAGAGCTCAGCCAATCCTATGAGAAGAACGAAGCCGCCTATCAAGAATGGCAGCAGAAGCTTTATCAAGGCTATCAATATATGGAAAAACTCAGGTCGAAAAAAGAAATGCTGGAAGATATGAAAGAGGATTTTTCAGGATATTTTCAAGGTGTGCGCGAAGTGTTAAAAGCACGCGAAGCTGGAAAGTTATCAGGAATCGAGGGTGCTGTCATAGAAGTAATGGAGGTACCTTCCCATTTGATTACGGCTATTGAAACAGCTCTGGGTGCCCAAGCCCAGCATGTGATTGTTACCGATGAACGTTCTGGCCGTGCTGCTATTCATTGGCTGAAACAGACGAACAAGGGAAGAGCTACCTTTCTGCCTCTTTCATCAATCCATCCCCGCTCACTGCACGGACAGGCAGCTGGGTCTTTGGAGAATCTTGAAGGAGTAGTGGGTGTCGCGGGTGATCTCGTTTCTTATCAAGAGAAGCACAAAAAAGCGATTCAGCATTTACTTGGGCACATCGTCATTGCTGAAACATTGGAACAGGCAAATGCCATAGCCCGGCAGTTAAACAGAAAATACAGGGTTGTTACTTTGGAAGGCGACGTTGTAAATCCAGGAGGTTCCATGTCCGGCGGAGCCCAGAAAAAATCCGGCCAGTCCTTGTTTACGAGAGACAAGGAACTCCAGGAGCTGACTCAAAAAATTTCGACGTATGAGCAGAAAACAGCAGAAGTTGAGAAAAAGGTCCAGCACTTAAAAACATCTGTTCAGAAAGAGAAGCAGGAAGCGGAAAGGCTCAAGGTCCAATTGGAAGAAGCTCAAAATGAAGAGTATGAAATCCAATCCCAAAAGAGAGAATTGGAATTGAAAGTGCAGCATTTAAACGACCAGCTTCAATTATTCGATCAGGATCAACTGCAGTTTCGTGAAGATCACCAGTATACGAATGAAAAACTTGATAGTTTGGAAGCTGCACTATCGGAGCTCAATCACCAGCTTGAAACAATCCAACAGGAGATTGAGTCGTTAACGGAAAGAAAACAAAAGCAAAAATTAGACGAGGATCATTTGCAGGGGCGAGTTCAGGAACTAAAGGTGCTGATCGCTGAACAAGATTCCTTTATTAATAACCAGCAGGAAAAAGTGGAGCGTTACCGAGTTTCTTATCAAGAGACAGAAGCCCAGCTCGTACAAAATAAAGATTCTTATCAACAACTAGTTGAGATTGTAGAATCCAATCAAACGGAAGAAGAGATTGGGGAACAAATTGAGCAGACAAAACAGAGAAAACAAGCCACTTCCCAGCTGATTCAGGAACGAAGAAAAGAGCGCAATGAATATGGAGTGAACGTTCAGGAGGCAGAACGTCTGCTGAAAGAAACGAAGCGTAGACATGGAAATTTTGTCCAGGAAATCCAGCAGAAAGAAGTTAAGGAAGGTCGAATGGACGTCGAATTGGAAAATCTGCTCACTTACCTGCAGGAAGAATATGTGATGACTTTTGAAAAAGCTAAACAAAACTTTCCGAGAGTAGAAGATATCCGTCAAGCTGAAACAGACGTAAAGCTCATAAAGCGATCCATCGATGAACTTGGCACCGTAAACTTAGGTGCGATTGAAGAATATGACCGCATCCTCGAACGTTATGAATTCCTTACAGGACAGCAGGAGGATTTACTTGAAGCTAAGCGAACGCTGCATTCAATTATTAATGAAATGGACGGCGAAATG
This sequence comes from Halobacillus salinarum, assembly GCF_022919095.1. NCBI lineage: Bacteria > Bacillati > Bacillota > Bacilli > Caryophanales > Bacillaceae > Halobacillus > Halobacillus salinarum. The sequence continues at coordinate 2,748,143 of NZ_CP095073.1, read as the reverse complement.
CAGCGCCGTTTTGAAGATACGTTTACAAAGATCAAAGCAGAATTCGGGAGTGTTTTTCAGAGTTTATTCGGCGGCGGAAAAGCAGACCTGGTGTTGACAAGCCCCGAAGATCTATTGGAAACCGGGGTAGATATTGTTGCCCAGCCGCCAGGTAAGAAACTTCAAAATCTCAGCCTGCTATCTGGTGGAGAGCGTGCACTGACAGCCATTGCCTTGTTGTTTTCTATTTTAAGAGTCCGTCCGGTACCTTTTTGTGTGCTGGATGAAGTTGAGGCTGCTTTAGATGAAGCCAATGTAGACCGGTTTGCTAAGTTTCTAAAAGAATTTAGTTCCAAAACGCAGTTTATCGTTATTACCCATAGGAAAGGCACGATGGAAGAATCAGATGTGCTTTACGGGGTTACGATGCAGGAATCCGGAGTGTCTAAGCTGGTTTCCGTCAAATTAGAAGAAACTACAGAACTATTGGAAGTGTAGAAAGGATGAGGTCATGAGCTTCTTTAAAAAACTAAAAGAAAAATTTATAGGAGAAGAAACGGAGCAAGAGAAAGAGCAGGAAGAAGCAGAGCAAACAGCAAATGAAGATCCGACAGGTGACGAAGAACCTCAACAACATGAACTGCGCATGGAAGAGTTACAGGGTGAATCAGAAGTAGAAGAGGAGCCTGAGCTTGAAGAGCAGGAAGAAACACAGGAAGAAATAGAAGAACCTAACGAGGAATCTGTCGCTTCAAAGTTTAAGAGAGGTCTTGCTAAAACGAGAGATTCCTTCTCGAGTAAAATCAATGATCTCGTCGCCAGGTACCGTACAGTGGATGAGGATTTTTTCGAAGAACTCGAAGAAGTACTTATTTCCGCAGATGTCGGCGTGAGTGCGGTTATGGAGATGATAGATGAACTACAAATGGAAGTGAAACGACGTAACATCAAAGATACACAACGTGTTAAAGAAGTCATCTCTGAAAAGCTTGTCGAAATGTACTATGGTGATGACACAGAGAATGAGCTCGAAGGCCTTAGAGAAAGCTCCGAAGGGCTGACGATTTATTTATTTGTCGGGGTGAACGGAGTAGGGAAAACTACTACAATTGGAAAGCTTGCCCATAAGCTGAAGAATGAAGGAAAACGTGTCGTCTTAGCGGCGGGTGACACATTTAGAGCAGGGGCTATCGAACAATTGGAAATCTGGGGGACCGTGTCGATGTTCCTGTTGTAAAACATGGAGCTGGCGGAGATCCGGCTGCTGTCATTTTTGATGCGATTAAATCAGCTAAATCTAAGGATGCAGATGTATTAATTTGTGACACAGCGGGCAGGTTGCAAAACAAGGTAAACCTGATGAATGAACTTTCTAAAGTTAAACGGGTAATTGAACGGGAAGTCCCTGACGCTCCTCATGAAGTGCTGTTGACTCTGGATGCTACGACCGGGCAGAACGCGATGAGTCAGGCAAAAACATTTTCCGAAGCGACGGATGTTTCAGGCATAGTCTTAACTAAGCTTGATGGCACAGCTAAAGGCGGAATTGTGCTGGCTATTCGTAAAGATTTGGAAATTCCGGTCAAACTCGTTGGACTCGGAGAAAAATTAACAGATTTAGAAACCTTTGATGCTCATGCGTTTGTTTATGGATTGTTTGCTGACATGATTGAGGAGTATGAGGAAGAGGAGAATGAAGGGGTATAGCTTGACACGAAACTGCCGCCTCCGTTACTATTTTAATATGTAAAGGTATTTCACTTAACAAGGAGTGCTTTTCATGCTTGAAAAAACAACCCGGATTAATTTTTTATTTGATTTTTATCAATCGCTGCTCACTCCAAAGCAAAGGAATTATATGGAGCTCTATTACCTTGAGGATTACTCGCTTGGTGAAATATCTGAAACCTTTGACGTCTCAAGGCAGGCCGTTTATGATAACATTCGACGTACAGAACATATGCTTGAGGAGTATGAGGAAAAATTACACTTATATGAGAAGTTTGAACAGCGCCAAAGCTTGATCCAGTTCATGCTTGACGCAGTAGATACAGATAATAAAGAACTCGTTCACTCTTTGAAGCAACTACAAGAATTGGAATAGGAGGGTCCTTCGATGGCTTTTGAAGGTTTATCCGACCGTTTGCAGGAAACGATTAAAAAGATTAAAGGCAAAGGCAAGGTCACCGAACAAGATGTGAAAGAAATGACGCGTGAAGTTCGTCTTGCCCTCCTTGAAGCTGATGTTAACTTTAAAGTAGTCAAGGATTTTGTGAAACGCATTAGAGAGCGGGCAGTGGGGCAAGAAGTTATGAACAGCCTCACTCCCGGTCAGCAGGTTATTAAAGTCGTTAAAGATGAGCTGACGGAATTGATGGGTGGGGACGAAAGTAAGATCGCCGTTGCCAAGCGCCCTCCTACTGTGATCATGATGGTAGGTTTGCAAGGGGCGGGGAAAACGACCACCACCGGGAAGCTGGCGAATCTGCTTCGGAAAAGCTATAACCGGAGTCCGTTACTCGCGGCAGCAGACGTTTACCGCCCTGCTGCTATCAACCAGCTGCAAACACTCGGTAAGCAGCTGAACATGCCGGTCCATGAACAAGGAACAGAGGCAGATCCTGTGGACATTGCAAAGAATGCCATTGAAAAGGCAAAGGAAGAGCACAATGATTATGTAATCATTGATACGGCAGGTCGTCTCCACGTTGATGGGGAACTGATGGATGAACTGCAGCGAATCAAAGATGCCGTAAACCCTGACGAAATTTTCTTAGTTGTTGATGCAATGACTGGTCAGGATGCAGTAAACGTAGCAGAGAGCTTTGATGAACAGCTGGATATCAGCGGGGTGTTGCTAACGAAATTGGATGGGGACACCCGTGGCGGTGCTGCGCTGTCCATTAAAGCCGTAACTGGAAAACCGATTAAGTTTGCCGGTATGGGAGAAAAGCTTGACCAGCTTGAAGCCTTCCACCCGGAGCGGATGGCTTCCCGGATTTTAGGAATGGGAGATATGCTCACCCTGATTGAAAAAGCTCAGACGCAGGTGGATGAGCAGCAGGCAAAGGAACTGGAATCAAAGATGCGCTCCGCTTCGTTTACTTTTGAAGACTTTCTCGATCAGATGGAGCAGGTAAAAAACATGGGGCCGCTCGATGAGCTTATCAACATGATCCCCGGAGCTAACAAGATGAAGGGGTTAAAGAACGTCTCTTTTGATGATAAACAGATTGTCCACGTAGAGGCGATCATCCAGTCGATGACAAAAAAAGAACGCATTGAACCATCTGTTATGAATGCGAGCCGGAAAAAGCGGATTGCGAAGGGGTCCGGTACTTCAGTTTCTGAAGTCAACAGGTTGTTAAAACAGTTTGAAGAAATGAAAAAAATGATGAAACAAATGAGCAATACGAAAGGTAAAAAGGGTAAGGGTATGAATTTTCCTTTTATGTAATGGAAAAAACCTTTACACATTATCTAAGTTCTGCTAAAATCTAAAATTGTGTGAAACACTTAAGAAGAATTATAATGGAGGTAGTTAAATATGGCAGTAAAAATTCGCCTTAAACGTATGGGTTCAAAACGTAATCCTTATTATCGTGTAGTTGTAGCAGATTCCCGTTCTCCTCGTGATGGACGTTTCATTGAGCAGATCGGCACATATAATCCTGTAGCTAACCCTGTAGAAGTTAAACTGGATGCTGAGAAAGCTATTACTTGGATGTCCAATGGGGCACAACCGAGCGATACAGTGCGCAACCTTTTTTCAAAAGAAGGCATCATGAAGCAATTTCACGACAAGAAAAACCAAAAGTAAAGAAGTGATATCATGAAAGCCTTAATTGAAACGATCGTCACCCCGCTCGTTGACCACCCTGAGGATATTCAAGTGAATGTGAATGAGGAAGAACGCAAGGTGGTGTACCACTTAACCGTTCATCCGGATGATGTCGGTAAGGTGATTGGGAAAAACGGACGGATTGCAAAGGCGATCCGCACTGTCGTTTACGCGGCAGGCTCTGATTCTAAGAAAAGAATCTATCTGGATATCATGTAAAAAAGGGAAAGGGTGAACCTTTCCCTTTTTTACCATGCAGAGATATGTGGAGAGGCGGTCGGTGGATGCAGATCATTAGACGAATACCCGTAAAACATGTACTCACAGAGCAAAGCAGAAGCAAACTGAAAAATCGTTTTGATGCTCGAGTAAAGCAGTTGGAGCAGGAATGCTACCATTTGACCTTTGAACAGAAAAAGCTTGAAAGAAAGCCTGGTCTTTCCAAACAAGAGGTGGGCCGCAGATTTTCTAAGGAAATAAGCAGACGTAAAGATGAACTACGCTGGATGGAACACCAGCTTAATCAGCTTAATATTCTACCTGATGGCAGTGAGCTTGAAACAGATGAAGTAGAAGCAGTACTTTCCATTAATGAGGGAGACGAGTGGAGCGAGAGTGTTCTAGAACAGCAAATTGTCATTAAAGACGGAATCGTAATACGAGCGAGGTAAGAGAACCATGAGTGGACAAATGTTCAATGTTGGAAAAGTTATTAATACACACGGCATTAAAGGTGAAGTGAAAGTTCATCGAATCACCGATTTCGATGAACGATTCCAGCCAGGGCAGCTTTTGTATTGGGTAATTGAAGGAAAAGATCCTGTGGAGCTTAAAGTAGCCAGTCACAGAGTGCATAAGGGCTTTGATTTGCTTACGTTTGAGGATCACTCCACGATTAATGATGTGGAAAGGTATAAAAACGGCATGCTTATGATTGATGAGCAGGAGCAGGCAGAACTTGGAGAGCATGAATTTTATTTTCATGAAATCATCGGCTGTCATGTTTATCTATCCAGCGGTGAGGAAATCGGAGAGATTAAAGAGATTCTTACACCTGGAGCGAATGATGTCTGGGTAGTTAAGTGCCAGGGTAAACCAGATGTACTCATTCCGTACATTGGAGAGGTTGTGAAGGAAGTTCATCCAGAAAAGCAACAGGTGATCATTGATCCAATAGAGGGGCTGCTTGATTAATGCATATCGATATCCTTACGTTATTTCCGGAGATGTTTGAAGGTGTTCTGAATGCTTCGATATTGAAAAGAGCACAGGAAAGAAATGCGTTCAGCTATCAAACCACCAATTTCCGCGAGTACACTTTGAATAAACATAACAAAGTGGATGATTATCCTTATGGGGGAGGCGCGGGGCTTGTGTTATCGCCGCAGCCAATCTTTGATGCCGTGGAAGCAGTTAAAGGAAAGACGGATACCCCTCCGAGAGTGGTGCTTATGTGTCCGCAGGGAGAGCCTTATAACCAAAGAAAAGCTGAAGATTTTTCCTATGAGGAACATCTGATTATCATTTGCGGTCATTATGAGGGTTTTGATGAACGAATTCGTCAGGAATTGGTTACGGATGAAGTATCGATAGGTGATTACGTTTTAACCGGCGGAGAACTGGGAGCAATGGTTGTCGTTGATTCTGTAGTTCGTTTGCTCCCCGGTGTACTCGGAAATGAATCCTCTGCTCCTCGTGATTCGTTTTCCAGCGGATTGCTTGAACATCCTCATTATACGAGACCGGCTGAGTTTCGCGGAGCCCAGGTTCCTGATGTACTGCTTTCAGGCAACCATGCGAAAATTGACGAATGGCGGCATTATCAATCTCTAAAGCGCACGTATGAACGACGCCCCGATCTGTTGTTAAATAGAGCGCTCTCTGATAAGGAAAAAGCGTGGATTCAGGCGTGGAAAGATGAAGAGTAAACCTTGCGTATCAACTGAAATTATGATATATTAATTTTTGTGCTTAAACGTTCGGTTTAAGCGGAAAACGATGTTCCGCTGCCTCTTAGCAGGTAAGAGCATTAGTTAAGAAGGAGTGAAATACCATGCAGCAACTAATTCATGAAATTACGAAAGAACAGCTTCGTACAGACATCCCGGACTTTCGCCCAGGTGATACTGTAAAAGTACACGTGAAAGTTGTCGAAGGAAACCGCGAGCGTATCCAGGTTTTCGAAGGGGTTGTAATCAAGCGTCAAAACGGCGGTATCAGCGAAACTTTTACTGTTCGTAAAATTACTTACGGTGTAGGAGTAGAGCGTACCTTCCCGCTACATTCACCAAGAGTAGCTAAAATCGAAGTTTCTCGCCGCGGAAAAGTACGTCGTGCGAAACTTTACTACTTGCGCAACCTTCGCGGTAAAGCAGCAAGAATTAAAGAAATTCGTTAATCCATTTCTTAGGGAGCTTGCATATGTCAAGCTCCTTTTTCTCATCAATCGTAGGAGAGGAGGGGGATGACAATGAACAAACAGCTGCTCGATTGGCTGAAAGCTTTCGCGATTGCAGCTATTCTAGCGATCGTTGTTCGCGTTTTTCTGTTTGCCCCTGTCGTTGTCGAAGGCCCCTCAATGTTAAATACACTGCATAATGGGGATCATTTAATCGTGAGTAAAATAAATTACACTCTAGGTTCCCCGGACCGGTTTGATGTCGTGGTGTTTCACGCTACCGAAACAAAAGATTACATAAAACGTGTAATTGGACTGCCTGGTGATCATATTGAATATAAAAATGACCAGCTCTATGTAAATGGGAAAAAAGTAGACGAAACCTTTTTAAATGAAAGAATCAGTAAGCTGCCAGACGGAGAAAAGCTGACAGAAGATTTCTCCATTGAACAGATCCCCGGCGGTTATGAGACCGTGCCAAAAGGGAAAGTTCTTGTATTAGGAGATAATCGCAATAACTCAACCGATAGTCGAATGCTGGGTATGATTCCGGAGGATAAAATCGTCGGTCAGGCCGTTCTGCTTTATTGGCCGCTTGATCGTATTCGACTGGTTCAGTAGGAGGGTCACTGTGACTATACAATGGTTTCCTGGCCACATGGCTAAAGCAAAGCGGGAAGCAGCTGAAAAATTAAAACTCGTTGATTTTGTGATTGAGCTTGTAGATGCGAGGGCACCGCTTTCATCTCAAAATCCTATGCTTCACGAAATTTTGCAGGAAAAGCCGAAGATGGTGGTTCTTATGAAAAAAGACCTTGCTGATCCTGAAGTCACCAAAGAGTGGCTTAATAGTTACCAAGAAAGCGGAATTCCAGCACTGGCGATTGAAGCCAATGAAAAAAAAGACGTAAAAAAAGTGATCGATCTGGCGAAAGACCTAGGGAAAGAAAAGCTGGAAAAATTAAAAGCTAAAGGCGTGCGTCCTCGACCTTCGAGAGCCATGATTCTCGGGATCCCTAATGTAGGAAAGTCAACGTTAATTAATCGTCTGGCTAACCGGAAGCTGGCTAAAACTGGAGACAAGCCTGGTGTTACAAAAGCACAGCAATGGATTAAGGTGAAAAAAGAATTTGAGCTGCTTGATACGCCTGGAATCCTTTGGCCGAAATTTGAAGATGAAGAGGTCGGGTACAGACTCGCTTCCATCGGAACAATTAAAGACCAGATTCTCCCGAAAGAAGACGTGGCAGCCTATATCCTAAATTACTTGAAGGACCGTTACCCTGGTTTACTTGAAAAACGATTCGGCTTTTCTGACTATGAAGATATTATGACTGCTTTTGAAACCATTGGACAAAAAAGAGGCTGCCTTGAAAGCGGTGGTCTAGTCAATTTTGAAAAAACGTCCGATGTAATTCTTCAGGATTTACGAACAGGAAAGATCGGTCTTGTCAGTTTTGAAGAACCGGAATAATGAACGGTTGAAACGCAGATAGGATGTGATCCTCTTTGCGTTTTTTTTATTACATAAACAGAAGAATGTGTCGATATTAACAGAAATGAGGTTCGAGGATGGGAGATAAGAAAACCATTCAGCAAATTAAAGAGCAGATCGCTGCCAGCGGATTGACGAATGAAGAGGTCTCTCAACTTAAGCTGGATTCACGTAAGGGAGTACGTACACTTTTGCAGCAATATGAACGTGAGCTGCAAAAAAAACGAACCTTGAGAATGGCCTTCTATGAAATGCGCCAGTGGGAACAAAAATGTTTTGCTGAAGGAAAAACGTGTATAGCTGGAATTGATGAAGCGGGTCGCGGTCCGCTTGCCGGCCCGGTGGTCGCTGCAGCTGTGATTCTGCCGGAGGGTTTTTATTTGGAAGGATTAAATGATTCGAAGCAGCTCTCTCTAGCAAAGCGTGAAGAATTCTATACATATATTACAAAAACGGCTGCTACTAGTACGGGGCTGGCAACAAATAATGAAATTGACGAACTGAATATATATCAGGCTACGAAGCTTGCTATGCAAAGAGCGGTAGCTGAACTGCCTATGAAACCGGATCACTTGCTTATAGACGCTATGGAAATTCGAGAGACCGCATGTACACAGGAATCCATTATTAAAGGTGACCAGAAGAGTGTATCGATCGCTGCGGCCAGCGTAATTGCTAAAGTAAGCAGAGATCGTTTAATGAAAAAGATCCATAAGGAATTTCCGGTGTATGAATTCTCTTCCAATCAGGGCTATGGGACGAAACAACACCTGGAGGCAATGGAAAAACACGGTGTAAGTCCTTATCATCGTCAAAGCTTTTCACCTGTTAAAAATCTTCATTTTGTGTAAAGGGGAATCGGATATGAATCCCATCTTTTCTGAAATGCTAAAAAACATTCCAGCCATGCAGAAGAAGGCGGAAGTAAATACGCTTAAGCCTGGCCAGATGGTGTCAGGAAAAGTATCAGTTCTCTATCCAAATAATCAGGCTCTGATCCATATAGGTTCAGCTAAAGTTCATGCACAGTTGGAAACGTCGCTTACCAAAGGAGAACGCTACTTATTTCTAGTTAAATCGACAGGTGATCAAATCCATTTGAAAGTGGTAAGTGATCCTCGTACAAAGGAAAATGCGATCACAAAGCCCCTTGGCTTTCAATTATCAAAGCATGCAGAACAACTCTTGAATGAGCTGTTTAAAAAAGAAATCGCATTTACTAGTCATCAGCTGCAAAAGGCCGCAAGTCTGCTGGAACAAGCTGGGAATAAAGCAGAGGCAAAACAAGTGTTATTGGAAATGTTTGCACGGAAGCTTCCAATTCACAAACCCGTGTTTGAAGCATTGCTGAAAAGAAGCAGAATAAGCTTGTCCAAGCAGCTTAATGAACTTTCAAGCTCGCTGGATTCTAAGCCTTTGTTCACCGCTTCAGACAAGAGGATGAGCCCCTTGCTTTCTTTGTTGAAAGGACAGGATCCTCTACCTTTTTCTGAATTTATCGTGCAAAAGTTTAACACGGAGATTAACGATCACTCCACTGCTTCTTTCCGTTTGTTTCAAAAAGCCCATATTATTTCAGACCAGTATTCGTTTTCAGCGTTTCAGGAAAATGTGAAATGGGGAGAGACTGCAACTCCTCCCAATGGAACGGGAAGAACTCCACAGCTGACTTTAAAGGACTTTCCTTTTGGGAGCCAGAACCCAAAGCAAATCGCAGAGAAAATCATCGATTTATTTACGAAACAGCTTCCTTTTTCTGAACAGGAGCAGAAGGTTTTTACTCAATGGCGTACTCTGCTTGAATCGTTATTGAAACCAAGTATTACCAGTGCCAAATCTTCCAGCATCGACCTTCACACTTCCCAAAATCAGCTTATGCAGCTTTATCAGCAATTACAGGAGTTTCATAGTTTTGAAAAAATACTCCCATTTTTTAAGGGAGATGACGCAATTTTGTTTAAGCAGGCCGTTGAACGCCTGCCTCAAGTGTTATCGAATGAGAAGAGCGGGGCATTTCAGTCAGGACTTTTCTCTTTACTGGAGCAATTAAAAGCTATTGATCTGCAGCAAGTGCCTAAAGAACTGAAAGTACCGTTGGCGGAATGGGCTGGCCATGCGATCCATGAATCTCAGCCAGGTATAGATAAACACATCTTTTTAGTGAAAATGAAAACAGTGATGAACCTTCTAGGAATCAATCACGAAGCCTTATTAAAAGAATCAGGGGATTCACTAGAGAATGTATCTACTGTGAAGTCAAATCTTATGCAGGGGCTTAACGATTCAGCATCTTTGATCAAGCCGGACGCTGCTAAACAATTGCTTCACTTTCTAAACGGACTGCAGCTGACTGCCCATCAAGAAACGAACCAAACGATTCAAATGACGATGCAGTTTCCTGGTGGATTATTGGAAATCGCTGATGACATTTATGTAGACATTCAAGGAAGGAAGAAGAGGGATAAAATTGATCCTGACTTCTGCCATGTTATGTTTTTTCTGGATTTGAAATCGTTGAAAGAAACGGTGGTCGACTTAAAGATTATGAATCGTCGGGTAAACTTGACCGTATATAATGAAGATAAACGCACAGCGCAAGCTGTAGAAAAACACAAGGAGAGTCTCCATGCAGGCCTTGATGCTCTTGGATATACTCTTTCCAATGTGGCTATTAAATCCATGAGCAAAGCGTCTGAAAAGAAAGCGAGACCGGGTAATCAACTGAATTACGGTCGGGAAGGACTAGATGTTCGGATATGACAAATCAACGAAAAAATGCTGTAGCACTTGGGTATGAAGCAAATAAGGAAGAAGCACCAAGAGTAATTGCTAAAGGAAAAGGATATGTAGCTGAGAAAATATTGGAAAATGCTCAAAAACATAACATTCCTGTCCAGGAAGATCCTACCCTTCTGGAACTTCTTTCACAGCTGAATATTAACGAGCAGATCCCAGAAGAGCTCTACCATGTCGTCGCTGAAGTATTTGCCTTAATCTATCGAACCGATCAAGATATTGAATGAACCGATTTAGTTTACATAATAATGTTTTCGTAAACTATTGTGGAAATTTCGACATAAACTATCGTTACTGTGGACAATTGACAGCGTTTTTTTATACAATGAAAATGCAGTGAAATTTGATGGGAGGATGAAACATGAACATTCACGAGTATCAAGGAAAACAAATTATGCGCGATTTTGGCGTTTCTGTGCCAAATGGCCATGTGGCATATACTGTAGATGAAGCTGTTGAAGCAGCTAAGAAATTAGACTCTGCTGTCACGGTTGTCAAAGCACAAATTCATGCCGGCGGACGCGGAAAAGCCGGTGGAGTAAAAATTGCCAAAAATCTTGACGAAGTGCGTACATACGCAGACGAAATTCTAGGAAAAACATTAGTTACCCATCAGACAGGTCCGGAAGGAAAAGAAGTAAAACGTTTACTCATTGAAGAAGGCTGCGACATTCAGAGCGAATATTATGTCGGGCTGGTTCTTGACCGGGCTACAAGTAAAGTTACGATGATGGCATCAGAAGAAGGCGGTACAGAAATCGAAGAAGTAGCCGCAAAAACTCCTGAGAAAATTTTCAAAGAAGTCATTGATCCTGTAACCGGGCTTACGCCATTCCAGGCAAGAAGACTGGCGTTTAATATCAATATCCCTAAGGAAGCCTTAGGAAAAGCAGTTAAGTTTATGCTTGGATTATATGATGTATTCGTTAAAAAGGATTGTTCTGTAGCTGAAATTAACCCGCTGGTTACAACAGGAGACGGTGATGTTTTAGCGCTTGATTCCAAACTTAACTTCGATGATAATGCGCTGTATCGTCAAAAAGACGTAGCAGAACTGCGTGATCTTGAAGAAGAGGATTCTAAGGAAATTGAAGCTTCTAAATACGATCTAAGCTATATTGCTTTAGATGGAAACATCGGCTGCATGGTAAATGGAGCTGGTCTTGCTATGGCAACAATGGATACAATCAAGCACTACAGCGGCGATCCAGCCAACTTCTTAGATGTAGGTGGCGGTGCAACAACTGAAAAGGTTACGGAGGCTTTCAAAATCATTTTATCCGATGAAAATGTTAAAGGGATCTTTGTAAACATTTTCGGAGGCATTATGAAATGTGACATCATTGCTGAAGGCGTAGTAGAAGCAACGAAGCAGATCGGGCTTACCTTACCATTAGTCGTTCGTTTAGAAGGTACCAATGTAGAACAAGGTAAGAAAATTCTTGAAGAATCAGGTCTAAACATTACTTCTGCCGACTCTATGGCAGCAGGTGCACAAAAAATCGTAGAACTAGTCAAGTAAGAAAGGCGGGGAAATCATGAGTGTATATGTTAATAAAGATACAAAAGTGATTGTTCAAGGGATTACAGGCTCCACTGCATTGTTTCATACGAAACAAATGCTGGAATATGGTACACAAATCGTCGGTGGTGTAACACCTGGAAAAGGTGGAACAGAAGTGGAAGGAGTACCTGTTTTTAACACAGTTGAAGAAGCTGTAGCAAAAACAGGAGCCAATGCTTCAGTTATTTATGTTCCGGCACCTTTCGCAGCAGATGCAATCATGGAAGCAACAGATGCAGAGCTGGACCTTGCTATTTGCATTACCGAACATATTCCTGTGCTTGATATGGTGAAAGTTAAGCGATTTATGGAAGGAAAGAAGACACGTCTTGTAGGGCCGAACTGTCCTGGAGTAATCACGCCTGATGCATGTAAAATTGGAATTATGCCAGGGTACATCCATAAAAAAGGTCATGTAGGCGTCGTTTCCCGCTCTGGAACGTTGACTTATGAAGCCGTTCATCAGCTTTCTGAATCTGGCATCGGTCAGTCTACAGCTGTCGGGATTGGTGGAGATCCTGTCAACGGGACCGATTTCATTGACGTGTTGAAAGAATTTAATGAAGACCCAGATACGGAAGCCGTCATTATGATCGGTGAAATCGGCGGTACTGCTGAAGAGGATGCTGCTGAGTGGGTGAAGGCAAACATGAATAAACCGGTTGTAGGGTTTATCGGTGGTCGTACGGCACCTCCTGGAAAAAGAATGGGCCATGCTGGCGCCATTATCTCCGGTGGTAAAGGCACGGCTGATGAAAAAATCCGCATCATGAATGAATGCGGCATTGAAGTAGCCGAAACACCTTCCGTTATGGGTGAGACATTAATTAAAGTGTTGGAAAAAGAAGGATTACTGGATAAATGTAAAACGGTATAACAAATAGAGGAAGCCGTGTCTTTAAGGCACGGCTTCCTTATCATTAAGAAAAGAGGCTGATGAATGAACGAATTTCGTCAAAGATTGATTCATCTTCAGGCTATTCCTGCGGTGACAAGAACTTTACTGCGTAAAATAGTTAAAGTGGATCCCCAGCTTGTCGACATCTATTCCTTATCTCCTGAAAAAATATCCTCGACGTACCTCATAAAAGATCAACGTGCCCGGATAATCTACAAAAGTTTACATGACCCTAATATAATGAAGAAACTCGACGAAATTTTGCAGCCATACTCGGCGGTCACACTATTTGACGACAATTTTCCCCCTCTGCTCCAAGCCATTCCGGACCCACCATTTGTATTATATTGTTTTGGAAATGATGAATTATTACATCATGACCCATCTCTCAGTGTAGTGGGAACGAGAACGCCCTCGAAAGATGCTTATCCATCAATGGAAAAAATTCTTTTGCCACTAGTGAGAGAGGGGTTCCTGCTTGTTAGCGGATTGGCCAGGGGCATTGATCAACTTGCCCACAGCTTAGCCGTCAATCATAATGGAAAAACAATTGCAGTTCTCGGCTCCGGTTTTAAACATATCTATCCTGCTAATGATCTTTCCCTCGTTAAAAAGCTTTCAGAAAATCAGCTTATCGTCAGTGAATACCCTCCTTTTACTCCACCTAAAAAATTTCATTTTCCTGAGCGTAACCGAATTATCTCCGGCTTAACTCCTGCGACGCTTGTCGTAGAAGCTCGAGAGCGAAGTGGTTCATTAATTACTGTCGACCAGGCACTCGAACAAGGACGTGATGTGTTTGCTATGCCGGGACCTGTATACAGAGAAACAAGTACTGGATGTAACCAGCTGATTCAACAGGGAGCCCAGCTTGTTCATAGCTATCATGACCTGATTTGAGGAAAATAAATTTGAAAAAATTCTTAAAACAGTGTTAAAGTCAGGAAGGGAAACAGCCGTAAACAAGTAAAATTTGACCAGTCAAGTTTGACAAACGGTTTCATTGTATTTAATAATAGGGAAGATTTATCTTTACAATTATTACAGAGAAAACACCTCTATGGGAGGAACATATATGGCAGATTATCTTGTAATCGTCGAATCGCCAGCGAAAGCAAAAACGATCGAACGATACCTTGGAAAGAAATATAAAGTAAAAGCATCACTCGGCCACGTCCGTGATTTACCAAAAAGCCAAATGGGCGTCGATGTCGAACATGAATTTGAACCTAAATATATAACCATCCGCGGCAAAGGCCCGGTATTAAAAGAATTGAAAACAGCCGCTAAAAAAGCTAAGCGCGTTTATCTTGCTGCCGACCCTGACCGCGAAGGGGAAGCGATTGCCTGGCACTTAGCCCACAGTCTTGATATAGACGAAACGTCAGAATGCCGGGTTGTGTTTAATGAAATAACTAAGGAAGCTATTAAGCAGTCCTTTAAGCAGCCTAGGACGATTGACTCTCATTTAGTTGATGCTCAGCAGGCACGCCGGATATTAGACCGGTTGGTCGGCTATAACATTAGTCCAATCCTTTGGAAAAAAGTGAAAAAGGGACTGAGTGCCGGCCGTGTCCAATCCGTGGCTGTGAAAATTATCGTAGACAGGGAAAATGAAATTAAAAACTTTGTGCCGGAAGAATATTGGACCATTGATGGAATTTTTCTTAAGGAAAAAGAATCTTTTGAAGGATCTTTCTACGGAGTGGATGGAAAAAAGCAGGATTTAAAAACAGAAGACGATGTTAAAAAGATTCAGCAGAAAATGAAAGGGAAAGATTTTTCTGTAGATAAGGTCAACAAAAGGGAAAGAAGACGCAATCCATCGATGCCTTTTACGACTTCTTCTTTGCAGCAGGAAGCGGCTCGAAAATTGAATTTCAGAGCAAAAAAGACGATGATGATTGCCCAGCAGCTCTATGAGGGTATCGATTTAAAAGGAAATCTTGGTATTACTGGTTTAATTACCTATATGAGAACAGATTCAACGAGACTTTCCAACTCTGCGAAAGAAGATGCTAAACAATATATTCAAACGACTTATGGCAGTGAATTCCTCGGTCAGTTTAAAAATGCTAAAAAGCAAGAAGGGGCTCAGGATGCCCACGAAGCCATACGACCAACTGGTGCTGACCGTGACCCGAAATCAATGAAAAGTATTTTATCCCGTGATCAATACCGCTTGTACAAATTAATCTGGGACCGGTTTATTGCGAGCCAAATGGCTCCGGCAGTGCTCGATACGATGACAGTGCACCTCTTAAATGAAGGGGTGGAGTTTCGTGCTACGGGTTCTAAAGTCAAGTTTAAAGGGTTTATGAAGGTCTATATTGAAGGTCGTGACGATAATAAAAAAGAACAGGATAAGATGCTGCCAAACCTTGAAGAAGGCATGAAGGTAAAGGCTGAGGAAATTAAGCCCAACCAGCATTTTACTCAGCCGCCCCCAAGGTACACAGAAGCACGTCTCGTAAAAACTCTTGAAGAATTGGGGATCGGCCGTCCTTCGACATATGCTCCAACGTTGGATACGATCCAGAGAAGAGGCTATGTGGCACTTGACAACCGACGATTCATTCCTACTGAATTAGGGGAAATTGTCCTCGAACAGTTAAAAGAGTACTTCCCAGAGATTATCGACGTGGATTTCACAAAAGAAATGGAAGATGAACTTGATGCGATCGAAGTTGGCAAAGAGGATTGGGTATCCATCATCGGAGAGTTCTACAAAGATTTTAAACCAAGACTCGACAAAGCTGAAAAAGAGATGGAAGAAGTAGAGATTAAGGATGAGCCTGCTGGGATAGAATGCGAAAATTGCGGACACGAAATGGTCTATAAAATGGGACGGTACGGCAAGTTTCTCGCTTGCTCCAACTTCCCGGAATGCAGAAATACAAAGCCGATTCTCAAGAAGATTGATGTCACTTGTCCTAAATGCCAGAAGGGCGAGGTTGTAGAGAGGAAAAGCAAGAAGAATCGGAAGTTTTACGGCTGCGAACGTTATCCGGAATGTGATTTTATTTCCTGGGATCAACCAATCAGCCGTCCATGCCCGAAGTGCAGTTCGCTGTTAGTGGAAAAACGCGCGAAAAAAGGTACGCAGATCCAGTGTACGGAATGTGATTACAAAGAAGAGCCGCAATCATAAGGGGGAATAAGCCTATAGCTGAATATCAGCTATAGGTTTTTCTCATTATGATCGTCTTCTTTTTACTTTCCATTCGTAAACTATGATTAATGCTTCGTAAAGTTCATGACGAATAGATTGACACTGCATGTATAGACCGCTATAATTACGCTTTGGTAAGATAATCCCTTGTCAATAGTTCTTTAAGCTTTGCAGGGTGTAGGTCATTTTGCTTACCTGGTCAATCAAATTTTTTTATTCCATGAGTTGGAAACAATTCTGAATTTTGTTACAGTTTTGTTAAATCCATTGTTATCAAGGATAGAAGTGTGATAAAATTTAGACGCTCTTGTGAGGTGACCTATGAACCAGCTGGAAGCGAGTAAACAAAAGTTTTTAGAATACTTACAGATTGAAAAACAAGCCTCCCCTCTAACGATTCAAAGCTACAGGGAGGATGTCGAAGCGTTTGCAGCCTTTCTTCAAGCGGAAAGCGTTTCCTATGAGCATGTGGAATATGCAGTAATCAGGGTTTATCTTTCTCAGCTGCATGAAATGCATTTATCAAGGAGGAGCGTTTCGAGAAAAGTTTCTTGTTTAAGGAGTTTTTATCGATTTTTGGAACGTGAAGGAATGGTCACGGCTAACCCATTTTTAAATGTAAGACTGCCTAAAGGGGATAAGCCAATTCCTGAATTTTTTTATGAACAGGAATTGGAACAATTGTTTACAATCAGTGATTTAAACAAACCTCTCGGGCAGAGAAATCAAGTTCTTCTGGAACTTCTATATGGTACAGGAATGCGTGTAAGTGAGTGCACGGCTTTAACTACGGAGGATTTGGATTTTTCATTGTCGACTGTTCTCGTGCGTGGAAAAGGCCGGAAAGAACGTTACGTCCCCTTCGGGAGTCATGCGGAAAGAGCGCTTCACCTTTATTTAGATGATGGAAGGCAGCAGCTTACTGACAAAAATCAATCTGATGTTAAGGACTTACTCCTGAATGCCAGAGGTGGTCCATTGACGAGCAGAGGTGCCCGCCTGATCCTGAATAAAATGGTCAAGGAAGCGGCCATAACAGCTGAGATTCATCCTCATAAACTCAGACATTCTTTTGCCACTCACTTACTGGACCGTGGAGCAGACCTTCGATCCGTTCAAGAATTATTAGGACATGAACATCTTTCATCTACGCAAATTTATACACACGTGACTAAGGACCGGCTGCGTAACGTCTATATGAACAGCCATCCTAGAGCAAATAAATGAGGTGAGTTAATGGAACAGGAGTTTCACGCAACAACAATATTTGCCGTTCAACACAATGGAATGAGCGCCATGAGCGGTGATGGGCAGGTAACACTGGGCAATCAAGTTGTAATGAAGCATAAAGCCAAAAAGGTGCGTCGTTTGTTTAATGATGAAGTTTTAGCTGGATTCGCCGGGTCTGTTGCTGATGCGTTTACCTTGTTTGAAAAATTTGAGGCAAAGCTGGAAACTTTCGATGGCAACCTCGCCCGGGCAGCGGTTGAACTGGCCAAAGAGTGGAGAAGTGACCGTGTTCTTAGAAAACTTGAGGCTATGCTCATTGTCATGAATAAAGAAAAAATGTTTCTCGTTTCAGGAACAGGGGAAGTCATAGAACCGGATGACGGAATACTTGCGATTGGATCCGGAGGCAATTTTGCCTTGAGTGCCGGCAGAGCTTTAAAAAGATACTCCACCGATCAAACCGCCAAAGATATAGCTAAAGCTGCCTTGGAGATTGCTGGTGAAATCTGCGTGTTTACGAATGACCAAATAACTTTAGAGGTTCTCGAATAAGGAGGGCACCGCCGTGTCATTAAATTTAACACCGAAGCAAATTGTGGAAAAACTTGATCAATATATCATCGGTCAGAACGGGGCGAAGCGCTCTGTTGCCATTGCACTGAGGAATCGCTATCGTCGGATGCAGCTCAACGATGACATCCGGGAGGAAATTGTTCCTAAAAACATCTTGATGATCGGTCCGACAGGTGTAGGAAAGACAGAAATTGCCCGTCGTCTGGCCAAGCTTGTCGGAGCCCCATTTGTTAAAGTTGAAGCTACAAAGTTTACCGAGGTCGGTTACGTTGGAAGAGACGTCGAATCAATGGTCAGGGATCTTGTGGAAATGGCTGTCCGGATGGTAAAAGAAGAAAAAATGGAAGCGGTCAAGGAACGAGCGGAAGAACAAGCGAATAAACGTCTCGTAAAATTAATCGTCCCTTCCAAGAAGAAGCAGGCAAACAATTTTAAAAATCCATTTGAAATGTTGTTTAACCAAGGGGCTCAACAAGAATCAGAGCCTAAAGAGGATTCAGAAGAGTCAGAGATAGAAAACAACCGCAGGCGTATCAGACATCAGCTTGATATGGGAGAACTTGAGGACACCATGGTTACTATAGAAGTGGAAGAATCACAGTCTTCGATGTTTGATATGCTTCAAGGCTCGGGTATGGAGCAGATGGGAATGAATATGCAGGATGCCTTTAATCAGTTCATGCCAAAAAAGAAAAAGAAACGACGGCTGCCGGTGTCAGAGGCAAGAAAAGTCCTGACCCAGGAAGAAGCAGGTAAGCTTGTGGATATGGATGAAGTAGGGCAGCAGGCAGTAGAAAAAGTGGAGCAGGCAGGTATGATTTTCATCGATGAGATTGATAAAGTAGCGGCCAAAGGAGAAAACCAAGCGAATGTTTCACGGGAAGGCGTTCAAAGAGATATTCTCCCAATTGTGGAAGGATCGACGGTAGTTACGAAATATGGACCTGTATCAACAGACCACGTGTTGTTCATAGCTGCTGGTGCTTTCCATATGGCAAAACCATCTGATTTAATCCCTGAGCTTCAGGGGCGTTTTCCGATCAGAGTAGAACTCAGCAAGTTGACGGTAGAAGATTTTAGGAACATTTTAATCGAGCCTTCCAACGCGCTTTTGAAACAATATAAAGCGCTGCTGGAAATCGAAGGTATAAAGGTTGAATTTTCTGACGATGCTATTACAAGACTTGCAGAAATCGCCTTCGAAGTTAATCAGGAAACCGATAATATTGGCGCGAGAAGACTGCACACAATTTTAGAAAAGCTTCTCGAGGATCTGTCGTTTGAAGCTCCTGATGTCACGATGGATACGATAGAAATTACACCGCAATACGTAGATAGTAAATTATCCAGCATTGTGAAAAATAAAGATTTAAGCAGATTTATTTTATAGCACCATCAACAAGGAGGAAAGAACATGGAATTACTAAATCGTGCAAGAAGAATTAATGCTATGCTGCAAAAAACAACAGGGAAATCAGTAGACTTCAATGATATGTCTGCTACTTTACGAGACGTAATAGGAGCAAATACGTTTGTACTCAGCCGCCGAGGCAAACTGTTGGGCTTTGCAATTAAACAAGAGATTGAGAATGAACGTATGAAAGCTATGCTTTCAGAACGCCAGTTCCCACAAGAATATACCCAGAACCTTTTTAATATTCAGGAAACGACTCCGAATATTGATATCAACAGTGAATACACGGCTTTTCCTGTTGAGAACCGCGATTTATTCGAAAACGGCTTGACTACCATTGTACCGATTATCGGTGGTGGTCAGCGTTTAGGGACCCTCATTTTAAGCCGTTTAACGGAAAGCTTCAATGAAGATGATTTGCTGCTGGCCGAATACGGAGCAACTGTTGTCGGCATGGAAATCCTTCATGAGAAAACGAAGGAAATTGAACAGGAAGCACGTAGCAAAGCCGTTGTACAAATGGCGATTAGTTCCCTATCCTATAGTGAACTGGAAGCTATCGAGCATATTTTTGAAGAACTTGAAGGAAATGAAGGACTTCTGGTAGCCAGTAAAATTGCTGACCGCGTCGGGATTACACGTTCTGTTATCGTGAACGCGCTGCGTAAACTTGAAAGTGCTGGAGTCATTGAGTCCCGTTCTCTTGGAATGAAAGGGACCTATATCAAAGTTCTTAACAACAATTTCTTACTGGAACTTCAAAAATTGAAAACCAATTAATAAACGATTTGTTTAAAAGCCACTACGGGTGATGTAGTGGCTTTTTTTAATGTGAAAAAAGAACAGTGAACTACGTTTTTTCTTGTTTGAATTTTACCGGTTCATTCGACACTGGAAAAATGAATCTTGTATTTATCCATTTTTATGTAATAATGTTCATTATAAGAGGATATTCGACAAATGGAAATGAATTCCACTATAAAGAGACAAAAAACCTAATCGATTAGTCCTATTTTGTAATTTAAAAGTAAAAGTACGTAAAATTGCATAGACAGTTGTATACGAATTACTTACAATATGCATGGTAGTACGGAATTTTGTCGAATGGAGGATACCGATATGAAGCTGTTTGGAAATACTATACAGAGCCTTGAGCACTCTTTGAATTACGCAGCTGCTAAGAACAATGCTATCGCTGACAACATTGCGAATGCTGATACGCCCGGGTATAAGGCGAAAAAAGTAGTATTCAAGGATGAGCTGCAAAAAGAATTAGGCTCATTAGAGGCAAAACGAACTAGTCCGAAGCACCTCCCATTCCAAGCCGGCACTCCATCATCTTTTTCAACGATAGAACAGAAAAATACTACATATAACCACAATGGCAACAATGTTGATATTGATCAGGAAATGAGTGAACTGGCTAAAAACCAAATTTACTATGACGCCTTAATCGATCGGTTAAATGGCAAATTTAGAACTTTAGAAACTGTTATTAAAGGAGGAAGGTAACTTTGGGAATCTTTCACTCTTTAAATACTAGTGCAAGTGCGCTCACGGCTCAAAGGCTGCGTATGGATGTGGCATCGTCCAATATTGCGAATGCTGATTCGACACGAGCGACACGAACTGAGGATGGTAATTGGGAACCCTACCGTAGAAAGACGGTGGTATTTAAACCTAAGGAAGAAAGTTTTCAATCTTTCCTGCAAAAGGCAGCCAACAGCCAAAGTTCATCATCAGGAGGGGTCGAGGCTGTGAAAATCACGGAAGATGACGAACCCTTTAAAATGGTGTACAACCCTAATCACCCTGATTCAGATCAAAACGGGTATGTAAAGCTTCCCAATGTGGACCCTTTACAGGAAATGGTAGATATTATGGGGGCCACTCGTTCCTATGAAGCGAATGTGACCTCGATTAACGCATCTAAGAACATGCTTATGAAAGCTCTGGAAATTGGAAGATAGGTAGGAGGTACTATATGATAAACAGCAGCCAAATGGTTTCTAGCCCTTCTTTGACACAAATGAAAGGAATGACCAGCAAGGCGGTTAGCCCGAGCCAGGCTCACTCTCAATTTGCGGATAGTCTGAAGCAGGCCATTGACCAATTAAATCACTCCCAAGTAGAGTCCAACCAAAAAACGGAGGCCTTAGCCAAGGGAGAAATCAATGATTTACACGACGTTATGATCTCTGCTCAAAAAGCCAGCATTTCTATGCAGACAGCTGTAGAAGTACAGAATAAGGTCATTGACGCTTATAAAGAAATGATGCGCATGCAAGTATAATTAATTAAATTTGTCTTTACATCATTCTTGTAATCAGCGTTTTTTATGGGGGCCGTTATGAAAGAAAAAATAAATTTATACAAAGAAAAAATAACTTCTTATTGGAGGCAGCGATCCAACAAGCAGCGGGGAATGATTGTAGGTACTGCGATAACCGTTATCCTATTAGCTGCCTTAGGGGTGTATCTTTCGTCACGGACAAAGATGGTGCCTCTTTATAGTGATTTAACGCTGCAGGAGGTCGGCCAGGTAAAAGCCGAACTGGATACTCGCGGCGTTGACTATGAGCTTCAGGGAGGCGGACAGACAATTATGGTGCCGGAGTCTGAAGCCGAATCCCTGCTGGTTGATTTAGCAGCTTCGGGAATGCCTGACAGTGGCAAAATCGATTATAGTTTCTTTAGTGATAATACTTCCTGGGGAATGACTGATAAAGAATTCGATGTTATTAAAGTAGATGCCATGCAGTCAGAGCTAGCTAACTTAATCAGTGGAATAGCCGGCATACAAGATGCAGAAGTGATGATTAATGCTCCCGAGGATGAAATTTTTTTAACGGATGCCAAGCAGGAAGCTTCAGCATCCATCGTGTTGAAGGTCGAGCCCGGTTACCAGGTTGAAAGCAGTAAAGTAGAGGCGCTTTATAACTTGGCTTCGAAATCGGTTCCCAATCTTCCTAAAGATAATATCGTCATCATGGATCAAAACTTTAACTATTATGACATAAATAATCCAAATTCTGGAGAAGAAGGCACTTATACATATCAGCAGAAAGTGAAAAAGGATATCGAGCGTGATATTCAACAGCGTGTTCAGCGGATGCTTGCCATGATGATCGGCCAGCAGAAGGTTATTGCCACTGTTACGGCTGATATCGATTTTACAAAAGAAAACCGAGTTGAAAATATTGTGGAACCTGTTGACCCTGATAGTATGGATGGATTGCCGGTCAGCGTTGAGAGAATTGAAGAAACCTACACGGGAGATGGTGCTTCGCCTGGCGGAGTTCCGGGTGAAGGTGAAGAAGACGTCAGTTCTTATCAAGGTGAGGACGGTTCTTCCGGGGAATACAGCATGAACAAAGAAACCATTAACAATGAATTCAACCGGATTAAAAAGAACATTGAAGAAAGTCCGTATAAAGTGCGGGATTTAGGTATCCAGGTTGCCATTGACAGCAAGAAAGGAACGGATGACCAGGGAGATCCTCTTTTGCTGTCGCAGCAGGAGCAGCAGACCGTCCAGGACAGCGTTCAATCCATTCTCAATTCAATGATAACAACTTCGATAAATGAAGATTACGGTGAAGTGAATCCAGCGGATAAAGTATCCATCGTATTTCAGGAATTTAATGGAGAGCCGCAATTTACAGATGAGCCTCAAGGTATCCCGCTTTGGATGTATGTCGCTGGCGGTGTCCTTTTAGCAGTTATCGCAGTGCTGATCTGGATGCTTGCTCGGAGAAAGAATGAAGTGGAAGAAGAAGAGTTTAAGGAAATTCAACAGCCGATCCCTGTTGAAGTACCAGATATAGAAGAAAAAGAAACAGAATCCACAGCGCGTCGCAAACAGCTTGAAAGAATGGCTAAGGATAAGCCGGAGGATTTTGCTAAACTGCTGAGAACATGGATTGCAGAAGATTAAGGAGGTCTCTCATTGGCATATCAGAGTACGAGGTTAACCGGAAAACAGAAAGCAGCTGTATTGTTAATCTCTCTTGGTCCGGATGTAGCTGCTCAAGTGTACAAACATTTAAATGAAGATGAGATTGAAAGACTAACGTTAGAAATTTCTTCCGTGCAAAAAGTCAATTCTAAAGAAAAGGAAGAAATTCTTGAACAATTTCATCAAATAGCAGTCGCCCAGGACTATATTTCTCAAGGGGGGATCGGTTATGCCAAAACTGTTCTTGAGAAAGCGCTTGGAGAGGATGAAGCGGCTAATATTATTGGACGGCTTACTTCATCCCTGCAAGTCAGGCCATTTGATTTTGCTAGAAAAGCAGATCCGAACCAAATCCTTAACTTTATTCAAAATGAACATCCACAGACGATTGCGCTTGTGCTTTCTTATTTAGATGCGTCCCAGTCCGGACAGATATTATCCGAGCTTCCTCAGGAGCTGCAAGCGGATGTCGCCAGAAGGATAGCGACCATGGATTCCACGTCTCCTGAAGTTATTAACCAAGTGGAACAGATTCTTGAAAAGAAGCTTTCTGCCACAGTGACTCAGGATTATTCCGAAACTGGCGGCATTCAAGCTGTAGTAGAGGTGTTGAATGGCGTTGACCGCAGTACGGAGCGGACAATATTAGACTCACTTGAAATTCAGGATCCAGAATTAGCAGAAGAAATAAAGAAAAGGATGTTTGTGTTCGAGGACATCGTTACCCTTGACAACCGGGCAATTCAGCGTGTTATCAGAGAGGTCGAAAATGACGATCTGCGCTTGTCACTTAAAGTATCGAGTGAAGAAGTTAAAGACCTTGTTTTCAATAACATGTCAACGAGAATGTCCGAGACATTCCAGGAGGAAATGGAGATTATGGGTCCTGTTCGTCTTCGTGATGTAGAAGAAGCGCAGACGAGAGTAGTAGCTGCAATTCGACGACTGGAGGATGTTGGAGAGATTGTGGTCGCACGTGGTGGAGGGGATGACATCATTGTCTAACTCGCCAAATTCTCACACACGTGTCATAGAGCTTAAACCGATTAAAAAGAAATCTTTCAGCGAAGCCAAGGGAAGCCAAAAAGAACAGCAGGATTTCGAAAGAGAGCAGACAGAAATGATGCGGGCTCAAGCAGAAGAACAAGTAAGACAAGCTGAATTGGAAGCTGAAGAACTCCTGCAGCGAACAAAAGATCAAATTACAGCTGAGAAAAGCAGCTGGGAAAAAGAAAGACAGTCCTATGTTGAACAAGCGAGGCAGGAAGGATATTCTGCAGGTTACGCCGATGGCAAAGCGAGTGGTTTTGAGGAATATACAGGGAAGATTGAACAGGCTAACGAGCTCATTGCCCAGGCAAAACTAGATTATCAATCGATCCTCCAGTCCAGCGAGGAAGAAATGCTCGAAATAGCCATGAAAAGCAGTGAGAAAATACTGAATCAAACGTTAAAAGACCAGCCGGAAGCTTTTCTGGAAATTGTAAAAAAGGCGGTCCAGGAAGTACAAGAGCAGCCTGAGGTAATCGTTCACGTCCATCCTGATCATTATCCGCTGTTACAGACTCAAAAAGAAGAACTTACTGCCTTGATCGACTCACGATCTACGCTTTCCTTATTTATGAAAGCAGATCTGCCCATCCATTCATGCACCATTGAATCACCATTTGGAAAAATAGAAGCTGGAGTTGACAGCCAGCTCGCAGAAATCCGGAAGCGGCTGATCGAGCTTTCCGAGGAGTCTGAAACGAATGAATAAACAAGCTTATTTGCAAGCCATAGAGCAAATTGATCCTTATAAAAAATTTGGAAAAATTCATAGAGTCGTCGGGTTAATGGTTGAATCAAAGGGTCCGGAAGCATCGATCGGCGACCTTTGTTATATCCATGCTCCTTCGGCTTTAGGGTCTCGCATCGCTGCCGAAGTCGTCGGTTTTAATAATGAAAATGTCCTCTTAATGCCCTACAGAGAAATAAAAGATATACGTCCAGGCAGTCTAGTTGAGGCCACAGGTAAACCATTGCAAATAAAAGCCGGCTTAGGTCTCGTAGGAAGGGTCATCGATGCTATGGGGCAGCCAATGGATGCTTCTTCTCTGCCGAGAGGATTAAAAAATTATCCTACCGATCAGGAGCCGCCCAACCCCTTATCGAGGCCGGTTATTGAAGAACCGATCCAAGCTGGTGTAAGAGCCATTGATTCGCTGTTAACCGTGGGCAAAGGGCAGAGAATCGGAATCTTTGCCGGAAGCGGAGTGGGTAAGAGTACGCTCATGGGAATGATCTCACGTAACAGCTCAGCGGATATTAATGTCATAGCTTTAATAGGGGAACGAGGCCGTGAAGTGAGAGAATTTATCGAAAATGATTTAGGTGAGGAAGGATTAAAGAGATCTGTGGTGATCGTAGCCACTTCAGACCAGCCGGCTCTTATGAGAATGAAAGGAGCGTTCACAGCTACTGCGGTCAGTGAGTACTTTCGAGATCAAGGGTATGATGTGAACTTAATGATGGATTCAGTAACGAGAGTGGCTATGGCACAGCGGGAAATCGGTTTAGCGATCGGTGAACCACCAACTACTAAAGGGTATACCCCTTCGGTGTTTGCTCTGCTTCCTAAGCTTTTAGAGAGGACAGGGACCAGCAAGACGGGTACCATTACCGCCTTTTATACCGTTCTCGTTGACGGAGATGATTTGAACGAGCCGATAGCCGATACGGTAAGAGGAATCCTTGATGGACATTTTGTTCTGGATCGTAAATTGGCTGAACAAGGTCAGTTTCCCGCTCTCAACGTCCTAAAGTCAGTCAGCAGGGTTATGAAACAAATCGTTTCAGAGGAGCATAAAAAGGCTGCGGAACGACTAAGAGCCTTGCTAGCCACTTATGAGGAAAATGTAGAGCTGATACAAATTGGAGCTTATAAGAAGGGAAGCAGCAGCAAAATTGACGAAGCTATCCATTATCATCCTGCGATTATCAACTTTTTAAAGCAAGGGGTTCACGAGCCTTCCAGTTATGAACAGTCCCGTTCTACGTTAAATGAATTATTTACTTAGAGGTGATGAGGTATGGCGAGAATAGAAACCTTTCAAAAAATTAAAGATTTGAAGGAACGGGATAAGAATGAACATATGAAAGCTTATCGCCGTTCTGTGGAGTCTTTTGAACAAGTGGCTACGGAACTGTATGAAACGTTAAAGGAAAAAGAGCAGGCAGAGGATAATTTCTATCTTTCCCTGGAGCAAAAAAAAGTTCCAGCAGTTTCTTTTATTCAGCATCAGCAGTACATACAGAGATTAGATGAGAAAGCTGAATTTTTGCAGCCAAGAGTGCAAACCGCAAGAACTACAATGGAATCTTCACAGGCTAAGCTTACGGACGCTCACGTGGAAATGAAAAAGTTTCAAAAGCTGATTGAACGTAGAATAGAAAAAGACGAGCAGGGAGTAAAAGAAGCTGAAGCTAAACATATGGATGAACTCTCAATGAATCAATTTTTAAATTATAAAAATAGGTGATTGCATGGGGAAACTAGCTAATCAAGAGGAAGAAAAAGGAAGTAAATTGCAAAGCTTTTTCTTTATTTTCGTCGTTCCTTTAATTTTCGCCATTACCGTAGTTTTAATTATCCTTACGGTAAAAGGTGTTCATGTTATCGATTATGCTCAGAAGATAAGCAATGATATACCAGGTGTATCAAAGGTGGTCTCAACTTCTGAGGAAAAAGACAAGGCAAGGGAGCAGGAGCAAGTGCAATCGACCATACAGGAAAAAGATGAGAAGATTGCCAGTCTAAAAGATGATGTGGACATGAAGCAGGCGACCATTGAAGATCTTCACCAACAGATAGAAAAGCTCGAGGCCGACTTAGCCGCTTCTAAAGAAGTAAATGAAGAACAGACCGATAAATTAAAAGAGCTGGCTCAGTCCTTTGAAGGAATGGATGAGGAAAAAGCGGCGCCGATTCTTGAAAGCATGGACGGTCCCCTTGCTGTACAAGTACTTGAAAAAGTACCAAGTGAGGAACGTGGGAAAATTCTAGGGGAAATGAGTCCTGAAAAAGCTGCTGCTCTTGCAAGTTCGATTCTAGGTTCAAATTAACCCGGAAACAACTGAAAGGAGGTGAATTCAATGATGAATGTATCGTTAAACAATCCTGATTATTCTTATTTTCCTGGAGGATCTTCTAACCAGCAGACGCCATCAGCAAAGAATGATACATTTCAACAGCTGTTAAACCGGTCAACAGGTCCTCTTAATTCGGCAGTTGCAGGCAGGAAAGGCACTGTGTTCCATTTGCTGAAGGAATTACGAAAGCTGCTTACCTCTCTCGGAATAGAACTCTCACAAAGTTCGGATGCCGGGGAAGAGTCGGGTGGAAAATTGAGTGGATTTTCGATTAGCACAAAGGACCTGGATCATCCACTGGCCTTAAATTCTTTACAAAAAGAAATAAAAGAACTGATGAATAAACTTCACGATTTAAATCCAAAGGCTATAAACGCTGAAGATAAGAAAGAATTAATCAACATTCTCGAAGAATTGTACCCGCTGCTAAACATTTATAAACCTATGAACCAATCTGGATCTTCCTTAAATGGCATGGTTCATGGCTCTAAGGACAGCTTAAATGCGGCGCAGAATTCCTTGAAAAAGGAATTAAACGACATTTGGTCTTCATTTAAATCCTTCAGCCAAAAGAAAAGCAATGAATCAACAGCAGGCGAAATGCCTGAGAATTTGAAAATGCTCGCCCGCAAGTGGCTGAATATTGAAAAACAGCAGAAGTCCGCTGAAGCTCATTTTAACCAACAGTGGCAAGAGATAACGAATCAGGCGACACCAGAGCAAAAAGCAGCATTTACACATTTGCTGCAAACTGTTCGGACTTCCGATAACTCGAGTATTCAAGATCCTAAGCTGGATGCACAGTTGAAAACACTATGGCAGACCTTTCATAAAAATGTCGAAGGAATAGCTGCTTTAGACAGTCATTTATCATTAAAGCAAGCAGCTGCTGTTAAAGAAACGCTTATCAAGTGGTCCGCTCTCCAGTCCGAGCAGCAGAATAAACAAAGTTTTCTTAATAAATGGTCAACCGCAGCCCAAGAAGGGACAAAAATAGAACGTCAATTGTTTACAAGGCTGATCAACAACATGCAAAATCGTATGACACTTCCTACTACATATCTTAATCAATCACAGATCAGCACAAAAGACATTGGTAAATGGGTGAAGCAGTACTTATCCAATGTGCAGCCAAACGAAAGCGCAGAACAACCCAGCCGCTTAAATACAGCAGGTCCATCTCTTCCCATGGCAAAAATGGAACAGTTTATTATTAATGTCAAACCCACCGATACGGGGCAGCCTTCTTCCAGCCATTTTATGAAAGAAATGGAAAATGCAGTAACATCCAGTCGTTTTTTGATGAATAAGAGCGGAGACATGCAGCTGAATATTAAGCTGAAACCTGGCAACCTGGGGGACTTGACTCTAACAGTTACAAAAATGAATGGGGAAATGGCCATAAAGATTTTGGTAAGCAGTCAAGCAGCTAAAGAAATGCTGGACAGCAATATGCATCAGCTGAGGCACATGTTTTCACCGCAGCAGGTAATCATCGAAAAATCTGACCAGCAGTACAATGGTCAAGCCTATTTAACCGATGATTCCAAGCAAGAACAAAGCTTTGAAGGGCAAAAAGAGGAACAATCCCATCATTCAGGAAACAAAGAGGAGCAGCAGCCATCACAAGAAGAGCTGTCCTTTAAAGAAATCATGAATGAGAAAGTGTAGGTGACAAAGGTGACAACGATTGATCCTTCTTATTATTTAAAAAATCAGCAGCCGAAAAGTACATCCAATAATGAATTAGGGAAAGATGAATTTTTAAAGATATTAATGGCTCAACTGCAAAATCAAAACCCCTTAGATCCGATGAAGGATAAAGAATTTATTTCGCAAATGACCCAGTTTTCCAGTCTGGAGCAAATGACAAATATGTCCCAAGCGATGCAGAATTTTCTTCAAACGGAGCAGCAGCCACCTGTAGTCCAATACAGCAGTTTGATCGGCAAAGAAGTCACTTACCCAGTTTATGATGAAGAGACAGGGGAGTTTGACCATAACGAATCAGCTGTTGTAGAAGCGGTGGGACAAGAAGATGGAAACACGATTTTGGAACTTGCGAATGAAACCACTGTCTTGGTAGATGAAATTACGAAAGTGAGCCATACAAAAGAATCGAACTAGAAAGAAGGCGCAAGTATGAAAGCTAAATTACATCAGCTTCACCAGCCTTTGACGCCTCCCGGCTCGTATAAACCGGTAAAAAAACAGTCGGCTTCTTTTAAAGAAGTATGGCAGGAAGCAAGGGAGCTAGTAGTAAGTAAACATGCAAAAGAACGGTTAAAAGACCGTAATATTAGCATCAGTGACTCGAAGTGGCTGGCCATATCTGAAAAAATGGCAGAAGCAAAGGCAAAAGGAATTACCGATTCCTTAGTCGTGACGAATGATGCGGCTTTAGTAGTCAGTACAAAAAACAATACCGTAGTAACCGCTATGTCTCGGGCAGACTCTGCCGCACATATTTTTACAAATATTAATGGAACGATTGTGATGGATGATTAGGCTGGACCTTACGGAAGCCTTACGATGCTGCTGACCGATAGACGCAGCTAAAAATTTAAGAAACAGGAAGGAATGTGAGCATAATGCTACGTTCAATGTACTCAGGAATTTCAGGAATGAAAGGTTTTCAAACAAAACTCGATACGATCGGGAACAATATTGCCAATGTGAATACTTACGGATACAAGAAGGGCCGCGTTACGTTTCAGGATACGATGAGCCAGACGATGTCAGCGGCACAGGGAGCGATTGCCGGCGTTCGAGGAGGGATTAATCCAGCCCAGGTTGGGTTAGGCTCGCAAGTCGGTTCTGTTGATACCGTTCATGAACAGGGAAACAGGCAGACGACAAACCGGCCGCTTGATTTAGCTTTAGAAGGTGATGGGATGTTTGTATTAGCGGAAGGAATTCCGGGATCACCAATCAATGAAACCAGCACGAATGTTGACTTATCTCAAGTAAATGTCAGTTTTACCAGAGCTGGGAATTTTTATTTGGATGATTCAGGCGCAATCGTGAATGGAGATGGAAAGTATTTGATCGGAGAATCGAGTACAGGTCAGGCCGGGGTTATCACTATTCCTGATGATGCGCAAAGCTTCAGCATCCAAACGGATGGTTCGGTTAATTATGTAGATTCAACTGGAAATCCTCAAGAAGCAGGACAAATCCGCTTAGCAAAGTTTTCGAACCCTGGCGGTCTGCAGAAAGTCGGCAGCAACACTTTTCAAAATACAAATAATGCAGGATTAAGTACGGCAGCTGATGGGACTTTCAATGATATCAATGATTTACTTGTGGCCGGAGAAGACGGCACAGGTAAAATGGTTTCCGGGGCACTGGAGATGTCAAATGTTGATCTAGCAGAGTCTTTCACAGAGATGATTACAGCTCAGAGAGGCTTTCAAGCGAATACAAGAATTATTACGACTTCCGATGAAATTCTTCAGGAACTCGTCAACTTGAAACGTTAATTAAAGGGGGCAGGAGGGCTGCTCAACAGGCAGCCCTGCCATTATATGATTGCTTTAACACGTTTAAACGGAGAATCCTTTTATTTCAATGCCTTATACATAGAGCAGGTTCAATCTAATCCGGATACGACCATTACGACTACGAAAGGACGCAAATTTGTAGTTAAGGAAGCAGAAGACCTGGTGATTGAAAGAATGATGGATTTTTACCAAAAGCTTGGTTTGATCACCCTGAAGGATAAGGCAGGTGAAGAAGAGCGTGAAGCCTAAACTATTTAAAACGATGATGATTATTTTAAGTACAATTACAGTGCTTGGGGTAGTGGCTCTAATTTTAGTTATTAATTTATCCGACAGCGAGGCTAGTGGAGAACGGTCCATAGATGAGGTTCGGGATAGTTCCCTTCTCACTGAGGAGATCACGACGGATCTTGAAAACGGCGATTATGTCCGCATTAAGTTCCGGATAGTCACAGACAGCAAAGGTGCACTTGAAGAACTCCAAAAAAGAGACTTTCAAATGCAGAATATTATTATTAAAGAGCTCGCTACGATGGATACGAAAGCCTTTAAATCCGGGTTGAGTGATTTGGAGGAAACGGTGAAGCTGAAACTGAACCAGCTGATGACTGAAGGTAAAGTTACAGAAGTTTATACTGTCGAAAAAGTGCTGCAGTAGCACTAGCACAATGCAGGCTGAGGAGGTGAGGTTTTTTTGGCAGAGGAAGTACTCTCTCAAAGTGAAATAGATTCGTTATTATCAGCGCTCTCTACAGGAGAAATGGACGCTGAAGAACTAAAGGTAGAAGATAAAGAGAAAAAAGTGCGAGTCTATGATTTTAAACGGGCACTAAGGTTTTCTAAAGATCAGATAAGAAGTTTATCAAGGATTCATGAAAATTTCGCTAGACTTCTGACCACTTATTTTTCTGGCCAGCTGCGTACATACGTGAACATCCAGGTTGCCTCTGTTGATCAGCTTCCATATGAGGAATTTATCCGCTCGATTCCAACGATGACGATTTTAAATATTTTTAGTGTTTCTCCTCTGGAGGGACGGATTTTACTGGAAACCAATCCGAATGTTGCCTATGCCATGTTGGATCGGGTTTTAGGCGGAAGAGGAAGCAGCATGAATAAAGTCGACAACCTGACAGAAATCGAAACGACGATTATGTCCCAGCTGTTTGAGCGGGCGTTGGAAAACTACCAGGAGGCATGGGGGTCGATCGTAGAGATTGAAGCGCTCCTTGAAGAATTTGAAGTGAATCCGCAATTTCTGCAAATGGTTTCACCTAATGAGACCGTCATCGTTGTTTCGTTGAATACGACAATTGGCGAAGCAAGTGGAATGATAAATATTTGTATCCCTCATGTCGTCCTTGAACCGATTATTCCTAAGCTCTCTGTCCATTACTGGATGCAGAACCAGCAGCCGAAGGAGCGCAATATAGAAGAATACGAATCCCTGCAGAAAACGATTCAAAAGGCGCAAGTTGACGTGAAAGCTGTATTAGGAGAGACCGACATTTTTATTGAGCAGTTCCTGCAATTACAGCAAAATGACGTAATTCGGTTAAACCAAAGGATTGATGAACCTATGACACTTAAAGTCGATGACGAAAAGAAATTTTATATCCAGCCTGGTCAATTGAAAAATCAAATGGCTGTTCAAGTATTGGAAGAAATTAGAGAGGAGGAGGAAGAAAATGAATGATGATATGCTCTCGCAGGATGAAATTGATGCGCTTCTCAATAGCAGTGACGATGACCAGGACCAAGAAGAAGAACATGCGGTTGAAGATCACCTGTCAAGCTTGGAAGAGGATGCTCTGGGCGAAATTGGCAACATTTCTTTTGGCAGCTCAGCCACAGCTTTGTCTTCTCTGCTTAACCAAAAGGTAGAGATTACGACTCCGAAGATTGTTATCGTTCCGCGCTCGAAGCTCCGCAATGAATTCCCGAAGCCTCATGTAGCCGTCCAGGTTACATATACAGACGGGTTTTCAGGTGAAAATGTTCTTGTAATTAAATCGAAGGATGCAGCGATTATTGCAGATCTAATGCTTGGAGGGGATGGAAATTCACCGGCAGAAGATTTACAGGATATTCACTTAAGTGCTGTGCAGGAATCGATGAATCAAATGATGGGTTCTGCAGCTACAAGCATGTCGACCATTTTTAATAAAAAGGTGGATATTTCACCTCCGACCATAGATGTCCTTAACTTAGACGAGGACCAAGGGACAGATCAAATTCCTGATGATGAAATTCTCGTCAAAGTCTCTTTCCAATTAAAAGTGGGCAGCTTAATCGATTCAAATATTATGCAGCTGCTGCCAATTAAATTTGCAAAACAGTTGGTTGATGAATTGATGAATCCGGCAGATGAAGAAGAGCCTGCTCAAGAACAAGTATCCACTTCTGAACCACAGCGGGAAGAAAAGCCTGTAGAAAGAGGATCGCAAGTAAACAAGCAAGCGGAGCAAAAGGATGTTCCTAAAAGCGGGGAATCTCCCCAGTTAGTCGGCGGGGCTCATGGAAAGGACTTAACTGATACAAATGTGCAGTCTCCTAAGTTCCAGAGTTTTGAATCTGTGCAGCTGAATGATAATGAACAGAGAAACTTAGACATGCTCATGGATATCCCATTAAAAGTTACTGTGGAATTAGGAAGGACGAAACGTACCATCCGTGAGATTTTGGAGATTTCATCCGGCTCCGTCGTTGAATTAGATAAACTGGCAGGCGAACCTGTTGATATTCACGTCAATGATAAGTTGATGGCAAAAGGCGAAGTTGTGGTCATTGATGAAAATTTCGGTGTCCGGGTGACAGATATCTCCAGCCCTAGAGACCGATTAAATAAACTTCGATAATCCTGTGAGGAGGAAAAAGCATGGCAGAAAGAATCTTAATTGTAGATGATGCAGCATTTATGCGGATGATGGTAAAGGATATTTTAACAAAAAATGGGTATGAAGTGGCTGCCGAAGCTGAAGATGGCCAAAAAGCTGTGGAAATGTACAAGGAGCACGAGCCTGACTTAGTAACAATGGACATCACCATGCCTGAGATGGATGGAATTACAGCTTTAAAAGAGATCAAACAATTGAATCCAAACGCCAAGGTGATCATGTGTTCGGCGATGGGCCAGCAAGCAATGGTAGTGGATGCGATTCAAGCAGGCGCCAAGGATTTTATCGTAAAACCGTTTCAAGCGGACCGTGTCATAGAAGCTATTCAAAAAGCTTTAAGTTAATTAAGAGAGGATTCTTATGTTTCGATCAACCAGCATTTCAGCTATGACTCTTGTAGTAGCGTTTATACTATGTATCTTTCAAGGTTCCGTTGTTTACGCAGCGGGGCCATCTGTTAGTGAGTGTGCAAAAAATCCTCAACTAGAGGGCTGTGGCACTCAACCTGATAACGTGGAGCAAAAGACAGATCCCTCCTCCGCTGAAGACCAGCAGACAACTGCAGGGACCGAACAGTCTTCGCTTGTTTGGAGTATTATCCGGTTAATTTTTGTTCTGCTCTTTGTTCTCGCGCTTATTTATGGTTTGCTAAAATTTTTTAACTCGAAAAACAAGCTGTTCAGAAGCAGCCGTACAATGGAAAACCTAGGTGGAATGAACCTTGCTCCCAATCGTTCGATCCAAGCAGTGAGGATTGGCAAACAAGTGTTTATCGTAGGAGTGGGAGAGTCTGTAGACATCATCACGGAAATTACTGACGAAGAAACGAAAGATCGGTTATTGAAAACGGATGAGGAAACGGCGATTCAGCAGGCATTTGGTCTCGAAAAATGGCTCGACAAGCTAAAAGGAAAGCAAGCTTCACCAGAGAAAGATTCAAGTGTTCAATTTAAACAATTATTTGAGAAACAGCTGACGGAAATGAGTAATAACCGTAAGCAGCTTAGAAAAAAGCAACAGGAGGATCGGGAAAATGAATGAATTTGTCGACATATTTTCAAGTTCCGATCCGGAAAACATCGCTACTTCCGTTAAACTTCTTCTGCTTCTCACGGTGCTTTCGCTTGCTCCAAGCATTCTTATTTTAATGACAAGTTTTACGAGAATATTAATCGTTTTATCATTCGTTCGGACGTCACTTGCTACTCAGCAGATGCCGCCTAATCAGGTGTTGGTCGGGATCAGCTTGTTTTTAACTTTTTTTATCATGGCACCTACCTTTCAACAAGTCAATGAGCAGGCTCTCACGCCGTTGTTTAACGAAGAAATTACTCTGGATGAAGCCTATGACCAGGCAAGTGAGCCGATGAAGGAGTTTATGGCAAAGCATACACGGCAGAAGGATTTAGCTCTGTTCTTAAATTATTCAGAAACAGAGCGACCTGAATCCGTTCAGGATATCCCGCTGACGACTTTGGTGCCCGCTTATACGATTAGTGAACTTAAAACTGCATTTCAGATGGGATTTATGATCTTTATTCCATTTCTAGTTATCGATATGGCCGTAGCGAGTGTGCTTATGTCTATGGGGATGATGATGCTGCCGCCAGTAATGATTTCACTGCCATTTAAAATCCTGTTGTTTGTTCTAGTTGACGGCTGGTACTTAATTATTAAATCTCTGCTGGAAGGCTTTTAAGAAGGGAAGAGCGTTATTTTGGATACACAAATGGTCATTTCTTTTGCAAAAGAAGGCATTTATACTATTTTATTGGTCACTGGACCGCTGCTTATTCTAGCCCTTGCAGTAGGATTGCTCGTAAGTATTTTTCAGGCCACAACGCAAATTCAAGAACAAACCCTGGCGTTTATTCCTAAAATCGTTGCTGTAATGATCGGGCTTGTGTTCTTTGGACCGTGGATGCTTACAACCATGATTAATTTTGCGGCAGATATTTTTAAGAACTTAAACGTGCTAGTGGGGTAAGACATGCTTGAACAAATTCAATTTGCCAATTTTCCTGCTTTCCTGCTTATACTCATTCGCATTACCGCTTTTTTCGTCAGCCTGCCGTTGTTTTCATATCGGAATATTCCTACACGTTATAAGATTGGCTTGAGTTTTTTTCTGGCTCTCATCATGTATTACACGGTAGAACTTCCTTCAATTGAATTAAATGGAGACTATTTTTTATTGCTGCTGAAAGAAGCATCGGTTGGGTTATCGGTCGGAGTACTTGCTTATATTGTCCTTGCTTCCGTGCAAATTGCCGGAGGGTTTATTGATTTTCAAATGGGGTTTGCTATCGCTAATGTGATTGACCCGCAGACAGGCGCGCAAAGTCCTTTGATTGGACAATACCTTTACATAGTTACACTCTTATTTATCTTAACGGTCAACGGCCACCATCTTATCATCGACGGCGTCTTTTACAGTTACCAAATGATTCCGCTCGATCACTATCTTCCTCTTTCCGATGGACAGTGGATTGAGTATGTTATCCATACTTTTAATAAGATGTTTGTCATTGCCTTTCTAATGGCAGCGCCCATCGTCGGCTGTTTGTTTCTCGTTGATATTGCTCTAGGTATTATTGCGAGAACGGTGCCGCAATTAAATGTATTTGTTGTTGGACTCCCATTGAAAATCTTTATTGGACTCTCCGTGCTTGTGATCGCGATGACGTTTTACATCATGCTTATCAGACAATTGTTTGAAACCATGCTCACAACGATGGAGGGCCTCATGCAGCTATTCGGAGGCGGTTGACATGTTAAAGCTTAATTTACAATATTTTGCTGCAGATGAAAAAACAGAAAAAGCGACGCCTAAAAAACGACAGGATACGAGAAAAAAAGGACAGGTGCCTAAAAGCCAGGATGTCAACACAGGGTTTTTGCTGCTGATGGTTTTCGGATTGTTATTTTTAATGGGCGGCTCGCTTAAGGGCACGTTGACAGGTATGTTTGAGCATACTTTTCAGGAATATATCTCCTGGGAAGTGACCGAAAATCAAGTATATGATGTGTTTGTTGAAAGTCTGCTGGAAATCAGTAAAGTGGTCGTTCCAATTATGGGAATTGCCATTGTAGCCGGCGTCACATCCAATCTGCTCCAGGTAGGGGTGATGTTTACAGGAGAGCCCTTGAAAATGGACTTGAAAAAAATTGATCCCATTCAAGGAGCCAAAAAGATTTTTTCTGCAAGAGCGTTAGTAGAACTTGTTAAATCCTTGCTTAAAATCACCGTAGTCGGCACGATTACATTTTCAATTATCTGGATGAACAAAGAGACAATGATGGAGGTTTCCCAGATGTCCATCGACGGAGCCCTTGCCTTCTTCGGCAGGACTACGATTTTGATGGGACTGGCTTCAGCGCTTGCTTTACTGCTGCTTTCCGTATTGGATTACAGTTATCAAAAATACGACCATGAGAAGAACATAAGGATGTCGAAGAAGGATATCAAGGATGAACACAAAAACATTGAAGGGGATCCGCAAATCAAATCTAAAATCAAAGAAAAACAGAGGCAGATGGCGGCATCGAGAATGATGAGTGAGGTTCCTGAAGCGGATGTCGTAATTACTAACCCCACTCACTTTGCCATTGCTGTAAAATATGATGAAGAAAAATTTGATGCCCCTTATGTTGTTGCAAAAGGAGTCGATTTTTTAGCTTTAAAAATTAAAGAAGTGGCCAAAGCTCACGAAATCGTAACTGTTGAAAATCGACCTTTAGCAAGAGCATTGTACCAGAAGTCAGATATCGACCAACCGATTGACGAGGAATTCTACAAAGCAGTTGCAGAAATCCTTGCCTACGTCTATCGGATACAGAAGAAAGTTTAGATAAAAAAGGAGGGATCCGCTTGTCGGCTAGAGATTTATCCGTAATTCTTGGAGTTATTTTAATTATCGTTATGCTCGTTATTCCGCTGCCGGGCTGGCTGCTGAGCTTTTTCATATTAATCAATATTTCTCTCGCTCTTATAGTCATTTTAGTTTCGATGAATATGGAAGAGGCCCTGCAGTTTGCGATCTTTCCTTCACTTTTACTTTTGTTGACGTTATTCAGGCTCGGACTAAATGTATCAACGACCCGTTCCATTTTGTCAAAAGCGGAAGCCGGTGGCGTGGTTCAAACATTTGGAACATTTGTCATCGGAGGAAACCCGCTTGTCGGGTTTGTCGTATTTGTCATTTTAATCATTATTCAGTTTCTTGTGATTACGAAAGGAGCGGAAAGGGTTTCCGAAGTGGCTGCTCGTTTTACCCTGGACGCGATGCCGGGAAAACAAATGAGCATTGATGCAGATTTAAATGCAGGAATGATCAACGAACACCAGGCTAAAGAACGACGTAAAAAGATAGAAAACGAAGCAGACTTTTATGGGGCGATGGATGGTGCGAGTAAATTTGTAAAAGGAGATGCCATTGCAGGGATCATTATAGTACTCATTAATATTATTTTTGGCTTAATCATTGGAATGGTCCAAATGGATATGCCTTTTACTGAAGCGATTGACACGTATATGCGGTTGACCGTAGGGGATGGCCTTGTCAGCCAGATCCCTGCACTGCTTATTTCTACAGCTACAGGAATTGTGGTCACACGCGTGGCTTCAGAAGGTAACCTTGGTTCCGATGTGACGAGTCAGCTGCTTCGCTATCCGAAACTTCTTTACATAGCCGGAGCAACGATCTTTCTCTTAGGGCTGACTCCTATTCCGTTCTTATTGACGACTCTAATTGCTTCCGTGCTTATTTTCGGCGGTTATTGGCTCTCAAGAGAAGATCGTGTTCCTGAAGTAGAAGAACCGGAAGAAGCAGATGAAGCGGATGGTGAACAGATGAGGTCACCAGAGAATGTCGTGAGCCTGATTAGTATGGATCCCATTGAATTTGAATTCGGCTATGCATTGATTCCGATAGCAGATACAAACCAGGGAGGCGATTTGTTAGACAGAATCGTAATGATCAGGCGCCAGCTGGCCATTGAATTGGGGATCGTTATTCCTGTGGTGCGGATTAGAGACAACATCCAGCTTGAGCCGAATGAATACCGGCTGAAGATTAAAGGGAATGAAGTCGCAGCTGGCGAACTGCTGCTTGATCATTACTTAGCTATGAGCCCTGGAGTGGACGAAGATGAGATTGAAGGGATAGACACCGAGGAACCCGCTTTTGGGCTTCCTGCAAAATGGATTAGTGAAGATTTAAAAGACGAAGCTGAATTATCCGGCTATACAGTCGTTGATCCACCATCGGTCGTCTCCACTCATATCACTGAAGTCATAAAACAGCGTGCTCACGAACTATTAGGAAGACAGGAAACTCAACAGCTGATCGACCATCTTAAAGAATCTTATCCTATTCTTGTAGACGAAGTGACTCCTGATCCTCTCGCTGTCGGAGATGTTCAAAAAGTGCTGGCTAAGCTGCTTCGGGAACATGTTTCCGTTAAGAATCTTCCTGTAATATTTGAGACGCTCGCTGATTTTGGCAAAATGACCAATGATACGGACCTCCTTGCTGAATACAGCAGGCAGGCTCTTGCCGCTCAAATAACCGGGCAATACCGAAGTAAAGATGCCAGTATTCAAGTGATCACAGTATCGGGAAAAGTAGAAAAGCTTCTCGCTGACCACATTCAACAGACAGAACATGGAAGTTATTTAGCCCTTGATCCAGAGACACAGCAAACAATAATTCAAGCAGTAGCTTCTCAAGTTGAGCAAGTCTCCCTTCAGCAGGAGACTGCTATATTACTCTGTTCCCCAGCTGTTCGAATGTATTTAAAACAGCTGCTTGATCGCTTTTTGCCGCAGGTTGTCGTTTTGTCCTATAACGAGTTAGAGCCAAGTGTGGAAGTTCAAAGTGTAGGGGTGGTGAACGTGGCATGAAGGTGAAAAAATATCAGGCAGCTAATATGCCGGAAGTAATGAAAAAAGTACGTCAGGATTTAGGACCGGATGCTGTCATATTGAATTCAAAAAACATTAAAGTCGGCGGTTTTCTTGGGATGTTCAAAAAAGTGAATACAGAAGTAGTGGCCGCTCTAGATCCAGCACCAGAACTTCAAAAAGCGTCCCGTGCCCCAGTGGAAAAAACGGGTACTTCTCAGGTGAAATCCAGCTATTCTGATTCGGAAGTCATGCAGGAGATTAAATTACTTAAATCGCTTGTCTTGAAACAGCAGGAAGACGCTTTGTTTTCGCCAGCTTATCAAAGCTTGTACATGTATTTACTATCACAGGATGTGGAACAAGAACATGCAAAGATGCTGACAAGTCTGGCGGACGAGTACCAACTTGCAGATGAAGAAGGAAATTTGGACAAAAAATATATGCACAAGCTGGCCGTGGATTATCTAAAACCTTTCATGAACAGCAGGTCTCTGCCTGATCGACAATATGTGCATTTTGTAGGGCCGACCGGTGTAGGAAAAACAACAACGATTGCAAAGCTTGCTGCAGAAGCAGTCTTGAATTTTGATTTAAAAGTGGCATTTATCACAACAGATACGTATCGAATTGCGGCTATTGAACAGCTGAAAACCTATGCAAAACTTCTGAATATACCATTGGAAGTTGCTTACAGCCACACAGATTATTTAAAGGCTAGAGAAAAATTTATAGATTATGATCTCGTACTTATTGATACGGCCGGACGCAATTATAAAGATGGTTACTTTGTAAATGAGTTGAATGGACTCATTACAACCGATGACCAGACAACAACCTATTTAGTCGTTTCAATGACTTCTAAGTATCAAGATATTAAAGAAATCTATCAGCAGTTTCAAACTATTCAGATGAATGAAGTAATTTTTACTAAATTAGATGAAGCCTCCAGTATTGGACCGCTTATTAATCTCCTTTTAGAAAATGAGATGAAATTGGCCTATTTGACGACCGGCCAAAATGTTCCAGATGATTTCATAACAGCTTCTAGTGAAACAGTGGTAGAAAAGCTCATGGAGGATTGGTAAATGGCTGATCAAGCAGAGAGGTTAAGAATCCGCATTAAGCAGCAAACCCAGAATAGAA
Source organism: Halobacillus salinarum (assembly GCF_022919095.1). Classification (NCBI taxonomy): domain Bacteria; kingdom Bacillati; phylum Bacillota; class Bacilli; order Caryophanales; family Bacillaceae; genus Halobacillus; species Halobacillus salinarum. The sequence goes on along the minus strand of NZ_CP095073.1, from coordinate 2,707,243 downwards.
GCGGCAAGACAATTGCGATAACCAGTGGTAAAGGTGGAGTAGGAAAGTCTAACTTTACGATTAATTTTGCTCTGAAACTTGCGGAATTAAACAAGAAGGTATTGATTTTTGATCTTGATATCGGGATGGGAAACATCGATATTTTACTGGGGGTCACACCTCGTCATTCTTTTGTCGATTTATTTTCAAGTACTTTGTCGATTCATGATATTATTGAATCAGGACCAAATGCCCTCTCTTACATTGCCGGGGGCTCTGGGTTGAGTGATCTCTTTCAGCTGGATGCTCATAAGTTTGAATATTTCCAATCTGAATTTATGAAGCTTCTGCAATCCTATGATTTTATATTATTTGATATGGGAGCCGGGCTCACTAACGAAAGCTTGAGTTTCTTAACTTCTGCTAATGAAGTCATCATTATTACGACGCCTGAACCAACGTCGATTCGGGATGCATATTCAGTAATTAAGCACTTGACTTCGAAGGATAAAGAGCTTCCCATCCACATCACCGTGAATAAGGCGCTTGACGATCGCGATGGAAGGAATGCTTTTTTTAGAATCCAAAAAGTAGCCGGCCAATTTTTAAACAAGCAGGTGAGCCAGCTGGGCATAATTCCTGAAGACAGGGCGGTTCTCAAGGCAGTTTCGAATCAAAGCCCATTTTCTATTGCCAGTCCCAAGTGCAAAGCAAGTATGGCAATGACTCGTATCGCCGAACAGTTCCTGGAAGCTGGGGAAGGGATAAATCCGAAACCTCAAGAAAGCTTTTTATCGAAACTGAAAAGATTAGTGTTGGAAAGGTAGGCATCATGAACAAGGTAAAAGTATTAGTGGTTGACGATTCAGCTTTTATGAGAAAAATGATTTCTGAAATTTTAAATCAGGACATCCGAATTGAAGTTATTGCTACCGCCAGGAATGGAAAAGATTGTCTTGACCAATTAGATTCCATTAAGCCTGATGTGATTACAATGGATGTTGAAATGCCTAAACTAGATGGTTTGCAAACACTTGAATCCATTATGGAAAGAAAACCGCTTCCTGTTGTTATGCTTTCAAGCCTGACGGGGGATGGAGCAGAAAGTACGTTAAAGGCATTAAGCCTTGGAGCCGTAGATTTTGTTGAAAAACCTTCTGGTTCTATTTCATTAGATATTGAAAGAGTGGCAAGCCACCTTGTTCGCAAAGTCATCGCTGCAAGCAGAGCAAAGGTGAAAGCTCAGCCTGTCGTGAATTCATCACCGCCACGTGCTTTTTATCCAAAGTCCAATCATTTGACAACAGTGGTAGCAATTGGAACTTCGACAGGCGGTCCGAGAGCTTTGCAAAAAGTGTTAACAGAATTACCAGCAGACTTCCCCGCTCCGATTGTAGTCGTTCAACATATGCCCAAAGGATTTACTCATTCTTTAGCGAACCGGCTGAATAAACTTTCCAGTCTTCATGTGAAAGAAGCAGTGCATAATGAAGAACTTAAAAATGGGGTTGCCTACATAGCTCCTGGAGATTTCCATTTAGAAGTCATAAAAATGAATAGCAGACTTCTGGTTCAGCTGAACCAATCGGAGGTTTTGAACGGACACCGTCCTTCAGTAAATGCCATGTTTACTTCTTTAGCCAGTCTCCCAGATGTTTACTCCATTGCAGTGGTGATGACTGGAATGGGAGCGGATGGGATGGAAGGACTAATGCATTTGAAGGAAACTTGTCCGCAAACCGTAGCGATAGCTGAAGCTGAGGAAAGCTGCATCATTTATGGAATGCCGAAAGCAATCGTAAAAACAGGTCTTGCTGATGTCGTTTCGCCGCTTGAGAAGATCAGTGGCTGCATAATCAAATCTATTGGTGAACACTAAGGAGGAGAAAGCGTTGGAAACCAATCAATACATGGAAGTATTTATTGATGAAAGTAAAGAACATCTTCAAGCCATTAATGATCACTTACTACAGCTGGAGAAAAATCCAGGGGACCTCGGAATAGTCGGGGAAATCTTTCGATCTGCTCATACGCTGAAAGGGATGTCAGCGACTATGGGATACCAGGATTTATCGAATTTAACTCACAAAATGGAAAATGTGCTGGATGGTGTAAGAAACAAGAAGATTGATGTAAATACTGAAATGCTCGATGTTGTTTTTGATTCAGTGGATGACCTCGAAGCAATGGTTATGGACATTGCAGACGGAGGCACGGGAAAACGAGACGTTGAAAAGGTAGTACTTATGCTTCAGGCTATTGAAAATGGGACGGTATCAGACCACGTTGAGAATAAAGCCATACATACTCCTTCACCTACTCCTGAAATTCAGCTTGATGAATTCACTTTGACGGTCTTAGAGCAATCCCAGGAACAAGGTCAGTTCAATTATCAAATTGAAATTACTTTAAGAGACGACTGTTTATTGAAGGCGGCCAGAGTTTACATGGTATTTGAAGTGTTGGAACAGGTTGGAGAAGTCGTCTATTCAGTACCAAGTGTAGAGGATTTAGAAAATGAAGCCTTTGAATCTTCCTTTCATGTCGTTTTGATCTCAGGAGAAAAAATGGAAGAAATTAAGGAGAGGATACTTAAAGTTTCCGAGATTGAAAGAGTTGAAATTTCCACGTTCTCTCTCCAGGAGTACGAGCAAGTACCAGAAAACGAGGAACCGGAGGGAGGTTTCTCCAGAGAAAATGCAGCAACACAGGAAGAGCCTGTACACAATTCAACTGCCAAGCAGAATTCGAACAAAACAATAAGAGTCAATATAGATCGACTAGATGTACTTATGAATCTATTTGAAGAACTTGTGATTGACCGGGGAAGACTTGAACAGATTTCGAACGAACTCGCTCATGAGGAACTCAAAGGAACAGTAGAAAGAATGTCAAGAATTTCAGGGGATTTGCAAAGCATTATCCTCAACATGCGTATGGTCCCTATAGAACAAGTGTTCAACCGGTTTCCGAGGATGGTTCGACAGCTTTCCAGGGATTTGGGTAAGCAAGTCGATTTACAAGTAGAAGGAGCAGATACCGAACTCGATCGAACTGTTATCGATGAGATTGGAGATCCCCTCGTGCATTTAATTAGAAATGCTTTAGACCACGGCTTGGAACATCCTGATATTCGGGAGGAAAAAGGTAAACCAAGGGAAGGTCGTCTGGAATTAAAGGCTTTCCATAGTGGGAACCACGTATTTATCGAAATCTCTGATGATGGGGCTGGTATCAATCGCAGTAGAGTGATAGAAAAAGCGGTACAGAACCAAGTCGTAACTGAAGAACAGGCGGCTGGATTGCCTGACAACCAAGTATTTGAATTGATTATGGAAAGCGGTTTTTCTACTGCCGACCAGATCTCTGATATTTCAGGGCGTGGAGTCGGCCTGGATGTTGTTAAAAATACGATCGAATCACTTGGCGGAAACATTTCTATAACGTCAGAAGTCGATCGCGGGAGTACCTTTTCAATCCAGCTTCCACTCACACTTTCAATCATCTCCGTCATGCTCGTTGAGGTTCAGGATGAGAAATATGCTATTCCATTATCGTCTATTATTGAAACCGCAATTGTTAAGCGGGAAGATATCTTCCACGCTCATAACAAAAAGGTCATTGATTTTCGAGGCAAAGTGGTTCCGCTTGTATTTTTAAAAGATTTATTTACAGTTCCTGAAACTCGTGAACAAAACGAGTTCTATTCGATCGTTCTCGTAAGAAAAGGCGATAAGATGGCTGCTTTAGTCGTAGATTCATTTATCGGGCAGCAGGAAGTTGTTTTAAAGACGCTTGGCAACTATTTATCAGGGGTATTTGCTATATCGGGTGCAACGATTTTAGGGGACGGTCAGGTAGCACTCATTGTTGATAGTAATGCCTTGATTAAATAACGAACTGGAGGGATTGGAATGACTGAAGAAGCGGTAAAGCAAACAAAGGTAATCGTTTTTCAATTAAAAGACGAGGAATATGCCATTCCTGTGGAAAACGTTGGTTCCATTGAGCGGCTGTTACCTATTACCCGTGTCCCTAAGACAGCGGAGTTTGTTGAGGGAGTCATCAACCTGCGGGGAGTTGTAACACCGATCATTGACTTAAGAAAAAGGTTTAACCTGGAAGCGTCTGAGCATGATGAACAAACAAGAATTATTGTCAGTTCGATTGCGGATATGGATGTCGGACTGATTGTGGATAGTGCAAATGACGTTCTTGACTTGAAAGAAGATGATATTGAGCCGCCTCCGGAGGTAGTCGGGACAGTAGAAGTCGAATACATCCGCGGCGTAGCAAAATTAGAGAGGCGTCTATTGATTTTACTGGACCTGGAAATGGTGTTAAATCAAAAGGAAGTACAGAAGTTAATGGAGATTGAAGGTTGATGTCATGAGCTTCAGTGAGCAATTTTCTACCCTTCATTTGGATGTTCTCAAAGAAGTCGGAAACATTGGTGCCGGTCATGCAGCCACCTCACTTTCAAATTTGTTAAATCGAAAAATCGATATGCACATCCCCGCAGTAAATGTAGTTACTTTTGACGAAGTGATGGATTTAGCCGGTGGAGCAGAAGAACCTGTTGTCAGTATTGCTTTGAAAATCAGTGGAGATGTACCCGGAGACATCTTTTTTATTCTGCCGCCAGTGGAGGCAGAACGATTTGTTCAGCAAGTAACTGGATTAGAGCAGGGGAGCCTTGACACAATCATAACCGAGGAATTTGCAGTCTCTGCTCTGCAGGAACTAGGAAATATTCTTTCTGGTTCATACATATCTGCATTGAGTGATTTTACCAACCTTGATTTGTATCTATCAGTGCCCTCCCTTGCCATGGATATGGCTGGAGCGATATTAAGTTACGGATTGCTTGAGCTGTCGCACGTAAGCGATCAGGCAATCGTAATTGAAACGGCTTTAGGGGAAGAGGATAACCAGTCTGAAGAAAGAATTAAGGGGCATTTTTTTCTGTTTCCACATCCTGATTCATACAGAACTTTGTTTAAAGCATTAGGAGTGGCGGATGATGACTGATGTAGTCCAAATCATTAAGGTAGGAATAGCGGATGCCAAGGTGATCAAGAGCCCTCATGTATTAAAAACTTCCGGGCTCGGCTCTTGTGTTGGAATCGTTCTGTTTGACGGCATCCAAAAAATTGCCGGCATGGCCCATATCATGCTGCCTGACTCCAGTACTTCGAGACATTTGAATATCAATCGCGCTAAGTTTGCAGATACAGCAGTCGAGGATCTCGTTAGGGCTATAGAAACGGCAGGTGGCAGAAGGTACCGTTTGAAAGCTAAGCTCGCTGGGGGAGCACAGATGTTTCAATTTCACACAGAAAATGAATTGATGAGAATTGGACCGAGAAATATTGAGGCTGTCCGGAAAAAGCTGAACAGTCTCAGTATCCCTGTTGTAAGTGAAGATGTCGGGGGAAGAAGCGGAAGAACGATACAATTTGATTCTGAAACCGGCATGCTTAAGGTGCGGACGGTAAACAAAGGACAAACTGAAATCTAAATGTTTTTGGACGTGCAGGAAGCTTTGGGAAATACTTCAGCCGAGGGGGATGACTATGGCGAACTCTTTTACTCCTCAAGAACAACAATTGTGGGAGCTCTGGAAAAAAGAGCAGCACCCAGATGCAGCCAATGAACTGGTACAATGCTACCTCTATTTAGTTAATTACCATGTACAGCGCATCTCTGCTCACTTACCGAAAAATGTCAGTAAAGATGATGTGCATAGTTTAGGATTATTCGGGCTTTACGATGCGTTAAAAAAATTTGACCCTTCCAGAGACTTGAAGTTTGATACGTACGCTTCTTTTAGAATCAGAGGCTCTATTATTGATGGCTTAAGAAAAGAAGACTGGCTGCCTAGATCTGTCAGAGATAAGGCTAAGAAAATTGAGCAAGCAGCGGAAGCTATTGAACAAAACCAGCATAGAGCAGCAACATCTGAAGAAATTGCCGAGCAGCTGCACATGCCGGTGGAGGAAGTGGAAGAAATAGTGAAAGATTCTTTGTTTGCCAATGTTTTATCGATCGAGGAAAAGCCTAGAGACGGCGGAGACGAACATAAAGAAGGAATCGGTTATTCCATCCCGGATCAATCCGCGTCCTCTCCTCAGGACAACATGATTAAGCAGGAAAATTATGATGAGCTAGCCTTGCAAATCAAAACACTCAACGAAAAAGAGCAAACCGTCATCAGTTTATTTTATAATGAAGAATTAACCTTAACCGAAATCGGCCAGGTGATGAGCTTAACGACTTCGAGAATATCTCAGATTCACGCCAAGGCCATTTTTAAGCTTAGAAATGCCCTGAGTTTGCAAAAAGCTTAGCATCAGGAGGTTGGATACACGTGCAGAAACAATTGGAAGGATTGAGACTGTCTGTTTCCAATGACAGATTGGAAGCCTATTTATATCATGATTCTGACTTTCATCTGGAAGAAGTGTCGGTGGATGAAATTATGGGAATACTTGAGGAAAACCATGTTTTGTTCGGTGTGGATGAAGAGGCTGTACGTCTGCTGTCAGAGAACATCCACTCAGTGGATTTTCCGCTTGTCATAGCCATCGGCAGGGAAGCGAAACATGGAAAAAATGGCAAAGTGATTTTTGATCATACTTTTTCTATGGAAATTGAAGAACATGAAAAAGTGAGCTTCAGAGACATCATTCAGATCCCATCCGTTAAAGAGGGTGAGCGGATTGCGGTGATAGAACCTCCTACAAAAGGGACTCCCGGCAAAAATGTGCTCGGTGAAGTATTACCGGCCAAGCCAGGTAAAGCTCCAGTCATCAAGGCAGGAAAAAATACAGATTACAAAGGGGCCGAAGCGAGTTTTTATTCCACGATCAACGGAAAGCTGAGCTATGAAGACAGGGCTCTTAACGTCCAGCCGCTGTTTGAAGTTGCTGGAGATCTGGATTTAAAAACTGGAAACCTTGATTTTGTCGGCTCTGTTGTTATTAAGGGAAATGTGCCTTCCGGCTATCAAGTGAAGGCGGAAGGTGACGTTCAGGTTTATGGGATGGTAGAAGGAGCAACGATTTGTGCAGGTGGTTCTATTCATGTGGCAGAAGGAATTGCAGGGTTGGGAAAAGCGAGGATTGAAGCTGGCCAGGATGTCCGGGTTGGATATATTAACCAGGCAAGTGTAGAAGCAGGCGGGAGCATTTTTGCTGCGCATTCCATTCTTCATAGCGAATGTGTCGCTAAGGGAAGTATCTATTGTCAGCACGGCAATATTATCGGCGGCTCTTTATCCGCAGGGGCATTAGTGGAAGCGAAAGATATAGGAAACAGAATGAGCACTAAAACAGAAATATCAATTGGATTAAATAGAAAAGTAGCTGAAAAACAGCAGGACACGGCTAAGCAGTTAAAGAAAAAAAGAGAAGAAGAAAAGAAACTTCACAAATTAGCAGAAGTGCTGCGTGAGAAACAAGAAACGCAAGGGTTGACAGTGAAAGACAGAATTACGATGCTCAGGCAAAGAAATTCTTTAGAAGTGGTAGAAGCAGAGATCAGCCATTGTTTAGAATTATTAAGCGAGTTAAATGCTTCGATAAGTGATTTGACCAATGCTAAGGTACAGGTAAATGGAACGATGTATCCACATGTCCATTTGGGTTTTGGAAAATATCAATACAAACTTTTATCTCCTCATAAAAATGTGTGTGCTACGATTTTAGACAGTGAAATTGTAATCAAACCAAAGGAAGAATAAAGATGGGTTCTATAAGAGGGGAGCTTTCATGACGTTATTCTTAATTATTCTCAATTTTATTATCGATGGAATATTAATTTTAGCTGTTATGACTCTAATGGCTAGAATAAAAAAAACAGAAGAGCTTGAGCAGAAACAAAAACAGACAGCTCGTGAAATAGAAGAACTGTTCAGTTCTTATCTGCTCGAAATAAAGGAAGAAAACAAGCGGTTGAGTGATAGGCTAGCTTCTTCCGGTAATGATGTAGAAAGAGAGAATGTAAACAAAAAGAAGGAAATACAGAAGAAAGAACAGACTTATTCACATGAGGCCGGCCAGGTTCAAAGTTACCAGCCTCCAGCACCTAAAGAAGAAGAATCTGCTTATCAGCCTTCCCTGCATTCAAAAGTGTACCAATTGAAAGAGCAGGGACTCAACAACGAGGAGATCGCAAGGAAATTAAATAAAGGAAAAACAGAGATTGATCTACTTATCAAATTTCAACAGGAAAATTAGCAGAATCACTTGAATGAGCGGCTTTGATATGGTATATTTACTGTCGGTGTCAATACACACGCCTTTGGATTTCTTGAAAAGGTTGCTCTCTATTCAGGGAGTTTTTCAAGAAAGATGAATGAGGCGGAGGATACTAATAAACCAAAACAGGAGGAAAAATAATGTCTGTTATTTCTATGAAACAGCTTTTAGAAGCTGGTGTTCATTTTGGACACCAAACCCGTCGCTGGAATCCGAAGATGAAAAAGTACATCTTCACAGAGCGTAACGGAATTTATATCATCGACCTGCAAAAAACGGTGAAAAAGGTTGATGAAGCTTACAACTATGTAAGAGAGATTGCTGCTGATGGTGGCAACATCCTATTCGTTGGAACGAAAAAACAAGCGCAGGACACAGTCCGTGACGAAGCAAACCGCTGCGGCATGTTCTATATTAACCAGCGCTGGTTAGGTGGAACACTAACGAACTTCCAAACCATCCGCCGCCGTATCAACCGTTTAAAAGATATTGAGCGTATGGAAGAGGACGGTACATTTGATGTGCTTCCGAAAAAAGAAGTCGTAGATATGCTTAAAGAAAAAGACCGCCTTGTGAAATTCCTTGGTGGAATTAAAGAAATGAACAGCCTTCCGGATGCAATGTTTGTCATTGATCCTCGTAAAGAGCGTATTGCAATCGCAGAAGCTCATAAACTAAATATCCCGGTAATCGGTATTGTAGATACAAACTGTGATCCGGATGAAATCGATTATGTCATCCCGGCAAACGATGACGCGATTCGCGCCGTGAAATTGCTTACTTCCAAAATGGCAGATGCCGTACTGGAAGCGAAGCAGGGCGAAGAAACTGAAGTTACTGAAGAAGCAGAAGAACTTGAAGAAGTAGAAACTGCTCAAGAGTAAGGATAGTTTCAGAAGGTGATAAGGGGGAAGACCTTTTATCACCTTTTTTAAAGCAATAAAGGTATATTTATTAAGGAGGCATAACAATGGCTGTAAATGCTAAGATGGTTAAAGAACTTCGTGAAAAAACAGGTGCAGGTATGATGGATTGCAAAAAAGCCCTGACTGAAAACGATGGAGATATGGAAAAAGCAATGGACTGGCTCCGTGAAAAAGGAATTTCCAAAGCTCAAAAGAAAGCAGACCGCATTGCTGCTGAAGGATCTGCTCATATTGAAGTTTCCGGCAACACCGCTGTTCTTATGGAAGTGAACTGCGAAACGGACTTTGTAACAAAAAATGATCAGTTCAAAACACTGCTGCAAGAATTGGGCAAGCATCTCGTAAACCAAAAACCAGCCACTCTAGAGGAAGCTCTAGATCAAAAGCTTCATGGTGAAGGCGATACGATCAACAGCTACATCACTGATGTCGTAGCTAAAATTGGTGAGAAGATTTCTCTCCGCCGTTTTGTTATTAAAGAAAAAACAGATAGTGATGCTTTTGGGGCTTACCTGCACATGGGTGGTAAAATTGGAGTACTTACAGTCCTTGAAGGTTCAACTGACGAGCAGGCTGCGAAGGACGTAGCGATGCATGTAGCAGCTGTTAACCCTCGTTATGTGTCTCGTGATGAAATTCCTGAAGAAGAAATCAACAGTGAACGTGAAGTTCTTAAAACTCAGGCTTTAAATGAAGGAAAGCCTGAAAATATTGTGGAAAAAATGGTAGAAGGCCGTTTAAATAAGTTCTTCCAGGAAATTTGCCTTCTTGAACAGGCTTTCGTAAAAGACCCGGACCAAAAAGTGAAGCAGTTTGTCGCTTCTGCAGGTGGCAGCGTGTCCAGTTTTGCTCGTTTTGAAGTGGGCGAAGGAATGGAAAAACGCGAAGAAAACTTTGCCGATGAAGTAATGAGCCAAATCAAAAAATAATGATTGTGAAATGTAGGGGACACGTAGTGTTCCCTATTTTCAAACATGCTACATAGGATACAAAGATAACTAGTAGCACAAAAAACAAAAAAAGACAAGCAATGATAAATGGAGGTAACTATGACTACAGCTCGCTATCGTCGTATCGTACTTAAACTTAGTGGGGAAGCCCTTAGCGGTAAAGCTGGTTTCGGAATAGAGCCCAGCATTATCCAGTCTGTATCACGCCAAGTAAAAGAAGTGGCTGAACTTGGTGTGGAAGTTGCTGTCGTAGTTGGAGGCGGCAATATTTGGCGGGGAAAAGTTGGAAGTGAAATGGGAATGGATCGAGCAAATGCTGATTATATGGGGATGCTGGCTACGGTCATGAATTCCCTTGCCCTCCAGGACAGTTTAGAAAACATGGGAATTCCAACTCGAGTTCAAACGTCTATAGAAATGAGACAAGTGGCTGAACCTTACATCCGCAGAAAAGCGATCCGCCATTTAGAGAAGAAACGGGTGGTCATCTTTGCAGCAGGTACAGGAAATCCTTACTTCTCCACTGATACGACTGCTGCGCTTCGTGCCGCTGAGATTGAAGCGGATGTTATTCTAATGGCTAAAAACAACGTCGATGGCGTATATACTGCTGATCCAAAAATAAATAATAACGCTAAAAAGTACGAGCAGCTCTCTTACTTGGAAGTGCTGAATGAAGGATTAGGCGTAATGGATTCTACTGCTTCTTCTTTGTGTATGGACAATGATATCGATTTATTGGTATTCTCTATAACAGAAGAAGGTAACATTAAGAAAGCCGTAATGGGCGAAAATATTGGAACGATTGTTAGGGGGAAATAATCATGTCAGAAGCCGTGATTAATGAAGCAAAACAACAGATGGAACAAGCTGTACAGGCGTTTTCCCGTCAGCTTGCAACTGTGCGTGCCGGAAGAGCAAATCCTTCCATCCTTGATAATGTTTATGTAGATTACTATGGAGCAGCTACACCACTTAAACAGCTTGCCCAAGTGTCAGCACCTGAACCTCGTCTGCTTGTCATTACTCCATATGATAAGTCAGCAATTGCTGAAGTGGAAAAAGCCATTCAAAAAGCGGATCTCGGGCTTTCACCGTCAAGTGATGGCAATATCGTAAGAATTAATATTCCAGCACTTACAGAAGAACGTCGTAAAGATCTTGCAAAAGTAGTCGGTAAGTATACAGAGGAAGCCAAGGTGCAGATCCGTAACATCCGCCGGGACGCTAATGATCGACTTAAAAAGCTCGAAAAAGATGGAGATCTTACGGAAGATGATCTGCGTTCCTATCAGGATGACGTGCAGAAAGTCACCGACGACCACGTGAAAAAAGTCGACCAGTACGCCAAAACGAAAGAAGAAGAGATCATGGAAGTCTAAATTCTTTCTTGCCAAGTCATAAGTCTTTAGTGAATAAAAGCCGCACTGTAGCTGTTTGGCAGTGCGGCTTTTATTATTGCGCTATTCCCGCTTTTTTTTCGTATGCCTTTATGTGAATGGAGGCATGTTGTAGGATAATAGTATATAATATAAAGATGGAATAATCGGACTGGAGGATTATGAATGCCAATCAAGTTTCCGTTTACTAAAAATAAAAAGCAGCAAACTACTAAACCTCTAGGTCTAGATCATAATCACCTCCCAAAACATGTGGCGATAATTATGGATGGAAACGGCCGCTGGGCGAAAAATAGAGGAATGCCGAGAATTGCCGGTCACAAAGAAGGCATGGGTGTTGTAAAAAAAATCGTCAGGCACGCCTCAGATCTAGGTGTAAAGGTTTTAACTCTATATGCTTTCTCAACGGAAAATTGGAAGCGTCCGAAAAAAGAAGTCGACTTTCTAATGAAGCTGCCGGTGGAGTTTTTAAATACATATTTGCCTGAACTCATTGAACGTAATGTCCAGGTTCAGACGATAGGTGATTTCACGGTTCTTCCGCCCCACACACAAAAGGCGGTTAAGGAAGCTATGTCCAAGACAAAGGACAATGATGGGTTAATATTAAACTTTGCCTTGAATTATGGCAGCCGGTTTGAGATGGTCAATGCAGTCAAGCAAATTGCAGCAGAAGTTGAACAGGGTGACATTCGGGTCTCTGATATTGATGAGAAGCTTTTTTCCAGACATTTATATACATCAGAGCTTTTAGAACCGGATTTGTTAATTCGAACTAGTGGAGAGCAGCGTTTAAGCAATTTTCTATTATGGCAGCTGGCTTATGCGGAATTTTGGTTTACTGAAGTATATTGGCCGGATTTTGATGAAAGCCTATTTGAGAAAGCGCTGTTTGATTATCAAAATCGTAAACGTCGTTATGGCGGAGTGTAAGGTGTGATTGATTTTTATGAAGCAACGTACGATCACCGCGGTTATTGCGGGAGTTATATTCTTATCCATCGTAGTACTCGGGAAAAACCCGTTCTATTTATTCGTTTATATTATTGCAAGTATAGCCATACTTGAGCTTATTCGCATGAAAAAAATTGCCCGCTATTCCGTTCCTTCAGCAATGACTCTACTATTAATGTGGGCGTTGATGTTTCCAGAAAAACTCATTCACGATTTTCAATTTGGAGATTATGTGACAAAGTCTGAAATTACATTGCTGGCTGTCCTCTTATTACTAAGTTATACAGTATTGGTTAAAAACCGTTTTACTTTTGATGACGCAGGTTTTTTGCTGCTCTCTGCAATTTACATCGGCATGGGATTTAATTATTTAATAGAAACGAGAGAAGCCGGTCTTGAGTTTATTTTTTATGCCCTGTTTGTAGTTTGGGCAACAGACACGGGGCCTATCTGTTTGGCAGAGCCTTTGGCAGGAAAAAACTCTGGCCGCAGATCAGTCCTAAAAAGACAATCGAAGGAGCGGTCGGGGGGATTGTGCTCGCTTGTGTGGTCGCGGTAATTTTTCAAATGGTCGTACCGCTCAATCATTCCCTGCTGATTGTGCTGCTCGTCACTATCCTTATTTCCATTACTGGACAGATTGGGGATTTGGTCGAATCTGCTTTCAAAAGGCACTATGCAGTCAAGGACTCGGGAAAAATCCTCCCCGGCCATGGGGGAGTGCTGGATCGGTTTGACAGTTTAATTTTTATATTACCTATACTGCATTTGATTAACTTTATCTCGATTTAATAGAGAGGGGCATCCGTATGAAAAAAATTTCACTACTCGGCGCTACAGGGTCGATAGGTATCCAAACCCTGGAAGTCATCAGAGCCCATCCCGAAAAATTTAGTATTCACGCACTCGCTTTTGGCAAAAATGTTCATAAAGCCATGCCCTTAATTAAGGAATTCAGGCCAAAGCTGATCGTCGTCCAGGATGAAGAAACCAAGGAACTAGTAACAAAAGAAGTTAGTGAAACCGTGGTTTTATCAGGAAGTGGCGGTCTGATTGAAGCGAGCGTAGCCGACGAAGTGGATGTGGTCGTTAATGCCATATTAGGCAGTGTCGGACTTCCGGCTACTTTAAAAGCAATCGAGGCGAAAAAACAAGTGGCCATCGCCAATAAAGAAACGCTTGTAACAGCAGGCCATCTTGTGATGGATGCTGCAAAGGAGCATGGTGTAGAACTTCTCCCTGTAGATAGTGAGCATTCAGCGATTTACCAATCACTGAATGGAGAGAACAGTCGTGATATAAATAAATTAATTATCACCGCATCGGGTGGAAGCTTCAGAGATAAAACGCGTGAGGAGCTTGAAGGAGTGACAGTGGAGGATGCTCTGAACCACCCGAATTGGAGCATGGGGGCAAAAATAACAGTAGATTCAGCAACTATGATGAATAAAGGGCTCGAGGTCATTGAAGCTCACTGGCTTTTTAATGTGCCATATGACCAGATTCATGTTATTCTTCATAGAGAAAGTGTCATTCATTCTATGGTAGAATATGTGGACAGCAGTGTCATCGCTCAACTGGGAACCCCTGATATGAAAGTTCCTATTCAATATGCGCTCACATTTCCGGAGAGAAGTGAAGTCCCTGCTGCCAGACATCTCAACCTGGAAGAAATCGCGACACTGCATTTTGAAAAAATGGATATGGAACGTTTCCCCTGCTTGCGTATGGCCTTCGAGGCAGGAAGGCAAGGCGGTTCAATGCCTACTGTCTTAAATGCTGCCAACGAGGAAGCTGTACAATTGTTTCTTGAAGGAAAAATTTCTTTTCTGGACATTGAGAGGCATATAGAAGAAGCGCTTGCTGAGCATACGCGGATTCATAACCCTGATTTGTCCACCATATTGTCTATAGACGAGGAAACTAGAAAGCGGGTCCGTTTCCACTTAAATTAAAAGGAAGGTGCTTCATTTGACTACAGTGATTGCATTTATACTCATGTTCGGCCTCTTGGTGTTTGTTCATGAGTGGGGGCATCTCATATTTGCCAAACGAGCAGGAATGCTTGCTCGTGAATTTGCTATCGGGTTCGGTCCAAAGATTTTTGCATTCACAAGAAATGAAACGTTATACACCATTCGGCTTCTTCCGATTGGCGGATATGTTCGTGTAGCTGGAGAGGATCCAGAAATTATTGAACTTAAACCAGGACACCATATTGGACTTGAATTCAATGAGGAAGGTAAAATAAACCGGATCATTGTGAACAACAAGTCAAAGCATCCTCATGCTCGTGTCATCGAGGTGGAACGTTCAGATCTTGATCATCAGCTGGTGATCGAAGGCTATGAGATTGATGAAGATGAGAAGCTACGTTTTGAAGTCGATCCAAAAGCTATGTTTGTCATGGATGAAAAAGAAACCCAAATTGCTCCTTACAATCGTCAATTTGCTTCTAAATCGGTTCCCCAGCGCGCAATGCAGCTGTTTGCCGGCCCTTTGATGAATTTTGTACTAGCTATTGTGTTGTTTATGATATTAGGGTTCATTCAAGGTGTTCCGATGGACAAGGCGGTATTGGGCGAAATCCAGCCGGACACTCCGGCAGAGCAGGCTGGTCTGCACGAGGGAGACCGGGTTGTAGCCATTGATGGACAGTCGGTGGATACTTGGGAAGAATTTACGAAAATCGTAAGAGAACATCCGGAAGAAGAGATTACGTTATCCATAGATAGAAATGGAGAGACACAGAACGTAGAGGTCACCCCGGCTGCTGTAAATGAAAGTGAACAGCAAATCGGACAGGTAGGTGTGGCCCGAGCCTTTGAAGATTCCTTTGCCAAGAAAATCACTTTTGGTTTTACCCAATCCTATGATTGGACGAAGCTGATTCTCACGAACTTAGGCAAATTGGTTACCGGTCAATTCTCTTTGGATATGCTTTCGGGACCAGTAGGGATCTACGATGCAACGGACAAAGTCGTTCAGACAGGCTTTACAAACTTTATGATGTGGACCGCGATCTTATCGATAAACCTTGGAATTGTCAACATGCTTCCGCTTCCTGCGCTTGATGGAGGAAGACTTCTGTTCGTTGCAATTGAAGGGGTAAGAGGAAAACCGATTGATCCTCAGAAGGAAGGAATCGTCCATTTCATCGGGTTTGCACTCCTCATGCTGTTAATGCTCGTGGTTACCTGGAATGACATTCAACGATTATTTCTGTAACGAAACTAAGAGCTGGAAGCCATAGAGACAACAGCTCGTCTAAGGCTTCCAGCTTGTTTTTTATACTATTGGAATTGAGGTGGTTGGAAATGAAACAGAGTGAAATGTTGCTTCCTACTTTAAAAGAAACTCCTGCAGACGCTGAAATAAAAAGTCACCAGCTGCTTGTTCGTGCAGGTTACATACGTCAGATTGCTTCAGGGATATACAGCTTCCTGCCAATTGGAAAAAGAATTCTTCGCAAAGTGGAAGATGTCGTTAGAGAAGAGATGGAAAAGATCGGTGCTCATGAAATGATGATGCCTGCCCTGCAGCCCTCAGAGCTATGGAAAGAATCCAGCCGCTGGAGCACCTTTGGCTCAGAGCTGATGCGGATTGATGATCGAAACAATCGTGAGTTTGCCTTAGGGGCGACACATGAAGAAGTTATTACAAGTATTGTGCGTGACGAAATAAAAAGTTATAAACGACTTCCTCTGCTCGTTTTTCAAATCCAAAATAAATTCAGGGATGAAGCAAGACCCCGCTTTGGATTACTCCGTGGGCGGGAGTTTTTAATGAAGGATGCGTATTCCTTTGATGATTCTTTTGAAAGTCTGGATAAGTCCTATGATAAGATGTTTCAGGCTTACACGAATATCTTTACTCGTTTAGGCTTGAATTTCCGTGCCGTCATAGCTGATTCTGGTGCAATGGGAGGAAAGGATACTCACGAGTTCATGGTTCTTTCCGAAGTAGGAGAAGATGTCATTGCTTATTCAGATACTTCCCAGTACGCTGCAAATATTGAAATGGCTCCAGTTATTAGAGAATATAAGAAATCAGGGGACGAGCCTAAAGAAATGAGTAAGGTTGAAACGCCTGAGCAGAGAACAATGAAGGACGTTGCGGATTTTCTCGGACATGAGCTTAAAGAAGGTCTGAAAGCAATCATGTTTAAAGTAGACGAGCGATTTGTGATGGCTGTCACCCGCGGGGATCACGAGGTTAACGATGTAAAATTAAAAAATCTTTATTCTGCGGGGATAGTTGAACTTGCTTCGGAAGCCGATACAAAGCGGCTGATGGGGACTGGCTTTGGATCTCTCGGCCCGGTCGGAGTTTCGGAAGAGGTTGAGGTCGTCGCTGACTTTGCCGTTGAAGCATTACAAAATGTTTCCTGCGGGGCAAATGAGGATGGGTTCCATCTTAGGAACGTTACCCCAGGAATAGATTTCCAGCCTTCTCAATATGCGGATCTGCGATTTATCGAAGAAGGTGACCCGTCCCCAGATGGTCAGGGAACGATAAAGTTTGCAAGAGGAATTGAAGTGGGCCATGTGTTTAAACTCGGTACTTTTTACGCCGAACACATGAATGCTCAATTTTTAGATGACCAGGGCAAAGCCCAGACGATGGTAATGGGAAGCTACGGAATCGGAGTTTCTCGAACGCTGGCAGCTCTTGTGGAACAAAATCATGATGACCGGGGAATCACGTGGCCGGCTAATATTGCTCCTTTTCAAGTCCATCTCCTGTCTATGAATCCGAAGAAAGCTGAGCAGGCTGACCTTGCAGACAAACTCAACGCACAGCTTGAGGAAGCGGGGATAGAAGTGTTGTATGACGACCGTAAAGAGCGGGCTGGCGTTAAGTTTGCAGACAGCGACCTTATCGGAATTCCATTGCGAATTACTGTTGGAAAGCGTGCAGCGGATGGTATTGTGGAACTGAAGGAACGAGTATCAGGGGAACAGCAGGAAATAGAAGCGAGCCAAGTGATTGAACAGGTGAAAACTTGGTATAAACATTGATTGGATCTGCAAAACGAACTTATACCCTTGCCTAAACGAATAGAGCAAGGGTATCTTTCATTGTTCTAGGGAATGAGGAGGAATTAACTTGCATGTGAGCAATCAGGAAAAAATGCACTTTCTGCTGGAGCAAATCCAATTTCCTGCAGAGCTGATTGAACCGCATTTTAAAGAGTGTACGATGGATAAGCTGGTGGTTTTCAAGGAAAAAAAACAGTGGCATTTTCACTTTAGTCTGCCAGTGCCTCTGCCACCATCTGTTTACCAGTTGTTTTCAGCGAAGCTGATGCAGACCTTTCAGTCGATTGCGGAAGTAAACTGGACGTTTCATTCGGCTAAGAAAGAAATGGCTTCTGAAGATATTGCAGAGTATTGGCGCCAATTTATTCAAGCAATTCCGAACTTGACTCCGAGCTATAAAGATTTATTATTCGATCAGCAGCCTGAAGTTAACGGTAATAAGATTATGTTAACTTGCCGGAATTACGCAGAAAGTCACGCCATTAAAAAGAAATTGGAAGCAGAGCTTCAAAAGTATTGCACGAATGCCGGACTTCCAATGCTGCAGCTTGCCACCCGTGTAAAAGAGGAGCAGGAGGAACTGAAGAAATTTCAGGAAGAACGGCAGAAAGAAGATAAGATCATCGTGCAGCAGGCAGTCAAGGAGCAGGAAGAGCGGGCCAAAGATAAAGAAGATTCAAAACCTAAGGGGCCGGTTGAAATCGGTTATAAAATTCAGGAAGAAGCCGAGCCTATGGAAACAATTGAAGAAGAAGAACGCCGCAAAATCATCCAAGGTTATGTGTTCGATGCAGAGGTAAAGGAATTACGCTCAGGACGTCACTTGCTTTTGGTGAAGGCGACCGACTATACGGATTCTTTTTCGATCAAGATGTTTTCGCGCGGAGACGACCATGCGGAAATGTTTAAGCAAGTAGAAAAAGGGATGTGGATCAAAGCAAGAGGCAGTATTCAAACGGATAACTTTACCAATGAGTTGACCATGATGGCTAATGATATTAACGAAATTAAGCCAAAGCTTAGAGAAGATAAGTCAGAAGAAGGCAGTAAGCGCGTAGAGCTTCACGCTCATACGACAATGAGTCAAATGGATGCACCAGTTTCCGTCGGCCGATTGGTCAGCCAGGCAGCTGAATGGGGCCACGAAGGCATTGCGATTACTGATCATGCAGTAGTACAGGCTTATCCAGAAGCTTATGCTGCCGGTCAGAAACATGGCATTAAAGTCGTTTATGGAGTCGAAGCCAATCTCGTTGATGACGGTGTACCAATTGCTTATGAAGAACAGGACCGTGAGCTTGAAGACGCTTCTTATATCGTGTTTGACGTTGAAACTACCGGTTTATCAGCTGTGTACGACAAAATTATCGAGCTTGCTGCTGTTAAAGTGAGAGGCGGAGAGATAATTGATCGG
The DNA here is from genome assembly GCF_022919095.1 of Halobacillus salinarum. NCBI lineage: Bacteria > Bacillati > Bacillota > Bacilli > Caryophanales > Bacillaceae > Halobacillus > Halobacillus salinarum. The sequence goes on along the minus strand of NZ_CP095073.1, from coordinate 2,688,317 downwards.
TTTGAACGGTTCGCCAATCCTCATGAGCCGCTTTCTGAAACGACGATTGAACTTACAGGAATTACGGATGATATGGTCAGGGATGCCCCGGAAATAGAAGATGTTCTCAAGGACTTTTACGCCTGGATACAGGATGATATCCTGGTTGCTCATAATGCAAGCTTCGATATGGGTTTTCTAAATGCCGGGTTTAAGAGGATTGATTATGGCAAAGCTGAAAATCCGGTCATTGATACGCTTGAACTTGCCCGCTTTTTAGTTCCTGAGCTTAAGAATCACCGTCTGAATACTCTCTGTAAACACTTTGATATTGAATTGACCCAGCATCACCGGGCTATTTATGATGCTGAGGCGACAGGCTATCTACTTTGGAAACTTTTAAAAAAGGCGTTCGAAAAGGGAATCTGCAATCATAAAAACTTGAATGATTATATGGGAGAAGGAAAGGCTTATCAAAGGTCGCGTCCCTCTCATTGCACGCTTCTTGCTGTAAACAATACTGGATTGAAAAACATTTACCGCCTTGTTTCAGAGTCTCATGTTAACTATTTTTACAGAGTTCCGAGGATTCCCCGCTCCCGGCTTGCTAAATTGCGGGAAGGCATTCTAATTGGCTCTGGCTGTGACAAAGGTGAAGTGTTTGAAACAATGATGCAGAAATCTGCTGAGGAGGCAGAAAAGGTGGCAGAGTTTTATGATTATATCGAGATACAGCCTCCAGGGAATTATTATCATCTACTGGAGAAAGATTTAGTGCAGAATGAGGCACAAATTTTCGATATTTTGAAGAAACTCACTGCGATGGGAGAGAAGTTAGGAAAAACGGTGGCGGCAACGGGGAACACCCATTATCTTGAACCTCATGATAAGATGTACCGGCAGATTTTAATTTCTTCGCAGAATGGTAATCCTTTAAACCGTCAAACACTTCCAGAAGTACATTTCAAAACAACAGATGAAATGCTTGAGGAACTCTCCTTTCTCGGAGAAGAAAAGGCCCGCGAAGTAGTCGTGACAAATACGCAGAAAATTCTTCACCAAATAGGGGAAGTCACGCCGGTTAAAGAAGAACTTTTCACCCCTAATATTGAAGGGGCAGACAAGGAAATTCGTGAGATGTCCTACAACAAAGCTAAAAGTATTTACGGGGATCCCATCCCTGAACTCGTTGAAAAAAGACTGGATAAAGAACTTGAAAGCATCATCGGGCATGGGTTTGCGGTTATTTATCTAATCTCTCAAAAACTGGTAACTAAATCACTTGAAGATGGCTATTTGGTAGGTTCCCGTGGTTCAGTAGGATCTTCCTTCGTAGCGACGATGACGGAGATTACGGAAGTTAATCCACTTCCTCCGCACTACGTATGTCCTGCTTGCCAGTATCATGAATTCTTTACGGATGGTTCCATTGGGAGCGGGTTTGATCTGCCTGAAAAATCTTGTCCGGAATGCGGGACAAACTTGAAAAAAGACGGACAGGATATTCCTTTTGAAACATTTCTAGGCTTTAAAGGAGACAAAGTTCCGGATATTGACTTGAACTTTTCAGGAGAATACCAGCCGAACGCCCACAATTATACGAAAGTTCTTTTTGGTGAAGACAAGGTATTCAGAGCAGGTACCATTGGTACGATAGCTGAAAAAACGGCTTATGGTTATGTGAAGGGGTATGCTGGAGACCATCAGCTCCAGTACAAAAACGCTGAGATAGACAGGCTTGTCCAAGGCTGCACAGGGGTCAAACGAACGACCGGACAGCATCCAGGCGGCATCATTGTAGTTCCAGACGATATGGAAATTTATGATTTCTCACCCATTCAATATCCAGCTGATGATACCAAATCAGAATGGCGGACGACGCATTTTGATTTCCATTCGATTCACGATAATTTGCTGAAGCTTGATATTCTGGGACACGATGATCCGACCGTGATCCGCATGCTGCAGGATTTAAGCGGCATCGACCAGAAAGAAATCCCAGTGGATGATCCTGAAGTAATGAAAATATTCAGCGGGCCGGAGGCACTTGGAGTAACCGCGGAACAAATAATGTGCAAGACTGGAACATTAGGAGTTCCTGAATTCGGTACACGTTTTGTCAGGCAGATGCTCGAGGATACAAAGCCAAAAACTTTCGCAGAACTCGTCATTATTTCCGGACTTTCCCACGGTACCGACGTATGGCTGGGAAATGCCGAACAATTGATTAATGATGGCATTTGTACACTGCCGGAAGTTATCGGATGCCGGGACGATATCATGGTTTACTTGATGCACAAAGGTCTTGAACCTTCTCTCGCTTTTAAGATTATGGAATTTGTCCGTAAAGGAAGAGGGCTGCAGGATGAATGGATCGAAGAGATGAAAAAGCATGGTGTACCGGACTGGTATATTGATTCTTGTAAAAAGATTAAGTACATGTTTCCGAAAGCTCACGCAGCGGCGTATGTATTAATGGCTGTTCGGATTGCCTATTTCAAAGTTCATTATCCGATTTATTTTTATGCTGCTTATTTTACTGTAAGAGCGGGAGACTTTGAGCTTGAAACGATGGTTAAAGGCTCACAGGCAATCCGCAAGCGAATTGAGGAAATCCAGAGCAAAGGATTGGATGCCTCGCCTAAAGAGAAAAGCTTAATGACAGTGCTTGAGCTTGCCCTCGAGATGTGTGAACGAGGGTATGGCTTTAGAAGTGTAGATTTATATGAATCAAGCGCGACTGACTTTTTGGTAGACGGTGACCAGTTAATCCCGCCATTTAATGCTGTGGACGGGCTGGGTACCAATGCTGCGCTAAACATAGTGAAAGCCCGTGAAGAAGGAGAATTTCTCTCTAAACAGGATTTAAGAGAGCGCAGTAAGATTTCTAAAACGGTACTGGAATACTTGGATGTGCAAGGATGTCTCGAAGGAATGCCTGAAGAGAATCAGCTTTCACTTTTTTAGGTTTGTTGCAAAACAACTATATCTATGATATATTCTTTATGGTGAGAAGAGCGATATGTACGAGCGAAAGAGTGGGGCGACCCACTCTTTCGTCATATTTTACGCTCCTACTCGAGTTGACACGTGGATGATCAAGGGCTGAACAGCCTGAGACGAGAAGCCGCTATGATTTAATTCATAGCGGTTTCTCGTGAGAATAAATAATGCCTGCTGTGCAGTGCCTTAATCCTTTAGCAAAAAGTTTTATTCCATACGTAAGACATCTTCAATAAACAGGGCATCTCTATAAAAAGGAGGGATTTGTTTTGAGCAATGACGTAACAAAAGTAACCGAAGATTTAGTAGAACCGATCTTAGACCAAATGAACTTGGAACTAGTCGATATTGAGTTCAAAAAAGAAGGAAAAAACTGGTTTCTGCGAGTGTTTATTGATAAACCCAGCGGTGTGGACATAGAGGAATGCGGAATAGTTTCTGAACAGCTGAGTGAAAAGTTAGACGAAACGGATCCAATTGATTTTCCCTATTTCTTAGAGGTGTCATCACCAGGTGCAGAACGGCCGCTGAAAACACCGCAGGATTTTGAAAACCACGTAGGAAAGCACGTTTACATGAAGCTTTATGAACCAATTGATGGAGAAAAAGAATTCGAAGGCACGCTTCTCACATTTGAGAAGGAGCAAGCCGAAGTGGAAATCCGTATTAAAACGAAAAAGAAAAGATTGGAAGTGCCTTTTGAAAAAATAGCAAAGGCCAATTTAGCCGTCACGTTTAACTAAGGGGGAAAAACAGTTGAGTAGTGAACTTTTTGATGCCATGAATTATTTGGAGAAGGAAAAGGGCATCGACAAAAATTTGTTGTTAGAAGCGCTTGAAGCCGCATTGATTTCTGCTTATAAAAAGAATTTCAATTCAGCGACAAATGTAAGAGTGGACATTAATGAAGACGAGGGTACAATGAAGGTTTTTGCTCGTAAAACAATCGTTGAAGAGTCCATGGATCCACAGCAGGAAATTTCTCTCGAAGAAGCTGCCGAAATTGATCCAAATTACGAATTGGATGATGTCATTGAAGTGGAAGTCACTCCAATGGACTTTGGAAGAATCGCTGCCCAGGCAGCAAAGCAGGTAGTGACCCAAAGAGTCCGTGAAGCAGAAAGAGGAATTATCTACGGTGAGTATGTAGATCGTGAGGAAGATGTTATGACAGGCATCATCCAGAGAAAAGATCCGAGATTTGTCTATGTAAACCTCGGTAAAATTGAGGCACGCCTGCCTGAAGGAGAGCAAATGCCGACGGAAACCTATGAAGTTCACGACCGTCTAAAAGTATTCGTTACCAAAGTAGAGAACAGCAACAAAGGTCCGCACATCTATGTTTCCCGTACCCATCCAGGTTTGCTGAAGCGTTTGTTTGAAATGGAAGTGCCTGAGATTTATGATGGCACAGTGGAAGTAATTTCCGTCGCTCGAGAAGCTGGAGACCGCTCAAAAATTTCAGTTCATGCCGAAGATCCTGAAGTCGATCCAGTAGGTTCATGCGTTGGCCAGCGCGGGCAACGGGTACAGGCAATAGTCAATGAACTGAAAGGTGAAAAGATTGATATCGTTCAATGGTCAGAAGATCCGATTGAATATGTTTCTAACGCTCTCAGCCCTTCCAAAGTCGTGGAAGTACTGGTAGATGAAGAAAACAAAGCTACTACAGTTATCGTTCCTGATTATCAACTGTCCCTTGCCATCGGAAAACGCGGGCAAAATGCGAGACTCGCTGCTAAGCTTACTGGCTGGAAGATTGACATTAAAAGTGAAAGTGAAGCGCGGGAACAAGGCATGTTAACTGAAGACAGCGAGAGTGAAGAAGAACCAGAACTGTTTGAGGAATAAGGAGTGGGAGTTATGGCCCGTTCAAAAAATCAACCATTAAGAAAATGCGTCGTCACACAGGAAATGAAACCAAAAAAACAATTAATACGAATCGTCCGTAATAAGGACGGAGAAGTGTTTGTGGATGAAACAGGAAAAAAGAACGGACGGGGAGCTTATCTAACACTGAATATAGATGTTATTGATCAAGCAGAAAAAAGTCAGATCTTAAACCGTCATTTAAATACAGAGGTTGATCCAACTATCTATGAAGAATTAAGAGAATGTGCGAAGGCTGCTGGCCATGAATAAGCACTTAAACTTGTTAGGTTTAGCTGTACGGGCTGGACAATGCACGATAGGAGAAGAAGCTATCGTACGTGATATTCAGAAGCAGAAAGCAAAAATCGTCTTGTTGGCCGGTGACATCGGAACACAGACAAAGAAGAAGCTCACTGATAAGTGCAGCTATTACCATATACCTTATTACATGGTGGAAGAGCGGGATACCTTATCCCATGCCATCGGTAAAGAAGGGAGAGTCGCGATCGCAGTGCTGGATCACGGATTTGCAAAAAAGTTGCAATCGCTGCTCGATGAATCTATTCGGGGGTGACAAAATGAGTAAGATGCGAGTTTACGAATATGCGAAACAGAATGAACTGACTAGTAAAGAGGTTATAGATAAATTAAAATCAATGAATGTGGAAGTGACCAACCACATGTCAACAATCGAACCAGGTGTGAAGAACAAGCTGGATAACGGATTTGGGAAAGGGAAAGCTAAAGAAGAAGCGAAACCTGCAAAACCAGCCAACCAGAAAAAACAAACGAAAAATACGAAACCGAATCCTAACAAAAAGAATAATCAGGGTTCGAAGAAGCAGCAACGACCGAACCAGAAGCAGACTTCTCAGAAAACAAAACAGACACCGGAGAAAATTACTTATTCGGGTAGTTTGACAGTTGGAGAGCTTGCTGAAAAGCTTAACAAAGATTCTTCTGAAATCATTAAAAAGCTGATGTCTCTTGGCGTTATGGCTACGAAAAATCAGGATCTTGATGCTGATTCCATCGAATTGATCTGTGAAGAATTCAATGTTGAAGTAGAAGAGGAAGTCATCGTTGATGAAACAGACATTGAAAACATGACGTTTGATGACGCTCCAGAAGATCTCCAAGAGCGCCCGGCTGTCGTTACCATTATGGGACACGTGGACCACGGGAAAACTACGCTTCTTGACCGAATCCGCGACACAAAGGTTACAGAAGGAGAAGCCGGGGGCATTACCCAGCATATCGGTGCTTATCAGGTTGAAGAAAATGATAAAAAAATTACGTTCCTGGACACCCCTGGTCACGCGGCTTTTACAAGCATGCGTTCCCGTGGAGCCCAAGTAACGGATATTGCGATCCTTGTAGTGGCGGCAGATGATGGCGTTATGCCTCAAACCAGAGAAGCAATCAACCACGCTAAGGCTGCAGAAGTGCCTATTATTGTAGCAGTTAATAAAATGGATAAAGAAGGCGCCAACCCTGATCGAGTAATGCAGGAACTGATGGAATACGAACTCATTTCTGAAGAGTACGGCGGGGAAACCATTTTCGTTCAAATGTCAGCTGTAAATGGTGAAGGAATCGATGAACTCCTAGAAATGATCGTTCTCGTTTCCGAAATGGAAGAACTGAAAGCAAATCCTGGCCGTCCTGCTTACGGTACTGTAATTGAAGCTGAACTAGATAAAGGACGCGGACCTGTAGCCACGCTGTTAATTCAAAATGGTACGTTAAACGTAGGAGATGCCATAGTAGTTGGTAACACTCACGGGCGAGTCCGGGCTATGGTGAACGATCTTGGCAGAAGGGTCAAAACGGCCGGTCCGTCTACGCCGGTTGAGATCACAGGTTTAAACAATGTTCCTCAAGCAGGTGACCGTTTCCTAGTATTTGAAGATGAAAAGAAAGCTCGTTCTGTGGGAGAGTCAAGGGCTCAAGCCCAGCTGGAAGCAGAAAGAAGCTCCACAGCTAAAGTGAGCTTAGATGACCTATTTGAACAAATCAAACATGGCGATATTAAGGAAATTAATCTCATCCTAAAAGCTGACGTCCAAGGTTCAGTAGAAGCTTTAGCAGGCTCTCTACAGAAAATTGAAGTCGAAGGTGTTAAAGTGAAGATTATTCACACAGGTGTAGGCGCCATTACAGAATCAGATGTATCTCTTGCTTCTGCATCCAATGCCATTATTATTGGATTTAATGTCCGCCCGGATGGAAATGCGAGAAAAGCTGCTGAATCTGAGGATGTAGAAATCCGCCTTCACAATATCATTTATAAAGTAATTGAAGAAATCGAGTCTGCTATGAAAGGGATGCTGGATCCTGAGTATGAAGAGCAGATCATCGGTCAAGTTGAAGTGAGAGAAACCTTTAAGGTATCAAAGATCGGTACCATTGCCGGTTCCTATGTAACAGACGGAAAGGTGTCACGTAACTCAGGAATCCGTGTCATTCGCGATGGAGTGGTTATTTTTGAAGGCGAAATTGATGCCCTTAAACGCTATAAGGATGATGTTAAAGAAGTTTCTCAAGGTTACGAATGTGGTATTACAATTAAGAACTTCAACGATATCAAAGTCGGGGACGTCATCGAGCCTTATGAAATGAAAGAAATTGAGCGCACATGATTCTAAGTGCTGAAGTGGAATGCCTTATTTATGATGCCCAGTCGCTGAAACAGAAGCGCTCTGTTATCAAGAGAGTGATGACTAGAATTCAGAATGAATTTAATGTTGCTGTAAGCGAGCTGGAGTTTCAAGATCTCTGGCAGCGGACAACCATTGGGATAGTAACTGTAGCCAGCAGTAAAGTCATCGCCGAGCAGACCATTCAGCAAGTATTGGCTTTTATTGATTCCTTTCCAGAACTGGAGCGAGCCGAGACAGTTCTGGAATGGTTATAAGTGCGGTTTTTTTGAAGAGGTGAAGAAATATGAACGATCTACGGGCAAACCGTGTCGGAGAACAAATGAAAAAAGAAATGAGCGACATTATTAGTAAAAAAATCAAAGATCCCCGTGTCGGTTTCGTAACTGTTACAGAAGTCAAGGTAACAGGGGATTTGCAGCAGGCTAAAGTGTATATTTCTGTATTAGGTGATGAAAAACAACGTCACGATACACTAGTCGGTCTCGCAAAAGCAAAAGGATTTATCCGCTCGGAAATTGGTCAAAGGATTCGATTGCGGAAAACACCAGAGATTATGTTTGAGTTTGATGAAGCAATTGAACGTGGAAATCGCATCGAGACCATTCTAAAAGACCTTGATGATACAGAAAGTTAATAGATAATCCGTGCCTTTGGAAGCACGGATTCTATCTGTTTCCATTCTAGAAAGACAGGATTGATAACATGGATGGTATTGTGGCTCTGTGGAAGCCGAAAGGTTTTACTTCACATGACTGCGTGAGCAAAGCTAGAGGAATGTTTAAAACAAAGAAAATCGGTCATACCGGTACGCTTGACCCTGATGTAGAAGGGGTACTGCCTCTTTGTGTCGGCAAAGCGACGAAGATTGTCCCGTTTCTTACCAACACCGAAAAGGTCTATGAAGCTGAGATTACGCTTGGAATTGCAACTGAAACTGAAGATGCCTCAGGTGAGCACATTTGTAAAAAAGCGGTGACCAGCCAGTTATCAAATCAGGAGATTAAGGAAGTGCTTACGTCGTTTACTGGAACCATTAAGCAGGTTCCGCCCATGTATTCGGCTGTTAAAGTGGATGGGAAAAAACTCTATGAATATGCCAGAGAAGGAAAAGAAGTGCCACGGCCTGAAAGAGAAGTAGAGATTCATGGCATTGAATTGACGAGTGATGGGGCAATACTTCAAGATGGCAGAGCTGTTTTTTCTTTTAACGTCCGCTGTTCCAAGGGTACATACATACGAACACTCTGCGTAGATATAGGCAAGGCCTTAGGTTATCCTGCTCATATGTCCCACCTTGTGAGGACTGCAACTGGAGGGATAACCAAGGAAGTTTGTTTGCGTTTTTCCGATGTACAAAAACTAGTGGATGAAGGAACACCCGAAAAAGCTCTGCTTCCTATTTCAACTGGTCTATCTCATTTACCTTCCTTAACAGTGGATGAACAAACAAAAGCTTTAATAAAAAATGGCAGAGTATTGGAGAAGGAGCAGGGGATGCCTAATTCGGAATTTACTGTTCGGTGTGGCGAAGAAGTATTAGCTGTGTACAAGACCCATCCCAGCAAACCTGATAAAATTAAGCCCGTCCGGGTATTTTAGAAATTTGCAGCAAAGCAGGTGAAATTGATGGAAACGATATTACTGTCTGCTTCCAATCCGCATCCTACAAAGACAATAGAACCAAATGTCACCGCTGCAGGCTTTTTTGATGGGGTTCATAAAGGACATCAAAAAGTAATACTTACAGCTAAGGCTAAAGCTGATCAAGAGGGACTGAAAAGTGCAGTCATGACTTTTGATCCTCACCCATCTGTCGTCTTAAAAAAAGAAAAACGTCACGCGCGGTATATCACTCCGATGAGAGACAAGCAGAAGCTGCTTTACGAGATGGGCATCGATTATCTATTCATCGTTCATTTTGATCAAGCACTTGCGTCTATGTCTCCTCAGGAGTTTGTTGATGATTTTTTCGTGAAGCTCGCGGTACGCCATGTGGTAGCGGGATTTGATTTCAGTTATGGACATAAAGGAAAAGGCTCTATGGAATCCTTACCTGAGCACGCAAGGGGAAGGTTTACGCAAACCACTGTCCATAAAGTAGAGGATCAGTTGGAAAAAATAAGTTCTACTAGAATTCGTGAGCTATTGGATAAAGGAGAAGCTGTGGAAGTAAACCGGCTTCTAGGAAGACCGTTCAAGTTAAGCGGAGATGCGGTTAAAGCAGTGAACGGGAGCGTTTCAGGATGCCCGGCAGCCGGCATTCAAATTAATCCTGACTATTACCTGCCCAAACCAGGTGTTTATGCAGTAACCGTAGAATATAATCATGAACATTACGAAGGAATAGCAGAAGTAGGGCGAAAACCTGCGGACGAGCAACACTCGGAAACAGAAGTGGAAGTGGTTTTATTTGATATATCCGAAGACTTACACGGAAAACATCTAGACGTCTATTTTCATTATTATGTAAGAGAAAATAGACAATTTTCTTCGGCTGAAGAGTTAAAAAGACAATTACAGAAAGACGAAAAAAAAGTAAGGGATTTTTTCCATAAAGCCTAAGGTTATGCTTGCATTTTGGCTGCAAAACTTGTACTCTGTAATATGGAACCTTCTCTTGGCGGTACGAAGCTCCGACGCCCGCTAGGAGGATGGGAATCACAAATTTTTTTAGGAGGTGTAGCTATAATGGCTATCACACAAGAACGCAAAAACGAATTAATCAATGAGTACAAAACTCATGAGAGCGACACAGGTTCTCCAGAAGTACAAATTGCTGTACTTACTGAACAGATTACGAACTTAAACGAACACCTGCGTGTTCATAAACAAGATCACCATTCACGCCGTGGTCTTCTGAAAATGGTAGGGAAACGCCGTAACCTATTGAACTACCTTCGTAATAAAGACATTACGCGTTACCGTGAGTTAATTAAAAGTCTCGGCCTACGTCGTTAATGGATGGATAAAAGCGGGAGTATTCCCGCTTTTTCTGTATGTTTAAGTACATAAGGGTGTAAACTGATGTTAGTCCCTTAAGACTATGATTGTAATTGAGAGGAGTTTAGTTCTTTATGCCAGAAGAAAAACAAGTGTTTTCGATTGATGTGGCTGGGCGCACATTCTCTATAGAGATTGGCGAATTAGCTAAACAGGCAAATGGTGCAGCGTTAATCCATTATGGTGATACGACCGTACTTTCAACGGCTACAGGTTCAAAAGAGCCAAAGGATTTACCTTTTTTCCCTTTAACCGTGAATTATGAAGAGCGCTTATATGCAGTTGGAAAAATCCCGGGTGGTTTTATTAAACGTGAAGGCCGTCCTAGTGATAAAGCAGTACTTGCATCACGTCTCATCGATCGTCCGATCCGGCCGATGTTTCCAGATGGTTTTAGAAATGATGTGCAAGTGATCAGCACGGTGATGAGTGTTGACCAGGATTGTTCATCCGAAATGGCTGCCATGCTTGGTTCATCTATTGCATTAGGTATTTCTAATATTCCTTTTGGAGGTCCGATTGCCGGAGTTATCGTGGGACGAGTGGACGGGGAGTTCATTATTAACCCGACTGTTGAGCAGCAGGAAAAGAGTGACATTGATCTGACTGTGGCAGGAAACCGGGATGCGATTAATATGGTAGAAGCCGGAGCACAGGAAGTTCCTGAAGAGGACATGCTGGAAGCAATTATGTTCGGCCATGAAGAAATTAAGAAGCTTGTTGCCTTTCAGGAAGAAGTCATTGCTGCTGCGGGCCGCGAGAAAATGGAGGTTCAGCTCATAGAAGCGGACAAGGACCTCAAGGAAAAAGTTGAAGCAGAAGCGACAAGTGCGATTGTTGATGCAATTAAAACTGTTGAGAAAAAGGCACGTGAAGAGGCCATCGATCAAGCTAAACATGCAGCAATAGAACATTTCGAAGAGATGGAAGCTGATGAGGATACACTAGAGCAGGTTCAATCCATTCTTGATGATATAGTCAAAGCTGAAGTGCGCAAGCTGATCACGAAAGATAAAGTGCGGCCAGATGGACGTCAGGTAGATGAAATCCGTTCATTGTCATCCCGGGTCGGATTGCTGCCGCGAACACACGGTTCAGGACTGTTTACCCGCGGTCAAACTCAAGCACTCAGCATTTGTACCCTTGGAGCATTAGGAGATGTTCAAATCCTGGACGGGCTTGATTTGGAAGAATCCAAACGGTTTATGCACCATTATAATTTCCCGAAATTCTCAGTAGGTGAGACGGGACCTATCCGCGGACCAGGCAGAAGAGAAATCGGACACGGTGCTCTTGGAGAACGGGCGCTTGAACAAGTGGTTCCAAGTGAAAATGAGTTCCCTTACACCATCCGTTTAGTTTCCGAAGTACTTGAATCCAACGGATCCACTTCACAAGCCAGTATTTGTGCAAGTACCCTTGCGATGATGGATGCAGGTGTACCTATTAAATCCCCAGTTGCAGGAATTGCGATGGGACTTGTGAAGTCTGGGGACGATTATACAATTTTAACAGATATTCAAGGCATGGAAGATGCTCTGGGTGACATGGACTTTAAAGTTGCAGGGACAGAGAAAGGCGTAACCGCTCTGCAAATGGATATAAAAATCGAAGGACTGTCCAGAGAAATCCTTCAGGAAGCACTTGAACAAGCGAAGAAAGGCCGGATGGAGATTTTAGCATCCATGCTGAAGACCCTTCCTGAGACGAGGACTAAGCTTTCTGATTATGCGCCAAAAATCATGACCTTAAAGATCAATCCGGAAAAAATCCGTGATGTCATCGGACCAAGCGGTAAGCAGATCAACCAGATCATTGAAGATACCGGAGTGAAAATTGATATTGAGCAGGACGGTACAGTCTTCATATCTTCAACAGATGAAGATATGAACGCAACGGCCCGTAAGATTATTGAAGACATTGTCCGTGAAGTGGAAGTAGGCGAAGTTTATAATGGCAAAGTGAAACGAATTGAAAAATTCGGAGCATTTGTTGAATTATTTAAAGGCAAAGAAGGGCTTGTTCACATTTCCGAAATGGCTGAAGAGCGCATCGGAAAAGTGGAAGATATCGTATCCCTTGGTGATTTCATTAAAGTTAAGGTAAAAGAAATTGATAACCAGGGAAGGATCAATCTTTCCCGTAAAGCTGTTCTGATTGATGAGAAAAAACAACAGGAAAGCAAACAGGAAAAAGAGTAACTGGCCAGCCAGGCTCTTTTTTTTATGGCTGAAAAGAGTCTTGTCCGCTAATGAAAAGCATACACTTGGATGAGGAGTGAATGCTGATGACTAATTTTAGGATATGGGCCGTTGGATGCATTGCATCATTTTTTTTGCTTGGCGTAAGCCTTGCATTCATTTCCATGAACGATCAAACTCAAACAACAAGCGGAACAGATGACTTGTATGAAGAAATTATTTCTAACAAAGCGAAATATGAGAAGCCGGCAGAAAATGCGGTTATAGATAAAGTATGGAAAAAAACTCCAGGGATCGAAGGACGCGCTGTAGATGTTCAGGCATCCTACAATAAAATGAAAAAAGATGGAGTTTTTAACGAGAAGATGCTCGTTTATAAACGTGTTAAGCCGGACATCTCTTTAGAAGACCTTCCTTCTTCACCTATCTACAGAGGCCATCCAGATAAAAACATGGTGGCTTTATTAATCAATGTATCATGGGGGGAAGAATACATTCCGGATATGGTAAAAATATTTTCTAAATATCATGTAAAAGCTACTTTTTTTATTGACGGTGCCTTTGCAAGCAAGCATAAAGAATTGGTACAAATGATTGAGGATGAGGGACATACAATCGGAAGTCATGGATATCTGCATAAAGATATGGCCCAAATGTCAGAAAATCAGGCAGAGATAAACATGGAAAAGGCGAACGAGGTGCTTTATGCGCTTACTAATAAGAAAGTCAAATGGCTCGCTCCTCCGTCCGGTAGCTTTACCATGAATACGGTCATTGCAGCGGACAAACTTGGAATGGAGACGATTTTATGGACGGTGGACACCATAGATTGGAAACAGCCGACGAAACAAGTCCTTTTGCAAAGGGTATTAGGAAAAGTGCATAACGGAGCTACTATCCTTATGCACCCAACCCAAGTCACTGTAGACAGTCTTCCTGAACTTATCGAACAGCTTAAAAAGAATTATCGGATAGGTTCAGTGCCTACCCTTTTAAGTGAAAACCGTTAGGAGGAATCGTTCATGAGGTTAAAGACGCTTGCAAGTAAACAAGTGATTGATGTGGAAAATGGTGAGAAGCTGGGAATTCTGGGGAGAGCGGATTTAGTTATTGAACCGGAGACAGGCAGGATTAAATCACTTATTATTATGAACAATGGCATCATGGGCATCGGCAAATCAAGAAAGGAAGTAATGATCGATTGGGAACAAATCACGACAATTGGAGAAGATACGATTTTATTAAAGAGCAAGAAGATGAGGGAATTTGGATCCTGACAAACGTCAGGGTCTTTTTTTTATGTACGTTTCCAACAGAAATGTCATATACAACTATACCCCCTTTTCCTAGGCGATTTCGATATCACTAACTGTTCGCATCAGCATAGGATACAAAGAGATTAGATCATGGATAAAGGAGACTTCCGGCATGCTTACAGGATATCATGTGGCAGTAATAGGGGCGATGCCCGGCAATTAGAAATTATCCGGCGATTGAACGAGTGGGATGCCACGGTTTATCTTGCTGGGTTTGACCAATTAAAAGGAGGATTCACAGAATCCATTGACCTTGATTTTGAAGGCAGTCAAGTGGAAAGATTGGATGCAATTATTCTTCCTGTAGCAGGGACAGATGAACAGGGAAGAGTGGATGGTGTCTTTACTAATCGCCTGATTCAATTATCGGAAGATTGGCTGAAAAAAACCCCAAAGCATTGTCAAATCTATACAGGAATAACAAACCCCTACTTTTCAAAAGTTGTGGAGAAGATAAAACGAACACTCGTTCCTTTGATGGATCGGGATGACGTAGCGATTTATAATTCGATTCCTACTGTGGAAGGAACGATTATGATGGTTATCCAGCATACAGATTTTACAATCCACGGATCAAAGGTCGTCGTATTAGGATTAGGACGGGTAGGGATTGGTTTAGCCCGTGCATTTGCCCATTTAGGAGCGGATGTCTCAGTGGGAGTAAGGTCTTCCGCCAGTGCAGCAAGAGTATTTGAGATGGGGTTAACTCCGCTTGATATGAACGGCTTAGATGAAGAAATGGGTCAATGCGACATCCTCTTAAATACCGTTCCTGCACCGGTTGTTCAAGCTGCAGTAATCAAGCAGTTACCTTCCCATGCCTTAATTGTAGACCTTGCTTCAAAACCGGGAGGGACCGATTTTCGCTACGCTGAAAAGCGGGGGGTAAAAGCAATCCTTGCTCCGGGGCTGCCAGGAATCGTTGCACCAAAAACAGCGGGGCGGATCATTGCAGATGTGATATGCAAATTACTAAAAAATGTAAATCGAAAGGTGGATGGCTCATGACAAGTTTAGAAGGTAAGACAATAGGCTTCGGATTGACAGGGTCTCATTGTACGTATCACGAAGTTTTTCCTGTTATGAAGCGGTTAGTGGGAATGGGGGCAAAAGTCATTCCGATTCTCTCCTATACTGTTCAAAACACAGATACAAGGTTTGGGGATGCGGCAGATCATTTGAAAACGATAAAAGAAATCACAGGAGAAGAACCAATTATGACCATTCCCGATGCTGAACCTTTAGGACCGAAACGGCCGCTGGATTGTATGGTAATCGCACCAATGACTGGAAATTCTACCAGCAAGTTTGCTAATGCATTGACGGATTCACCGGTCTTAATGGCAGCAAAAGCGACATTAAGGAATGGAAGCCCCGTTGTAGTTGCTATTTCGACGAATGATGCGCTAGGATTAAATGGAGTCAACGTTATGAAATTGATGGCTGCAAAGAACATTTATTTTGTCCCACTTGGTCAGGATCATCCGTATAAAAAACCCAATTCCCTGGTAGCAGATATGACGTTGATTCCTGAAACCATCGAGGCAGCTTTAAAAGGAACACAGCTTCAGCCTGTGCTTATTGAGCGATACAACGGCTAATTCGAGATTTTCTTCCCAGAAGTGCTAAAAAATATGATAGAATAACAAAATAGTGACTCTGACTGACTAACTAATGTAAATAGCGATTAACCAAGAAAGGAGATCCTAATATGAGTCATAACCATACGTATAATGTCGCTGTCGTTGGTGCAACCGGCGCAGTCGGACAAAAAATGCTGGAAACTTTGGAAGAAAGAGATTTTCCTATCAATCAATTGAAGCTGCTTTCTTCCAGCAGGTCTGCTGGAAAGAAGGTTCCATTTCGTGGAGAAGAATTAACCGTGGAGGAAGCGACGCCAGAGAGCTTTGAAAATGTACAGATCGCCTTGTTCTCTGCTGGAGGCTCTGTTTCTAAGAAGTTTGCACCAGAAGCCGTAAAACGCGGCGCTGTGGTCATAGACAACACGAGCGCATACCGGATGGCAGAAGACGTACCCCTTGTAGTTCCTGAGGTGAATGAAGAAGATATTAAAAATCACCAGGGAATCATTGCGAATCCGAATTGCTCTACCATCCAAATGGTAGCTGCTCTTAAGCCTATAAAAAATGAGCTTGGACTTAAACGAGTGCTCGTCTCGACGTACCAGGCTGTATCTGGAGCTGGTAATGAAGCAGCTGATGAACTTCGTGACCAGTCACAAGCCTTTTTAAACGGTGAGAACCTTGAAGCTGAAATTCTACCGGTAAAAGGCGAAAAAAATCATTATCCAATTGCTTTTAATGCCTTGCCTCAAATCGATGTCTTTCAAGATAACGGATATACGTTTGAAGAAATGAAAATGATCAATGAAACGAAGAAAATCCTGCACGCACAGGAATTACCGGTGGCAGCTACGTGCGTCCGTCTGCCTTTCTTCACTTCTCATGCTGAAAGCGTATATATTGAAGTTGACCGCAAAGGGGTAACGGTAGAAGAAATAAGAAAATTAATGGATCATGCTCCTGGAATTGTCCTTCAGGATGATCCTGCAACACAAACGTATCCAACCCCGCTGGATGCAGCAGGTAAGAAAGATGTCTTTGTTGGACGGATCCGAAAAGACTTGGACAATGAATACGGTTTCCATCTTTGGGTGGTTTCTGATAATCTATTAAAAGGAGCCGCTTGGAATTCCGTTCAAATCGCTGAACGAGTGATCGCTAATCAGTGGCTATAATCTTTAATAGGTTGAGGTGTAGACATGAAGTTACTTGTTCAAAAATTTGGAGGTACATCAGTCCGGGACAGTGAAGGCAGGTCCCGGGCCATTTCTCATATTAAAAAAGCAGTTGAGGAAGGTTACAAAGTAGTCGTGACAGTTTCGGCCATGGGACGTAAAGGAGAACCTTATGCTACTGACACTCTGCTTGACCTTATTGAATTTCCCAACAGCAAAGTATCCTCACGAGAGCAGGATATGCTCATGGCTTGCGGAGAAACCATATCTTCTGTAGTGTTGTCTCATGAGCTTCTTCGTGAAGGCGTTTCATCGGCTGCATTAACTGGTGCTCAGGCAGGTTTTTTAACAAATGAGGATTTCACAAAGGCAAAAATTTTACGCATGGAGCCTGCCCGGATTTTAAAAGAGTTAAAATTACACGACGTAGTCGTTGTTGCCGGATTCCAGGGCCGTAATGAGGATTTTGATACAACTACAATCGGCAGAGGGGGAAGTGATACAAGTGCTGCTGCACTTGGCGCCTCCTTAAATGCGGAATTTATTGATATTTTTACGGATGTTGAGGGAATCATGACTGCGGATCCAAGGCTTGTGGATAAAGCAAGGGCGCTCGATGCGGTCACGTACAATGAAATCGTCAACCTTGCCTACCAAGGGGCAAAGGTTATTCACCCTAGAGCCGTTGAAATTGCGATGCATGCTAAAGTTCCAATTCGTGTTAGATCCACTTATTCGGACCTTCCAGGTACACTGGTTTCTGCTTCTTCTGAAGGGGAAGCAGGAAAGGATGTACCAGATCGCCTGGTTACAGGCATAGCCCACATGGGTGGGATTACCCAGATTAAGGTCCAATCTAAAGAAGACCCAAGCAAGCTGCAGTCTGAAGTATTTAAATCAATGGCTGAAGCCAATATTTCCGTCGATTTTATCAACATATCTCCGAGTGGGGTTGTTTATACTATCGATGCGATTTTCACCTCTAGAGCTGTAGAAATATTGAAGGAGCTTGGTTACGATCCTGAAGTAAGAGATAAATGCGCAAAAGTTTCCACCGTTGGCGCAGGAATTACCGGTGTGCCAGGTGTAACTTCCAAAATCGTTCAAACCTTAACTGATGCAGGAGTGCAGATCCTGCAATCCGCAGACTCGCATACAACAATCTGGGTGCTGATTAAGGAAGAAGATCTAGTGTTAGCTGTAAATGCCCTGCACGATATATTTGAATTAAATGCAGTGGAGCATTGAAAGGGGAGAAAAGAGTGAATTTCGGGAAAGTTTTAACAGCAATGGTGACCCCTTTTGACATTCATGGTAATCTTGATTTAGCAAAGACCACCACCCTAATCGAGTACTTGCTCAATAACGGCACAGATGGTTTAGTAGTAGCAGGTACAACAGGGGAATCACCGACCTTAACATCTGAAGAGAAAATAGCTTTATGGAAGCATGTCGTTGAGGTGGTTGATGGCCGGGTGCCCGTAATTGCAGGCTCAGGAAGTAATAATACCCAGGCAACCATCGAATTGTCTAAAAAAGCAGCAGCTACAGGAGTAGACGCTCTTATGCTCGTAGCCCCATATTATAATAAACCTAATCAAAGAGGGCTTTACGAACACTTTAAAACAGCTGCAGCTGCGACTGATCTGCCGGTCATGGTATATAATGTACCGGGTAGATCCGTCATAACCATTGCTCCTGAAACAATCATTGAGCTGTCAAAAATCGACAACATCGTTTCCGTGAAGGAAGCGACGGGTAGTCTCGATGCCATGACTCAAATTATTGAAAATACGGATGATTCCTTTAGTTTGTACAGCGGAGACGATAATTTAACTCTGCCATCTTATGCGGTTGGCTCACACGGCGTAGTCTCCGTTAGTGCACATGTATTGGGAAATCAAATGCAGGAAATGCTGCGATTGTTTGATGAAGGAAAAGTGAAGGAGGCTTCTGCCGCACACAGAAAATTCCTGCCGGCTTCGAACGCCATGTTCTGTGCCCCTTCACCTGCCCCGATAAAAACAGCGCTGCAGATGAAAGGACTCGACACGGGCGGTGTTCGTTTACCCCTTGTTTCCTTAACTGCAGAAGAACGTTTATTAATTCAACAAGTCATCAACGGTTTGGCGTAAATGAAACGGCAAGGAACTTCCTTGCCGTTTTTTGTATGTTTGGCTCCTTCATAATCCATACTACAAGAAAAGAATGAAAGGAGCTCCATTCATGAAAGAATCACAGGAAGAAAAAGAAAAGGATCAATCGAAGTCAGGGATCGTTGAGAAAATCCAGCAGTTAGGCCAGGGAAATGTTCCCCAGCCTCCAGATTCCAATATTCATGTTCTGCCGGTTATTGGCCAAGTAGAAGGTCATGTACAATTACCAGCTCAAAATAAGACAACAAAATATGAGCACCTTCTCCCCCAATTGATTGCTATTGAACAAAATCCAAAAATTGAAGGTCTTGTTGTCCTGTTAAATACGGTTGGCGGAGATGTTGAGGCGGGGCTCGCCATCTCTGAAATGATTACGTCGCTGTCCAAACCTTCGGTATCCATCGTTTTAGGCGGCGGGCACTCGATAGGTGTTCCAATTGCGGTTTCTGCGGATTATTCATTTATTACAGAAACAGCAACGATGACGATTCATCCAATTCGATTGACCGGGCTTGTGATTGGAGTCCCACAAACGTTTGAGTATATGGATAAAATGCAGGATCGAGTCGTAAATTTTGTAACGCGTCATTCCCACATAGATGAAGAAAAGTTTAAAGAGTTGATGTTTGCTAAAGGAAACCTGACGAGGGATATCGGCACAAATGTAGTCGGCCAAGATGCGGTAGACTATGGATTGATTGATGCTGTAGGCGGTGTGAAAGAAGCCATGGTTAAATTAAATGAGATGATCGAAGCACACAAAGGACCACAGGAACAGCAGGTGGTCCAATGATTCATTATACCCCGCTCAGTGAATACGATATTTTTCCTGATGCTGGAAGTGGAAAAATTGTCTATCATCAGCATAAAAATAAACCTGTGAAATGTCTGGATTTAGGGAATGGAAAAATGCAGATTATCCAGTTGTTATCGACAGATCCTGAAGATTATATGGATCCTTCACTGCAACCAGGACAATGGTTGGAATAGTAACATTTCTCTTTTCTGTGATATAATAGAATAGGCGAACATGCTGGAAGTCAGGATGTCGGATGGTATTTTCTATTTTATGTAGAGAATCATTCGGCATCCTGTTGTTTTCCTTTTAAAGGATGGTGTAGTCTTTATGGCTAGACGGAAGAAAAAACAATCTAAGAAAAAACAATCAGGTCTGAAACAGCAGATTAAATTTGAGCTGGTCGGTCTGTTTCTCCTCTTTTTAGCCGTCTTTGGCAGCGGTGCCTCAGTCATAAGCTCTGGTGCGATACCGGGTGGGTTAGAGAGGATTTGGCAGGTGATTTTTGGAGTATGGTATTTTGTGCCCTCCATTTTCTTTTTAGCTGTTGGTTTGTTTCTTATGATCAAACGAAGGTGGCCGGCCTTTTTACATAAGCGGCTCATTGGCATTTATTTAATTTTTATCGCTCTTCTGCTGTTCACTCATCTAGAAACATTAGGGGACGAGCTTGCCGCGGATCAGGGATCCATCGTAGCTTTAACTTGGGACAGGCTTGCCGGGATGATGCGGGGAACAGCAAGTTTCTACAGCATTGGCAGTGGTTTAAGCGG
The DNA here is from genome assembly GCF_022919095.1 of Halobacillus salinarum. NCBI lineage: Bacteria > Bacillati > Bacillota > Bacilli > Caryophanales > Bacillaceae > Halobacillus > Halobacillus salinarum. The sequence goes on along the minus strand of NZ_CP095073.1, from coordinate 2,667,800 downwards.
GGCGTTTCTCCTCTTGATTACCTACTATTTGTTTTCAGGGGTGGGAACGGCCATAGTCTCCTTTTTCTTGTTTTTAATCGGGGCCTTGTTTTTAAGTGAATGGTCGATCGGTGAAGTACTGCTGAAGGCTGGATCGTTCTTGAAATCACTTACGAACAGTCAGGTCAGCCGTTTTCAGGAAAAGCGTGAAAAAAGGCAGAATGAACGCATTGACGTTACACCTGAGGAGAAAACGACAACTTATGAATTAAATGAAGGTGAACCAGTGGAGACAGCGGAAGAACCAATTATTGAGGACTTCACTGACAACGCTTATAAACAAGAAGCTGAGACGGCAAAAGCAGTTGAATCCACTTCAAAGGATCAGAAGGATGGAGAGGAGGCTGCACTTGAAAAATCTATGCCGACAGCAGAAATGGAAAATGAGGATTACCAGCTTCCCGGTTTTGATCTTCTGGACGAACCGACTTCGGGTCCACAGAGCCAGGGGCGTTCCCATATTCAAGCTACGGTCAGAAAGCTGGAGAAAACCTTTCAAAGTTTCGGGGTAAAAGCAAAAGTAACCAAAGTCCACGTTGGTCCTGCGGTAACGAAATATGAAGTGTATCCGGATGTAGGAGTAAAGGTTAGTAAAATTGTTAATTTAAATGATGACCTTGCATTGGCACTGGCGGCCAAGGACATTCGGATTGAAGCACCGATTCCAGGTAAATCTGCGGTTGGGATTGAGGTGCCTAACCAGGAGGTTTCGATGGTTTCGCTGCGCGAAGTTTTAGAAACTGGAAAGGCAAAGCCCGATGCGAAGTTAAGTTTTGCCCTGGGCAGAGATATTTCAGGGGAAGCGGTCATGTCTGAGCTCAACAAGATGCCGCACCTGCTGGTTGCAGGAGCAACTGGAAGCGGAAAAAGTGTTTGTATCAATGGGATTATTACGAGTATTCTCATGCGAGCCAAGCCTCACGAAGTCAAAATGATGATGATTGACCCGAAAAAAGTAGAGCTTAATGTGTATAATGGCATTCCGCATTTGCTGGCGCCTGTAGTGACTGATCCAAAAAAAGCATCCCGGGCTCTTAAAAAAGTGGTCTCCGAGATGGAACGCCGTTATGATTTATTTTCTGATTCTGGTACGAGAAATATTGAAGGATATAATGAGTACATTAAAAAACACAACGAGGAACATGAAGATACCCAGCCCCAGCTCCCATACATTGTGGTGCTCGTAGATGAGCTTGCTGATTTGATGATGGTGGCTTCCAATGAGGTAGAAGATGCCATCACCCGGCTCGCTCAAATGGCTCGTGCTGCTGGTATTCATCTCATTATCGCTACACAGCGTCCTTCTGTGGATGTAATTACTGGGGTAATTAAAGCCAATATTCCTTCAAGGATTGCGTTTAGTGTCTCTTCTCAAACCGATTCGCGCACAATATTGGACTCCGGCGGTGCTGAGAAGCTGCTCGGCCGTGGAGATATGCTGTTTACTCCAGTGGGAGCCAATAAACCAACTCGTGTCCAAGGGGCATTTCTTTCTGACGAAGAAGTAGAAAGAGTGGTCAACTTCTGTGTAGAACAGCAGCGTGCCCAATACCAGGAGGAAATGATTCCTGAGGAAGAAAGCGAAGTAAAACAGGAAGTAGACGATGACCTCTATCCTGAAGCAGTCGAAATGGTCATTGAAATGCAAAGTGCGAGTGTTTCGATGATCCAGCGCAGATTCAGGGTGGGTTATACACGGGCTGCCCGTTTAATTGATGCGATGGAGGACAACGGGATTGTTGGTCCATATGAAGGAAGTAAACCTAGAAATGTCCTCGTTTCTCAAGTATCTGAGGAACAATCTTCCTAAGTAAAAACATAGAATTGAAGTGCAGTCTTTTCCAAGGAGAAGGCTGCTTTATTTTGCCTTTGGTTGTACACTTTTCCTGAAAAAGTCTTACTTTTTCTCCTAAAAACCTGAAAAGTTACAAAATTCATAGTATATCAATAAGTCGCAAAAACGATAAAAATGTCCCAATTCTATTTATTTATTGTAAGAAAAGTGTTATATTATTCAAGAATGTGATGTGTCGAACGTCAGATGTCAGATCTCTTACTTATAGGATAATAGACTTGGAGTGTGAAGCCTATGTCGATCAGACAAGATACTAGGCACCTGTATTTACAGGTGATCGAACAGATCAAACGGGATATTGAAAATGGCATCTATCAGGAAAAACAAAAGCTGCCTTCTGAATTTCAATTATCCAAATCATTAGGGGTGTCGAGGGCAACCTTACGAGAGGCTTTACGCATTCTTGAAGAGGAAAGTATTGTTACAAGAAGACATGGTGTAGGAACTTTTGTAAATCCTAAACCTGTATTTTCTTCAGGAATTGAAGAGCTTGATAGTGTAACCGGGATGATTAGTAAATCCGGTATGACCCCGGGTTCACAGTATTTATCTGCTGAATTAATCGAACCAACAGAAGAAGAACGCAGCCGTTTTGCTCCCGTAGAGATACATAACTTAGCAAAGGTAGAACGGGTACGAACAGCAGATGGACAGCCAGTCGTTTATTGTGTAGACAAGCTCCCTCAAGGGTTAATTCCTTTAGAGCAGGTAAGAGAAGCCGATTCCATGTTTGGCATCTTGGAACAATACACAGGCAAATCGATCAGCTACGCAGTTACTCACATTGTACCTATCGGATACCACGAACGAATCTCACCTATATTAAACAGTGAACCAGATCAAGCATTACTCTTGTTAAGACAGATGCATTATTCCTATGAAGATGAACCTATGCTTCTTTCGTCCAATTACTTTAGAGCAGACAAGTTCAGCTTTCACGTTTTAAGAAGAAGGGTGTAAGGGCTTACATTTTCGAGCGAATTTTTGGGGAGGTGAGGCTGGTAACAACTATGTGCTGCCGTTTCGGCGAATGGACTTTTCACTTATCAAATTAGGGGGTAATTGATTTTGAAAAAACATCGTTTTCTTTTAGTTTTTGTCCTTTTATTAACAATTGGCATGGTGTTAGGTGCTTGCGGTTCTTCTGATAAGGAAGGCGATAACAAGGAAGCAAGCGGCGATTCTAATGGAGAAAAAGCAGCTAGTGATGATTTCTCTGTTGGAATGGTTACGGACGTCGGTGGAGTAGACGATAAATCTTTTAACCAGTCGGCTTGGGAAGGCCTTCAAGCGTTTGGTAAAGAGCATGACATGGAAAAAGGTAAAGGTTTCGACTATTCTCAATCCGAAAGTGACGCTGATTATACAACGAACTTAAACCGATTAGTTCGTGAGGATTACAACCTGATCTTCGGGATTGGCTATAAACTTCAGCCAGCCATTGAAAAGGTAGCTGAGCAATACCCTGATACTCATTTCAGCATCGTAGACTCTGTAGCAAAAGGGGACAACGTTGCAAGTATTACTTTCAAGGAGCACCAAGGCTCTTTCTTAGCAGGTGTAGTTGCCGCTATGAAAACAAAATCTAACAAAATTGGCTTTGTCGGCGGGGTAGACGGCGATTTGATTAACAAATTTGAAGCAGGATTTGTTGCTGGTGTTAAAACGGTAAATCCAGATATTGACGTAGATGTTCAGTATGCAGAAAGCTTTGCTGCAGCTGATAAAGGAAAGTTAATTGCATCAAGCATGTATTCTAAAGGCATAGACGTTATTTATCATGCGTCCGGAGCGACCGGGAATGGCGTATTTTCCCAGGCAAAAGACCTTAAGAAAAATAACCCTGATAAAGATTACTGGGTGATTGGCGTTGACCGGGACCAGTATGATGAAGGTCAGATCGGTGATTACAATGTAACCCTTACTTCAATGGTGAAACGTGTGGACGTAGCTGTTCAGGACGTCGCAACTCAATCCATGGAAGGCAGCTTCCCTGGAGGAGAAGTGCTTGAGTACGGTCTGGATGATGATGCGATCAGCATTGCCCGTACAAACAAAGATGCGCTGACAGATGACATCACGAATGCAGTAGAAGAATACAAAGGGAAGATTGTTGACGGAGACATCGAAGTCCCAAGTACTCGCGATGAACTAGATAAATACATTAAATCCCTATAAAAGGTGCAGAGAAAGGCTGATAAAGCCTTTCTCTCCCTAATAAGAAAATCATCAAATGAAGAGGGGTTCCGGCGTTCTTCATTTGATGATTTTTTCTAGGGGAAGACAGATAGGTAAGGAGTGAGGGAGACGAATGGATTACGTGATCGAGATGCTGAATATTCGTAAGGAATTTCCTGGGATCGTAGCCAATGATAATATAACCCTTCAAGTTAAAAAGGGAGAAATTCATGCGCTGCTTGGAGAGAATGGCGCTGGAAAATCTACATTGATGAATGTTTTATTTGGACTCTACCAGCCGGAGAGAGGCGAAATAAAAGTTAAAGGTGAAAAAGTGAATATTACTGACCCTAACGTGGCTAATGATTTAGGAATTGGGATGGTACACCAGCATTTTATGCTTGTCGATACCTTTACAGTTACTGAAAATATTGTTCTTGGAAGTGAACCACGAAAAGCTGGAACCGTGGATATCAAAAGAGCAGAAAAAGAAGTGGCAGAGCTTTCAAAACGGTACGGGCTGAATGTTGACCCTAAAGCCAAAATTCGGGATATCTCTGTTGGTATGGAGCAGCGTGTAGAGATATTAAAAACGTTATATCGTGGTGCTGAAATCCTTATTTTTGACGAGCCGACAGCAGTTTTGACTCCTCAGGAAATCAAAGAACTGATCACCATTATGCAAGGGCTCGTTAGAGAAGGTAAATCTATTATTTTGATCACTCATAAACTGAAAGAAATTATGCAGGTTTGTGACCGTTGTACCGTAATAAGAAAAGGCGAGGGAATCGGCACAGTCGACGTCAAAGATACCAATCCTACTGAACTTGCTTCTCTAATGGTAGGAAGAGAGGTTAGTTTTACTACCGAAAAATCAGAAGCTAATCCTAAGGACAGGTATTTAACTATTAAAGATCTGCACGTGAAAGACGTACGCGGTGTTGAAATGGTGAAAGGCCTGAATTTAGATATTCGCGGCGGTGAAATTGTCGGTATTGCTGGTGTAGATGGTAATGGCCAGACTGAGTTGATTGAAGCGATCACAGGCTTAAGGAAAACGGAGTCAGGGAGCGTCCATTTAAAAGACCGCGTCATTACGAACTTGAATCCAAGAAAAGTAACGAAATCAGGCGTATCTCATATTCCGCAAGACAGGCATAAATTTGGGCTCGTATTAGACTTTCCTATTGGTGAAAACATGGTTCTGCAAAATTATTTCGAGCAGCCATTTTCAAATAAGGGGGTCCTGAACTACAAAAACATTTATAAAAAAGCTCGTGAACTCATTAACGAATATGATGTGCGGACTCCAGACGTTTATACGAAAGCGCGTGCATTGTCGGGTGGAAACCAGCAGAAGGCTATTATCGGCCGTGAAGTCGACAGATCCCCGGATTTAATTATTGCCGCTCAGCCTACACGCGGGCTGGATGTTGGAGCCATTGAATTTATTCATAAGAAATTAATAGAAGAACGGGATAAAGGCCGTGCCGTTTTGCTGCTGTCTTTTGAACTGGATGAAATTATGAATTTGAGTGATCGGATTGCAGTTATGTTTGACGGACAGATTGTGGCTATGAAGAAGCCGGAAGAAACTAATGAACAGGAACTAGGGCTGCTTATGGCGGGAAATACAAAAGAGAAAGCGGGGAGCGAATGATATGTTTTCAAATCGTACTGTAAATATATTAATTCCAATTATCTCCGTATTGCTCGGATTAATTTTTGGAGCGGTCATTATGCTCGCTTTTGGATATAATCCGATCAAGGGCTATGGCGCATTATGGAGCGGGGCTTTTGGAGATCTGTATTTCTTCGGGGAAACACTCAGGCAGGTGACTCCTTATATCCTATCAGGACTTGCAGTTGCCTTCGCCTTACGCTCTGGGTTACTAAACATCGGTGTGGAAGGGCAGGTCTTCGTTGGCTGGCTTGCTTCTGTGTGGGTAGGGGTTACCTTTGATTTCCCAATGATCATCCATTTGCCGCTGGCCGTATTAGCAGGGGCTTGTGCCGGAGCATTCTGGGGATTTATTCCTGGAATTCTTAAAGCAAAGCTTGGTGTCCATGAAGTTATCGTTACGATCATGATGAATTACATAGCTTTGTATTCTTCCAATTCACTTGTGAGGAACGTTATTACAGATGGAGAGGATCAGACGGAACACATTAAAGCGTCAGCATCATTAGCATCCGACTGGCTCGCCGGTATGACTTACTTTTCCCGTCTGCATTACGGTATTTTAATTGCCTTATTTATGGCTGCTGTCATGTGGTTTGTATTAAATAAAACGACGACCGGATTCGAACTCCGTTCCGTTGGGTTTAACCAAAATGCTTCCAAGTATGCTGGGATGAGCGTGAGTCGTAATATTGTTCTTGCTATGGTTATATCAGGAGCTTTTGCAGGACTTGCTGGTACGATGGAAGGTTTGGGTACATTTGGTTATATGTCAGTTAAATCAGGATTTACCAATATTGGTTTTGATGGAATCGCTGTTGCCCTGTTGGGAGCCAATTCTGCAGTAGGTGTTGTCCTTGCTGCCCTGTTGTTTGGGACTTTAAAAATTGGGGCATTAAATATGCCGACTGAAGCCGGCGTGCCTACAGAACTTGTCGAAATCGTAATTGCATTAATTATCTTTTTTGTAGCTTCCAGCTACGTCATTCGATGGGCCATTCTTCGGTTTAAAAAGGAGGGGAAATAAATGAGTTTCTTTGAAATATTGCAATCGATCATTCCGCAGGCATTGTTTTTTGCCTCCCCTCTTATTTTTACTGCGCTAGGCGGCGTGTTTAGTGAGCGCTCCGGAGTCATTAACATTGGCTTGGAAGGACTAATGATCATGGGGGCGTTTGTCGGAGTAGTGTTTAACCTGGCTTTTTATGATACTTTCGGTGCGGCAACACCTTGGATTTCTATTATTGCTGCAATGGTGGTCTCAGCCATATTTGCCTTAGTCCATGCAGTTGCTTCCATTACTTTCAGGGCAGATCAAGTTGTCAGCGGTGTGGCTATTAACTTCCTTGCTCTTGGGATCGGGTTGTTTTTAACTAAACAGTGGTATGATAAAGGTCAGACAGACATGGTTGAACGCCCTTTTTATACAACAAACATTCCAGGTTTAAGCAAAATACCAGTGATCGGAGATTTATTTTTCTCCAATATGTACATCACTTCTTATGTTGCGATCGCTTTAGCGTGTCTCGTATGGTTTATCCTTTTTAAAACTCCCTTCGGTCTCCGTCTTCGGTCAGTAGGGGAACATCCGATGGCTGCTGATACGAATGGAATCAATGTCTACAGCATGCGTTACGTTGCAGTAATGCTGTCGGGAGCTTTAGGGGGCCTTGGCGGTTCCGTTTATGCTCTTACGATTGCATTAAATTTTTCCCACGCAACGATTGTTGGACAAGGGTTTATGTCCCTTGCTGCTGTAATCTTCGGCAAATGGCATCCTTTAGGAGCTCTTGGAGCCGCTTTGTTTTTTGGTTTTGCACAAAGTTTAAGTATTGTAGGGCCGAGCCTCCCGTTATTGTCTGAGGTTCCTTCGATCTTTCTTTTAATTGCCCCTTATGTGCTGACTATTCTTGCTCTTGCAGGTTTTATCGGCAGAGCAGAGGCGCCGAAAGCACTCGGAGAACCTTACGTGAAAGGAAATCGTTGAATTTTTGCCCGGTACAAATGTGCCGGGCTTAATTTTTTACTTTTTGCTACATATACCTTAGCATAGGACTTAGTTCCTCGTGGATGAATAGAAGTAAGATTGACCATAATAGAATAGAGAAATAAGGAGGATGGAAGATGAAAATAACAAAAGAATCCGTTAAGCATAACGAAGGGTATCGGCTACATATTTTACCTAGCAAAAAATACAAAACCATATCAATCGTAGCGAAGTTTAAAAGGCCATTGCTTCGAGAGAAGATTACTGAACGTGCTTTGCTTCCTCATGTGCTGCAAAAAGCTACGAACAACCATCCAAATATACGTACTCTTCAAAGTGCGTTTGAGAATCTGTACGGTACAGCTTTATCCAGTGATGGTTCGAAAAAGGGAGAAAACCACGTGCTCAGCTTCAGGATGGAAGTTGTAAACGAAACCTACCTCAAGGATAATGAACCCATCCTGGAGGAAGCTTTTAAACTGCTTCATGAAGTATTATTTGATCCAAAAACTGTTGGTCAAGGTTTTGACCCTGAAATTGTTCAACGGGAAAAGCAAACCTTGGAGCAAAAAATTACTTCTATTAAAGATGACAAAATGTCCTATGCAAATCTAAGGTTAATGGACCATATGTGCAAGGATGAACCGTATTCTCTTCACGTGCATGGTTATTTAGAGGACTTTTCGTCCATTACTGCTGAAAGCCTCTATGATTATTACAAAACGATGATTGAAAATGACATGCTTGATGTCTATGTCATTGGAGATGTGGATGTCTCTCATATTGAAGAATTAACAGACCGAACGTTTAAAAGAGAGAAGAACCGCAGGAATGAGGATAACGACCAAAAATCTCTTCATAAAGAAATCGAAAAAGTGAAAGAAATTACGGAAGCTGAAGATGTGAACCAAGGTAAGCTTCATATCGGCTACCGGACGAACACGTTGTTTGGGGATGAAGACTACTATGCACTTCAGGTTTTCAACGGCATATTTGGCGGTTTTCCAAGTTCAAAGCTGTTCTTAAATGTGCGTGAAAAGCACAGCCTTGCTTATTACGCGGCTTCAAGGTTTGAAAGTCATAAAGGACTTCTGCTCGTATTCAGCGGTATTGACCCGAAAGATTTCAAGCAGGCGAAAGAAATCATTCTCGACCAGATGGAAGCTATGAAAAAAGGGGATTTCTCTGAAGAACAGGTGGAGGAAACTAAGCATCAGGTGATCAACCAATTACAGGAAACGATGGACAATGCCAATGGTTTAATTGAAATCCTTTACCATCAAATGCTCTCAGGAGCTGAGATGCCGGCCGATAAACTGATCAACCACATTCGTGAAGTAACAAAACAGGATGTAATAGATATGGCCAACAAAGTGGAATTAGACACCATTTATTTCTTAACAAGTGAAAAAGGTGGGGAATAACCATGGAAGTACTCGAATACCAGCAGCTTAATGAAAAAGTTTATAAAGAGACGATGGATAATGGCCTGCAGGTCTTTTTGCTAGCAAAACCGGAAATGGCCAAGACCTTTGGGATTTTCACAACCGACTATGGTTCCATCGACCAAACCTTCACACCGATCGGAAAAGATGAAAAAATAACCGTGCCTGAAGGAATTGCGCATTTTCTAGAGCATAAATTATTCGAAAAAGAGGACAGAGACGTTTTTCAGGACTTTACGAGACAAGGCGCATCGGCCAATGCCTTTACCTCTTTTACAAAAACAGCCTACTTATTTTCGTCTACGAGCGAGATTGAAAAGAACGTGCAGACGCTGCTTGATTTTGTTCAGGACCCTTATTTCTCTGAAGAGTCTGTGGAAAAAGAAAAGGGGATCATCTCTCAAGAAATCCGTATGTATGATGACCAGCCTGACTGGAGGGCTTTTTTTGGCACGATTCAAAGCCTTTATCACGAACATCCAGTAAAAGTGGATATTGCAGGAACAGTGGATTCTATCAATACGATTACGAAAGATGATCTTTATACCTGCTATGAAACATTTTATCACCCTTCCAATATGGTTTTATTCATCGCTGGAAATATAGAGCCGGAAGCCTTGATGAAGCAAATTCGCGAGAATCAGGCGAGCAAGGAATTTGCTGAACAGCCGCAAATCGACCGGTTCTATCCGGAAGAACCTTCAACCGTTGCAAAAAAAGAGCATTCAATTACAATGCCGGTCACAACCGCGAAATCTATGGTAGGGGTAAAAGAAAATGTAGAGGGATTAACAGGACAGGAATTATTGAAAGCTGAACTGCTTTCCAGCATGATTCTGGATTATTATTTTTCAAAGAGCGGCGCCTATTATGAAGAGCTTTATAAAAATGATTTGATCGATGACAGCTTTCAATTTGAAACAGAGCTTGACCGGCAGTTTGGATTTACTATTCTTGGCGGCGATTCGAGGAAACCAGAAGAACTGGCGAACAGGATCAAAGAAATGCTGCACCAATTAAAAAACGAAAAAATCGCTGAAGAAGATTTTTCGAGAATGAAGCGAAAAAAGATCGGTCAGTTTATGAGAGCGTTGAATTCAATGGAATTTATCGCAAATCAGTTTGTCCATTACCATCTCATTGGAGTAAATTTATTTGATGTATTACCAGCGATTGAATCACTAACTGCTAATGATGCTGAAGAATATGTGAATCAATGGATAAAAGAAGATACAATTGCTGTCTTTCAGGTGAAACCCCAGCAGTCATGAGAAGCTGTTTAATCATTGGAAGCAGCGGTGAGATCGGGAGCAGGACTGCTCAATTACTCGCTGAAGAAGGCTGCCAGGTAGGACTCCACTATCATTCAAACGCTAGTGCGATTCACAAGCTGGAGCGTGCCATTCCTGCTGGTCAGTTGTCAGGCACGATCCGGGGGGATTTATCAAACCAGGACGGTGTGGATAAATTTTTATCCCAATTAAAAACTGATTGGGATGCGGTCGTTTTTGCAGGAGGAAGTCACTGGAGCGGCCAGTTTCAGGATATGAACCCATCACAGATGGATCAGTTGTATTTCCAGCATATGAAAGGACCGTGGATGATTACTCAGCACGTTCTGCCTGCCATGATTTCGCGTAAGCAAGGCAGCATAGTGTTCGTTTCTTCTATTTGGGGTGAAATAGGAGCCAGTATGGAAGCCGCTTACAGCGGAGTTAAAGGTGCTCAAATCAGTTTTGTAAAAGGGCTGGCAAAAGAGCTTGCTCCAAGCGGAATACGAGTGAATACTGTGACACCGGGCCTCATAGATACGAAAATGAACGGGATGCTTTCACAAGAGGAGCTCGATCAACTTGAAGAAGATATTCCTGTTGGACGGGCTGGGAAACCGATAGAAGTGGCAGAAGCCATAGCATTTCTGTTAAGTTCAAAAGCCTCTTATATTACCGGGCATACCTTCCAGGTAAATGGAGGATGGAATTAATTTCTTCGCATGTATAAAATGGTTTTTACCTCCTCATACTAATCATGATTAATTACCATGAGGAGGTAACTGAAATGTCTGTTCTTGAAAACTTTGATTCTTGGAAGGATTTCTTAGGTGACCGTCTGCACCAGGCACAAGGACAAGGAATGAGTGATCGTGCGGTGAACGAACTTGCTTTTGAAATCGGGAATTACTTAGCAACACAAGTGGATGCACAAAATGATCAGGAAACTATTCTTCGTGAACTTTGGAACGTGGCAGATGATCACGAACAACATGCCATCGCTAAAATGATGGTCAAACTAGTACAAAACGAAGGAAATCAAGCTTAATTCGACAAAAACCGCACAATATGATTTTGTGCGGTTTTTTTATATTTTTTCCATTCAGCCCATTTACAGCCTTTCCTTAACAATTAAAATCATTTATGATAGTAGGAGGACGTTACTGGTTCAATTTCTCATTTGACAAATTACGACAAAATCCTGAGGAGTTGTATAATGGAAAAAAAGGAATGGTATTTAGAATATGAAATACAATACAACCGCCCGGGTTTACTTGGAGATATATCTTCCTTACTTGGTATGATGGCTATAAATATTGTAACGATAAATGGAGTAGAGAACTCCCTGCGTGGAATGCTACTACTGTGTAAAGATGATGAACAAATCACCCGTTTAAAATCCATATTAAACACAATGGATACGATAAAAATAACGAAATTGCGCCGTCCGAAGCTCAGAGATCGTTTAGCTGTACGACACGGCAGATACATACATAGCGACGTGGATGACCGGAAGACTTTCCGCTTCAACCGGGAAGATCTTGGGTTGCTCGTTGATTTTATGGCCGAATTGTTTATGAAAGAAGGCCATAAACTCATTGGTATAAGAGGTATGCCGCGAGTTGGGAAAACTGAATCCGTCGTAGCTGCTAGTGTATGTGCAAATAAGCGCTGGTTATTTGTATCAAGCACTTTATTGAAACAGACGGTTAGAAACCAATTGATTGACGATGAATACAGTGAAGATAACTTATACATTATTGACGGTATTGTTTCCGCTCGCAGAGCCAGTGAAAAGCACTGGCAGTTAGTCAGGGAAATCATGCGGCTTCCCGCGACGAAAGTTATTGAACATCCTGATATATTTGTGCAGGAAACGGAATATAAAATGGATGATTTCGATTATATTATCGAGTTGAGAAATAATGAAGAAGAAGAGATCACATATGAAACGGTGGAAAAACCAGGCATGCCGATGAATGATGGGTTTTCCATGTTTGATTTTTAAATAATGGATGGTGGTTAGACATGGAAATGGATATTGGGACCCGTTTACGGGAGGCTCGTGAAAAAAAGGAAATGCCGCTAGAGCAGGTGCAGGAAATTACAAAGATTCAAAAACGCTATCTGCAGGCGATTGAGAACAATGATTTTAAAGTGCTTCCTGGAAAATTTTATACGAGGGCATTTATACGTGAATACGCGTCAGCAGTGGGGTTGGATCCTGAAGTAATCATGCAGGAACATAAAAGCGAACTTCCTGAATATGAAGACGAAAACCTCGTGCAATACAGCCGTGTACAAAAAGCGAGCAGGGAGTCTGCTTCCAAGTCGTCGTCTGGTATTTCAAAAGTATTTCCTACGATCATGACAGTCGTTCTCATTGTTTTTCTGCTGTTTGTGGCTTGGGCATTTATCACCCAGATTAAAGGAGGAGGCAATGAGGACCAGCCTACTTCAACGAAAGACGAAAATGAAGTCAGTGTTCCGGAGTCGCAAAATGACAGCGGTGATGGATCAAGCGCAGATCAGAATTCTTCAGAAAGTGAGAATAACAGCGGCGATTCCAATTCTCAGAACGATGAGGATAAAGAACAGTCCTCTGATGAAAAGAACCAGGAAGAAGATTCTCAACCCAAGCCTGAAATAAAGCTCGTGGAACAAGGAAACGGCAATTTTCCTGAGCATACGTTCGAAGTAAAGAATGCTAAAGAGTCCAGTTTGACCGTAGAGATTTCAGGGCAAACCTATCTGGAGGTAAGCGCTCCGAAGAATGGAGAGAATTTAACACCACCTAAGATTTACTCGAAATCTGATTCCCCTCTTACTTTTGACTTGAAAGGTCAGAAGGAAGTTTATGTGAAAATCGGTTCGGCTAAAGCGGTGACTGTAAAGATCGATGACCAAGAGGTGGAATACCCTATTAACCCGGATCAGCTGGTTACCCAGAAATTTTTATTGAAATTCAAGTAAGAAATGAAGGAAGGCTGTCCTTTGCATGAATAGGAGAAACGAATGGACGTGCCGTTTGTTTACTATTCACGAGGACAGCCTTATGTTGTAAATGAGGAGAGTGTTGGTATGAATTTACCGAATAAAATCACCCTGTCAAGAATTTGTTTAATCCCCCTGTTTATCATCCTGATGAGTGTACCATTTAATTGGGGGCTGTTCCTATGGGGGACCGTGAACTTCCTATTGCCCACCTTGCAGCAGCGATTTTGTTTATTCTTGCATCCACTACGGATTGGATTGATGGCTACATAGCAAGAAAGTACAATCTGGTAACTAATTTAGGTAAATTTCTTGATCCGCTTGCAGATAAACTGCTTGTAAGTGCCGCACTTATTTTACTTGTGGAAATAGGGCTTGCCCCTGCATGGATTGTGATTGTCATTATCAGCCGTGAGTTCGCTGTGACAGGGCTGCGGTTAGTTGCAGCAGGGGAAGGCAGTGTCCTTGCGGCAAGCCAGATGGGAAAACTGAAAACATGGCTTCAGATCATCGCTGTTTCAGTATTGTTATTGCATAATTGGCCGCTTTCTTATGTGAACTTTCCCCTTGGATTAATTGCATTATATGCTGCGCTTCTTATCACCGTAGTGTCAGGATGGGACTACTTCGCTAAAAACTGGCATGTTATGAGAGATTCCAAATGAAGGCAGAAATTATCGCTGTAGGAACAGAATTGCTGTTAGGCCAAATTGCCAATACGAATGCTCAGTGGATTTCCAAAAAACTCGCTGCTTATGGTGTTCCTGTGTACTTTCATAATGTTGTAGGAGACAATATGGCACGGGTACAGCAAACGTTTCAAATTGCCCGGGAACGTTCTGATATCGTCCTGATCACCGGAGGTCTGGGACCCACTGATGATGATATGACGAGAGAAGCTGCACAAAAAATAATCAAGCAGAAGCTGGTAGAAGATCAGCAGTCGATGGCTAAAATCGAAGACTATTTTCAGCGAAACAACAGAAAGATGACGTTGAACAACCGCAAACAGTCACGAGTGTTTGAAAACGCTCGTGTTTTTCCTAACCCTGAAGGTATGGCTCCCGGGCAGGCTGTCGAAGAAGAAGGGTGCGTATGGATTTTTCTACCCGGGGTTCCGAGAGAAATGAAAAAGCTGATGGAGGATTTTGTGCTTCCTTATTTGCAGAAAACGTTTCAGCTGAATTCCGAAATTGCATCAGAAATGATGAGGTTTATTGGCATTGGGGAATCCACGCTTGAACATGAGCTCTACGATATTATTGAAAAACAAACCAATCCAACAATCGCCCCCTTGGCGGGGAATGGAGAAGTGGCTTTAAGATTAACGGCCTCAGGGTCCTCTCCATCAGACGTTCGGAAGCAAATTCGAGAGTTGAAAAATATAATCCTATCCAGGGTCGGTGAGTATTACTATGGCAGTGATGAAATCACGATAGCCGGTAAAGTATTAGAGCTGCTTCGAGCTGAAAACATGTCGCTTTGTTCTGCTGAAAGCCTGACAGGTGGAAAATTTATTGAAGGACTGATCTCTCTGCCTGGTGCTTCAAAAGTATGCCAGGGAAGTCTGGTCGCTTATACACCGGAAGCAAAACATAAAGTCATTGAAGTTCCTAAATTTATTATCGATGAATTTGGAACGATCAGCCGGGAATGTGCAGAAACAATGGCTTTGAACGCTCAAAGCATTCTGGAATCCGATGTGTCTATAAGCTTCACGGGAGCAGCAGGTCCAGATCCTAGTGAAGGTCATGAGCCTGGTATCGTCTTTATTGGGATTCAAGTTCAGGAAGAGCAGCCTGTGGTGAAAAAATTCCATTTTGACGGCAGCAGAGACAAAATTCGCAGCCGGGCGGTAAACAAAGGGTATGAATTGTTGTTCCATCTATTAAAAAATCGATGAAAATTTGATGGCAGAAGTGACTAATAAATAATATTTTCAATAATCATGTGTACAGAATTTCATTTATACGTAAAAGAAAATTGAAATTCTGTACACATTTTCAAATTAAAAAAGGGAACATTTATTCGCTTTTTAGTTGGCAAACGATAAAAAACAAGTTATGATAAGGATAGAAATTTTGAAAGGGGTATCGTATGAGTGATCGAAAGCAAGCGTTAGATATGGCACTAAGACAAATTGAAAAGCAATTCGGAAAAGGTTCGATTATGAAGCTGGGGGAAAATGCTGAACAGAAAGTAAACACTGTACCCAGTGGATCCCTTGCCCTGGACGTAGCACTGGGGGTTGGTGGTTATCCCCGCGGTCGAATCGTTGAAATATATGGCCCTGAATCCTCCGGTAAAACAACAGTCGCCCTGCACGCTATTGCAGAAGCACAAAGACAAGGCGGCCAGGCTGCTTTTATTGATGCGGAACATGCCCTTGACCCGGTTTATGCGAGACGGCTTGGCGTTAATATTGATGAACTGCTTCTTTCCCAGCCGGACACGGGGGAACAGGCTTTAGAGATAGCTGAAGCACTGGTCCGCAGCGGTGCAGTGGACATGGTCGTTATTGATTCGGTTGCCGCACTTGTACCAAAGGCCGAAATTGAAGGGGAAATGGGTGATTCCCATGTCGGTTTACAAGCACGTTTAATGTCGCAGGCGCTCCGTAAGCTCTCCGGCGCAATTAGTAAATCTAAAACGACCGCTATCTTTATTAACCAGATTCGTGAAAAAGTGGGTGTGATGTTCGGAAGTCCTGAGACCACTCCAGGCGGACGTGCGTTAAAGTTCTATTCTTCCATACGTTTGGAAGTCCGCCGGGCGGAAACGTTGAAGCAGGGGAATGACATGGTCGGGAATAAAACCCGGTTGAAAGTGGTAAAAAATAAAGTTGCCCCACCTTTTAAACAAGCAGAAGTAGATATTATGTATGGCGAAGGAATCTCCAGAGAAGGAGAATTGGTAGATATAGGAACAGACCTTGATCTAATTCAGAAGAGCGGTTCATGGTATTCCTATAAGGATGAGCGTTTAGGTCAAGGAAGAGAAAACGCGAAGCAGTTCCTTAAAGAAAACGAAGAAATCTATCAGGAAGTAAAACAGTTAATCCGGGAACACTACGGGATGATAGAGGGTGCTGAAGAAAAAGAAGCTGCGAAAGAAGAAAGTCAGGAATCTCTCGACTTTTAAGTATTTCACCTTTCATACGGTTTGTTTTGCCGTAAACTCTCTTTCACAGCAAAGTTAATGACCAGCTGATCAATCTGTAGTGAGAGTCTCGTAAAAACATCGAAAACAGTGCACGTGCGGCACTGTTTTTTGATCGTCCAAATAGACTGATAGTTTTAAATATTTCGCCTTAAATGATGACATAAATATGACGATTCCTTGACATTACCAAACGTCAGGAATAAAATGAGAGTGTATCATTTTCATCTTTATACCCTATTTTAACAGTAATGAAACTGAAAATGAATCGTTTGTACATGCCGACAAACGGACCAAGTTCATAGCAAGAGGAGGTGAAATTATGGATTTGATATCCTCGCTCATCTTCATTTTGCTTGCCCTTATCGTCGGTTCTGTTGTTGGTTATCTTATTCGGAAATCGATTGCGGAGGCGAAAATTTCCAGTGCAGAGGAACTAGCGAAGCAAATCGTCGAGGAAGGAAGACGAAATGCGGAATCTGCTAAGAAGGAAGCTCTTCTTGAAGCGAAAGAAGAGAACCAGAAATTTCGTCAAGAAGCGGAAAATGAAATCCGCGAACGCCGCATGGAACTGCAGAAAACTGAAAATCGTTTAACACAGAAAGAAGAGAATCTTGATCGTAAAAGTGGCACGCTTGATCAGCGTGATTTATCACTTGAAAAGAAAGAAGGGACTCTTGCCGAGAGACAACAACAAATTGAAGAAATGGAAAGCAAAGTGAAAGCTATGCTTCAAGAACAGCAAGCCGAGCTCGAACGAGTATCAGGCTTAACATCAGATCAGGCGAAACAGATTATCCTTGAACGTGTAGAACAAGAGGTTTCACACGAAACTGCGATTATGATTAAAGAAGCAGAAAATCGCGCGAAAGAAGAAGCAGACAAGAAGGCGAAAAGCATTCTTTCACTTGCCTTGCAACGATGCGCCGCAGATCATGTTGCGGAAACGACGGTTTCTGTCGTCAATTTACCTAATGACGAAATGAAAGGTCGGATTATTGGTCGTGAAGGACGTAATATCCGTACCCTGGAAACTCTTACTGGAATTGATCTTATCATTGATGATACACCGGAAGCGGTCATTCTTTCAGGGTTTGATCCGATTCGACGGGAAACTGCACGCATGGCGCTTGAAAAACTGGTCCAGGATGGACGGATCCACCCAGCTCGCATCGAGGAAATGGTGGACAAGTCCCGCCGTGAAGTAGATGATTATATACGAGAGGTTGGAGAACAAACCACCTTTGAGGTTGGTGTTCATGGTCTTCACCCTGACCTTGTAAAAATATTAGGCCGTTTGAAATACCGTACCAGTTATGGACAAAACGTGCTTAAACACTCTACTGAAGTTGCCTATCTTTCGGGACTGCTTGCCGCAGAATTAGGCGAAGATGAAATGCTAGCCCGCCGCGCGGGTCTGCTCCACGATATTGGTAAAGCGATTGACCATGAAGTGGAAGGCAGTCATGTCGAAATTGGGAAAGAACTGGCAACCAAGTACAAAGAAAATGAAACTGTAATTAATGCGATTGCTTCTCACCATGGTGACGAAGAACCGACGTCTATCATTTCGGTTCTGGTTGCTGCAGCAGATGCTCTTTCCGCTGCCCGCCCAGGTGCTAGAAGTGAAACTCTCGAAAATTATATTAAACGGCTTGAGAAACTGGAGGAAATTTCAGAGTCCTATGAAGGCGTTGAAAAATCCTTTGCCATCCAGGCTGGACGCGAAGTTCGTATTATGGTTCGTCCTGATGAAATTGATGATCTTGAAGCGAAACGATTAGCACGAGATATTAGAAATCGAATCGAGGGAGAACTCGATTATCCAGGTCATATTAAAGTAACCGTTATTCGTGAAACACGCTCAGTGGAATATGCGAAATAATAAATGAAGCGGCCCTTGGGCCGCTTCATTGCTGTTTTACAGGTCATAGAAAAGGAAATACTACTAAGAGGAAATAGAGCAGGATATAGAAAGGAATCGATGTCATGAGAATTTTATTTATCGGGGACGTGGTAGGCTCTCCAGGAAGAGAGATGGTAGAAGAATACCTTCCGAAGCTGAAAGAAAAATACCAGCCAGCTGCAACGATTATTAATGGCGAAAACGCAGCATCTGGAAAAGGCATTACTGAAAAAATCTATCGCCGGTTTCTTGAGTGCGGTGCCCAGGCCGTTACCCTTGGCAATCATTCGTGGGATAAGAAAGAAATTTTTGATTTTATCGATGATGCGGACTATTTAATCAGACCCGCTAATTTCCCGGAAGGTACACCTGGAAGCGGCATGACATTTATTAAAACACCAAAGGCGGAAATTGCTGTTATTAATTTACAAGGGAGAACGTTTCTGGCTCCGAACGACGATCCTTTTAGAAAGATCGATGATTTAATAGCGCAGGCAAAAAAAAGAACGAATGTAATTTTTCTTGATTTTCATGCAGAAGCAACAAGCGAAAAGCAAGCAATGGGGTGGTATGTAGATGGTCGCGTAAGTGTGAACGTTGGTACGCACACCCATATTCAGACAGCCGATGAACGAATTCTTCCAGCGGGTACAGGCTATATTTCAGACGTAGGGATGACGGGGCCTTATGACGGAATATTAGGAATGGAAAGAGAAGCTGTACTCAAACGCTTCCTGACAAATCTTCCTGTACGTTTTGAAGTTCCAAAAAAGGGAAGAACACAATTAAGCGGATTTTTGGCAGATGTAGACGAGCGGACAGGCAAAGCTCAAAAAGTAGAACGTATCCTCATCAATGATGATCACCCCTTCTTCCGCTGATTATTTGAATTTTGTGACAACTTCACTCATAATGAAAAGTAATATTCTACATCTCCAAGAATATAGTAGTTATGGAATAACTATAGTGATTGAAGGAGGAGCTAGTAATGGATGTATTAAAAGTATCAGCTAAATCCGTACCTAATTCAGTAGCAGGAGCTTTAGCAAATGTGGTTAGGGAGAATGGTACTGCAGAAATTCAGGCAATCGGAGCAGGTGCTTTGAACCAGGCTGTGAAAGCGGTTGCGATTGCTCGTGGATTTGTGGCACCTAGCGGAATGGACTTAATCTGCATTCCTGCCTTTACTGATATTATGATTGATGAGGAGGAACGTACGGCGATTAAGTTAATTGTCGAACCTCGTTAACTGCGCTTTCATGAAAAATTCAATTATTTATAGTGAAACTGCACTCTTCTACAGAGTGTAGTTTTTTTAATGTTCAAGTGTACACTGTGTACGTACACGAAGGGTTGCGGAAAAATTATAACATGTTAAGATTGTGGTAGTATTAGTTTTTGTTTAAAGAGGAATGTAACGGGAGTGTTCACTGTGAATGGAACTATGAAAGCAATTGTTAAACATCAACGAGGAGTAGGTGCCGAACTTAGAGAAGTTTCGATTCCTTCTATAGGAGAAGAAGAAGTATTGATTCGAGTTAAAGCAACTTCCATTTGCGGCACAGACGTGCACATCTATAATTGGGATGAATGGTCTGCGAGCCGCGTTCAGCCTCCTTATGTATTCGGGCATGAATTTGCAGGAGAAGTAGTAGAAGTTGGCGAAAAGGTAAATAATTTTACTATTGGAGATTATGTAAGCGCTGAAACGCACCTCGTATGCGGCGATTGTCCCCAATGTTTAACCGGACAGTATCATATTTGTGAAAATACAAAAATTATTGGTGTAGATACACAAGGTTGTTTTGCGGAATACGTAGCACTGCCAGCCAAAAACCTCTGGCGTAATCCTGAGGACATGCCGACCGATATCGCCTCCGTACAAGAGCCGATGGGGAATGCTGTCCACACGGTTTTAAACGGAGAGGTGGCAGGGAAATCCGTTGCTGTTATCGGGTGTGGTCCCATTGGATTAATGGCTGTAGGAGTAGCAAAAGCAGCTGGAGCATCCCAAGTCCTGGCCTTCGATTTAAATGAGTACCGCTTGGATTTGGCCAAACAGATGGGAGCGTCTGCTGTCATTCATTCTGGAAACGTTGACCCTGTAAAGGAAGCGAAAGCTTTGACGAATGGTCATGGAGTAGACGTTGTTTGTGAGATGAGCGGGCATCCGGCAGCGATGGATCAAGGATTCAAAATGATTACCAATGGCGGCAGAATGTCTATTTTAAGTCTGCCGGCAAAACCAGTAACTTTAGACGTCACCAATGATATAGTCTTCAAAGGTATTCATGTCCAAGGAATTACAGGAAGAAAAATGTTCGAAACTTGGCAGCAGGTTTCCCGCCTACTTCATTCCGGGCAGGTAGATGTCAAGCCTATGGTTACTCATCATTTGAAATTGGAAGAGTTTGAATATGGATTTGATTTAATGAACGAAGGAAAGTGCGGTAAAGTAGTATTGCACCCATAATTGACAAGGAGGATTCTTAATGAAGGGTTTTGAGTATCTGCAAGAAGAGCTCGATCAGATGAAAGAACAGGGAACGTTTAGAAACTTGATTCCACTTGAATCAGCACAAGGTTCTAAAGTAAAGATCAAAGGAAAAGAAGTTATTCAGCTTTCCTCTAACAATTACTTAGGACTTACTTCGCATCCCAGACTTGTTCAAGCCGCAGATCAGGCAAACGAAAAGTATGGCGTGGGTACGGGTTCTGTTCGTACCATTGCCGGCACCTTATCGATGCATGAGGAATTTGAAAAAAAGCTTGC
Source organism: Halobacillus salinarum (assembly GCF_022919095.1). Classification (NCBI taxonomy): domain Bacteria; kingdom Bacillati; phylum Bacillota; class Bacilli; order Caryophanales; family Bacillaceae; genus Halobacillus; species Halobacillus salinarum. The sequence continues at coordinate 2,646,512 of NZ_CP095073.1, read as the reverse complement.
TGAATTTAAGCATACCGAGGCTGCTCTCGTTTTTCAGTCGGGTTTTACAACTAATCAAGGCGTGCTTTCTTCTATTCTTGGCAAAGAGGATGTAGTCATTTCAGATGAATTAAACCATGCGTCCATCATCGATGGTATTCGTTTGACAAAAGCAGACCGTAAGATATATAAACACGTTGATATGGGATCACTGGAAGAGGCGCTGAAGGAAAGTAAAGATTACCGGACACGCTTGGTTGTTACGGACGGTGTCTTTTCCATGGATGGGAACATTGCTCCATTACCTGAAATTGTCGAGCTTTGCGAAAAATACAATGCCCTGGTGATGGTGGATGATGCTCATGCCAGCGGTGTCCTTGGCAGCAATGGAAGAGGATCGGTCAATCATTTTAATCTAGATGGCCGTGTTCATATTCAAGTAGGTACACTGAGTAAAGCAATAGGTGTGCTCGGCGGATATGTAGCAAGCACGAAAACGTTAAGAGAATACTTAATTCATAAAGGCCGTCCATTCTTATTCAGCACTTCTCATCCCCCGGCAGTTACAGCGGCCAATGCTGCAGCCATTGACGTGCTATTAGAAGAACCGGAGCTGATTGAAAAGCTTTGGGAAAACACGAAGTTCTTTAAAGATGGATTAACTAAGCTCGGATTCGATACCGGCATAAGCCAGACACCGGTAACTCCTGTGCTAATCGGCGATGATGCGCTGACCCATAAGTTCTCGGACGAACTGTTTGAACAAGGTGTATTCGCTCAAGGAATCGTTTTTCCTACTGTTCCAAAGGGAAAAGCAAGGATTCGTACGATCGTAACAGCGGAACACTCGAAAGAAGAATTGCAGGAAGCGCTTGATGCTTTTGAAAAAGCAGGCAGAAAGTTAGCGATTATTTAAATAACGTATAGACCGTTAAGGCTTATCTTAGCGGTCTATCTTTATTTTCCAATCCTTTTTGTAGTATAATTAGTGGTTAGAGGTTGGACAACTGCCTGCATTAAAAGGAAGGCATGTTTGGGCACTTAAAAAAGTGGGTGAATCCTGATATAATAAGGCAGTTAGCAGGCTCTTTCTGAAAGGAGATAACCATGAACGAAGAACAACGAAAACAAATGACGCAAATTCGCCAAATAGATCCAGCGGACGTAAAATCCGACCAGGATAACTTGAAGCGGATTAAAGAAAAAAGCAGCGAAGATTTTATGGAATATTTTGAAACGACCTATCAGCCTCCTAATTTGCGGGATGCTCAGCGCCGACGCAAACAAAAGGTGGAATTTCATTATGATTTCTCGATTCCTGAAGACATGGAGAGAGTTGGGAAAGGAAGAAAATATTTAATCCGCACGTATGGATGTCAAATGAACGAACATGACACCGAAGTAATGGCAGGTATCTTTGAAGAGATGGGTTATGAATCAACGGAAGATACGAAGGAAGCCGATGTGATCCTGCTGAACACGTGTGCGATCCGTGAGAACGCAGAAAACAAAGTGTTTGGCGAAATCGGTCACTTAAAGCCTCTTAAAATGGAAAATCCTAACTTAATTATCGGTGTCTGCGGGTGTATGTCCCAAGAAGAATCTGTAGTAAACCGCATCTTGAAAAAGCATCCGTTCATTGATTTAATCTTTGGAACACATAATATTCACCGGTTGCCGCAGCTTGTGAAAGAGGCCATGTTCGGCAAGGAAATGGTCATTGATGTCTGGTCGAAGGAAGGGGATATTATAGAGAATCTTCCCCGTTCCAGAAAAGGCAACATTAAAGCATGGGTCAACATTATGTACGGCTGTGACAAATTTTGTACGTACTGTATTGTGCCTTACACACGCGGAAAGGAAAGGAGCCGTCTGCCTGAAGATATCATCCAGGAAGTCAGACACCTCGCTGCCCAAGGGTATAAAGAAATCACGCTTCTTGGTCAAAATGTAAATGCGTACGGAAAAGATTTGGATATGGAATACGGGTTAGGCGATTTAATGGATGATCTCCGCGGAATTGATATCCCGCGGATCCGGTTTACAACCTCTCACCCGCGCGATTTTGATGATCGCTTAATTGAAGTTCTCGCTAAAGGTGGAAACATGCTTGATCACATTCATCTGCCGGTTCAGAGCGGCAATTCCGATGTGCTTAAGATCATGGGACGTAAGTACTCAAGAGAGCAGTATATGGAGCTTGTTCGAAAAATTCGTGCAGCGATGCCGGAGGCTACTTTGACCACGGATATTATCGTGGGCTTCCCGAATGAAACGGAAGAACAGTTCCAGGATACGTTATCACTCGTGGAGGAAGTCGGTTTTGAAGCTGCTTATACGTTTATTTATTCCCCAAGAGAGGGCACTCCTGCGGCTAAAATGAAGGATAACATTCCGATGGAAGAGAAAAAAGACCGGCTGCAGCGGTTAAATCACATAGTCAATCAATACTCTGCAGAAGCGATGCAGAAGTATGAAGGCGAAATTGTGGAAGTCCTCGTCGAGGGAGAAAGTAAGAATAATCCAGATGTTTTAGCAGGACATACGAAGCGTAATAAACTCGTTAATTTTACAGGTCCTAAATCAGCCATCGGCCAGATTGTACCGGTTAAAATTGTGAAAGCAAAAACCTGGTCCTTGGACGGCGAAATGGTTGAGGAAAGAGCAGAGGTGAAATAATGGCTCAATATACTAGAAAGCAAGTGGTGGAAGAAGCTCATAAGCTTGCCAAAATGATGGCAGATATCGAGGAAATTGACCGTTTTAAACAACTGGAAGCTAAGCTGAATGAAAATAAAAAGGTCCAGGACTATATCCAAAGGATTAAAGCTTTGCAGAAACAAGCCGTGAATTTCCAAGCGTATGGAAAAACAGAAGCGCTCGAAAAAGTAGAAAAAGAGATCGACCGTCTGCAGGAAGAGCTCGATCAAATTCCTGTCGTTGCTGAATTCAAAGAATCCCAAATGGTCATTAATGATATACTGCAAATGGTTTCAAGTACAATTTCCCGTGAAGTTTCCAATGAAGTGATCCGCTCTACGGGAGGAGACGTTCTCAAAGGGGAAACGGGGTCACAATTAAATAATCAAACATCTTGTAATCACTAATTTGACGCCATCCGTCAGAAGGTTTTCACTTCTGACGGATTTTTTTTGTACAATTCTATGGGCATTTGCATAGAATGAATTACACACGTCCTAAAGCCATTATTATTTTTAGTCACCAACCGCCCAGCCCAAGCATAGGATGGGTGGTAGAATAAGGAGGAGAGAATCCTATGTCATTTTTTGAACGTGATTACAGAGAAATCATCACGAAGGCTGTAATTGGAAAAGGAAAAAAATTCACAGAAGCTGAACATACGATCAGCCCTTCTCACCGCCCAACCAGTATATTGGGGTGCTGGGTCATTAACCACATTTACAATGCAAAGAAGAAAGGCGATCACGTCGAAGTGTCCGGCAGCTACGACATTAACGTCTGGTATTCGTATAATGATAATACGAAAACAGAAGTTGTCACAGAACGGGTAAATTATTGCGATCAAGTACCGCTTGCTGTTAAGGATCACAATTGTGTTCATGACGATGTAGAAGTCATTGCCAAGGCTGTTCAGCAGCCCAATTGCCTTGAAGCGAATATTTGTGCCCAAGGCCAAAAAATCTGCGTAGAGGTAGAAAGAGAGTTTGTCGTAGATGTCATCGGTGAAACCAAATTATGTGTAAAAGTTGATCCTCACGGTTGTGATAATGAGGATGATTACGATTTTGAATTATCATCGGATGAGTTTTCAGCAATTGAAACGGACTTCCTCCCATCCTCTTCAGACAGCCACGACCATAACAATGATTAGAGACCACAGTCCTTGCTGATTCAGCGAGGATTTCTTTTTTATATGGACAAGCCCATCTCGTTCAATGGGGTCCTTTTATTATGCTATAATGAGCTCATGACGAATTTTGTACGTTTTGGGGGATTATTGAATGGCACAATACACACCTATGATGCAGCAATACTTAAAAATAAAGGCACAATATAAGGATGCTTTTTTATTTTTTCGACTCGGTGACTTTTATGAGATGTTTTTTGAGGATGCTTTGAAAGCCTCTAAAGAACTTGAGATTACGTTAACGAGCAGGGACGGTGGCAAGGAAGACCGGATTCCGATGTGCGGCGTTCCTTATCATTCTGCTGAAAATTACATAAAGCAATTGTTGGAAAAAGGATTCAAAGTAGCGATTTGTGAGCAGGTGGAGGATCCGAAAACGGCTAAAGGAGTAGTAAAACGGGAGGTCGTTCAATTAATCACTCCAGGGACCGTTATGGAAGGAAGTATGCTGAATGAAAAAGAAAACAACTATTTAGCATCTTTAACTGAATTTGCGGATGGAACATGTACGGTCAGCTACAATGATTTAACTACTGGAGAAACGAGCATTGCCTTAGTAAAGGATGGTTTCGAAGCCGCTGTAAGTGAATTGTACACCCGCCCTGTAAAGGAAATAGTCATTGGAAGCGACCTTAACGAAGATAAAGTAGAAGGATTAAAAGAACGTCTTGGCTATACGGTTTCCATAGAGGATCGTACAGAAATCGATGATGAATTCCAGCCCTTAACGGAAAACATTCATCAAGAAAAATTTCTCATTGGTTTTGGCCGTTTGTTACAGTATATCCAGCATACACAAAAGCGTGCACTTGAACATCTTCGGCCTGTAGATGTGATTGAACTAAAGCAATTTATGGCTTTAGACATGTATTCCAAAAGGAATCTGGAATTAGTGGAAACGTTGAGGAAGCAAGGGAAATCCGGCAGTCTTCTTTCAATCCTCGATCGCACGATTACCTCAATGGGGGCGCGCATGCTTAAAAAATGGATGGAACGCCCTTTGTTAAGCAGGCAGGACATCGAGCTCCGTCACCAGCAGGTAGAAGGGCTTTTGGAACAATTCTTTGAACGGGAATCTTTAAGGGAACAGCTCACCTCAGTCTATGATTTAGAACGTCTGGCTGGCAGGGTTGCTTATGGAAACGTAAACGCCCGCGATCTGATCCAGCTGCGCCAATCGCTCTCTCGAGTACCGGAGATCTTGAAGATTCTTCAGGATTTCGCTAATGAATCGATTGAACGTCTGTACCAGTCGATTGATCCATTAACGGAACTAAAAGAGCTTCTTGAGGAGAGCATTGCAGAGGATGCGCCGCAGACACTGAAAGAAGGCGGCATGATCCGGGACGGGTTTAACAGTAAGTTAGATGAATACCGGCATGCACAGGCGAACGGGAAACAGTGGATTGCCGAGTTGGAAGCTAAGGAACGGGAAGCGACTGGAATCCGGTCGTTAAAAATCGGCTATAACCGAGTGTTTGGCTATTATATAGAGGTGACAAGAGCTAATTTAAAACACCTGCCTGAAGATCGCTATGAACGCAAGCAGACGTTAACAAACGCTGAACGTTTTATCACACCTGAGTTAAAAGAGAAAGAAGCGTTAATTTTAGAAGCGTCAGAAAAGGGAGTGGAGCTTGAGTACGAATTATTTTTGCAAGTGCGTGAACGGGTGAAAGCATTTGTGCATAAGCTGCAGCTGCTTGCGGATCAACTAAGTACAATTGATGTACTTCAGGGATTTGCAGAGGCTGCTGAGAGTCATGATTACGTTAAGCCGGAGTATCACGAGACACGGACTGTGGATATAAAAAAGGGCAGACATCCCGTAGTGGAACGAGTGATGAAAGAAGAAACTTTTGTACCCAATGACATTTATTTAGATGATGAGACGGATATCCTTCTCATAACAGGTCCTAATATGTCAGGGAAAAGTACGTATATGCGGCAGCTTGCACTCACGGCTATCATGGGGCAGATGGGCAGTTTTGTTCCTTGTGAATCTGCCAATCTTCCAATCTTTGATCAGATTTTCACAAGAATTGGAGCAGCAGATGATCTCGTCTCCGGGCAAAGTACATTTATGGTCGAAATGTTAGAAGCTAATCATGCCTTGAGTCATGCGACAGAAAACAGCATGATTCTCTTAGATGAAATAGGCCGGGGTACAAGTACGTACGACGGAATGGCGCTTGCTCAAGCCATTGTCGAACATATTCATGAGCATATCCGCGCCAAAACGCTTTTTTCCACTCATTACCATGAGCTGACATCGCTGGAGAATGAGCTGAACCGGTTGAAAAATGTACACGTACGTGCAGAGGAATACGAAGGAAATGTCATTTTTCTTCATCAAATAAAAGAGGGGGCAGCAGATGAAAGCTATGGCATTCATGTAGCCAAGCTTGCTGAGATGCCTTCTTCACTCATAGACAGGGCATCGGAATTATTAGCCTTGCTTGAAAATCCTGCTCGGAATGAAGCGGCGGCTGGTCAGGAGCAACAATTGAGTCTGTTTGTGGAAGAAGCCCGACAAAAGAAACCAAAAGCTGAGAATGAGGATCTTGAAAAGCAGCTGTCACAATTAAACCTTATGGAAATGACTCCAATGGATGCCATGAACGAGTTATATCGTTTGCAAAAAAAGCTAAAATCATAAGGAGGGAACTTACGTGGCAAAAATTCAGCTGATGCCGGATCATTTGTCGAATAAGATTGCGGCAGGAGAAGTTGTTGAACGCCCGGCCTCTGTAGTAAAAGAGCTTGTGGAGAATAGTGTGGATGCCGGCAGTACATGGGTACAAATCGATTTAAAAGAAGCCGGACTGGAAAGAATCCACATTCGGGATAATGGAGCGGGGATGGAGGAAGACGATTGTGAACGTGCTTTCTTCCGTCATGCTACGAGCAAAATTTCCAGTGAACATGACTTGTTCCACGTGCGGACACTGGGGTTTCGCGGTGAGGCCCTAGCAAGCATCGCGGCGGTCAGCCGTCTAAGAATTCACTCCTCTACAGGTGAAGAAGCGGGAACGTGCTTAGAACTTGAGGGAGGAAAGCTCATAAAAAAGTCCAAAAGTGATGCACGTCAGGGGACGGACATTACTGTAAACGAACTCTTTTTTAATACACCGGCCCGCTTGAAATATATGAAAACCATTCATACAGAGCTTGGACACATTACAGATGTCCTCAACCGAATGGCGTTATCCCACCCGGAAGTGAAATTCACGTGCACTCATAATGAAAAACAATTGTTTCAAACAAACGGAAGAGGAGATCTTCTTCAAGTCATTGCTAAGATATACGGGGTAAACGTTGCGAGAAAAATGGTGCGCATCGAAACGGAAACGCTGGACTTTTCTGTGAAAGGATACGTGGCTAAACCTGAGATCACAAGGGCATCCAAAAATTATATGTCTACGATCATTAACGGGCGCTATATTAGAAACATTGCATTAAATAAAGCGATTCTACAAGGCTATCATACGCTGCTTCCAATCGGGAAAAGCCCCATTACTGTATTAAATATTGAAATGGATCCTATTCTAGTGGATGTAAACGTCCATCCTGCCAAGCTGGAAGTACGCTTTAGTAAAGAAAAAGAACTATTTGAAGCAATTGAGGAAGCCGTCAGGACGACCTTCCGTGGTCAGACGCTGATTCCGCACGCGGCCGATACAAAAGCGAGGCCGAAAAAAGAAAGCGTGAAGCAAGAAGCGTTGAACTTATATGATGTTCATAAAGAAGAAGCTCAACAGCAAAGGGAAACCGCGTTTCAACAGCTTGTTGAACAAGAGGACAGTCGGTTTGTTAATGAACAGCAGAACGTCATAAAGGAAATGCAGGAACCTGAAGAAATATATGAAGAAGGCAAAAATCTTCCACCTGAAACTACGGAAAACGAAATACGCCAAGAGAAGCCAAAACGTGTGCCGGCTATGTATCCTGTTGGTCAAGTGCATGGTACTTATATCATTGCGCAAAATGAAAATGGGATGTACATCGTTGACCAGCATGCTGCACAAGAGCGGATCAAATATGAATTTTTCAGGGAAAAATTAGCCGAAGTTAATCATGAAGTACAGGAGCTGCTCGTCCCAATAACGTTTGAATTCTCACATCAGGAAGCCTTGCAAATTGAAGAATATAAGGAACAGCTAGCTGAAGCCGGTTTGTTTTTTGAGCCATTTGGAGAAAAGACATACATTATTCGCAGTCACCCGCAATGGTTCCCGAAAGGATTCGAAGAAGAAGTGATTAAGGAAATGATAGACCAGCTGGTCAATGAGGATCGTGTGGATATAGGAAAGCTTAGAGAAGAAGCGGCGATTTTAATGTCCTGTAAACGATCCATTAAAGCCAATCATTATTTAAATCATTCCGATATGCTGCGGCTGCTGGAGGATTTAAGAAATTCAACAGATCCATTTACTTGTCCTCACGGTCGGCCCATCATTGTATTTTTCTCAGAGTATGAAATGGAGAAAATGTTCAAACGCGTAATGTAACGCTGCTGTCCAAAAAAGGGCAATCTATTTAATATTTGTAAAAAAATCTTCTGCCTGCAATGCAGAAGATTTTTTTGTGGGTGCATATTTTAATAACTTCAATCATGAACTGAATAGAGAGGGGGATTTGCGCGTATGACAAATGAACACCATCATCGTCCGCATATGACTGTAAGAGGGGAGGGGAGTATTACAGCTGAGCCTGATTTGGCAGAGGTTGAATTAGGGGTGGTTACGGAAAATGAAAATGTAACGACTGCTCAGCAGGAGAATGCCGTGATCATGCATCAAATCCTGCAATCGCTCCTGTCATTCGGGGTAGGGGAGGGGCAGATCCAGACAAGCGATTATTCCATTTATCCTAAATATGATTACGAAGACGGGAAACAAATTTTAAGAGGCTATGTAGTGACACATATGATTCGGATACGGGTCCCTGACATATCCATGATTGGCAGTCTGATCGACAGTGCGGCTGCAAACGGAGCGAACAAAATTGCCGGCATACAGTTTACACTGAGAAATCCTGATACCTATGAACAGCAAGCGTTAAGTTCTGCGGTTGACGATGCGTTAGTTAAGGCGAGAACGATTGCATCTACCATTCAAGTACAATTAGTACCTAAACCTGTACAAATCCTCGAGACGTCGACACAAGGCCCCCGGCCCCGTACGATGATGAAAGCAGAGTCGTTTAGTGCTTCGTCAACACCGGTTCAGCCAGGGAAGTTAGAGATTACGGCGAGCGTGGAAGCGAAATTTGAGTATATTCGATAAAAGAAATACCTCAATGAAGACTATAAAAAAACCATGACAAGTTAACATAAGATCGTTGAAGTTAACTCTTCATGGTTTGCCTGTTTATATGAGCAATCATGATATATTTTTTTGCTGCAGGAGAAAGCGGAAATAATTCTCAATTTGCTTTATTTCTTCAGGCTGTACACCAAACCAGGCTTGTTTGTCAAAAAAGACCGGATGGTCGTACCCCTGAGTTTTCAAATGTTCTTTTATTTCTCTCATTTCATCTTCTGTCTCATCGCTTAACCCGAGTAAATAATCGGCTGTCGTATGGAGGGCGTGAGCGATCTTCGACAAGTCCTCAATGTCCGGGGAAGTATATTGCCGTTCCCAATTGGATACCACTTGAGCAGAAACACCGACTTTTTGAGCGAGCATTGTTTGTGTCAACCGTCGTTCTTTACGCAGGGATCGAATTCTTTCATGTACCACGAAAAGACGCCTCCTTTTTTACATAATACCATAAACTAACGAAATGCGATAGTATAACTAACGAATTTTTTGATTTTTAATAACGGATTTCGTTACTTATGATAACGGTATACGTTAGTTTGAGGCTTGAGGTATGATTCTGTAAGGGTTCATGTATAATGGGAAACGTAAGGAAGGTGGAGTTTATGAAGCCAGCAGTAGTTTCTGTGGTGGGACCGACAGCGGTTGGAAAATCAAAGCTGGGTGTGGAAATCGCCAAAGCGTTTGATGGAGAAGTGATCAGTGGTGATTCCATGCAGATCTATAAGGGAATGGACATTGGTACAGCTAAAGTGACGAATGAAGAAATGGAAGGTGTCCCTCATCATATGATTAATATTAAACGACCGGATGAGCCCTTTTCTGTCGCTGAATTTCAAAAAATGGTGCAAGCCTTAATTTATGATATTTCTGCCCGTGGAAAACTTCCGGTCCTTGTGGGAGGTACTGGATTATACATACAGGCTACGCTCTATAACTTCAACTTTTCCAATCAGCCCAAAGATACAAGGATAGTGGAAAAGCTTGAAAAGGATTGGGATACTTACGGACCGGAAGTGATGTATGACCGTTTGATTGAGGTGGATCCCCGGCAGGCAGAGAGGATTCACCCAAATAATAAGCGGCGGGTCATCAGAGCGCTGGAAGTTTTCGAGAGCACAGGGAAGGTAATGAGCGACTACCAGGAGGACCAGGCTGCCGCTTCTCCGTTTCACCCTTTATTAATAGGGTTGGAAATGGAAAGGGAAGCGTTATATGAGCGAATTAACCGCAGAGTAGAGGAAATGATGGAGAATGGTCTGTTAGAAGAAGTAAAAGCTTTGTATGAGAAGGGGCTTGAAGAGGCGCAATCGATGAAAGCGATCGGATATAAAGAATTTATTCCTTATTTTAAAGGCGAATATCCACTTGATGAAGCCGTAGAATTATTGAAGCGGAATTCAAGAAGGTATGCAAAAAGGCAGTACACGTATTTTAAGAATAAAATGGATGTGCGTTGGTATGAGGTTACCGAAAAGAATTATGTGAATGAATTTACAACAATTTTACGTGATTTAGCAGGAATGCTGAAATAGGATATCGAATGGTACTAATACAGATAGAAAAGAGGAGGCAGATTCATGGCTCAGTCCGTAAATATTCAGGATAATTACTTAAATCAGTTAAGAAAAGAACGCATTCAAGTTACTGTCTTTTTACTCAATGGTTTTCAGCTGCGTGGAGTAATAAAGGCATTTGATAATTTTACCGTCTTACTTGAAACCGATGGCAAACAGCAGCTGATTTTTAAACACGCGATTTCCACTTTTGCTCCAATGAAAAACGTGACATTGGATAAAGAATAAGAATTCAGCGGACGCCTTTAAGCGTCCGCTTTTTGATGGAAAGATTCTCGCGAATTTAATGGGCGGATGTCACAGGTTCTCCATATGACGCGTATGATGAAAGGAAATGAGGAGGGATCCATGTGCAACCGCAAGCTAAATCCGCCCGTCTAAGGACGATAAATATCGTGCTGAATGAAACAAATACCTCCACGGTAAGCGTCCAGCAGACAAAATCAAAAGAATCCGCCATTCCACCTTTTCAGCGCATTGATGAATTTTTTGCCAATATTATTGGAATGGAAGAATTGAAAAAGCGTATGAAAGAAATATATGCTCAAGTGCTTATTGCTAAGAAGCGTAAGGACCTGGGTCTGAAATCTAACGTCCAAGTGCTACACATGGTATTCAAGGGAAATCCAGGTACTGGAAAAACTACGATTGCCCGGATGGTCGCTCAAATATTTAAAGAGATGGAAGTTCTCGAGAAGGGCCACTTTATCGAAGCTGACCGATCTGATTTAGTTGGAGAATATATCGGACATACGGCTCAAAAAACAAAAGACTTAATTCATAAGGCGCTCGGGGTGTGCTGTTTATTGATGAAGCTTATTCACTTGCCCGCGGAGGAGAGAAAGATTTTGGGAAAGAAGCCATAGATACGTTAGTCAAATGTATGGAAGATCATCATGACAGGCTCATCATTATCCTTGCTGGATACCCATATGAAATGGAACATTTTCTTAGCATAAACCCAGGGCTTGCTTCGCGTTTTCCTATTCAACTAGACTTTGATAATTACTCTGCAACGGAGCTTGCTGCTATAGCTCAAACGATGTTGGAAGAAAGAGATTATCGCTTAACCCTACAGGCTGAACGAAAACTTTATGACCATTTGCTTTCTGTATGTTCCCACACTCCTTACAATTTTTCCAACGCCAGGTATGTCCGCAATTTAATTGAAGAAGCTATACGCAAGCATGCCTGGAGAGTTATTGCAAGCAGTAATCCGAAAAAAAACGCGCTGATGACTCTCGAAGCTGAGGATTTCACGGCTTTAACAAGGTCCGAGTATCATTAGCCTTTGAACTTTTGTTATGATTTAGTAAAAGCAAGGTGAGGAAAGAGGGAGTTTAGGATGATGGAAAAAGAACAAGTCATACTCGTAGCAAGACAAAGTCCCAATGAACAGGAGCACCGTTTTACTTATTCACTGGAAGAACTGCAGTCTTTAACAGAGACGGCAGGCGGTGAAGTGTGTAAAATAGTGACGCAGAAAAGAGACCGTGTTCATCCTGCCACCTTTCTTGGGGAAGGAAAGTTAGAAGAAATTAAACAATTGGCAGATGAACTTAACGCCAATCTAATTATATTTAATGATGAACTGTCCCCGGGACAGTTAAGAAATATATCGGATAAACTGGAACGGACGGTTATAGACCGAAGCCAGCTGATCTTGGACATTTTCGCCAGCCGTGCCCGGACTAAAGAAGGGAAGCTGCAAGTTGAACTTGCCCAGCTGCAGTATTTGCTGCCTCGCTTAGCTGGGCAGGGAACTGCCCTATCTCGTCTTGGCGGCGGAATTGGAACGCGTGGACCAGGTGAGACAAAGCTTGAAACAGACCGCCGGCATATTCAAAGGCGGATTGATGATATTAAAAAGCGGCTGGATGCTGTGGTTAAGCAGAGGGAACAGTATCGAAAAAGAAGAAAAGAAAACAGAGCTTTTCAAATGGCTATCGTCGGTTATACTAATGCCGGTAAATCAACGTTCTTTAACCGGGTGACTGAAAGTGATTCTTTCGAGGAGAACCTGCTCTTTGCTACGCTTGATCCGTTGACACGTCAAGTAACCCTTCCTTCTGGTTTCAAGGCGCTTTTATCAGATACAGTAGGGTTTATTCAGGATCTTCCAACTTCGCTCATTGCGGCTTTTCGTTCCACCTTGGAGGAAGTGACAGAAGCTGATTTTATTTTGCATTTAGTAGATTCTTCTCATCCGGATCATGTTCATCAGGAAAGGACTGTGTTAAGTCTGCTTGATGAACTGGGTGCGGGACACCTGCCTGTGCTTACCGTATATAATAAGAAAGATCTGCTTACAAAAGATTTTATTCCCCATGCGTTTCCTTCTATAACAGTAAGTGTCCATGATCCTATTGATATTAAGCGGATCTTACATAAAATTGAGGAAGTTCTGTACGATGAATGGCAGGAGTTTGATGTATTTATTCCTGCCGATGAAGGGAAGCTTTTACAGGAAGTGAAAACTTCAAGTATTGTCACCAGTTTAAATTTTTTTGAAGAGAAAGAAGGGTATGCTCTGCATGGGTATATTCATCCGGAGCATCCAATAAAATACAAGATTCTATAAGGGTTAGGAAGAAGAGGACAAGATGAACATAAATGAAGCAAAACAAATAGCGGAAGAGAGCATCCAGCCTCTTCATGCTCAAGTGAACAAACGAGTAGAGAAAAACCAGCAGAAGGTCCTTGAGGCTTTTCAGAAACTGCGGGTAAGCGATGCTCATTTTCACCCGACGACAGGGTACGGGTATGACGATTTTGGCAGAGATACGCTTGAAGCCTTATATGCGGATATTTTTAAAACGGAGGACGCCTTGGTTCGTCCACAACTTATTTCCGGTACCCACGCCATCACTACTGCACTGTTCGGAGTACTTCGTCCGGGGGACGAGCTCTTGTATATTTCAGGGGAACCCTATGATACGTTAGCTGAAGTGATTGGCAAGCCATCGAAAGATACCGGCTCGCTTTCAAATTTCGGTATTTCATACAAAGCTGTTCCATTGACGAACGAGGAGACTTTTGATCTGGCGGCTATTGAACAATCCATCACTTCCAATACCAAAGTCATTGCCATTCAAAGATCTAAAGGGTACGCCACACGTCCATCTTTTTCGATTGAAGAACTATCAGCTGTCATTAAACATGTGAAATCGTTAAAGGAAGACATCATTGTATTTGTCGATAACTGTTATGGCGAATTCGTAGAAGAAAAAGAGCCGGTTGAGGCAGGGGCTGACTTAATGGCCGGTTCCTTAATAAAAAACCCGGGCGGAGGTCTTGCTAGAATCGGCGGGTACATTGCAGGAAACAAGGACTTGATTGAGCTTTGCAGTTTCCGTCTGACGGCTCCTGGGCTGGGGAAGGAAACAGGAGCGACAGTGAACAGCCTGCAGGAAATGTATCAAGGGATCTTTCTCGCACCTCACATAGTAGGGGAAGCGCTGAAGGGGGCGATTTTCACGGCAAGGTTTCTGGAATTGCTGGGATTTGAAACGTATCCTTCTTATGACACGCCGCGCACGGATTTAATTCAATCGGTTACTTTTCAAACAGCTGAGCAAATGATCCGTTTCTGTCAGGCGATCCAGCACGCTTCACCGATTAATTCCCATGTGACTCCGCATCCCAGTGCCATGCCCGGATATGAAGACCCGGTTATTATGGCGGCGGGAACGTTTGTTCAAGGAGCGAGTCTTGAATTGACTGCGGACGGACCGATTCGTCCCCCTTATACTGCTTTCGTGCAAGGCGGGCTGACATATTCCCACGTGAAATTGGCTGTAACAGCTGCAGTGGATAAGATGTTAAACACGCGGTAATCCTCTTTTAATGTAAGTAGAAAATCTGCCGTGAAAGCGTATTTAAAAATGCGAATGTAAACTAATCTAACATTCATTGACATATCACCTTCATGACGTATAATAAAAGTATCATTTCATTTGGGAGGAGGCACATCGATGAGTGATGAAATTCGTCGTTCCATGCCGCTGTTCCCGATGGGGATTGTTCAATCTTTAACCGATCTTTCTGCACGACAAATCCGTTATTATGAACAGCACAAGCTTGTGAACCCTGCCCGGTCAGAAGGCAACCGCCGCTTATTTTCTTTTAATGATGTAGATCGTTTGTTGGAGATTAAAGATCTCATTGAAAAAGGCGTGAATATGGCTGGTATTAAGCAGGTGTTAGAGCTTAGCGAGCACCCGGAAAACGATGCGATCGATGAAAACGTGGAAGAAGTCCACAATGAACTTTCTGAAAAAGAACTCCGTCGAATGTTACAGCAGGAATTATTCACCTCGGGGAGACAAGGTAAACTAGGGTTAAGACAGGGAGAATTATCACGATTCTTCCATTAATTATAGTTTAGAAGGAGACGAGGCAATGGGATTAACTAAAGAAGAAATTTACAAAAAACTGGATGAAGAAAATGTCCGCTTTATCCGTTTGCAGTTTACGGATATGCTGGGCACGATTAAAAACGTGGAAATTCCTATGAGCCAATTAGAAAAAGCGCTCGACGGGATGATGATGTTTGACGGTTCTTCCATCGAAGGATTTGTCCGCATCGAAGAATCCGATATGTACTTAGTACCAGACCTTGACACATTTGTTGTCTTTCCGTGGACTTCAGAAAAAGGGAAAGTCGCACGGTTTATCTGTGATATATACAATCCGGATAAAACTCCTTTTGAAGGCTGCCCGCGTTATAACTTAAAACGAAATTTGAAAAAAATGGAAAAACTAGGGTTCTCTGCATTTAATATCGGTACAGAACCGGAATTTTTTCTGTTTAAATTAGGTGAAGACCGTGAGCCTACAATGGAACTCAATGATAAAGGCGGATACTTCGATTTAGCCCCTACGGACCTTGGGGAAAACTGCCGCCGCGACATCGTGCTTGAACTGGAAGAAATGGGTTTTGAAATTGAAGCTTCCCACCACGAGGTAGCTCCTGGACAGCACGAAATCGATTTTAAATATTCTGATGCTGTTAAGCACTGTGATGATATACAAACCTTTAAACTAGTAGTAAAAACAATTGCCCGTCAGCACGGGCTGCATGCGACGTTCATGCCGAAGCCGCTGTTTGGCGTAAACGGTTCAGGCATGCACGCAAACATGTCTTTGTTCAATGATAAAGGCAACGCGTTTTTTGATGAAAAGGGAGATAAGCAGCTTTCTGAAGTAGCATATCAGTTCACAGCGGGGATCATTAAACACGCTACGAACTTTACGGCTGTCACGAACCCGACGGTAAATTCATACAAGCGACTTGTTCCTGGCTATGAAGCTCCTTGTTATGTAGCCTGGTCCGGTCGTAACCGTTCACCACTTGTACGAGTACCGACATCCAGGGGCTTAAGTACCCGTATTGAGGTGCGCAGTGTGGATCCATCCGCCAATCCTTATATGGCAATGGCTGTTTTGCTTGCAGCTGGGCTTGACGGAGTGGAAAATAAACTGGAAGCTCCTACACCAGTGGACCGGAACATCTATGTTATGAATAAGAAAGAACGCGAAGCTCACGGTATTAAAGACCTGCCTGGAACTCTGTACGATGCACTTGAAGAGCTTCAAGAGGACCCGGTAATGGTAGATGCCTTAGGAGAGCACCTTTTTGAGCATTTCATTGAGGCGAAGGAAATCGAATGGGATATGTTCCGGACACAAGTTCACCCTTGGGAACGCGAACAGTACCTGCAAACGTATTAAACAAAGAAAACCTCGACGTAGAAAGCGTCGAGGTTTTTTGTGTATAGATCAATCCTTAAATATCGGCGCCAGCCTGACTTTTCACAGCAGGCTACTCCAAGGTGCAGTCGAATTATCAAAATCCTTATTAAGTTAACAGAGCGGAGTGTCACTGTAGAGGCGTGGGGGGAATGAGAGGTTTAAGAAAGAGGCTGGGCGAAACAGGAGTCACTCAGGGGGCTTACTTCTCTTGGTGCTTAAGTTTTGCAGTCTGTTTAATAAGCCGTCAAGTTCTTGGGAGATTTTTAAAACGACGTCATATTGTTCAGCGTTGTTATAAGCTTCATACATTTTTATGCGGGTTTTTTCAATTTGTTTTTCTAAACAAGTTCTGTTCATTATTAGCGCTCCTGCCTCTTAGATTATAAAACTTCCATTATGTTCTATTCTAATCTAACAGACTTACTAATTGTCGAAATGTGGCAATTAGCAAACAAAACTTAATAAAACAACTGCAGCCTCGGAAAGTAGGTTTGATGTTATACCCACTCATGAATATGCTTACCGGACGTTTAACATGTGTTCATTCATTGATCTAAGATAACATCAACAGGAGTTACAAATATAAATCCCTCGGTAACTTTCTCTCTAAGAGCAGGGATCATTTCATTTATGATTGCACCGGAGGCTGCCGTCTCAATTATAACAGGTTCAGCAGCATGAAAAGAAAAGAAGGACGAGTCTTCATGAATTGGATGATTTCTGCCAAACCCTTCAATCCCTTTTGTTACAGTAGTCCAAATAAAACCTCGCTCATTTAGATCTTCCAGTATTGTTTGGTAAAGCGGGGATTCGAACCACTTGTGTGATTCCTGGAGAAATATTTTCAACATGTAATGCCTTCCAGGGTCAAGGTGCTCTTCTTTCATCAACTTATATCCTTCCATAACGAGTATCTCTCCCTTAGTAAGTCTTAGTCTTAAATCACGAACGGCTGCTTCTACCTGCAGGTGTTTACCTGCTGATTCGACTACGACAGGCAGGTTATTGTAAGCGGGGTCTTCGAGAAGAGCCATGCGGAATATGCCATCACCACTGATGCCCTCTGAAGACCTGTAAGCAGTCGCTCCAGGGAAGTTATGTTTATGAAGAATGTCCAAAATTTCATCATATAGAAACTGCTGCTTATGCTCGTCGTTAAATTCAAATTCATTGAGTACTATTCTAACCATTTTGTAAGGTTCCAATGAATCCACCTCCTTACCCTATCTTTACCCGAAAATTGGAAATATCAACAATGATCCAAGGAATTTTCTGTTTATTTGAACGCAATAGCATCTTTACTATAAATTACAAGTATACAAAAGCTTGGTTCACTCATATAATAAGAACAAACGTTCTTATTGGGGGTGGTTTTTGTGGATGCTTTACTTAGGCGGTCTAAAGAAAAGCAGGACCTTCTGGAAATTATTTATTTGGATCAGGACCAGCAGCTTTCCCAGCGGTTAATAAAAGTCATTGCAGTTAAGAAAAGTGTAGTGTTTGCCTACTGTTTTCATCGGCAAGGACTCCGTTCTTTTAACAAAGAAAACATTTTGTCAGCTTATCCTTACAAAGGAAGTAAAACGGGCTCTTAAAAGAGTTTAAGGAGCAGCAGTATTTCCAGCTTTTTTTAATCGCTGCCGTGAAGATTGCATGTCATTAGTTACTGGCTTTTGACCTAACGCTTGACCTAGTCCGAATAGAGGCATATTACGATATATTCCTTCACAATTACCTTCTGGAACGAGATACGTTTCGTGATAAATACCGACGGCATTGTTGTTTCTCATTTTATCATTAAAATTCTTCCACGCATTTAGATGCTTCTCATTATGAGCATAGGAAATCAACTGTTCAGAAGACCGCCAATACTGCACCATGAGAGTCGTTCTGATTCCTGCAAATGTTTCCATCGATAAAAAGCCGAGGTCTTTTGTTGTGTACAATTCCTTGATCATCGGCGGCATTGCCTTAAAGACCGGGAGCCATTTATGAACTGCTCTCCACTTATTCACTCTCATACCAATTAAAAACACAACCACTCCGTCTTCATTCGGAATATTGCGGCCGGTATATATTCTTTTTCTCAATTTATTCTTCCTCCTCTAATTGCTGTATTGTGTGTTCACACCATTCAATAGCAGCTTTCGTCACCTTTTTTCCATATTCCAGTGTAATCAACCCGTATTTGGCGTCAGCATCAAACGCACAGCTTGATAGAATGGAATGCTCGATGGTGAGATAAGCATTGTAGCGTTCTTGTAGACTGTTCAAGTAAGCTTCGACTTGGGCTATGGCCTTTTCAGCTGGCTGATGGCGGCTGAAAAATAATTTTAGAAGCAGCTCGTTTCTCTCAGTGGGTAAAGAGGAAAGAGGACCGCTGACCCATTGCTCAAGGGCTTCCTTGCCTCTTTCCGTAATCACATATTCTTTTCTATCGGGTTTCCCTCCCTCGTTCGCCGTGCTGACTTCCGCGAATCCTTCATCCGCCAATTGGCGAAGTGTGGGATAAATTTGTCCATAGCTGATTTTCCAAAAGTGATTCAAACTGTTGTCCATCATTTGTTTCACGTCATAGCCTGTATGACAGCCTGCTGTTAATAAACCGAGAATAGCGTAAGTTGTATGGTTCATTTTTACCACTTTTTCTGCCACCTTTATATATATCATGATGATATGTATCATTATGATATATAATACCATCAAAAAAAGCTGGAAATCAAGTAGTTCTTGATTTCCAGCTTTTATTAATGAACGGTACGGTATAAGCCGACAACTTTTCCTAGAATGGATACATCATTAAGGATGATCGGATTCATGGTGGCGTTCTCCGGCTGCAGACGAATGTGGTCTCTCTCTTTAAAGAATCGTTTTACTGTCGCTTCCTCATCCTCTGTCATCGCGACAACGATATCTCCGTTTTGAGCGGTCTGCTGCTGTCTGACGACGACCATATCCCCGTTTAAGATTCCTGCTTCAATCATACTTTCCCCTTGAACAATCAGCACGAAGGTGTTCTGTTCCGAGCCTGCGAGAGAGTCTGGGAGCGGCACATATTCCTCAATGTTTTCGACGGCTGTAATGGGTGAACCAGCTGTAACTTTACCAATTACAGGTGCATAAGAAGCTTCGCTTCTTGGAATGCTGTGGTCTTCTTCCAGCTCTATGACCTCGATCGCCCGTGGCTTAGTCGGATCACGCCTGATATAGCCTTTCTTTTCAAGTCTGGATAGATGTCCGTGAACGGTAGAACTTGAAGCAAGACCTACGGATTGTCCGATTTCCCTTACTGAGGGGGATACCCCTTTAATAGAACCTGGTCTTTAATAAAATCTAGTATTTCCTGCTGCCGCTTTGAAAGTTTACTCATAGAATTGACACCTCGTACATAGGATTATAGTAACCACATTGTACCATGCATCTAAAATAAATACAAACACGCGTTCGAAAAAACTGTTGACAAGAACCTGTGTTCGTATATAATGGAATTAACAAAAAGCGAACAGAGGTTCTTAAGGAACGTTCGTTCTTATTTGGAGGGAATAGTACATGTTTAATAAACTATCAAAACTTGATGTCACTTATATCATTTTGTTCGTGGTCAGTGTAGCGTTTTTGTATTTCTCTATGGTAATTACAGGATAGCTGGTAGAATAAAGGAAAGTAGAAGGAAAGGAACACATCATGAGAGTTATCCTATATTGCCGTGTGAGTACGGATAAAGAAACCCAGGTTTCTTCTCTTGGAAGGCAGAGAGAAGAATTAAATAAAATGGCGGATTTATATTCAATGGAAATTGTAGACAGTATTGAGGAACAAGCAAGTGGGTATGAAATCGAACGGGAAGGTGTATTTACACTCCTTGAATATTTTTCGAATGGACGTGCGGACACTTTGCTTATCCAGGATGAAACGCGATTAGGACGTGGGAATACAAAGATTGCTTTGTTTCATCAAATGAATAAGCTGGGCGTCCGTATTTTCACTTTATCCCATGAGGGAGAGATGGAAATCTCGGAATCGGATTCCATGGTTTTACAGATTGTGGGCATTGTTGAAGAATACCAGCGGAAAATACATAATATGAAAATCCGAAGAGGGATGAAGAGAGCTGTACAAAATGGATACAATCCCAATGAAAATCTTTCTAATCAGCACTTAGCTCCAGGAAGGGAAAGGATTGATTTTCCGGTTGAGGAAGTGGTTCGCCTCCGGAACAATAATCTCACCTTTCAAGATATTGCTGCGACCCTTCGCGGATTGGGTTACAATGTATCGAAAGCGACGGTTCACCGCAGGTACCGTGAATACGTATCACTTGAAAATAAAGCTGAATCAAGTTACGATAAATAAAAGACAAGGGTCCTTTTGGCGCTTGTTTTTTTCATGGAACTTACCATACAAAAGGGGTATGCGTTATGTTATCTAAAGGTAAGATTAATCGAATTAACGAGCTTTCAAAGAAATCCAAACAAGAAGGTTTAGATAAAGAAGAAAAAAAAGAGCAGCAGGAATTGCGCCAGGAATATTTAAAAAATGTCCGCAAGTCTTTTAAAAACCAGCTTAAAGGAATGAAAGTCATTGACCCGGAAGGGAACGATGTCACGCCTGAAAAGGTAAAGCAAATGCAAAGAAATGAAAAGAAGCACTAAGCCCGTACCTTTTTATGAGGTACGGTTTCTTTGTTTGTGAAATGAAGGGAATCCCGCGCCTTTCTATTGGAAAAGTAAAGAAATCCAAAGAGAATGCTTGTCACTGGAACGTTTTCATTATAGGATTATACATGTTACATATAACAGAAGAGAAAGGAGAAATTTGAACATGGCCAACAGCCTTGAACAAACTTCTATTAATACGATTCGAACGCTGGCAATTGATGCAGTTGAAAAAGCAAACTCAGGACATCCTGGTATGCCAATGGGAGCAGCTCCGATGGCATACACCCTTTGGACGAAATTTATGAACCACAATCCAAATAATTCTCATTGGTTTAACCGCGACCGCTTTGTGCTTTCTGCAGGTCATGGTTCTATGCTGTTATACAGCTTGCTTCATCTCTCTGGTTATAACGTGAAAATTGACGATTTAAAATCATTCCGTCAATGGGAGTCCAAAACTCCAGGGCATCCGGAATACGGTTATACGGACGGCGTAGATGCCACAACAGGACCCCTCGGACAAGGACTTGCTATGTCTACAGGAATGGCGATGGCAGAAGCCCATTTAGCAGCAAAGTATAATCGCGAAGACTATAATGTAGTCGATCACTATACATTTGCGATCTGTGGGGATGGCGACCTAATGGAAGGCGTCTCTCAGGAATCTGCATCGTTAGCGGGCCACTTAGGTCTCGGAAAATTGATCGTGCTTTACGATTCCAATGACATTTCTCTTGACGGAGATTTGGACCGTTCTTTCAGTGAAAGTGTAGAGAAACGCTACGAAGCTTATGGATGGCAGGTCATTCGTGTAGAAGACGGGACTGATACAGAAGCCATTGCCCGTGCGATTGAAAGTGCGAAGCAAAACACTGCACAGCCGACTATGATTGAAGTAAAAACCGTTATTGGCTACGGAGCACCAACCAAATCAGGAAAGTCAGCCTCTCACGGCGCTCCATTAGGTGATGAAGAAGTAACAGCAGCAAAAGAATTTTACAACTGGGACCATGAGCCTTTCCATGTACCAGATGAAGTTTATCAAGATTTCAAAGAAAAAGTACGTGACCAAGGTGAAGAGAAAGAGAAAGCCTGGAATGAGCTGATGAAAAATTACAAGGAAGCTCATCCGGAGCTTGGGGCAGAGCTAGAGGCTGCGATTAATGGTGAAATGCCTGAAGGGTGGGACAAAGAACTGCCTTCCTTTACAGCTGGAGAAGATAAGCTTGCCACCCGTGCTGCTTCCGGTGAAGTGATTAATGCCTTATCCGAGGCTGTACCTTACTTCTTTGGCGGCAGTGCCGACCTCGCAGGTTCTAATAAAACGACAGTCAAAGGGGAAGAGGACTTTTCCCGTGTGAATTACGCCGGCCGTAACATTTGGTTCGGGGTAAGAGAATTTGCCATGGCTGCTGCTTTAAACGGTATGGCGCTGCATGGCGGCTTAAAAGTCTACGGCGGAACATTCTTTGTATTCAGTGACTATCTGCGTCCTGCTTTGCGCTTATCAGCGATTATGAATCTCCCTGTTAATTACGTTTTCACTCATGATTCTATTGCGGTAGGAGAAGATGGACCTACACATGAACCTGTAGAACATCTTGCTTCGCTGCGCGCGATCCCGAATCTTTCCTTAATTCGTCCAGCAGATGGGAATGAAACAAGTGCAGCTTGGAGAATTGCTCTGGAATCCAATACTACACCAACAGCGCTTGTCCTTACCCGTCAGGGGCTTCCAACTCTAGAGGGGACAGCAGAGAATGCTTATGATGGCGTAAAACGTGGAGCTTATATTATCAGCGATTCTGAAAAAGAAGAACCAGATGCGATTCTTCTTGCCTCAGGCTCTGAAGTGCAGCTTATCGCTAAGGCTCAGGATGAATTGAAGAAAAAAGGCTATGACGTACGCGTTGTAAGTGTTCCTTCCTTTGATCGATTCAAGACACAAAGTAAGGATTACCAAGAAAGCGTTCTGCCTTCTAATGTCCGTAAGCGTCTCGCAGTAGAAATGGGAGCTTCCTTCGGATGGGAACGTTTCGTAGGATTAGATGGTTCTATCCTTGGAATCGATACCTTCGGAGCTTCTGCACCAGGAGATGAAATTATTAAGAATTACGGCTTTACCGTAGAAAATGTAGTCAAGCATGCAGAAAATCTTATGAATTCCTAATCAAGGAGGCAGCTGCTGCTAACGGGCAGCAGCTTGCTTTTTTCTGCTTTTGTTTAGACAAAAATCGAAAGCATCGGATGTCATAATGTGACAACTTTCGCTCTTTGAAATCGTTATAATACGACCAAGGAGTGATTAGGATGCAGTTTACTATTTATGCTATAAAGTCCGAAATCAGCGTCATGTATTATTATAAGGTAGAACTAATGAAACGTTTTTTTCTCGAATATCTCCGCTATCCGAAGTCTGAGATCTATAGAAAACAGGTTGAATATATTACCGAGCCTTTTCCATACATAGATTGGATTGAAAATATGGACGCCAGCCATAGAGGAAGCATGGTTTCAATGGATCGCTTTCCTTTTTTTAATGAGGCTGAAAAATATGGTATAATTACGAATAAGAATAATAGCTGTCTCTTTCAGTGTAATAGTCTCTGGCAGGCTGAACGCATGATCTTTCAGCCTTTAAGAAAATGCCATCAATCCTTTTATATTTTAGAAAAAAACGGCGAACACTATGGATGGATTTCATCGTTAGCCCGTCAGCGATTATTATCGTAAAATGCCCTATTGTATTCAAATGAGCATTTTACTATACTGTTATGGGAGACAACACGAAGGAGGAAGACAAATCGATGACACTGGGGATTGTATGGGTAATCATCATTGCGGTATTAGCTCTGATCGGTGGAGTAGCCCTTGGCTTTTTCATCGCTAGAAGATATATGATGAACTATTTGAAGAAAAACCCGCCTATTAATGAACAAATGCTTCGAACCTTAATGATGCAGATGGGTCAGAAGCCGTCGCAGAAGAAAATTAACCAGATGATGCGTTCTATGAACAACCAAATGAAATAAAAACCTTTACAAGTCTTCTTTCCTTATCGAAAGAAGACTTTTTTACAGCTTTTTTAAATGCAGTTGGAAAAACGGGTCCCGGTCATCGTTTTTTGTGTAAGGGTTTGATACAATGGAAATCTAGTAAGCTTATGGGGGTCAAAATCATGTCGGATCTCAATATATTCCTAGCTTTTGGAGCCGGGTTTCTATCTTTTATTTCACCCTGTGTGCTGCCTCTTTATCCAGCGTTTCTTTCGTACATAACGGGAATGAGTGTGAATGAACTACGCGAAGACAACGGCATGCTGAATCGAAAAAGCCTCTTGCATACGATTCTTTTTCTGCTTGGGTTTACGACGATCTTTATCATCCTTGGCTTTTCAGGATCTTTAGTATCGCAATTTTTTATTACGAATGAAGAATTAATCCGCAGGCTTGGCGCCATATTAATTATTTTCTTCGGATTTGTCATCGTCGGTGTCTTTAATTTTAAATTTCTTATGAAAGATAGAAAAATATCGTTTAAGAACCGTCCGTCAGGCTTTTTAGGATCTTTTTTAATCGGTTTGACTTTTTCTCTCGGCTGGACTCCGTGTACAGGCCCCATTTTGTCGGCTGTCCTCGTGCTTGCCGCAGACAATCCGGAATTGTTCTTGATTATGATGGTTGCGTATTCTTTAGGGTTTTCCGTCCCATTTCTTATCCTTTCGTTTTTTATCGGCCGAATGAATTGGATCAAGCGGCATAGTGCAATCATTGTAAAAGCAGGAGGCTATGTCATGATTTTCATGGGCATCGCGCTTTACTTTGATTGGATGACAAAACTGACCTCCTATTTAGTCAGCTGGTTTGGATTTCAAGGTTTTTAAACCATGGATTTTAGAGGCAATTTATATTATCATGAAATTATTGATACTACGTAAAGGAGTTTGCACATGGCCCGCACGAATGACATCATTCTTCGAACTACAACAACCTTAATTGCTTTTATCCTCTTTGGATTTTCCATCTACTTATTTCTGGCCGGGCATAATGCCCCGGGTGGAGGATTCATAGGCGGGCTGATGACATCTGCAGCGATCGTTCTTATGTATATGGCTTATGGCTTTCGAGCTATGCAGAAAGTCCTTCCTGTCAGCTTTCGTTATTTTGTTCCTGCCGGACTGTTGATTGCTGTAGGTACAGGTATTGGTTCTTTTGTGTTTGATCAGCCTTTTTTAAGTCATACTTATGGTTATTTTCATTTGCCTGTGCTGGGAAAAACAGAATTAGCAACCGCGTTGTTGTTTGATCTCGGAGTTTACATTACAGTAATTGGCGTAACGATGACCATCATCCTTACAATTGCGGATGATATTGATGAAGAGTAAATTGGAGGAGCACACATGGCAAAAATTTTAGTTGTAGATGATGCAAAGTTTATGCGTATGACACTAACTACCATCCTGGAAAAAGGCAACCACGAAGTCATCGGAGAAGCAGAAAACGGACAGGAAGCAGTGGAGATGTATGAGAAGCTGAACCCTGATCTTGTAACCTTGGACATTACCATGCCGGAAAAAAATGGCCTGGAAGCTCTTAAGGAAATTAAGGCTCAATCAGAAGACGCCCAAATTGTGATGTGTTCAGCAATGGGGCAGCAGAAAATGGTCGTGGAAGCGATTGAGAACGGAGCGAAAGATTTTATCGTAAAGCCTTTTGATGAAACAAGAGTTCTTGATGCCATTAAACGAGTTTTGAACTAATCGTAAATGAGCGGAATGGGAAGAGTGAATAGTTTATGTATTGGTTAATAGCAAGTACGATCCTGGCGGCTGGTATGGCAACTGGGATGATTTTTGTGCGTCTCAAGGCAGCCAAAAAGCCAGCCAGTATTAAAAAAATCATTTTACCGCCGATATTCATGAGTACAGGTGCTTTTATGTTTTTGTTTCCTGAATTCCGTGTTGCTTGGAGTCAGGTAGCGGAAGCCCTGATTGTAGGGGTGATCTTTTCGATTTTTCTCATTCGGACATCACGCTTCGAAATCCGGGGTGAAGAAATATATTTAAAGCCCTCAAGAGGATTTGTTTTTATTCTCGTTGGCTTGCTTGTGCTTAGAATTATACTGAAGGTTATTATCGGCCAAAAGGAAACCTTAGGCGAAACAAGCGGGATGTTTTTTCTCCTTGCCTTTGGAATGATTATTTCCTGGCGGATTGCCATGCTGAGACAATTTCTGCAGTTGGAAAAGAAAATGAAGACTCAGGATGCAAACGTTTAATTAAAAAAGGACCAGGCGGTTTAGCCTGGTCCTTTTTTCTATGGTGTTATACTTTGTTCCAAGAGCGGCTGATAGGGAGTGAGATCAATTTGTTTTTCTTCCAGTTTTTTGATGAGAAATTTATGATCTCGTTTTGGCGTTGCCAGGATATATCCTTCAATGAGGATGGATTCCGTAATCTTTGAAGATTTTTTTTCAAGAGCCACTTGCCCGATTCTTCCTGCAATCTTCTGACGTGCTACATCTCTGAACAGCTCAGGGACAGGTGAAACGAGTTCTTCGAGCAGGTCCTTTTTTTCCTGGGTCCACATATGACGTGTTAATTCAATGTAACGTTCTTCCCAGTCGATCACGGATCGTCCGTCTTCCTTAGGCAGGCGTTTAAGAAATTTTCGAAACATAAAAAATCCGCCGATACTCATCAAGCCGATCATGATGATAATCCACGATATGATAAATAAGGAAAAGCCGAGGGACATTGATAATCACCCTGTTTCATCTTCTAAGTATTTGATGTCCTTAATTATAAGAGGTTGGCGTCAGAATTACAAGAACCTTCCATTGGTAATGACAGCGGATACATGAAAGGATAAGTCGAAAAATATAAAAATTGGACTTATTTGTTTTACTTATAAATCGTTTTCATTTACAATAAAGGGTGCAAATTTGTGTCCTTTTTTGTAAAATGGACTCAGATCAACAATTGGGGAATGGGGAAGCCGCTCTGGCTTCACCATTTAATTTTGATGAGGGGGTAAAAAGGAATTATGGCTAGCAGTGCATATAATGCTCGCAAACAATTTGATATTAATGGCAAAACGTACAACTATTACGACTTAAAAGCCTTAGAAGAAGCGGGACATGGCAAGATCTCCCGTCTGCCTTTCTCCATCCGTATTCTGCTTGAATCTCTGCTCCGTCAACACGACGGACGAGTTATTAAAGATGAACACGTGGAGAGTCTATCTAACTGGGGAACTAGTAAATCCACTGGAGAAGATGTTCCATTCAAACCTTCCCGGGTTATTTTGCAGGATTTCACAGGCGTTCCAGCTGTTGTAGACCTCGCTTCCTTGAGAAAAGCAATGGTTGATATGGGAGGAAGCCCGGATAAAATTAATCCTGAGGTTCCTGTCGACCTCGTTATTGACCATTCTGTTCAAGTGGACAAGTACGGTACACCAGATGCCTTGAGTGCCAACATGGAACTGGAATTTGAACGCAACCAGGAACGTTACGAATTTTTACACTGGGCTCAAAAAGCCTTTGATAACTATCGTGCAGTTCCGCCTGCAACAGGGATTGTACACCAGGTTAACTTGGAGTACATTGCTAATGTTGTACATGCGAACACGAACGAAGATGGTTCAGTAGATACGTATCCGGATACACTAGTTGGAACCGATTCCCATACGACGATGATCAACGGTCTAGGCGTTCTCGGCTGGGGTGTCGGCGGTATCGAAGCTGAAGCAGGAATGCTTGGCCAGCCATCGTATTTCCCTGCACCTGAAGTGATTGGAGTCAAACTGACAGGAAGCTTCCCGCAAGGAACGACTGCAACGGACTTGGCTCTTAAGGTAACGCAAAAGCTTCGTGAACAGAATGTTGTCGGCAAATTCGTTGAATTCTTCGGATCCGGCCTGCAGGAAATGCCGCTTGCGGACCGTGCGACGATTTCTAACATGGCACCAGAATACGGAGCAACTTGTGGATTCTTCCCTGTTGATGGGGAATCGCTTGAATACTTACGTTTGACTGGACGCAGTGAAGATCAGATTGCGCTCGTTGAGAAGTATTGTAAAGAGAATAATTTATGGTATGATCCTTCTTTTGAAGATCCTGAATTTACGAAACTGATTGAAATCGATCTCGGAGAGCTTGAACCAAACTTATCCGGACCAAAGCGTCCACAGGATTTGATTCCGCTTTCTAAAATGAAGGATTCCTTCCACGAAGCGATCACAGGGCCAGCAGGGAACCACGGGTTCGGCCTTGATAAATCCGAATTCAAAAAAGAAGCGGAAGTCGAATTTTCAAACGGCGATAAATCAATCATGAAGACAGGGGCGCTTGCGATTGCTGCCATCACTTCATGTACGAATACTTCCAACCCGCACGTTATGCTGGGAGCTGGGCTTGTGGCGAAGAAAGCCGTGGAAAAGGGCTTAAACGTTCCAGCCTATGTAAAAACTTCCTTAGCACCGGGCTCCAAAGTCGTCACACGCTACCTTGAAGATTCTGGTTTGATGGAATACTTGAACAAATTAGGTTTTAATCTCGTCGGTTACGGTTGTACAACTTGTATCGGGAATTCCGGACCGCTTCTGCCTGAGATTGAAAAGGCCATTGCCGATACAGACTTAACGGCAGCTTCTGTATTGTCTGGTAACCGTAACTTTGAAGGTCGTATTCACCCGCTTGTGAAAGCCAATTATCTTGCTTCTCCACCGCTTGTAGTGGCCTATGCCCTCGCAGGTACAGTGGATATTGATTTGAAGAAGGAATCAATTGGCAAAGATGCTCAAGGGAATGAAATTTTCTTTGATGACATCTGGCCGACTCAGGAAGAAATTAAACAGGAAATCGCACGCGTAGTGACTCCTGAAATCTTCCGTAAAGAATATGAAAATGTGTTCAATTCCAATGAAAAATGGAATGAAATCGATACAACGGACGAACCATTGTATGATTGGAATGATAAGTCCACATACATTCAAAATCCTCCATTCTTTGAAGGATTGTCCAGCGATCCTGAAGAAGTGAAGCCGCTGAACGGAATGAGAGCGATTGGTAAATTTGGTGATTCTGTTACGACGGACCACATCTCCCCGGCAGGTGCGATTCCGAAAGATATGCCTGCAGGAGAGTATTTACAGGAGAATGGTGTCAGCCCTCGAAACTTTAACTCTTATGGCTCTCGTCGTGGTAACCACGAAGTAATGATGCGTGGTACGTTCGCCAATATCCGTATCCGTAACCAGTTAGCTCCAGGAACTGAGGGTGGATTTACAACTTACTGGCCAACGGAAGAAGTCATGCCTATTTATACAGCAGCGATGAAGTATCAAGAAGACAAAACTCCACTGCTTGTCATTGCAGGAGATGACTACGGTATGGGAAGCTCTCGTGACTGGGCAGCTAAAGGGACAGATCTCTTAGGTATTCGCACAGTAATCGCTCAAAGCTTTGAACGAATTCACCGTTCAAATCTGGTTATGATGGGGGTTCTGCCTCTTCAATTTAAAGAAGGAGATACCATTGACTCCCTCGGATTAACTGGACGTGAAACGTATGACGTAAGTATAGATGAGTCTGTGAAGCCGCATGACCTTGTTAAAGTAACGGCTACAGATGAAGAAGGAAATAAAAAAGAATTTGACGTAGTAGCCCGTTTTGACAGTGAAGTTGAAGTGGACTATTACCGTCACGGCGGAATCCTGCAAATGGTTCTCCGCAATAAGCTTAACTAAGCGAAGCTTACACTTTCAGCTGCCGAGACGATCTCGGCAGCTTTTTTTGTTAGGAGAGCCTATTCTTAAAATCTGCATGAATAAAATTGTTAGGTGATAGAAGGACGGTTATCCTATATAATGAAAACATTGAATAAAGCTTAAACAAGGCTACATACATATAAGAATAGAGAGATCATCAAGAAAGGAGCGGCCTGGAAATGGTTAAACAATGGCTCGCTGCAGCTTTTCTCCTGCTGTTAGTAGGACTGCTGCTTTTTAATATTTATCAACGGACAAGCCAGACCGAACAAAATACGAACGAAGCGGAAGGGAAACAGCAAGTGCAAACGGCAGATGAACAAAGCGGAGTTATGGTAGCTCCCAATGCTCCTGAAGGTTTGAAGCCGGGGGATAAGGCTAAAGATTTTACACTGGAGACTTTGGATGGAAAACAAGTAAAGCTGAAAGATTTGAAAGGAAAAAAAGTGTTTTTAAATTTCTGGGCTACTTGGTGTCCGCCATGCCAGGAGGAAATGCCTGAGCTTGAACGCTTTTATCAAACGTACGGCAACGAAGTCGAAATCCTTGCTGTCAATGCTACAGGCACTGAAAAAGGAGTCGACGAAGTTCGTAAATATATGAATAAACACGGATATCACTTCCCAGTCGGATTAGATAAAGATTTATCTGTGAACAACAATTATCAAGCTTTAACGATTCCTACCACATATTTCATTGGCACAGATGGAAAAATTCAAGAACAGAAGCATGTAGGACCAATGACGTTCGATTTTATGGTTAAAATGAAGAACAAGCTTAACTAGTATAAATTTTTACAATCATGGGAATCCTTTTGCTTAAAGGAGAGATTTCCATGAGAAAAAAACCATTCATTTCCTTCCAGGAGCGTGTAGAAGAGAATATTCAGAGCATTTTGCAGGATCAGGAGCAAATGGAAAAGATCGATGAAAAGATTGAACAACGACATAATGACCGGTTAAAACAGATTCCTTCTTAATGAGATGGAATCTGTTTTTGTATAATCGCACCTGCAAAGGGCAAAAGTAAACATGACTTTGAGTTCGATATACAGGAGGGTTTAACATGACAAACGAGCAGCGGCCAAATCCGGATAACCGCGCGGATAATGTCGATCGTTTACAGGAAAATGTAACGAATACCATTGAAAACATTGAAGAATCGCATGAAGCCATGAAGTTCAGCAATGAAAAAGAAAAGCAGCAAATTCAAGAAAAGAATAAGCGTCGTGAGCAATCGATTGAAGGGATGCGCGAGGAAATCAAAGAGGAAGCAGAATTTAACGACGAGCGTTAAATCATTGATTAAAAGATAGCAGGAGCAGCTTGTAGAGAAGATCCAATTTTCTACAAGCTTTTCTTGTGTAACGTTTTATGAAAAGGCAACTTTGTCAGATCTTTCTTCGAGCGTGTTCGTCTACATACAATTTGGAATGTGATAAAATGAAGGGCGTTGATAGGAAGGATGTGAGGACATGGTAGACGATATGAAGCAGTGGAGAAACTTAGATCAGGCTCCGCCTCTAAGTGAAATAGAGGCTCTTCGTTATTTAGATGCACAAGAGTCCGAAGACAAAGAACTGCAGGCTTTATTGTATGTGGCACTTGCCTATCACAGAATGAAGCGTCATCCAAACGGGGATGCACTTGCTGATCAATTTATTGATGAAGCTAGAGTTATCAACGGCGGACATTCCATTGTAAAAGAGATCTATGAATCTAAACAGCTCCTGCAGGCCTATACGCTGCTTAAGGACACACCTATTGAACAGTGGGTGATGCATGAGACAGACCATGACTCGGCTAAAGCCAAAAAAGCAAAAGTAATCCAGGCAGACATCTCTCAATTATTGAGTCATTGGGATCAGGAATTAGCTGAAAAGACGGTCGTGGACGCATCAAGCCGTATTGGACTTTACCAGGAAGTTTATGAGCAATTGTTAGACTTAAGAGAAATGCTGGCAGGTGCAATCGCTACGATAGAAAAAAGGCGGATTCTTGTACCTGTGAAAGAAATAAATGAGAAGTCAAGAAAACTTACTGATTATCAGGATGAATTATACAAGCAGCTCCCGGATGTGTTAACTAATGCCGCTTCTTCAAACCCGCTGGAAGAGTTTGATCAGATGGTAGGGCTTACAGATGTAAAAGAGTACATTACGCGCTATTATCATTTTCTTCAATATCAGCAGGAGAGGAAGAACTTTGGCTTTTCCATGGTAGATGAACCCGGTCTTCATATGATTATTACCGGAAATCCAGGGACGGGGAAGACGACGATCGCAAGGCTGCTCGCTTCTATTTATTACGAGCTGGGAATCCTGGATACTAAAGAAGTCGTGGAAGTGAATCGTTCCCATTTAGTCGGTTCATATGTGGGTCAAAGTGAAGAAAATACGATGAATTACGTCAAGCAAGCCATAGGCGGTGTCTTGTTTATTGATGAAGCCTACAGCTTGAAACGGGAAGGACAGACCGGCAACGACTATGGCCAGGCAGTCATAGATACCCTTGTTTCAGCGATGACAAGTAAGGAGTTTGGCGGAAAATTTGCCGTTATCTTAGCTGGATACCCTGAGGAAATGCGTCAATTTCTATGGTCCAATCCAGGCCTCAGAAGCCGTGTTCCTGAGCAAAACCACATCGCGCTGGCTGACTACCGGATGGACGAACTGCTGACCATTGCTGAACAAACGGCCATAGAAAACGATTTTTTCTTTACAAAGACAGCACTCAGTGAATTCGAAACGCTGATCGATAAAGAAAGGGTAGACGAATCTTTTGGAAATGCGAGGACGGTAAAGAATCTTGTATTGAAAACAGTTTTTAATAAAGGTGCGCATGAAGCAGAAAGAGATAAGCATCATTGGCTTGATCATATGAGAATTGTGAGGAAAGATTTGATATGGGAAGACGAAATACCTGAAAATGAACCAGCCCCGATGGAAAAATTATATGAACTTATCGGGCTTGGAAGCGTAAAAAATGAAGTGAAAAAACTTTCCTCCTTTGTCCAGGCTCAGCAAAAAAGGAAAGAAAATGGTTATCCAGTCGTACCGATTCAGCTCCATTCTGTATTTTCAGGCAACCCTGGAACCGGGAAAACCACCGTTGCTTCCATTTACGCAGATATACTCAAGCAATGTGGTTTATTGAAGCGTGGTCATATGGTCGTTGTATCACGCAGTGATCTTGTAGCTGGATATGTGGGACAGACAGCTATAAAAACAAAAAGGAAAATCAGAGAAGCCTTAGGTGGTGTGCTGTTTATTGATGAAGCTTATTCGCTTTATAACGGCAGCCGGGATGACTTCGGCAAGGAGGCGATCGAAACTCTGGTGGACGAAATGACCAAGCATAACGAAAACTTGATTGTCATTCTTGCCGGGTACCAGCAGGAAATGGAACAGCTCATTAACAGCAACCCGGGGCTTGCAACACGATTTAAGAAGTATTTTTATTTCGCGGATTACAATGAGCAGGAATTACTGGATATGACCACTTTCCAGGCGGATCAATACGGTTATCAGCTCGTACCGGAAGCAACTTCGTTCCTTTATCAAAAATTTCAAGCGCATGCGATCAGAGGGAATGGACGATTCGTCAGCAATCTTGTAAATGAAGCGGTTCAATATCAAGCCATCAGAATCGTAGAGCATGAGGCCGTAAACATAAATGAATTGACTCAGGAGGATTTTGAAAATGCGTGGAAGTCGACGAGAAGGGAGACTTAAGGATGATAGTAACTGAGACACCGGTTCGCGTACGCTATCAGGAAACAGATATGATGGGGGTTGTCTATCATGCCAATTATCTCGTATGGTTTGAAATGGGGCGCACCGATTTTATTGATCGATTAGGATTTAAGTATCATGAGTTGGAAGAGCAAGGGGTTGTCTCCCCGGTCGTGGATGCTTCTATTCATTATCAAACCCCGGTTCGTTACGGGGAGGATGTATATGTGAAAACGTGGCTTGCAGCTTATGACGGCCTACGAGTCACCTATGGATACGAAGTGATGCATACGAATGGAGAAGCTGCTGTAACAGGAGAAACGAAGCACGTGATTGTGAAGAAAGACAACTTCAGACCTTTATCGATCCGCCGGAGCTTTCCTGATTGGCATGAAGCTTATCTCGGGGCTTTGGAGCAGGCAAAATAATGGCATTTGGAATTAATCGTAACGAATTGCGCTCTTGGAAAACGAAGGTGAAAAGAGGTGAAATTGCTTTTTTAACGCATTTTTGGCTCGATGATCGTTTTCCTGGCTGTGATTCGGTTACAAAAGTTGGCTGCTCCGACCTACAGAAGCTGGCTGAGTGGGGAAACAGCTACGGGCTTGATCCGAAGTGGATTCACCGTGATGATCATTATCCTCACTTCGATTTATTTGGTGACCGTCAGCTGCGGATCTTAAGAAAGGAATCTCAATGGAACCAGATTGAACGGTTTCAATTGGAAGAAAAAAGACGCCGTTAGCTTGCTTGGCGGCCACTGAAAAATATTCTTGCTAATTTAGAGATGCTGCTAAAGTCTTTCCTTGATTCTAGCGAATCACTTGTCGGTGGATGCTTGCCGCGGGGACGGCTTCAGAACTTGGGAGTACGTTCCAAGATCGTAAAATGATTTATTCTGTCGGAGCATCGACAGATCATACGAGTCCCAAAGCTCATGAAGGAGTAAAAGCCAAACGTCTCGTCGAGAGTATAAGAGAAGCCGAATTGGAGGGTTTTATCGTCCAATTCGGCTTCTCTTTTTATGCATAATTCAGAAAGGCAGCAGTTCTCAAACGGCTAGCGGGTGTCTTTATTTTCTTCGTATTTAAATTCCGGCTCTTCCCATGCCTCATTTAATTCTACAATGATGGACTGGTCGTCAAAATACCAGCTGTCTTCTTCTTCCACAAAATAAGTGACTTCGTTGATATTTTCTTCAGCAATAGGGTTTTCTGGAGTTTGTCTTTTGATTGCTAATGAAAAACCTGGCTGCAGTCCTCCACTCCCCCCGTAACGGACGTAAAAGCGCAGGGAAGCATCCTTTGGAAGATCCAGTTCTTTTTCATACCAATTCGCTGCTTGTTCAGTTAAGGTAAGGTTCACTTGATCATCTCCTCTGATTTTAACGAGTCATGTAATTCGTGATTTCCGATTTTCCTTGAGGTTAAACTTTTCCCGATGCGAATGAAAAGAGACAGGGAAATCCTTAAACTCCTCCAGCTATAGGCTTACAACGAAGGAATATGTCGAAGTCATACTTTCGTTCATTTCCCATAAAAAACCCGGACGAGGATGAAATCTTATCATAAAAATTTCACTCTCATCCGGATTTTAGAATGGCTGACCCCTTTTTTCCAGCTTTTTTATTTACCCGGCTGTTTTTTTTCTGGAACAGGATCAAAGCCACCTTTGTGTAAAGGGTGACATTTAGCTACGCGTTTAACAGTCAAGTAAAATCCTTTGAAAAAACCGAACCTTCGGAAAGCTTCCAATCCATAGGCCGAACAAGTCGGTTGGAAACGGCAGGAAGGCGGGAAAAAAGGGCTGATTCCTTTTTGGTAGAATCTGATTAATCCGATCATGACATACTTCATAGGCTATCATTACTCCGTACGTTCAGCTTTTTTATCATAGCTTAAAGAAGCGACAGCATCGTGCAAATGGATGGATTCTTCATTTCGGCACGTGACTTCAAAAGACTCTACAAAATCGTATTCGTAAAGATCAGCCGCAACAAGCCGTACGATGTCCTCTACGAAACGTGGGTTCTCATATGCCTGTTCCGTGACCATTTTTTCGTCAGGCCGTTTTAACACAGGATGAATCCTGGCACTTGCATTGCTCTCAGCCGCTTCAAGAAGAGCAGCTTTCCAGTCGGTTTCCTGCTCGTTAAAATCATCGGCCAGCTTCACTTTCATCGTTACATTTCCCCGCTGATTATGGGCGCTGTATTCACTAATTTCCTTTGAACATGGGCAGAGAGTAGTGATTTTACCCGTTAAAGTGACGGTGACATCATGTCCAAGCTCCTGATCGTAATTCACATCAATGGTTGCATCCGCATGGTTCATTCCAGTCAAGTCCGAATAAGGTCCTTTTCTTTCAAAAAACCATGGAAAATCCACAGTAACACTGGCATCGCTTTGTTTCAGACGCTCTGCAAGTTCCACGGTGAATTCCTTCATCGTGGCAATGTCAATGGCGAAACCTTCGTGGTGGTATTTGTCAAGCTGTTCCGTGAAGCGGCTCATATTGGTTCCTTTACTGCCCTGGGCAATGGAAGACCCGAAGGTGAAGGTGCCAATAGTAGTTTGGATCTCAGGAGTTAACTTACTGGAAATGCGAATCGGATGTTTTACGTTGGAAATTCCTACCATGTCGATATTAAATAGAAAGTCTTTTCTTGAATTCTGTAAATCAGCCATTTGGTCTTTTTCAATGGGTTTCGTTCTCGGACCTGGGTCCACAGAGCCGAATAATTTATGTCGCTCTTCCTTGGAAGGTAGCTGTTTTTGTTTGTTTAATTCAGTTTGGTTCATAACAAGGACTCCTTTCAGACCTTATACGACAAAGTATACAATATGTAAAGGGATATATACAATTTAATGCTTTTTATGATGTGCTATTTAGGATGGCTCGTTTACGTTGAATTTATCCAACTGAAACAAGCCTACGGCCGGCAGCCATAGACTTTATCATTGAGATTACATCCAGGTAATTTTAGGCTCAGTTTTATTGATAATTCTCTTAATATTCGTACGGTGGCGGTAAATGACAAACAAGGTCATTAAAGATATGACGATCGTAAGCCCGTATTCCTGCTGGATGACAGTAACTATAATCGTTACGATCCCGGTAACCATCGAAGATAATGATACATATTTACTTAAGTACAGCATTAAAAAGAAGGTGCCAAGCATAATAACAAAGAGCAGCGGATTTACTCCTAACACAACTCCTGCTGAAGTGGCTACCGCCTTTCCTCCTTTGAAACCGGCAAAGACCGGATACATATGGCCCACTACGGCAAACAGCCCAATAATGAGAGGGATGACATCTGCTTGAAATAATATCGGTAAAACAACGGCTAACGTACCTTTTAATATATCAGCTGTCGTGACCACAAGGCCTGCTTTGATCCCTAACACCCTGAACGTATTGGTGCCGCCTAAATTGCCGCTGCCGTGTTCGCGTATATCGATTCCATAACCAAGTTTGCCTACAATTAGACCCGATGGAATGGCTCCTAATAAATAAGCAATCAGTCCGAAGATTAAATAATCCATGAAGCCCAACTCCTTAAAGTCTCGTATATGTCTAGTTTATCATGATTATTAAGATAGAAGAACTAGTATAATAGTAAAAATCCAACGAATTCTCCCTCTCTTTTCTTTACCTTTTTTTACAAGATTCGATATGATGGAGCAGGGAGGAATACGATGCAGAAATCAGAATCTTTATACCAGCTTCTCTTAAAAAGAAAAACAATTATTTTCATTATTCTCGGGGTATTCGCTATCCTTATCGGGATCATCATTAAGTTCTTTCTGCTAGCTTCTAACACGCAGAAAGAGTATTTTCCATATGAGCATTCGATTATTTTTCAAAACCAACTGGATCGCGCTCATCCTGCAAAAATGATTGATGGTAAAGTCTTTGTTCCGCTTGATTTCGTGAAAGAATCCATTGATTCTACAGTTACTTACGACCAGTCCACTCAATCTGTGATTGTGACGATGCCTCGTTCGGTTTACCAGCTTCCTTCTGAAAAATTAAATTATTTCATGAATGAGAAGAAATACAAATTGGATTTTCCTGCCATTAAAGGTGGTGGTCAAACAACGTGGGTCGCCGCTGAATGGATCGCAAGTGTTTATCCAGTAAAAGTAACGTACCAATCCAGTACAGGAGCTGTATTTTTATATAAAAACGGCTATAAAAAGCAGCAAGCGGCCGTCAAAGCTGACGCAAAGGATAAATGGACAAAACTGAGGGAGAAATCGTCGCGCACATCACCCTATTATACCAAGTTACAGCCTTCTGACAAGCTGTTTTTAATGGGGAAAGTGGGTGCTTACTACAAAGTGCGCACAGCAGAAGGGTACGGCGGCTACCTTCCTGAACAAGTCGTCCTGAAACAAAATACGAAGACAGTCGAGACGAAAACAAAAATAACGAAAGCGCCTGAAGTCAATCAACCTTCTCTTCCTTTTCAAGTCGTTTGGGATGGGATTTATGTCGCTGAGGCAAATCCGAAGATGGTGGATCAGTTAGCAGGCGTAGAAGTGATGTCACCTACGTGGTTCAAACTAAAAAATAAGGAAGGAGCTATAAAAAATATTGCTTCCAAATCTTATGTGGAACAGGCCCACAAAAACGGAGATAAAGTCTGGGCACTCTTTTCCAATGATTTTGATCCGGATATGACAGCTCAAGTTCTGCCTTCGTTTGAAAAGAGACAGTCGATGATTAGACAGCTCATTAAATTTGCTGACATTTACGAAATCGACGGCATCAATATCGATTTTGAGAATGTGTACGAGAAAAACGGGGATGATTTTACTCAATTTGTCCGTGAACTGGTCTCTTATGCTCATTCAGCCGGCCTGACTGTTACTGTAAACGTAACCTTTGAGTCAGGCAGTGGTCAGTGGTCGAAATTTTTTGACCGCAAAGAGCTAGCGAAAACCGCTGATTTCTTGATGGTTATGGCTTATGACGAACATTGGGCCAATGCGCCTCAGGCAGGGAGTGTGGCTAGTCTTCCATGGGTCGAAAACCACTTAAAAAGCACTTTACAAAAAGTCCCTGCTGATAAACTGCTCTTAGGAGTCCCGATGTATACCCGCCTTTGGAAGGAAGAGAAGCAGGAAAACGGTGAAACTAAAGTCAGTTCTGAATCTAAAACTATGAAGGAAGCAAAGCAGTGGATGAACAAACATCATTTGAAACCAAAGGTTGATCAATCTTCAGGCCAGCATTATGTAGAATTGAAAAAAGAAAACAAGGTATATCGAATGTGGCTGGAGGATGGATTTTCCTTAAAAAAACGGATATCTCTAGTGGGAAAATATAATTTAGCAGGAGTTTCCGCCTGGAGCAGGCATTTTGCAGAACCATCCATTTGGAAAGAAATTGAAAAAGACTTGAATCGTAAATGAACATGAGTTTAGCTGCCGGAAATTTGCCGGCAGTTTTTTATTCTGAGACGAAGCAGTTGAAGGAATTATGCTTACAAGGATCCATCTGTTGCGAACAAATGTTTTGATAAATGTTTTGTATTATGTAAATGTGGGAATATAAGAGTGATCTAATTTTATCTAATCAGGGGGAAGGCAATGATAACTTTTGAAAATGTCACAAAGACTTTTCCAGATGGAACAACAGCAGTCAAAGCTATTGATCTCCATGTGGAGGAAGGAGAACTATTAACACTAATCGGACCGAGTGGTTGTGGTAAGACGACGACGATGAAGATGATCAACCGTCTTATCCAGCCGACGGAAGGGACGATAAAAATACATAATAAAGATATTCGTGACTACAATATTCATGAATTGCGGTGGAATATCGGCTATGTGCTCCAGCAGATCGCTCTATTTCCCCACATGACAGTAGAAGAGAATATTTCGATTGTTCCGGAAATGAAAAAATGGAAAAAGAAAGAGCTGTCCAATCGGATTGATGAGCTGATGGACATGGTTGGACTTGACGCTTCCAAGCATCGAAAAAGAAAACCTAGAGAACTCTCCGGCGGCCAGCAGCAGCGCGTGGGAGTGATTCGTGCCCTCGCTGCAGACCCGGATATTATCCTCATGGATGAACCCTTCAGCGCTCTTGATCCGATCAGCAGGGAACAGCTGCAAACAGATATCAGGGAATTGCAGAGGAAAATTCAGAAGACCATCGTGTTTGTTACCCATGACATGGATGAAGCCATGGCACTTGGCGACCGTGTCTGTTTGATGAAACAAGGAGAAATCATCCAACTGGATACGCCACAGAATTTGATTTTGAATCCTGCCAATGCGTTTGTTAAAGACTTTATCGGAGCACGCAAGTCCCCTTGGCAGACGGCGGTGGATGTTATGCTCGACCAGACAAAAAGCCACGTATTTACGGAGGATGAATTTACCAACGGGCAGATACCGGACCGGGGGACATTTGCCTT
This sequence comes from Halobacillus salinarum, assembly GCF_022919095.1. Lineage (NCBI taxonomy): Bacteria > Bacillati > Bacillota > Bacilli > Caryophanales > Bacillaceae > Halobacillus > Halobacillus salinarum. The sequence goes on along the minus strand of NZ_CP095073.1, from coordinate 2,606,394 downwards.
AAAAGATGCTCAAGGAAAATATACCGGAGGCGTTCATGAGGGAAATAGAACAGAGCTTCCAGTCCTTGGCAACGGCATGACATTGAGAGAAGCCACTGCAGAATTTGAAAGTTGTGACTACCCGCTTCTTCCGGTTGTTAAAAATGGTCAGCTGCTTGGGACGCTTTCCTATAAGGACATGGTGTTCTACCTTAAACAGCAGATTAAAACGGAAAACGGGGTGGTGCAGACATGAGCGGATTTTTGGAAGTGTTTCAGCAGAGGCAGGATGTATTCCTTGAAAAAATATGGGAACACCTGCAAATATCCATCATTGCCCTCGTTATCGCTACGTTAATCTCTGTACCGCTCGGGCTGCTTTTGACAAGGAATCAGCGGATTGCAGAACCCATTATCGGAGTGACGGCCGTACTGCAGACCATCCCAAGTCTTGCCGTTCTAGCCTTTTTAATTCCGTTCTTTGGCATCGGCCAGACGCCGGCAGTAATTGCCCTAACCGCATATGGACTCCTGCCGATTCTCAGAAACACCTACACAGGGATTAAAGAAGTCGATCCGGCATTAAAAGAAGCAGCGACGGGGATGGGAATGAGTTCCTTCCGCAGACTGTCGCGAGTAGAGCTGCCGCTGGCCATGCCGGTCATAATGGCAGGCATTCGGACATCGATGGTGCTGATTGTAGGTACGACAACCATCGCCGCTTTAATCGGGGCAGGAGGCTTAGGGATTTAATTTTACTTGGATTGGACCGTGGAGGAGATATTAATTTAATTCTTCTTGGAGCGATTCCTGCTGCTCTTTTAGCTATCATTCTGGATGTTATTTTACGGATGTTTGAAAGAACCTCTGCTAAATCCGGGTTTCGTTCCCTCGTCACACTTCTCGTTGTTGCTGCCTTGATTGCTGTTGGTCCGCTTGCCTTTGGAGGAAAAGCTAAAAACGACATCGTTTTAGGAGCGAAGCTTGGAGCTGAACCTGCCATACTCATTAATATGTATAAGCTGTTGATTGAGGATGAAACCGATTTAAAAGTAGGTCTTAAGCCCAATTTGGGAAAAACCGATCTCGTTTTCAGCGCTTTACAGGAGGGGAGTATCGATATTTATCCGGAATTTACCGGCACAGCGATCGTTTCCCTCTTAGATCAGCAGGCCGACAGCAATGATCCGGAGAAAGTATATGAGCAGGCGGAAAAGGGCATGTCAGAAACGTATGACATGGCTTATCTTCAGCCGATGAAATATAATAACACTTACGCCGTGGCCACGACCCAGGAGCTTGCTAAGAAATACAATTTAACATCGATTGGCGACTTAAAATCCGTTGAAGATCAGATAACCGCCGGGTTTACGTTGGAATTCAATGACCGTAAAGACGGATACCAGGGCATGAAAAAAGTCTACAACTTGAATTTAGGAAAAGTGAAAACGATGGATCCTGGCTTAAGACAGGGAGCCATTTCCAGTGGGGAAGTAGATGTAATAGATGCTTATGCTACAGCCGGCTATATGGTGGATTTAAACTTAAAAGTGCTTGAAGATCCTAAGCATTTATTCCCGCCGTATCAAGGGGCTCCGTTAATGAGACAAGAAACGCTTGATGAGCATCCGGAGCTTAAAGACGTGCTCAACCAGCTGGGCGGCAAGATTACCGGCGATGAAATGAGAGAGATGAATTATGAAGTTGATTTTAAAGACCGCGATCCTCAAGAGGTAGCGAAAGAATATTTGGAAAACGAAGGATTACTAGATTAGGAGGAATATTCATGCCATTTGAAAACCCTTCCAGAGACCAGATCAAAAAACTTCTGGATGAATCGAAGACCATCGCTGTCATAGGTCTCTCCGATAACCCGGCGCGTACTTCCTACCAGGTGAGTCAGGCCATGCAGCAAGCAGGTTACAGGATTATTCCTGTAAATCCGACGATTGGAGAAGCATTAGGTGAAAAGGCATATGGAAGCATAACGGAAGTGGAAGAACCGATCGACATCATCAATGTGTTCCGCAGACCGGAACACTTACCTGAAATTGCACGTGAATGCCGGACGGTTAAAGCTGAAGCGTTTTGGGGACAATTAGGAGTAATTCATGAAGAAGCGTATGAATATTTAAAAGATACCGATAAGCTTGTTATTATGGACATGTGCATTAAAGTCGCGCACGCCGTGCTCCGATAAAAGATATAGGAACTGGTTAAAATCCCTGTTTATGCAGGGGTTTTTCCTTTGTTAAGAAAGAATTTTATTTGCGTCTTTCGTCAAAACCGCTACAATATAACAAGCGATGCTTTTATGGGACGTTTACACTTGCGAACATTTGTTCTATTATAGATGTAGATGCTGTCGAGCAGAAAGGAGCCGATGGAAAATTGTCAAAACAACAACAAGCCTACTCAGATGATTCCATTCAAGTACTGGAGGGGTTGGAAGCGGTAAGAAAGCGGCCCGGAATGTATATTGGGTCAACAGATCACCGCGGTTTGCACCATCTGGTTTATGAAATTGTCGATAACGCTGTAGACGAAGCTTTAGCTGGTTTCGGACAAGCGATGACAGTCACTCTTCATCAGGACGGAAGCGTTTCTGTAGAGGATGAAGGACGAGGAATGCCTACCGGGATGCACAGAACAGGAAAGCCGACTCCAGAAGTCATCATGACTGTGCTTCATGCCGGAGGCAAATTCGGCCAGGGCGGCTATAAATCAAGCGGAGGACTGCATGGTGTCGGAGCTTCTGTTGTGAATGCTTTGTCGGAATGGCTGGAGGTTTATATTTGCCGGGATGGTGAGAAATTTTACCAGCGGTTTGAAAATGGCGGGGTCCCTGTCACCTCCCTGGAGAATAAAGGGAACACAAGAAAATCTGGAACAACGATACGTTTTAAGCCGGATCCGGGCTTGTTTTCGATCACTAAGTTTAATTTTGAAACTCTATCAGAGCGGCTCCGGGAAGCAGCTTTTCTATTAAAAGGTTTCCAAATCAATCTTGTTGATAAAAGGGATGGCGTTACGGAAGAATCCTACCAATACAATGACGGATTGGAATCATTTGTTGCATATTTAAATGAAGAAAAGGACACTCTGCATCCTGTCGTTTCTTTTGAAGGGTCAAATGGCAGTATTGAAGTCGACTTTGCTTTTCAATTTAACGATGGCTTTGCTGAAAGCATGCTGTCCTTTGTAAATAATGTACGGACAAGAGACGGCGGTACTCATGAATCAGGAGCCAAAACGGCCATTACACGAATTTTTAATGATTATGCAAGAAGGGCCCAGCTTCTGAAGGATAAGGATAAAAATTTAGAAGGAAATGATATCCGTGAAGGATTTACGGCCATTATTTCCGTTAGAATTCCTGAGGAGCTGCTGCAGTTTGAAGGTCAAACGAAAAGTAAGCTTGGAACTTCAGAAGCAAGGTCATCGGTTGATGCCGTCGTAGCTGAGCATTTGTCTTATTTCCTTGAGGAAAACCCGGATGTAGCTTCCATGCTGATCAAAAAAGCCCTTAAAGCAAAAGAAGCGAGGGAAGCAGCACGCAAAGCCAGAGAAGATGCGCGTTCCGGTAAAAAGAAGAAGCGGAAGGATACGATGCTGAGCGGCAAGCTTACTCCAGCGCAATCCCGAAATGCAGAGAAGAATGAACTGTATCTCGTTGAGGGAGACTCAGCAGGTGGTTCGGCCAAGCAGGGAAGGGATCGTAAATTCCAAGCGGTCCTGCCGTTGAGGGGAAAAGTTATTAATACAGAAAAAGCAAAGATTGCTGATATCTTTAAAAATGAAGAAATTTCAACGATTATTCATACGATCGGCGCCGGTGTTGGCGGAGACTTTACGCTTGAGGATTGTAATTATGATAAAATTATCATCATGACTGATGCCGATACGGACGGAGCTCACATACAAGTCCTGCTGCTCACTTTTTTCTACCGATATATGAGACCGCTTGTGGAAGCAGGGAAGGTATATATTGCACTTCCGCCGTTGTATAAAGTCTCTAAAAGAAAAGGCAAAAAGGAACAGACCGAATATGCCTGGGATGACGAAGGCATGAAGAAGATTTTAAAAGAATTTAAAAATGGTTATACGATCCAGCGGTATAAGGGTCTGGGGGAAATGAATGCAGACCAGCTGTGGGAGACCACTATGAATCCTGAATCCCGTACCTTAATAAGAGTAACCATTGATGATTTAGCAAGAGTGGAACGACGAGTGACAACCTTGATGGGAGATAAAGTGGAACCTCGCCGAAAATGGATTGAATCCCATGTTGCTTTTGGGCTGGATGATGAAGCAAACATACTAGAAAACGAAAAAATTCAGACATAAAGGGGGATATTCTGTTGGCTGAGGCAGAAAAGTTTTTAGACTTACCTTTTGAAGAGGTGCTGGGCGACCGGTTTGGACGGTATAGTAAATATATTATTCAAGAAAGAGCACTTCCTGATACGAGAGATGGGCTGAAACCGGTTCAGCGAAGAATTTTGTACGCGATGCATCAGGAGAGAAATACATTCGATAAACCTTACCGGAAATCAGCAAAAACGGTAGGTACTGTAATCGGAAATTACCATCCGCATGGAGATACGTCCGTCTATGATGCGATGGTCAGACTGAGCCAGACTTGGAAAGTGCGGAATCCGCTTGTAGAGATGCATGGGAATAACGGAAGTGTAGATGGAGATCCTCCAGCGGCCATGCGTTATACAGAAGCTCGTCTTTCCAGCATTTCCTCGGAACTGCTGAGAGATATTGAAAAGGAAACCGTTGAATTCATTCCTAACTTTGATGATACGATCGAGGAACCGACTGTGCTTCCTGCGAAGTTTCCGAATTTGCTTGTCAATGGCTCGACTGGAATTTCAGCAGGTTATGCTACAGAAATTCCTCCTCATAATTTAGGCGAGGTCATTGATGCTGTCATCATGAGAATTGATAAGCCAAGTGCAGGAGTGCCGGAACTGATGACAAAATTATCGGGTCCTGACTTTCCAACAGGTGGAACAATTCAAGGGATCGATGGGATCCGGAAAGCCTACGAAACAGGAAAAGGCAAAATCGTCGTCCGCGGACGGGCAGAGATTCAAAAAGTCCGCGGCGGCCGTGAGCAGATTATTATTGATGAAATTCCTTATGAAGTAAACAAAGCCTCTATGGTTAAGCGGATGGATGAACTCCGAATTGACCGTAAAGTGGAAGGGATTGCAGAAGTCAGGGATGAAACGGACCGAACAGGACTCCGTGTCGTCGTAGAATTAAAGAAGGATGCCAATAGTGAAGGGGTCTTGAATTATCTGTTCAAGCACACCGATCTGCAGATTTCCTATAACTTTAATATGGTGGCGATTCATGATCGTACGCCGACACTGTTAAGCCTACCGATGATTCTCGATGCCTATATTGCTCATCAGCGGAACGTCGTCACAAGACAAGCGGAATATGATTTGAGAAAAGCAAAAAAAAGAGCGCACATTGTAGAAGGGCTGATCAAAGCCATTTCGATTCTCGATGAAGTTATTGCTACTATACGCGCTTCTAAAGATAAGCAGGATGCGAAGCAGCAGCTGATTGCCAAATACGACTTTACAGAAGTTCAATCCGAAGCCATTGTTACACTTCAGCTCTATCGATTGACTAACACTGACATCACGCTATTGCAGAAAGAAGCGGAAGAATTACGAAAGCAGATCGAGTATTTAGAAAAACTGCTCAATAACCAGCACGAACTGATGAAAGTGATCAAAGCGGATTTACGGTCTATGAAGAAGAAATACAACGACCCGAGGCTCACTCAGATCGAGGAACAAGTAGAAGAACTTAAAGTTGATCTGGAAGTTACGGTGGCGAGTGAAGATGTGCTCGTGTCCGTTACGAAGGATGGCTACATTAAACGGACGAGTCTGCGTTCGTACGCCGCATCGAACGGTGAAGATTTCGCCATGAAAGAAGAAGATCACATCTTAAGGCTGTTCGAAATGAATACGACGGATACAATTCTGTTGTTTACGAATTTAGGGAAATATTTGTACCTGCCTGTTCATAAGCTTCCGGATATTCGTTGGAAGGATCTCGGCCAGCATATAGCGAATATCGTCCAGCTTGAAAAGGAAGAATATTTCGTCGAAGCCATTCCTGTACGTGCCTTCAAAGAGGATCGTTTTCTCGTGTTCTTTACGAAAAATGGAATGGTTAAAAAGAGTGAGCTTTCTTTGTATCAGGCACAAAGGCATTCGAAGTCTCTTGTTGCGATCAACTTAAAAGGCGATGATGAAGTGGTGGATGTACACATGACCGACGGGTCCCAGTCCATTTTTGTCGCTTCTAATAAAGCTTACGGGCTTTGGTTTCATGAAGAGGAAATCAATCCTGTCGGCCAGAGAGCAGCAGGTGTGAAAGCCATGAATCTAAAAGATGATGATATCCTTGTGTCTGGACAAGCATTTGATGAAGCGGACGACCCTTCCTTGATCATTACGACTCACCGGGGAGCAGTGAAGCGGATGAGGCTGAAGGAATTCGACCGTACTTCCAGGGCAAAGCGAGGCGTGATCATGCTTCGGGAGTTAAAATCAAATCCTCACCGGCTCGTAGATCTTCATGTTGTCAAAAACACCGACAATGTCATGATTAAATCAGTCAATCAGGAGACGCTTGCCGTTCATCCGATGGATTTTAAAGCGAATGATCGGTACAGCAACGGTTCTTATGTGATGGATACGGAACAATCAGGCGGTGTTGTAGAAGCCTGGATAAAGCCGGAATACGAAAAACCCTTTGAGGAACCAGAACAAGAAATTTAAATGTACAAACCAGCCTGCCGTAACTATGGAGGCTGGTTTTTTATATGGGAAGAAAGCTTTGTGTTTTCTGAAAACTGTGATAAAATGAATGTGTATTCAGCAGAATGGGGATGATATATGGCTGATTTGAGAAGCACCATCATTGAGGTATCCCTTGATTTGTTTGATAAGTTCGGATTTCATGGCGTAACCGTTAACCAGATCGTTTTGGCCAGCAATACGTCCAAAGGCGGCTTTTACCATCACTTTCATTCTAAAGATGAACTACTGTTTGTAATTCACGATGCCTTCATTACATATGTATTACAAGAAGCAAAAGCTGCAGATCGAACACAGGGTTCCCCCGTTAAAAAAATCCAGTCTATCATCCGTGCGTTTGTCCAGGTCTTTGATTTGTATAAACCCCATATTTCGGTGTTTTATCAGGAGAGCAATTACTTAAAGCCGGAATACGAGGAGCCGATCAAGCGTAAACGCGATGAGTTTAAACAGCTGATTTTTGCAGTGATCACTGAAGGCCAGGAGAGTGGTCATTTTCGTAAGGAGCTCCCACCAGAAATTACGGGTATGGCGATCCTTGGCATGGTGAATTGGATTTATAAATGGTATAAGCAGGACGGAACGTATTCCATTAATGAAATTGCCGATGTATTTGTGGACTTAATCCTTCATTCTCTCCTTCCAGTTGGAGAAGAAAAGGATTATCATCAACATTTACTCCATGTCCCTTTTTTTTACGAAAGTGAGTAAACGCTTTCATTTTTTTTTAGGTGAAGACCGACCAACCAGTCGGTCTTAGAGAAAATAGAGGAGGAACACGTATGAACTTCGAACTGACAAAAGAACAGGAAATGACGAGAAAAATGGTACGTGATTTCGCAGCAGATGTGATTCAGCCGCGTGCGGTTGAAATTGACAGGGATGCATCGTTTCCAGACGATATATTTAAGGAAATGGGAGCCCTTGGATTACTTGGAATCCCGTTTCCTGAAGAGTACGGAGGTGCCGGCGGAGATACTATATCTTATGCGCTCGCAGTGGAAGAAATCGGCCGTGTGTGCGGTTCGACAGGACTAAGCTATGCGGCTGCTGTATCTTTAGGCGCAAGTCCGATCTATTATTTTGGAACGGAAGAACAAAAGCAGGAATTTTTAGTCCCTTTAGCGAAAGGGGAAGCACTTGCTTCCTTTGGTTTGACGGAGCCGAATGCAGGTTCTGACGCAGGAGGAACGAAAACACGTGCCATTCTAGAAGGCGACCAATATGTCATTAATGGGGAGAAATGCTGGATTACCAACGCTGAATACGCGCGGTCGATAACGGTTACCGCTGTGTCCGGCAAAAGAGACGATGGAAAAAACATCATTTCTGCCTTTATTATTCCAAAAGGTACAGAAGGCATGTCAATTACCAGCCCTTATGAAAAAATGGGTGTCCGCGGTTCAAACACGTCTGAAATCATTTTAGAAGATGTGAAAGTACCTAAAGAAAATATTCTCGGAGACCCGAAAAAAGGATTTGGACAGTTTCTTCATACGCTTGATGGAGGCAGAATTTCCATAGCTGCTTTAGCCGTAGGTATTGCTCAGGCTTCGCTTGACAGAGCTCTCTCCTATGCCAAAGAGAGAAAACAGTTTGGTCAGTCGATATCTAAATTTCAGGCGATTCAATTTAAACTGGCGGACATGGCCATGGAAGTGGAACTTGCCAGGAATATGGTGCTGAAGGCCGCATGGCTGAAAGATCAAGGCAAGCCGTTTACTAAGGAATCTGCCTTTGCAAAATTGTTCGCATCTGAAACCGCTTTCAGATCTTCTAATCAGGCCATTCAAATACACGGAGGATACGGATATATGCAGGAATACGAAGTGGAGCGTTTTCTGAGAGATGCCAAACTTCTGGAAATCGGGGAAGGAACGTCGGAAATACAGCGTATGGTTATCGCACGCCAGCTTGGATGTTAACAAATAAAAAGGAGGAACGCTGATGGCTCTTTTAGAAAAAACGGTAGGTCAACTGCTTGAAGCACAGGCAGAGAAATATCCCGACTATGAAGCGATGGTTTATCCAGAAAAAAAATTGAGAAAAACGTACCGTGAATTTAATGAGATGACTAACATTGCGGCGAGAGGACTGATGTCATTAGGGATTGAAAAAGGGGAGCACATTGCAATCTGGTCCGATAATAAGCCGGAGTGGCTGACTTCGCAGTTTGCTACGGCTAAAGCAGGAGCAGTACTTGTCACGGTCAATACGAATTACCGGGCACAAGAGCTGGAATATTTGTTAAGTCAATCGGATGCTACGACGCTTATTCTCGCTGAAGAGTTCAGAGGTACATCCTATATCGATATTTTAAAGGAAATCTGTCCAGAATTGGATTCTTCGATTAAAGGAGATCTTCAAAGCGAGCGGCTTCCCCGATTAAAAAATGTAATCATATTAAGCGAAAAAGAATATGCCGGCTGTTTTACGTGGCAGGATATCCTTGACATGAGCCGTTCTACAAGTGAAAACGCGTTAGCAGAACGTCAACATACGCTCCACATTCACGATGTGATCAACATGCAGTATACTTCCGGCACAACAGGTTTTCCGAAAGGCGTCATGCTCACTCATTACAACATCGTTAACAACGGCAACCAGGTGGCTGACTGCATGCGGTTAACCGAGGAAGACCGGCTGTGTATTCCCGTTCCTTTCTTTCATTGCTTCGGTTGTGTGCTGGGTACGATGGCCGCCGTTTCTAAAGCAACGACGATGGTCATTCTGGAGCAGTTTCACCCTGAAAAGGTTCTAAAAGCTGTCCGGGATGAAGCATGTACCGGTCTTCACGGAGTGCCTACGATGTTTATCGCTGAATTAAATGATCCATCGTTCGACGATCTCAAGCCTGAAACCTTACGAACAGGGATAATGGCCGGATCGACCTGTCCGATGGAAGTGATGAAAGGGGTCATGGATAAAATGGGAGCAACAGAGATTACGATTGCTTACGGTCAGACGGAATCGTCTCCTGTTATCACTCAGACGCGCACGGATGATCCTATTGAGCTCAGGGTTTCAAGCGTAGGAAAAGCGCATCCAAATGTGGAAGTGAAAATCATCGATCCAGCTACCGGGAAGGAAGCAGAACCGGGAATTCCCGGCGAGCTTTGCACTCGTGGGTATTTGGTCATGAAAGGCTATTATAAAAACGAGGAAGCAACAGAAGCAGCGATTGATGAAGAAGGCTTTCTCCATACAGGAGACATCGCAGTCATGGATCAGGATGGCTATGTAGAGATCACCGGGCGAATGAAAGACATGATTATCCGAGGTGGAGAAAATGTGTATCCTCGGGAGATTGAAGAATTTTTATACCAGCATCCGGATGTATTGGATGTACAGGTCATAGGAGTACCGGACCAAAAGTATGGAGAAGAAATCATGGCCTGGATTATTCCTAAAGAAGGTAAAAGCTTAAAGGATGAAGATATCCGCAACTTTTGTGAAGGGCAAATTTCCAAGCATAAAATTCCCCGTTACATTACATTTACAAAAGAGTACCCGATGACAGCCAGCGGGAAAATTCAAAAATTTAAACTGAGGGAAGATGCACTGGATCTTATCGATATCAAATCCTGACGAGAAGGGAGAATTCTTGGATGTTTAATAAAATACTTATTGCCAATCGGGGCGAAATTGCCTCGAGGATCATTCGAACTTGTAAGAGGCTGAATGTTCAGACCGTTGCTGTGTTCTCTGAAGCTGATCAGTACGCACCTTTTGTAAAGGAAGCGGATGAGAGCTATTTGATCGGCAAACCAAGAGTCAATGAATCGTATTTAAATATTGACAAAATTCTTCAAGCAGCAAAGGAATCCCAGGCAGAAGCGATTCATCCTGGCTATGGCCTGTTAAGTGAAAATGCAGAATTTGCCCGCAGGGTGGAAGCGGAAGGACTCGTATTCATAGGTCCAAAAGCAGAAGTAATCGCGAAAATGGGCGATAAAATTGCTGCAAGGAAGACGATGAAGAAAGCCGGTGTTCCGATCGTACCTGGTACGGAGGAAGCAATCGCCGACACAAATGAAGCGAAAGAGCTGGCTAATCAATACGGTTATCCGATCATGCTGAAAGCAGCAGCAGGCGGAGGCGGAATCGGTATGCAGGCTGTTTCCAATGATGAGGAGATTGAGAAGGCGTTTGAAGGCAATTCAAAGCGTGCAGAAACCTTCTTTGGGGATGGGAAAATGTTTCTTGAAAAGCAGATTGTTGATCCTCACCACATAGAAATCCAAGTTTTAGCAGATGAACATGGCAATCACATCTATTTGTTCGAGCGGGAATGTTCAATTCAAAGACGGCATCAAAAAGTTGTCGAAGAAGCACCTTCGCCTTTTCTTTCTGAAGAAACAAGACACAAGATGGGAGAAAGTGCGATGAAAGCAGTTGAAACGCTCGGTTATTCGAACGCTGGTACTATTGAGTTTCTCGTGGATGACCAAGAAGACTTCTATTTTCTTGAAATGAATACAAGGCTTCAGGTGGAACATCCGGTGACAGAAGAAATTACAGGCATTGATTTAGTCGAACAACAGCTTCTAGTTGCAGCAGGGGAAAAGCTATCCATCCGTCAGGAAGATTTGACGATTCATGGCCATGCCATTGAAGTCAGAGTCTACGCCGAGGATTCCAATACGTTTTATCCTTCTCCAGGACAAATCACTCGTTTACAATTGCCGGAAGGAGAAGGAATTCGGCATGAATTAGCCGTCACGGGGGATTCGAAAGTCACTCCATTTTATGATCCGATGATTGCAAAGCTTGTGGTAAGCGGAGCAACGCGGACAGAAGCAATTGAAAGGCTGACAAAAGCACTTCACCAGTATGAAATTGAAGGCATTAAATCGAACTTGACGATGCTGAAAAGAATCATCACCCACGAGAGATTTCGTGCAGGTGATACAACAACGAGTTTTATACCTGACTATTATCTACCAACAATCACCAACCATTAAGGGGAGTAATCAATGAAGGAAGTTAAAGCATCAATGGCAGGAAGTGTATGGAAGCTTGTAGCAAAAGAAGGAGAAGAGATCAGCGAAGGTCAGGATATCGCAATCTTGGAATCCATGAAAATGGAAATCCCCATTGCTTCGGAACAGAAAGGAACAGTGAAGGAAGTAAAAGTTGCTGAAGGCGACTTCGTCAATGAAGGAGATATTATCGCAATCATTGAATAGGGAGCGTATGTGCATGCTGTCTTTGCCAACACACGTAACAATAAAGGAAGTCGGGCCAAGAGACGGGCTGCAAAACCAGCCGGCGGAAGTGGCTACGGAAGATAAAATCACCTGGATTAATCAGCTTTCCGAGTCCGGATGTCCTTATATTGAAATCAGTTCATTTGTTCATCCAAAATGGATCCCCCAATTAAAGGACGCTAGAAAAGTAGCGGCAGGAATTAAGAGAAAGAAAGAGGTGACCTACGCCGCACTAGTTCCCAATATGAAAGGTCTCGAAGGGGCTCTTGAAACAGATGTAGATGAAATTTCTGTATTTATGTCAGCGAGTGAAACACACAATCAAAAAAACATTAATAAATCAATAGAAGCAACATTTCCTGTATTGAAAAAAGTTATAGAGGAAGCAAAGCAAGCAGGGAAAAGTGTGAGAGGATATGTATCCACAGTATTTGGCTGCCCTTATGAAGGGCACATTCCTGTGGAGCAAGTCATTAATGTCAGCGAGCAGCTGCTTTCCATGGGCATCGGGGAATTATCGCTTGGAGATACGGTTGGAGTTGCTAATCCTAAACAAGTCGATCGAGTACTCACTGAGCTGGCACGTCATCTGCCGATGGATCAGACAGCAATGCATTTTCATAACACACGAGGAATGGCGCTTGCTAATACCTTAGTAGCCTTAGAGCACGGAATTACGACTTTTGACAGTGCTCTCGGAGGACTCGGGGGCTGTCCGTATGCGAAAGGCGCTTCAGGAAATGTGGCCACCGATGATCTAGTGCACATGCTTCATGAGATGGATATTCAGACTGGGATCAGTGAAGAGCAGCTCAAGAATGCTGCACGCTTTATCCAATCGAAGCTCAGTGCCCCCTTGCCTAGCCACTTGATGCAGATCATCAATCGGGAGGAGGAACATTGTGAGTGACTTAATCAGGGTAGAAGAAGTTCAGGACCACGTCGGCCTCCTTACGTTACATCGTCCGGAGGCAGCCAATGCTCTATCGCATGAACTCCTGGATGCGCTTAGGGATTCGTTGGTTCAGCTGAAGACAAAAGAGCCTTATCGAGCCTTGATCATTACAGGAGCTGGAGAGAAAGCTTTTTGCGCAGGAGCCGATTTAAAAGAAAGAAAAGGAATGACGGAAGCTCAGGTTATTCAAACAGTTGAAAAAATCGGACGTACGATCCGTTTAATCGAAGAATTCCCGGCTCCAACGATTGCCGCTGTGAACGGCGCTGCATTTGGCGGGGGGCTTGAATTAGCCCTTGGGTGTGATCTTAGAATCATGAGCACGAAAGCTAAAGCGGGATTGACGGAAACTTCGCTTGCGATTATCCCTGGAGCTGGAGGAACGCAGCGCTTAACGAGGCTGATTGGACTTGGAAAAGCGAAAGAAATGATATTCACTGCAAAACCTGTGGATGCTGATCGCGCCTTTGCATTAGGATTAGTGGAACACCTAAGCGAACCGGACAACCTTTTATCCGAAGCGAAGCAGTTAGCCGGAATGATCGCGGAAAATGGTCCTGTTGCTCTCAAAGAAGCAAAAAAAGCGATTCAGCTTGGTTTCCAAACTGATTTAACGACAGGAATGGAAATCGAAAGACTCTGCTATCAAAACACAATCCCAACAGAAGACCGTCTGGAAGGGCTTCAAGCATTTAAAGAAAAAAGAAAACCCATATACAAAGGGAAGTAGAGGAGGGAGCACATGGGAATCAATGAAACGTTAGAACAAAAATCTCAGCAAATCGCTTCTGGGGGAGCAGAGAAATATCACAGCAAAAATGCCGAAAAAGGAAAATTGTTTGTAAGGGAACGCCTGCAGCTGCTTTTTGATGAGGACATGGACATTGAAGACGCTTTTTTTGCCAACTGTCAAAACGAAGGGCTGCCTGCAGACGGAGTTGTGACAGGAATCGGCAGGATCAATGGCGAACACGTCTGTGTAATGGCTAACGATTCTACCGTTAAAGCGGGTTCCTGGGGCGCACGTACCGTGGAAAAAATTATCCGGATCCAGGAAACAGCCATGAAGCTGGAAGTGCCGATGCTTTATTTAGTCGATTCAGCAGGAGCGAGGATTACGGATCAAGTGGAAATGTTTCCGAACCGCCGCGGCGCGGGTCGGATCTTTCATAACCAAATAAAGCTCTCAGGCAGAGTCCCTCAAATCTGTCTCTTATTTGGACCATCTGCAGCGGGCGGAGCTTACATACCGGCTTTTTGTGATATCGTCGTAATGGTGGATGGTAATGCTTCGATGTACTTAGGTTCACCAAGAATGGCAGAAAAGGTAATCGGGGAAAAAGTTTCTCTTGAGGAAATGGGCGGCGCAGACATGCACTGCTCCGTTTCTGGATGCGGGGATGTGCTTGCTGGCGACGAAAAGGAAGCCATTTCGTTTGCTAGAAAATATTTAAGCTATTTCCCTCCAAACTTCAGGAAACATCCAAACCATGAAGAAAAAGTGGATCCTGAGTTTTTTGATAAAACGATCGAACAACTGATCCCAGAAAACCAAAACGCTCCTTTTGACATGTACCAGCTGATTGACAGACTGATTGACAAAGGTTCGTTTTGTGAAATCAAGAAGAAATTTGCTCCGGAAATTATCACCGGCCTTTCAAGAATTGAAGGAAAATCAGTAGGAATTATCGCGAATCAGCCGCGGGCAAAGGGAGGCGTTTTATTTCCGGATTCTGCGGATAAATCCGCAAAATTTATGCAGCTATGCGATGCTTTTAACATACCGCTTCTGTTTTTAGCGGATATTCCAGGCTTTATGATCGGAACGAGAGTGGAAAGAGCAGGAATTATCCGGCATGGAGCAAAAATGCTGTCGGCTATGAGCGAAGCTACCGTACCGAAAATCTCTGTAATTGTAAGAAAAGCTTACGGTGCAGGACTCTACGCGATGGCCGGCCCTGCTTTTGAACCGGATGCGTGTCTGGCACTGCCTTCAGCGCAAATTGCAGTCATGGGACCTGAAGCTGCTGTGAATGCAGTTTATGCCAATAAAATTGCTGCCCTGCCTGAAGAAGAACGTCCTGCCTTTATTAAGGAAAAACATGAAGAATATAAAGAAAACATTGATATTTACCGGCTTGCCTCTGAAATGGTCGTAGATGATATTGTGCAGCCCGACCGTTTAAGAAATGAACTCGCGAAGCGCTTTGAGGCTTATGAAAACAAGTCAGTGCAATTTACAGAAAGAAAACATGGGGTGTACCCAGTTTAAACTTTGATACAAAAATAGAAATCCTCTGCCGGTTCATTGTTTGCTGGCAGAGGATTTTTAATAGAAAAATAGGAAATGAACACAGGAGTAAGAAAAAAGAGAGCTAGCAAAACGCAGCCAAAGTGGATAAGCTGCGTTTTTTTCGTCTACGCTTTTTGGGAAGCGGCTTTTCCAACTTGTTGGATTTCCTCGACGGCTTCCGGATTTTCGAGCGCGCTCAAATCTCCTGCTGACTGGTTGAGATAAGCAGCTTTAATCGCTCTTCTCATAACTTTTGCATTCCTTGTCTTTGGAAGATCTGAGACAACATGGACTTTTTTAGGTGCCAGAGCCTTGCCGAGTTTATGAACCAAGTGATCTTTTAGTTCGTTCACTAACGCTTCATCTTTGGAATGTTCGGGTTTAATAACGACAAAGCCAATCGGTTCTTCCCCTTTGATTTCATGAGGGACTCCAATGACTCCTGCTTCAACGACGGCTTCATGCTCAACGAGGACAGATTCTACTTCTGCCGGCCCAAGTCTTTTACCGGCGACGTTTAATACATCGTCTGATCTTCCGGTAATTGTATAGTACCCGTGATCATCGAGGATGACCCAGTCACCGTGGACCCATGTATCTTTAAATCGGCTCCAGTAGGTATTCTCATAGCGCTCATTTTCCTTGTAAAATCCTTTGGTCATTCCGACCCATGGTTGTCTTAACACGAGCTCGCCCACTTCATTTGTCAGCATCTTTCCATCTTGATCGTAAACGCCGACATCCATTCCAGGAAGGGCAGCATTGAAGCTTACAGGCTGGATTGGTTTTACTAGGACATTACCTAAAATGCCTCCAGATATTTCTGTTCCTCCAGAATAGTTGAAGATGGGTACTTGAGAATTTCCTGCGTGCTCAAACAACCACTTCCACGGTTCAGGATTCCACGGTTCTCCTGTTGAACCAATCAGTTTTAAGGAGGATAAATCGTGCTTCTCCAACCATTTTTCACCGTGACGCATCATGGAGCGAACTAAGGTTGGAGAGATGCCGAGATGGGTAACCTTGTAATTTTCGACGAGCTGCCATAAGCGGTCGGGCTCAGGGTAATCAGGTGTTCCTTCAAACATGAGGATCGATGCGCCATTTAACAAGCCTCCGTAAACGAGAAACGGACCCATCATCCAGCCCATATCCGTGTACCAGAAAAACGTATCATCCTTTGTTACATCCATGCAGATGCCGGCATCGAAAGCCGCTTTAATCGGAAAGCCTGCATGAGTGTGAACGGCTCCTTTTGGTTTGCCAGTGGTCCCTGAGGTGTAAATAAGCATAAATGGATCATCAGCATTCGTTTGTACGGTCTTGTAATCGGTTTCATTTTTCAGTAAATCAGCCCAGTCCACTGCTTTGTTCTCCTGGAGAGGTACATCTTCGTGGACACGATTAACGACAACGAGATGTTCAAGGGACGGACATTGCTCCGCAGCTTTTTCCGCTTCTTCCTTCATATTAATGAGTTTTCCTCTACGGAAGAATCCATCAGCAGTAATCAATAGTTTGGATTCTGATGCTTTCATTCGAGTAGCCACTGCATCGGCTTTATATCCAGAAAAAGCGGGGGAGAAAATGGCACCGATTTTAGAGATCGCAAGCATTGCAATCAATGTTTCAGGAAGCATAGGTAAATAGAGGGTAACGACGTCGTTTTTTCCAATCCCAAGCTTAGACAGTCCGTGTGCACAAGCATTTACTTTGAGGTGGAGCTGTTCATAGGAATAAGAAACTTGATCCCCATTATCCCCTTCCCAATGCAGTGCGGTCGTTGATTTCTTCAATGGATCCCGTGCCCATTTGTCCAGTGCATTATGAACCACATTTATTTTTCCATCCACAAACCAATGGGGATATTGAATCCCGTTTGATAAATCTACGATTTCGGTAAATGGATGATACCATTCTATGTCTAACTCTTTTACAGCTTCGTCCCAAAACCAGCTAATCGAGTGGATAGAGCTCTCATAAAAAGAATCATAGTTTTCGTATCCGTGTTTTTTCATCCATTGATAGAGGCGTGTGTTTCGTTTTTGAGCGGAAGTTGGGTTCCAAGCGTTAGGAATCGCATTCATAAATAAGTCCTCCTTACGAGTAGTCACACAAGTTTCTATATTCATTATAACTGAAACCGCTTTAAAAATGAATTGTCATTCACATGAAAGAAGCTGCTGAGAGATCATTAACTAAAAGCACGGAAAGCCAGAAGTAACCGCAGGGAATGAATTAGGAAATCGAGTAAATCTTCCATGAAAAAACCCGAACGATGGTGAAATTTTCAAATGAAAATCCCGCCTTCATTCGGGTGATAGAGATTTGTCACATCCTTTGATTACAGGGAGGGATTAATCCTTTTCAGAGGATGCGGCAGTCTCGCTGAGCTGTTGGTGTGGAATGTCGACACCACCTTGACTCGTTAAGTTTTGGATCAACTGATTCATATCAATTCCCGAAACGTCTTTAACCATTTCCGGTGCAGTTGCCATCAGGTCGGTTACGTAATTGCTCATTTGTTTTGCACCTTGGCCGTTGCCGGTATCAACGACTGTCAGTTTATCGATATTCGCCATCGGTTCAGCCACTTTCTCTGCAAGTTCCGGAAGCATCTTCGCTAAAATATCAAGCACAGCAGCTTCTCCATATTTCGAAAAGGCATCGGCGATTTTTTCTTTCGCTTCTGCTTCTGCCAGTCCTTTTTGGCGAATGACTTCCGCTTGAGCCTCCCCTTGGGCGCGTTCAGCTTCAGCATTAGCTCGTGCTTCTGCTTCAATTCTGTACTTGTCGGCATCGGATTGATTGATACTTTTTGCTTTATCCGCTTGAGAAGACTGTTCGACAGCGTAGCGGTCTGCATCAGCCTTTTTACGAATTTCGGAATCATACTGTTTCTCACGGCGCAGAATTTCTTTCTCTTCTATGTCGATTTGTCTTTCTTTCCTCACGAGTTCAACTTTCATCTCTTCTTGAACGACTTCTTGTTTAGAGACAGCTTCCTGTCTGGCATAGGCCTGGTCCGCTTCTGCTCTAGCACGGTCCTGATCTTTATTAAACGAGGCCACTTTTAATTCTTTGTTTTTACTGGCTTCTGCTATGTTTGTATCCCTGAGGAGCTCGGCCTTTTGGCCCTGCTCATCAGCGTTCGCTTTTTGAATCCGGGAATCTCTGATAGCCTCTGCTTCGGCGATTTCGGCATCGCGTTTTACTGCGGCTATTCTAGGTTTTCCCAGTGCATCCAAGTAGCCGTTTTGATCCTGGATATCACGAATGGTAAATGAGACAATCTGTAAGCCCATTTTCTTTAAATCCTTTGCCGCAACTCCTTGGACTTCCTGGGCAAAACGATCGCGGTTTTTGTAAACTTCCTCGACGGTCATCGTACCTAGAATGGAACGAAGGTGGCCTTCCAGGACTTCTTGTGCTTCACTTTTAAGGTCATCAATGGGTTTTCCCATGAATTGCTCTGCTGCTGTGGCCACGTCATCTGTAGAGGACCCTACTTTAATAATGGCAACCCCATCAGCAATCACCGGGACACCTTGCTCGGTATAGACTTCCGGTGTGCTGACATCGAGCTTAAGGGAGCGGAGCGACATAAACTGGGCCTTTTGGAAAACAGGAAGAATGAAAGCCCCTCCGCCGCGGACAATTTTTATGCTTCGTTCTGAATCGTCCTTTAAGACGTTTTTGCTTCCTAAGAAAGAGCCGGTGACAATCATCGCTTCATCGGAACTTACCGTCTTATAGCGGAGCCAGAAAGCAAGCGCCAGAATGGCAAATACCGCTAAGACAATAATTGGGATTAACAGGGCATTACTAATCATCAAATTCCTCCTCATTAAACTTTGTAACTAAAGCTGTGTGATCTTCTACATCTACAATCACTACTTTTTCTCCTCCAGGTATCGCTTCTTTTTCGATCCCTTGAGCGATCTGGGTCGTGTTTGAGCCCCCAACCACAAGCATGATTTCTCCGTAACCTTGTGCAGGAATGGCAATCGTCACTTCGGCTGCTTTTCCTTTAAGCTCGTCATAGGAAAAGCCAGTGGAGCTTTCAGCTTTGTTCATAGGTTTGACGTAGAGAAAATAGACGAGAATGGAAATGATAAGGCCGATGAGAATGGCCGCTGTCAGAGAGAGAAACTGAGGAAGAGAGGTATAGTCATGAAGTAAAATCCCTGAGCCGCCTAACGTAGTGATAAATCCTACCACTACCATTGGCTGTATGTACTGAGGTCCATCCATGGATAAAAATTCAAACATGCCATCAAATAAATCACTAATTAAATCGCCTACTACTACTGTCAGCAAAGCAAACAAGAGGCCGAAAATAAGACAACCCCAGAAAAATGCTGTCATCCAATCCTCCTTTCTTAACAATATCTTTACGATTTAGAGGTTTAAAAAGTTTCACTTTAACATAGTGTTCATTGTTTCCCTCTTCAATTAATGATAAAGTCATTACGAAAGTATTCAGAATCGCCATTGTAGAACATTTCCAGTTGATATTTTAGGGTTTTTTCTTACCATGCTAGGAAAAACAATGTTATTCTATAATGGGAATACGATTTAGTAGATAGGTCACTAGGAGGTAGAATTATGAGAATAGTAGTTGCTGGAGGAGACGGTTTCTGCGGTTGGCCGACTGCTTTATACCTTTCCAAGCAAGGACATGAAGTTACCATTGTAGATAACTTATCACGCAGGAAAATTGATGATGAACTAAGGTCTAATTCTGTAACACCGATTGCTTCACTTGAGGATCGTGTTGCCAAATGGAAGGAAGTAACCGGTAAAGAAATCCGTACATTTATCGGCGACTTAAACCACTATGACTTCCTAAGTGAAGTTTTCCGTCAGACAGAGCCGGAAGCATTTGTGCATTTTGCAGAACAACGCTCAGCTCCTTATTCCATGATGGATAGGGAACATGCTGTGTATACACAATCCAATAACGTGATCGGAAATTTAAACGTGCTTTATGCCATTAAAGAATTTGCGCCTGAATGTCATTTGATTAAACTGGGCACAATGGGCGAATACGGCACGCCGAATATAGATATCGAAGAAGGATACATTGAAATTGAACATAAAGGGCGCAAAGACTTGCTTCCATACCCGAAACAGCCGGGCTCCTTCTATCACTTATCAAAAGTACATGACAGCCATAACATTATGTTCGCCTGCAAAATCTGGGGTGTACGTGCGACAGATTTAAATCAGGGAATTGTGTATGGTTTACATACAGAAGAAACACAGCTTGATCCTCTTCTTGTAAACCGTGTTGACTACGATGAAGTGTATGGAACTGCATTAAACCGCTTTGCCAATCAAGCAGCCATCGGTCATGACATCACCGTTTACGGTTCTGGAGGACAGACGAGAGCTTTTCTTAACATTGAAGATACTGTCCGCTGTGTTGAAATCGCTGCAGAGAATCCGGCAGACCGCGGAGAATTCCGTGTGTTTAACCAGTTTACAGAATGGTTTTCTGTCAAAGATCTCGCAGAACGTGTGCAGCAGGTTGCAAAAGAAGAAGGCCTAGATGCACAAGTAAAACAGATTGAAAATCCGCGTATTGAAAATGAAGACCATTACTATCATGCGGTAAACACGAAGCTTAAGGACCTTGGTCTTGAACCTCGCTTACTGACGGATGAAGTCATCAGAGACATATTAAAAACATCCATTCAATATCAAGACCGGATCATTAAGGAGAACGTATTACCATCCATTACATGGAAGTAAGGAGTTATCTACTTTGAAAATCGCCATCATTACTGAAACATTCTTGCCATCAACCGATGGGGTCGTAACGAGACTGAAGGAAGCAATTAAATATTTACTAGCACAAGACCACGAAGTTGTGATTATTGCTCCTGATCTTGGTGTGAAAGAATATGAAGGGGCGATTGTTGAAGGAGTAAAACCAACTAAGGTGCCTTTTTACAAGTCCAAACAGTTTTCAATGCCGCAGGGAAGGGTAAAAGATTTAATTTTAAAGCATGACCCAGACTTAGTTCATGTAGTTAATCCTGCTTTAGTTGGAGCGACCGGTGTGTACTATGCGAATAAATTAAATTATCCGTTAATTGCATCGTATCATACCCACATTCCAAAATATTTAGATTTTTACCGGCTTTACCGTCCTCTCAAACCGCTCTTTTGGTGGTATTTCCGAAAACTGCATAATTACGCTGATTTAAACCTGTGCACTTCCAAGGCGATTAAAGGTGAGCTGGATGAAAAGGACTTTCATAATGTTCATGTATGGGATCGTGGAGTAGCAGTTGATCATTACCACCCGAGGCATCAAAACGAGGAAATGAGAAGGCGTTTGTCAGGTAATCAACCAGATAATAAGCTGCTCGTATTTGTCGGCAGGCTTGCAGCAGAGAAAGAAATTCATAAAATCAAACCGCTTCTTGATGAAAGAAAAGATATTTCCCTGGCGATTGTTGGGGACGGACCGGAGAAAGAAGCTTTGGAATCTACCTTTGCCGGTACAAAAACGGTGTTTACCGGTCTTTTGCACGGTGAAGAACTGGCTCAGGCGTTTTCATCCTCGGATGCACTTATTTTTCCTTCTGTTACAGAAACGCTTGGCTTAGTGATTCTGGAAGCAATGGCATCCGGCTTACCGGTAATCGCTGCAAAGAGCGGTCCGACGATGGAACAAGTGGAAGATGGTAAAACCGGCTTGCTTTTTGAGAATGAGAATACAGACAGCTTAATCCAAGCGATTGACAGGATGGAAAATGAAGTTCTCTATCGAAAGCTCTGCCGCCATGCAAGAGAGGAAGCAGAGAGGCACAGCTGGCAAAAGCCTTCTGAGCAGATCCTTAATTTTTATTACCAAACCCTCGAGGTTTATCAGAAGAACCTGACGAATCCATCAACAAAAAAATCTAAAAAAGTAAAAGCCACGGAGTAAAAGCTCTGTGGCTTCATTTTTTTGTAGAAAACGAACCTTCATTAAGCATTAGATTTAACTTCAAACATAGTAGCAACTCAGAATAAACTAACAAAAACAAACGATTATCAATAACAATAGCCAAGTTCGGATTTATACTTAGTAGCAACTCCGAAATCTAAAACAAAAACAACAATTAAGACATGTAAAACCGTCTAGTGAATTGAACTAAGTCAGATTCAACACTGTGTTCATATTTCAGCGATACATAAATGCTGCAAACAGGCAGGGGAAAAGGAGGGGGATGGACTTCAAGAAGCCTTCCTTCCATAAGTTCACGCCTGACAGCAAAAGAAGGAAAAAACGAAATGCCCATTCCTTCTAATATAAACCGCTTAGCTGCATGGGACTGCGTCACTTTTAAAAAGCGAGCAGTAGGGGCATTGAGCTGGATGTTTCTTATCAGACTCGGCCAGTAGCTTGGATGGTGGTGGGAGAAGATTAATTTCTCCTTAAACAGCGCCACCGGATCTAAAGGAGGGGCAGATTCCAAATCTAAACCATCGTGTGCTATTACCATCGTTAATGTATCGTGAAAAAGCTCTTCACAAATGATAGAAGAGTCCAGGCTTGGCAAGCAGGAAAAGGCAACATCAATTTGATCTTTTTCAAGCATTCCTGCAAGCTCTGACGATTCCGCAACCGTGATGGCAAGTTCAATGGTTGGTTGCTTTTCTGTGTATTTCCTAATGATACTTGGAAAGGTACTTTCTATTAATAGTGGAGTTATTCCAATTTTTAAAGAATCGGTAAAGCCTTGACGCATAGTATTCATTTTCTGCAGCGTTGTCTCATACTGAGTGAGTAATTGTAAAGCTTCCATGCGAAAATGGCGACCGGATTCGGTAAGTTGAATATGACGGCCTTTTTTAACAAACAGCTTGCAATTTAATTCTTCTTCCAGTTGTTTGATATGGAGACTGACAGCAGGTTGTGTAATATACAATTGCTCTGCGACTTTCCGGTAATTCAGGAGTTTTGCAGCAAGCTCAAACGTGCGGAGCCACTTCATATCCATTATATCCCTCCAATAACTATTGCTTATTGATTAGATCATTATTACTTAATTTTAATAATGAATCGAGTGAAATACAATAGAAGTATGGGGAGGGGATAAACATGTATTATCCAGGTTTAAAAGGAATTACTGCCGTTGAGACCGCATTAAGTGAAATAAATGGGGAGAAGGGGAATTTATTTTATCGTGGAGTTCCAGTTGAAAAACTCATAGAAAAGCACAGCTTTGAAGAAGTCGTGTACTTTTTACTGAGTGGAAAAAAACTTGACGAAAATGGTATACACGTATTAAATGACCGAATGAAGGAAGCAAGAGCTATAAATGAAAATACCAAAAATGTGCTTGATCAGTTTATTCATCAGCAGTCGTTGATTGCTTCCATAAGATCTGCGATATCCTGTTTAGATGAGTCCAGGGATCACTGGCCGATTAATGAAATGGAAGTGGTTGATGTTATCGCTAAACTACCAACGATCATCGCTTATTTGTACCGAAGGAAGAGGGGGCTTGAACCTGTAGAACCCAAACATCATTTAAGTCATGCTGCAAATTTTCTCTATATGCTGTTTGGTGAAGAAAAGACAGAAAAAGAAGCAGCTGCTTTAGAAGCTTATATGATATTAACGGCTGAACATGGTCTGAATGCTTCTACATTTGCTGCCAGAGTAGTGGCTTCTACACAAAGTGATATTTACTCAGCAATAACCGCTGGAATTGGAGCGCTGAAAGGACCATTACATGGTGGCGCACCATCTGGTGTGTTAACTTATATTGAAGAGGTTCAAGGATCAACAGTAGAAGAAGTTGTCAAGAATAAAATTGTGCAAAATGAAAAAATTATGGGATTTGGCCATAGAATCTACCAAGTTAAAGATCCCAGAGCTAAGGCTTTGCAGCAATTAATCTTAAAGATGGATCCAATACCGGACTGGGCAGAATTTCTGCTTGATGTTGAGCAGCAGACAGAAACGTGGCTGAATCAATTAAAGCCAGGAAGAAATTTATATGCTAATGTTGAATATTATGCAGCAGCCATTATGAAAGCCATTGAAATTCCTGCAGAATTATTTACGCCGATTTTTTGCTCAAGTCGAATTGTAGGATGGTCTGCACATATTATGGAACAGTCCAGGAATAACGTCATATTTAGACCGCAAGCTAAATATATCGGATCATAAGTATTTTTTTATTCTGTCTCAATATCAAAAGTATACTTAGTTATTGAGACAGAATTTCAAATTTTTCATTTACTTCCTATAATATATATTATGTAAACTAGAAAATAATTTAGAAATTTTATCTTCTTTTTGCTTTCTCTTCCATCACTGCATGTTTGTATGTCTGTCTGTCGTCTCCACAAGACATCCATGCTTCGTCAATTTCAATAGTATGATAAACTTCGTGTTATGTTAAATGACGAATTGTGTTTAATTAAATTTAACCTCTCTTCTTAAACTTCAATTTTTGCTCTCCATAATTTCTCTCTTACAACATGTATTTTCTCGTACTTCAACAATTAAAAAGTTTGAATCAAAATGAATTTTCGAAAAATCGATCATACTACTTAATAAACTGGAAGCCACCTATAGCTCACAAGGATAAAGTCAACAGCAGAAATCCTGGTGATGAATCTTATTATAATTCCTAAGAACAACCTTTCCTTCTCCCCGTATTATTTGACTGCACAAACTGGCCCGAACTTGCTCGAAAATGAATAAGTGTTAGAAAATTGACAAGCGGCTGTAACCGTTGTAACATTGATAATTGCTATAATACCTATCAACTTACTGGGTTTTTAAATCCATAGGAGGAATTACATGAAAAAATTATCTTTTTATCTCATAACATTAGGCTTTATTTTGTTACTTTCTGCGTGTGGCGGGAGTAATGAAAACTCAGAGGAAAGCAGTTCAGGCAGTGCTTCTTCTGATGGTAATCTATACGAACAAATTAAAGAAAAAGGTGTTCTGACCGTTGGAACTGAGGGAACTTACCCACCCTACACTTTTCACGATGATCAGGACAAGCTCACAGGCTATGATGTTGAAGTGGCTAGAGAAGTTGCGAAGCGTCTCGATTTAAAGGTGGAATTTAAGGAAACAAAATGGGATTCCATGTTCGCAGGGCTTAACTCTAAACGGTTTGATATGATTGCCAACCAAGTTGGAATCAAGCCCGACCGGGAAAAAAAATACGCATTTTCTACTCCTTATACGTACTCGACAGCCGTCCTGGTTACTAATAAAGACAATAAGGATATCCAATCCTTTGAAGACTTGGATGGAAAGACTTCTGCTCAATCTTTAACTAGTAACTATGCAGATATCGCTAAGAAGTACGGCGCGGAAATTCAAAGTGTCGAAGGGTTTAACCCGGCTATGGAGTTGATCGCTACAGGACGTGTGGATGCGACGGTTAATGATCGGTTGTCAGTTCTTGATTACTTAAATCAAAAAGGTGACAATGTTCCAGCCCAAATTGTAGACAAAGCTGGTGATGCTTCCGAAAGCGCCATGATGTTCAGACAGGGAAATGAAGAGCTGGTTAAAGCTGTAAACGGTGCCTTAAAGGAAATGAAAGAAGATGGCACTTTAGAGAATATTTCTAAAGAATGGTTTGGCGAAGATGTTTCCAGTCAGTAACTTTTTATTTACTACAGCCCCAGGCTTTGAGCGATATATCGAGATTGCTCAAAGCTCCTTTTTGCCACTTTTAAAGGGCGCCTTGTATTACACGATTCCCATGACATTGATTGCTTTCATTATCGGGCTTGTACTAGCCATTATGACTGCATTATTTCGATTATCTGGGATTAAACTGCTCAGCGGTATTTCGAGAGTCTATGTGTCCATTATTCGTGGGACACCGTTACTGGTTCAATTGTTTATTATCTTTTTTGGACTTGGATCTATAGGCATAAAAATAGACCCTTTTCCTGCGGCTATTATCGGATTTTCTTTAAATACCGGGGCCTATGCGTCTGAAATTATCCGTGCTGCCATTCTTTCTATACCGAAAGGACAATGGGAAGCAGCTTATTCCATTAATATGAGCTATACCCAGGCTTTAAAAAGGGTCATCCTTCCACAAGCTGCACGGGTATCTATTCCTCCCTTGTCCAATTCTTTTATCAGTCTTGTGAAGGATACATCCCTCGCCTCCACAATTCTTGTTACGGAAATGTTCAGGAAATCCCAGGAGATTGTGGCTACCACTTATGAGCCTTTACTATTGTATACGGAAGCGGCATTTATCTATTGGGTATTATGCTTTATTCTGTCTCTTATTCAAGACCAAATGGAAAACCGTCTTAATCGATATGTTAAAACATGAGGAGCTTCCAAATGTTATCAATTAAAGATTTACACATTAACTTCGGTACACTAGAAGTGCTTAAGGGTATCGATTTAAATATTGCCAAAGGAAAAGTGATTGTAGTCATTGGACCTTCTGGTTCTGGGAAGACTACTTTGCTGCGTTGTCTGAACATACTAGAAACCCCTTCCAAAGGGGTTCTGGAAATCAATAATCAGTCCATCGACTTTTCACAGAAGGTTCTAAGGAAAGATATCAGTGCTATCAGGCGTCAAACTGGCATGGTGTTCCAAACGTATAATCTTTTTCCTCATCTTACAGCTTTGGAAAATGTCTTAGAAGGCCCGGTGACGGTGCAAAAAAGGAACAAAAGAGATGTTCATCCTGAGGCTGTAGAGCTTTTAAGAAAAGTTGGACTCGGAGACAAAGTAGATTACTATCCCTATCAGCTCTCCGGAGGTCAGCAGCAGCGAGTGGGCATCGCTCGTGCCCTCGCAATGAATCCTGAGGTCATGCTCTTTGATGAGCCTACTTCCTCTCTTGATCCAGAACTGGTCGGTGAAGTTCTACAAGTCATGAAGCAGTTAGCTCAAGAAGGGATGACGATGGTGATCGTAACCCATGAAATG
Source organism: Halobacillus salinarum (assembly GCF_022919095.1). NCBI lineage: Bacteria > Bacillati > Bacillota > Bacilli > Caryophanales > Bacillaceae > Halobacillus > Halobacillus salinarum. The sequence goes on along the minus strand of NZ_CP095073.1, from coordinate 2,579,156 downwards.
AACTTTGCCAGAGAAGTAGCCGACGAAGTTCTCTTCATGGATGGCGGACATATCCTGGAACGAGGTCATCCAGAAGAAGTCTTTTCGTACTCAAAAAATGAACGCGCCCGTCAATTTTTAAATTTGTTGAATGAATAGTAAACATCCCCCTTCCTACTGGTTTGTAAGGAAGGGGGATGTTTTTATTATTTATTTTCTTGCATCAACGAACGATTTCGTTAGTTAACGTAAAACTTTTAAGCTTCTGGAACATGTTATTAATGGAACGAGCCAAGGTGGAATCAAGCAAAATACATTACATAATGTAAAATATAATTGACATTTTGTAATGTATTGAATAATATAAATGTAGAAGGAGGAGATGAGTTTTTTTGAAAAACAAAAAAATGAAGATCGCCCGTGTCGAAGCTGATGTATCCCAGGAAAATTTAGCAGATTTAGTCGGAGTTACAAGGCAAACCATTAATCTAATCGAAGCTGGAAATTATAACCCGAGTCTGAAATTGTGTACGGCCATATGTAAAGCTTTAAATAAAACTTTAGATGATTTATTCTGGGAGGAATGATTGATGAGTGCAGAAAAGTTAGTTAAGGAAACAAAATGGACGATTGGTGTATCGTTATTTGTCAGCTTCGCTCTTTTTGCCATCTGGGTAATATTCGAAACAACCGACGTGTTTTTTACTAACAACAAAGCTTTTTTAGCCTTATCGCTTATTCCTTTCAGTGCATCACTTGCTGCCTTTCTTAAACTGATGAAAATAAAAAAGAATCCAAAAATGATGGTCTCCGAAACTGATGAGAGACTTGTAGCCGAGAAAAATGAAGCTGATGCAAAAACATTGAAGGTACTTCAAGGAATTTTGTTCTTATCTTATTTGGGATACACATTTATTATCCCTGAAGCCACATTTAACTCAATCGGGTGGTGGCTCACGTTAAGTGTACTTCTTTTCTCTTTATTCGCTCCATTCGTGTTTCGTCATATTATGAAAGAAACATGATCATGCTCCTCTAATTCTTAAAAAACATCGGTAACGCTATTACTTTCAGTACATTGTTTGAATTAAAAAAGGGAACCTCAATAACATAGGTTCCCTTTGCTTTAAATATGATATTATGTCTACAAAGTCTTTATACTTTTGTTCGCCTTCTGAGCTCTCCTTGTGTGAATCATACTTGGAATTCCTACAGCCATACTCACCATAAAACTCCACATCACGTAACGCCAATCTCCAGTGAAAATCGAAACTCCAATAAAAAAAAGTAATTGTCCAACGAGTGCAAACCAGGAAGCAATCCAAGCAAATTTTAAATTTTCTTTCATATTATATCTCCTTATCATTGAAGACTTAAATTGAAGGAAGAATGTATTATGATGGTGCAACAAATTCAACTTTTATCCTGTCGGGATCTTCAAAATAAACCGCATAATAATCCTCACCGCCTGCAAAAGGATGTTGGTTTTCGTATAAAATATTTATCCCTCTCTCCTTAAGCATCTGTGTCATTTCATCTACTCTTTCTCGTGAATAAGCGTGAAAAGCTAAATGATTTAAACCCGTCCTGCACCTGTGGTAAGGAACGTCTAAAAATTTAGTTTCTGTTTGGACTAATACTAAATAAGTTTCCCCTAACTTCCAGCTTTGTCCCTCCCCCATTTTTGATAGGATCTGTAACCTAACTCTTCCAAAAACCAGCCCCAAAATGATTCTGACTTCTCTAAATTAGAAACATAAATTTCTACATGATGAAGTAAGCCCTCACACACTTCGAATTCCCCTTCCTCTTTTTAACCCCATTATAACAATGTTAGATGTATTAAATAATCGCCTTACTTATAATAATAATATCCAACTGTGCCTAACTTGAAAAATACCTAGGGCAACAGCTGTAGAAGGTCTTATAATGAAAAATTTAATTTCAAAATTGAAGGGGATTTACGTAAGAGAGGACAAAAAAAGACGCCCTTTTATAAGGGCGCTGTATTCATTATTTATGATTAATATAGTTTTTGGAGCGCTTCTTTATTAAAGGCTGACAGATCATCCGCTTGACCTTCATGCACTTTCTTCACCCATTCAGGGTCCATTAATAACGAACGGCCGATAGCCACAAGGTCGAACTCATCACGATCAAGTTTGTCCACTAAATCGTCAAGACTAGCTGTTCCAGCACCTGAAAAGTCCGTAAAGACACCATCTAGTCCTACAGAACCTACAGCAATGACTGGTTTGCCTGACAGTTTTTTTGTCCAGCCTGCAAGATTCAGGCTGGAACCCTCAAATTCAGGTTCCCAGAACCTGCGTGTGGAGCAGTGGAAAATATCGACCCCGGCTTCAACAAGCGGCTGTAAGAAGCGTTCTAACTCATCGGGATTGTTGACCAATTTCGCTTGGAAATCATTCATCTTCCATTGGGAGAATCGGAAAATGATGGGAAAATCTTCCCCGACTTCACGACGGCACGCTTCTACGATCTCTCTAGCAAACCGAGTGCGCTCAACGAAATCACCGCCATAGCGGTCCGTGCGTTTATTTGTGTTTTCCCAGAAGAACTGGTCGATTAAGTAACCATGCGCACCGTGGATTTCAATAGCATCAAAGCCAAGGCGCTTCGCATCTGCTGCTGCTTTGGCATAGGATTCCACCAAAGCCTCTACTTCTTCTGTAGATAATGCTTCGTTCACCTTCTCCCCATCCAAGCTTAGCCCTGAGGGACCCACCGGACTTGCCTCTTTATTTGGAAGATCTCCTTTGCTGCGAGTCATTCCTACATGCCACAGCTGAGGGGCAATTTTACCGCCCGCTTCATGTACTTCTTTTACAACATTAGCCCAGCCGTTCAACGCCTTTTCTCCATGAAAGACAGGAATATTCGCTCCAGATACAGAAGCTGGTTGGTCAATTCCCGTTCCTTCTGTAATAATCAATCCGACTTCATTCTCAGCACGTCTACGATAGTACGCCGCCACTTCCTCATTAGGAATGTTCCCAGGTGAGAATCCACGTGTCATCGGTGCCATTACGGTACGATTTGGAAGATTTAATTTATCACTAGTAAAAGCTTTAAATAAAGGTTTAACTGTTGTTTGGTTTGTCATTGATCTGCCCCCTTTTGCAACGATGTATGTAATTATTACAGATGAAAGAAGGAAACGAAAGAAATTTGTTTCTACCCGGTACATTCATCCTTTGAATGGAATTAAGGGGGGTGTTCTTATAGGCTCGCTGCCCTTTTGTATTTCATCTATATTGTCGTCTTTTGTTCATAAAAAGCATGGTATTAAGGTTTATATGGAGATAATTAATTTAAAGCTTTAGTTAGTTGGATAAGAAAATATTAAAAAGCTTTTACGATCATAGGTTTACTTTCCGTTTGAAAAAGAGAATTGATCACTTTACTATAACTTTCATCCGAAATCTCCATTAAACCCCATTTTAAATAAGTAAGAGCATTTTCCACTCCCATCACCATTGAAGAAAACTCTGCTATATCCATTCTTAGTTCTACATCAAATGGACCGTCTTCCCTGACTTCCGCGATTTCTCCGTTCGTTATGTATAAAATAAAAGTTGAAGAATTTAAAGGAAAGAAATCATCATTAATTGAGAGCTTTAATGAAAGTGTGACACCTGGACTTAAAAGGTGATTCTTTTCTTTAAGCTCCTTAAAAAACGCAAGACAATTAACAATTCTATACATTACTCCTATTCCTACATTAGCGATGTGTTTATGATCAGTGGTGGAAGGAAAATCAACCATCGTGGCTTGACCACTTTCTGGAGAGCCTACAAAATGAGAAATTTCGTCAAAATTAGAGTTCATGATCACTCGTTTAATTTGATCTGTCTGGTTATGGAGAAAAGTTAAAAATTCCCTTACTACATTCGGAGAATCAAAGAAAAATTCATGGATATATAAATCTTTCTCTTTTGTACTATATACAAAATACCCTTTAACATTCTCCTCTTCTACATAACCAATGACCCTTCCAAACCAAAAAGGTCTATTCAGTTCCCTTTCAAAAGGAAATGTTTTCGTCATCCCGTGGGTTTTGCAATAGGTCCTATTATAACAATCAAGCATTTTCCCTCTCTCTTCAATGGTTAACTCTTTAGTGACTTTTCTGTTTATAGTTAGGAAATTCCATTGGACTCAAGTAGAACTGATAATTTTTCATACCGATACCGAATCCCATCTTGGCACTCTATTACTTATTTGTTCACTCATACTAATCAACCACTCCTAAAATAAACTATGCTACTATTACGAGTTTGTCGCGATTTAGTTTCAAAAGTTCGACTGCCTCCAATTCAAGTCTTTCTCTATCCTGCCCTTATCAAGGATTCATTTTAAAGAAAACATGATAAAATATATAGGAGAGAATGAACCATCGAAGAAGTAATTTCTTTGTTCAACCTTTCAGGATGGCAGAGAGTGAATGGACAAAAGTCATGCATAGGAATCTTATATGTTTAGGTGAAAAAGATCTGAACTTCGGATTAAGGAGGAAAACATATGCCGGATCATTATTTGGAGGATTCCAAGTCCACGGAGATGGTGGGAATGAAACTCTTGTTAACTTCTGCGGGCGTGAATAACTCGACTATTCACAATGCGCTGGTTGATATGCTGGACAAACCCATCGCCGAATCCAGCGCTCTGTGTATCCCTACTGCTATGTACGGACATCCTTGGGTTGGTCCAGGTGTGAAAACCTGGGAGTTCATTAGCGGGAAGTCCGAGAACCCTATGGTCGACCTGGGCTGGAAGTCTGTCGGCGTTTTAGAGCTCACAGCGCTGCCGAGCATCGAGCAAGACCGCTGGGTACCTCTTGTTCGTGAGACGGACGTTTTTCTGGTGTCCGGGGGCGACGCCCTCTACCTGAACTACTGGATGCAGCAATCCGGGCTGGCAGACCTCTTGCCATCCCTGCATTCCGTATATGTGGGGATGAGCGCCGGGAGCATGGTGATGGCTCCGAATATCGGTGAAGAATTCGTAGGCTGGCGTCCGCCCGCAGGAGGAGATAAATCACTGGGTCTAGTGGATTTTGCGTTGTTTCCTCACTTAGATCACGAGATGTTACCGGAGAATACGTTGGCCAATGCAGAAAAGTGGGCCGCTGGTGTCTCAGTACCAGGGTACGCGATTGACGATCAGACGGCCATCAAAGTGACCAATAGGGCTGTTGAAGTTGTTTCAGAGGGAAAATGGAAGCTGTTCACCCCTTAACACTGTGATGGCCAGCCGCTTAGTATGTGATTATGGATGCAATGAGAAAAGCCTGATTTCTTAATTTCAGTGAAGAAACCAGGCTTTAACCATTCTTCATTTTTCTGCGCTCCAGATCGTCCAGCGGTCTTTTTCAATAATTGGTTCGGTACTGCCGATTTTACTATCGATATAAGTGATTAGCTTTTCAAGCTCACGATTGTCAAGCTCAAATAAGATCGAACGGCCTTTTCTTGTACGCAGCTCTTCCAATAATTCATCTTTAGATTTGTACAGCTTTCTTGTTTCCCACAATTTGGTTTCTTGAATATTTTTAAGTTCTGCTTGCTTCAATGCTCTCCGTACAACGTCGCTCTTATAACGTCGTCTTTCTTCAATTCTTTTAAGACGAGGGAATAATGAAAAGAGATGTCCCCTAATATGAGTGCTGCTCCCTTTGAGAAAACAATCACTGGGTGTTCGATCCTGAATGATTAATACTCCTTCATTTTTCAGGATTCTTTTAGCTTCCATTACTGAATTTGATAATTGGTCCAAATGGTGAATAAGCGCTCTTTTAAGCACCAGATCATAACGATCTGAAGTTAATCCTGTAGCATAAGCATCACCTAAAACAAATTGAATGCTGCTCTTATACGGGAGCGTATTTTCTTTGGCTCCTTCTAGCATTGTACGGGAAAAATCAATTCCGACAACTTCTGAGCTGCCTAGTTCCACCAATGCTTGTGAATATACCCCGCCCCCGCAGCCAATGTCAACAGCCTTTTGTATGTGTTTACCAGAAGTGATTTTTCCATAAACTTCTATCCATTCGCTGGGAACTTTTCTATTGGTATATGTATATTTATTGTTGGAATCATGGAAATCAATGGCCATAGATGAACTCCCCCTTAATAAGTGCTTACTAGTTATTTTAAGGCAATACAGGAGATGATAAAAATACCAATCATGAATAAACATATATAAGGGTTGCTTATCACTAACCTTCGTTTGTCCCTATCCATTAATCAATAGCCATTAACGATCCTTGCTTTGGATATTTTCAGTCTAAGTTTTCCGTAATTAATTTCTCTACAATTACACAGTCAATCCAGCTTCCGTCCAATTTTCCATGTTTCTGATAAATACCAACCTCTCTGAAACCACACGACTTGCACAGATTTCTGCTTGCGTCATTAAAATCAAATATTCTTGAAACGAGTTTCCAGTACCCGAGTTTTTCAGCCTCCTCTATCAATGAAAGGAGTAATTCCTTGCCAATTCCCAGTTTTCGGTATTTACCATCTATATAAATCGAAAATTCCCCAACTCCTTTATAGCATGGGCGTGATCGGTACTCCCCTGCATATGCAAAACCAACGATTGTTTCATCGATGATACTTACGACAGCGGGGCGTTGCTGATTTTCTTCCAGCCAACTTTCCTGCTCTTTTGGAGTACGCAGTCTTGTTTCAAACGTAGCCATTCTTCCTTTAATGCCTTGATTGTATATGGCTGAAATTCTTTCTCCATCCTGTGGAGTTGCTCGACGCGTAGATGTTTTTATTTTAATCATCTCTCCTTTATTAAATCGTGCACCTCTTAGTTTGGCAGGTCTTAGCTTTCATCTGCTGGTAATAGTGCTTTCCTCATCTCAATCTCATTCTCTTTTTGTTCCACTCTTTTAAATCCAGCTTTTTCATAAACACGGATGGCTGCCTCATTTTTTGAATCTACCACCAATTTTATATTGGTGATCGGAACGTTATAGTGTTGAATGCCAAACTCAATTCCTTCAGTTACATAATGGACACCAAGCCCTTTACCAATCAAATCAGGTTTTAATGCTAGTCCGATTTCCATCGTGCTGTCTTGTAAGGTATACTCAAATAAACCGACAGTTTGCAGCTCCATTTTTGCTGCAAATCCATCACAGCCACCAGGTCCCTGTAATTGCCCTGTTTTATTGAAAGACTCAAAATAAGGAGTCATGATTACTTTTTCAACAAAGCCTTCATAGTTCCACGAGGCAATTTCTTCTACCTGCTGCATAGTTAATGGGATAAAAGTAATATTCAAAAGTACCAGTCCTTTATGTGTTTTGTAGGTATATCAACAATCATTTTTCACTATATCCACTTTACCAAATGTATTGTAAAAGGTTCCACATTGTTTGAGGATCACTTACAAAGTAATATTCTTTGCAACCTTATGAAAAGCAGCTGAATGAATTGAAACATCAATTTATTTGAAAAAAGCAAGGGAGCAATTAACTACGTGCCTCCTTGCTTGGATATTACTTATCTATTCATGATTTATCTACTGCCATTCGTTTTATATCATACTGTATTATTTATTAATCTGCATCGGCTGTTCCTGAAACTGGAGTCCCTTTTCGATGCTGCCAATATCGCATAAAGGAACAAAACTAGTTGTCCCAGGTACGAGTAAATCATCGATTTCCAGGACATGATCCTCGAGACCTCTGAATCTGCCGATAAAAATGCCTGCTCCTCCTTCAACAAAAAACGTGATGCCAATCGTATCACCACAGCGGAACCGCTTTAAAATGGTCTCAGCCAGCCCGGTAACACAGCAATTACACGTAATTACTTCATTACTATCATCTGGATGATAGCCTTTATTATAAGGATGATTATTCATAATCATATCACCTCCTATATGCCAGGGTATATTATCTTATGTAAAGATAGATAATCCGTATAGATTAACATCTTGATTGATTGAATTACTCTAATAGAATAAAAGAAACAGAGCAGCGCTCTGTTTCTTTTCAATGGTCTTTATTCATTTAAACAGTTGCAGGAAGGCATTCCCTGTACAACTCCGCTTGAAGGTACCAGTCGTTTTTGTCTGCACTGTTCTTCTAAGGCAGATATTAATAAATTCATGACAATTTCGGTTTCAGGAGTTTGATATTTTGTGCTTGCTAAATTCTTTTCTTCGAGGGGATCGCTTGATAAATTGTACAATTCATATTGATCAGGTAAAGGATTATATTTTGTCCTCGTAATACACAATGAACATACTTCTTCATATCCTGCTTTCGTAGCGTCCTCTTGAGTAACTGTCTCGTCATAACATCCTGGATTGCTCCAAAACTGCGGATTATCGTAATATCGTGCGAGCTTCCAAATCTCTTTCTCTCCTTTTATTCCCGTTGTCAGAGTGGTTATAATTGCTTCAATATGATTCGGCTGCACTACTGATTCATAAGGTTCTCCTGTAGCACTTACTTGGTTCTGTCCTCTTGTAAAATCATCATCGGTCATAAAATAAAGAGGCTCATTTGCTCTGAAGAAATTTTGTTTTCCTTTTAGTAATGGGGTCAGATCCCTCCCCACCAGCGGATAAACTTCAGTATGACTATCAGATAAGTGCTCCTGAATTTCTTCAGCATCAATCCCGGCTAAACCTAGCATTGTAGGTAAAACATCAATATGACTTGTTAACATCTCTGTATTTTGCTTACCTGAGAAAAGTTTTGGACTGTGAATGATAAGCGGGACATGGACGGATTCTTCATACATGTTATACCATTTTTGATGCTGTTTTCCATGCGCTCCCAGCAATTCTCCGTGATCAGATAAAAAAATAACGATCGTATTTTCATAAAAACGGGACTTTTTCAAAGCGTGATAAACTTTGAGCATTTCCTGGTCTGCCTGCATTTGTAAGGAATAATAGAGCTTACGATAAAATTGATTATCGTAAACAGGCTGCAGAGCCTTTGGATAGGTGAGGCGGTAACTCTCCTGGGCAGAGGGTTTGGTGGATAATGATTCGTCACTCGTCGGCGCTTTAGGGATATTTGGAACGGAACTGTCTATTTGAAAGTTAAATAAGGGACTTAACTTTGATAATTCACCAAAGATAGCGATGTCATGAGGGTTTACAAAGGAACACATGATCAGCCATGGAGAGGGATGGCTCTGCTGCTCCAATGATTGCAGTAATTCAATCGTTTCGGAAGCATAGATTTCGTCTCTTCCGTTTATTCCAATAGATGCAGAAGATCCCGAATTTCTTGGAGATGATCCGTGTGGTTCAGGACCTACCCAACCTGAAAACCCGTATGCATTTAACCGGTCAGCACTTAAATAAGTTTCTACCTTTTTGGGTGCAGGGACTCCGGTAGAAGTGTAGCTTGAATAGGCATTCTTAGTGCCTGGGATGAGGATATCTTCATCGGAGGCGTGCCATTTCCCTTTCCAAAAAGTGCGGTACCCCGCATTTCGAAAATAATTACCTATGGTTGGTACGCTATTTGGGTCCAGCCAAAACATGTCAGAATCAAATGCACTCTTAGCTGCTCCGCTCGTCTGCGTGACTCCGTGCAGGGAGGGATACTGTCCTGTGTAAAGAGTCGTCCGGCTGGGCGAGCAGGCTGTACTACCTGCATAATGATTTTGAAATTCAAATCCATTTTCACGCAGTAATTCTTGAGCGATCAAATTTTCCTTCCGCCATTTTTTAAGTTCATTATTTTCGTAGACGGATGGGTATCTTTCCTGGTCTACCATTAAGATGAGAAAGTTCGGCTTTTCATGAGTCTGTTTTGAAGGTTCTTTTTCCATAGTTTACCAATCCTTTCCGATTAGGATGTGTCGAAATACGAATAACCTAATTATTAATACGTATATAGGATTGGGCTCATTCATGGATTAAAGCAATCAATGCGCAGTTATTTTTCTGATCTTATTACATGAAAGCTGTTGGAATGAATTATTCCTCCTGATTACGTTGGTTTCCAGCCTTCCAATGAGGAATGTTATCATCAATATCTGACTCAATAATGACATCTGTAACTCCTTTTACAAGTAAGATCTTCTTTTCGATTCTTTCAAGGATTTCAGAAGCACGGGCGATCGACATGCTCGGATCAAATTCCACTTTCAGCTCGACGTGACGTTCTTCCCCTTCTTTAACGACCATCAGCTTTTGTATATCTCTTACGTGCGGGTCCTCTATTACAAGCTTACCGATGCTTTCTTCCATTTCTTCATCGGCTACTCCTAAAACCCCTGCTGCATTATCAAGAAAAATTCGTCCGACTACGTAAAACAGCATACATCCAATAATAATGGATGCATAGCCCTCGGCATTATGAAAGGGCGTGTAAGTACCGATAACAATTGAGATGATAGCAATTAAAGCCCCGGTGGTAGCAACTAAGTCCTCAAGAAAGACAAGTTTTGTTGCGGGTTTAGCGTTGCCAATGTTTTTAAAGCTTGCGGTTACGACTTGTAATCCTTTTACATGCTCTCCTTCCATACCTGCCGCAATCTCCTTCATCGCTTTATACAATACGGTGGATTCGAGGATAGCAGCTGCCCCTAGGACTCCGATATTCAGCCAAAACCATGATTTTGCTTCTGCAGGTTCGATAATGTGGTGAATGCCTTCTTTTACGGTTTCATATGCAAGAATTCCAACGATAATTACTGCGCCGAGCAGAACCAAATTTACTAGCCTGGCAAAACCTTCAGGAAAGCGTTCGGTTGGGGCTTTTTTACTTAATGCGGAACCGATAAAGACGAAGACCTGGTTCGCAGTGTCGCCAAGACTGTGCATAAGTTCTGCAAACATGGCGACATTCCCTGTTATAAAATAGGCGATGGCTTTGATTAATGCGATAGCAGCATTCATAATGGCAGCAAGTAACGCGGGTTTATTCCCTTCTTTTAGTAAACGGAAGAACTCTCTCATGGCTTGCTCCTTTCGTGTGGAATGCAGATTTCTTTTTACAATTATACCCTCCGGCTATGGTTCTCACTCTTTTTGTAAAGAAGTTAAATTTTTGAAAATTCAATACACACCTTGATAGAAATCGGTTACAATATGGGTATTCATATTCGAGGAGGCGTTTACATGAAAACCATGACTAAGCAAATAAAGCAAACGTATAAGGGGGCACAGTATTTCTAAATAAGAAGTGAACTCCCTTATATGTGTCAACGGACTAACACAATAAAGGGGTTAACCATGGATTTTCCAATTAAAAAATTTCTATCCTATTACAAACCTTATTTAAGGGTTTACCTTTTAGTATTAACCTGTGCTTTAATCGCCTCAGCGGCAACACTCGCTTTTCCTTTGCTTGTTCGTTACATCACGAAGAACGTTCTTGAAGGAAACTCCTCCATAGTTCTGAATGAAGTTTATGGAATTGGCGGGTTCATGCTTCTATTAGCTGTTATTCAAAATGCGGGCAATTATATTGTCGACTATAAAGGGCATGAAGTGGGAGCCCGTATGGAAAGTGATTTACGCTTGGAGCTTTTCAGCCACATACAGAAACTTTCTTTTCAATTTTTCGATAAGGAAAAAACCGGTCAGTTGATGAGCCGGATTACCACGGATTTATTGCTGCTGTCTGAGTTATACCATCACGGGCCTGAAGATTATGTGAAATACCTCATTCGTTTCATGGGAGCATTTTTCATTTTATTGTTTATTAACGCTCCGTTGACCATTGCCGTTTTCTGCTTTCTCCCTCTTCTTGGAGGCTTTTTGGTACTCTTTAATAAAATACTGAACAAAGCCTATCGAACCAGTAAAGCACGTATGGCAGACGTCAATGCCCAGGTCGAAGACAGTCTCGCAGGGATCCGGGTCGTCAAGTCATTTGGCAATGAGCAGGTTGAAATCGAAAAATTTAATAAAGAAAACAACCGCTTTTTGGAGAGCAGAAAGCGGATTTATAAAGCAGAAGCTTATCTGTACAATGGTGTGGAAACGTTTATTCAGCTGATTACCATTACAGTGATTGTTTTTGGCAGTGCGGCTATTGTTCACGAGTCGCTTGATTTGCCAGACTTAATTACTTTTTTACTATACATCGGTTTTATGATCGAGCCGATTCAGCGAATGACACATATGACAACCCAGTTTCAGGAAGGAATCACAGGCTTTCAGCGGTTTATGGAAATTATCAACGTGAAACCTGGAATCGATAATCTCCCAAGCTCCCGTAAGCTCCATCCTGTTGCTGGCGGGATCGAATTCCGTAACGTATCTTTTCGTTACGAAGACCACCTGGATCATGTATTGGAAAACCTTTCTCTTCAGATTTCTCCTGGAGAATTCGTTGCTTTTGTAGGTCCTTCCGGAGCCGGCAAAACAACTCTTTGCTCTCTCCTCCCACGCTTTTATGACGTGAGTAAAGGTGAAGTGCTTCTGGACACCTCAGATGTACGTGATATTGATCTGCTAAGTTTAAGAAAGAGTATCGGTCTAGTCCAACAGGACGTTTATTTATTCTCCGGGACGGTAATGGAAAATATTCGATACGGCAATCCTGAAGCGACCGATGAAGAAATCCTTGCTGCTGCCAGGCAGGCCCATGCCCATGAGTTTATTATGGATCTGCCCGATGGCTATCACTCGGAAATCGGTCAAAGAGGTGTTCGTCTCTCAGGCGGTCAGAAACAGCGTTTAAGTATCGCAAGGGTTTTTTTAAAAAATCCTCCTGTCATTATTTTTGATGAAGCTACCAGTGCACTCGATAATGAAAGTGAACGGATTATAAAAGAGTCTTTAAACAAGCTTGCTCAAGGGAGAACTACTTTAGTAATTGCACACCGACTTTCGACGATTCAGCACGCCGAACGAATTGTTGTCTTGACTAAGGATGGAATAGCGGAACAAGGGACGCACCATTCCCTGCTTGAAAACAACGGCATCTATGCAAGTCTTTATTCTACACAGTTTGAATGGAGTAGATAATAATAAAAACGGCGCTTCCAATGGTGAGGAAGTGCCGTTTTTATTTTAGTTATGAACGGAGCTTGGTTGCTTGCCGTGAAGGAAAAGTCTCATGGAGTTAATTGACCCAGTACCTTTATTCACGAACGTTAAAGCAGTGATGAAAATCAACTTTATAGTCCTGATTGTCAGCGAAGGACGTCGACGTAAGAATTTGAGATCACAAACGAATTACCAAACTTCTTTTGCTTTAGCTAAGTTGTCGAAGCTTATCTTGTTTTTTTGCATTTGAACCGGACAGATTTTGTTGTGCTGTTTGATTTTTTCGTTAATAATTACGAGGTCACTTTCAGTTTGGCAGGATTGCACTAGAGCGGAAATTTCTTTTTGCAGCTTGATCCATCCTGGCAGATAACCTGCATTTTTTGCGGCTTTTTGAAAGTTTTGATACACATCTTTGCTTGTGTAATCCTTTGGTAATGGTTTTCCTTTCCCTGGTCCTGAATAGTTATCCTTCTCCCCTGACTGCTCTAAAATCTCGCCAATCATGTCATTATTATACTTTCTGTCCATTCACATTCCTTCTTTCTTCATAAGTTCTAATAACTATTAAAAGGTCGTAAAACCAAGTGCTATTGTGAGGACAAATATCGTAATTACACGGCTTAACGAAACGAGGTAATAACGGTCCTCAGGCCGGTATTTCCATTCAGCTGCCGTTTGAATGATTTGTAAACAAATAAAAAAGAGAACAAAAGAAAAAGATAAATAAGCTGCATTTTGAAAAATAAGCCCAACGAAGAGAAACGTTATGAGGAAAATTATACGGATCATCCATTCCCAATTTTTGTGAAGATTATTGACGTGATTGTACGAAAACCACTTCTTTTTAGGAGCTCCGACACATTTTCTAACGATGAAAGCAGGCAGTTCAATCCAAAGAATAGCAGCCGCTGCTATGAGTATTATCAGGAGTCCAATATCTATATAACCTCCATACATTCCGTTCATACTTCATTCTTCCCTCCCTCCATAGCTGTTCATTTAGGTGTCTCACATATTTTTTTATTATTAATATCTCTATTTCTAATTATTTCAATTTTTTTCCTCGAACGCAACTGCATATTGATTCAACAACAGCTTGACTTAATGGAGGACGGCTTTTCCGGTAATCCGGTTATGAACGATTTGCTTATCTTTAATGTAAGTCTCTGCTGTAATCAAACTTTTTCTACCCATGGCCTCCCCCTGATATACGGTATGCGTATTCCAGCCTTCTTGTATAGGAGGGAAAATTTCGTGTTCTGTTAAGTAGACGCCTAAAGCGGAAGCAGCTACTCCAGTCGCTGGATCTTCAATGTAACCTGCTTTATTAGGAAATTGTCTTGCCTGCACGTGATTGTCTTCTAATGCAAAGACGTAAACCCCTGTCGTATTATACGTCTCACAAATTTCCCACAAGTCCTTAAAGTCTGGTTCCAGCTGGTGCAGCAGATCCACGGATTTTAGCGGGACTATTAATTTGAATCGAGAAGTGGAAACCGATTGAACAGGACACTCACTAATATCACTTGACTCAATCGATAAAGCCTCTGCTACCCTTTCTCTTGAGGGGGTTTCATCGCTGAACTGAGGAGAAAACTGATCTACACTCACGACGATTTCGCCCTGGTGATTTTTCCACTCTACATGGACTCGTCCTGCCGCCGTTTCAACAAAAACGGAAGAAGATGTGAAAAAACCTTCCTTTAAAAGTACAGTGATGCTGGCAATCGTAGCATGGACGCACATTTCCATTTCATGAAGAGGAACGAAAAACTTGAGTTTTACATCACAATCTGAGCGACTGGCACGAAGGACAAATGCAGTTTCATGCTGAAATTCCTTCGTCATTGCCTGCATGGCTTCTGCAGTTAAGTCGTCTGCATTTAAAACAACAGGACACGGATTGCCTCCTTTGTTTTTGTATGGAAATACAGTGGTGTGAATAATCATTTCCGACATTTGCGATCCTCCAGTTCTATTTATTTGCCTCTGTTTATTTTAGCAAATATAATTAGTAGGTATAGCAACTATTTGTGGTGAGGGGATGAAGTTGAGTCTATCGTTTCAAGATTATATAAGTATCAAAATCCACCAAACAGATTTAAGGTTAACTAGTTTTATTAAAACAAAGCTTGTAGATTATAACCTGGCCCCTGAGCAGAATTTGATTATGATGCTGCTCTGGGAAACCAATGGGTTAACTCAGAACCAGCTTGCCCACAAGCTAAATAAAGATAAAACCAACGTGGCACGAATGGCCGTGAGTCTTGAGAAGAAAGGGTTCATAGATCGAATCCCCTCCTCTGATGACAAGCGTTCCTTGCAATTATCTCTAACTGCTGAGGGTCGGAAATTGAAACATCAAATACTTCCGGAAGCGGAAGATTTTAATGCAAAAGTGTGCAGCGATTTTTCCAAGGAAGAGCTTGACGAATTGAACCGGCTGTTAACGAAAATCAATAGGAACATTGAAAAATTTGACGGGTAAACTGACCCGAAACGGACAAGGAGTGAATGCAGATGAAACAAAATCAAACCGACGAAAGGTTGGAGAGAGAAGTTGCCGATCATTGGTATGTGAAATACGAGGAAATGAATTTTCCTGCTATTCAGAAAGGATGGGTCCTCCCTGCGGATCGTTTTGAAGAATTTGATCCATTTATATTAATGGCTGAAGACTGGTTTAAAAAAGGAACTTTTCCTGACCACCCGCACCGTGGTTTTCAAACGGTCACCTACGTGATGGACGGCCGGTTAGAACATATTGATAATAGCGGAGGAAGGGATATTTTAGAGCCTGGGGATATGCAGTATATGAATGCAGGCTGGGCTGCACGTCATGCGGAAGACGGTGTAGAAGATGACATTGCCCACACCCTTCAATTGTGGGTGAATCTCCCACAGAATAAACGAAACACGGATACAATTTATCAGAACGTTTACGCAGAACAGGCCCCTGTTGTCGAAATAAATGGAGGACGTGTCAAGGTGTTTGCCGGAAGCTTAGCTGGAGTAAAAGGGCCTTTGAATTCAATTGTCCCGCTTACGATTAGTGAAATCACTTTAGAAAAAGACGCCGAATACGTTCACAAGCTGCCAGAAACTCATAATGCGTTCGTCTACGTTCTCTCTGGTGAAGCGGCCATCGGTAAAAATCAAGTGACGATGAAAAAGCACGGGACTGGTTTGTTAAGTTTCAATAAAGAGGGCAATAAAGAAAATCCAAGTGACTTAGCAATTAAATCACACCATCGTCGCACGAAACTGCTTGTTTATTCCGGTGAACCAATTCAGGAAAAGATTATCCCGTACGGCCCGTTTGTCATGAACTCCATGGAGGAGATAAAACAAGCTTACCAGGATTTTAAAAATGGAAAATTTGGACCGCCTGCCGTTTAAGCGGATTTGAACTTTACGGCATGATTTGATTCAATAAAAAGTACACGACACAAGAAGTGTCCTGTGAATAACTTTTGAAACGGAGGATCGATGATGGCATTTGTAATTACAAGTCCATGTGAATCAGAAAAAGCTGGAGAGTGTGTTACGGTCTGCCCCGTTGATTGTATAGAGGAAGGCCCTGAACAGTTTTTTATCAATCCGGATATATGTATCGATTGCGGTGCATGCGTTTCTGTATGCCCGGTGGATGCAATTGTGGAAGAATATGAATTAACTCCTGAAGAAGAACCTTATTTGGAAAAGGCAGAAAAGTTTTTCGGAAATATTTAAGTAGGATTGAGGCTTGGGGAGCATTGTAGGTGAAGTGCTCTCCAAGCTCTTTATGTATGTCTACTTCTAATAAATAAGGAGCTGATCGCTCAGCTCCTTTTAATTAGTTGTTTAGACTTGTTTTTCTGTAATAATAACGCCTCGTTTAGCCATTTCTTCAATATAAATATCACCAGGTACAATTTGTTCAGGGGGCAGGACTCCTGCTTTCGTAATCGTTTTTCTCCCGATCATCTGCGCGACAACGGAAATGGTATTAGCTGTTGCCCTTGCCATGGCGGTCACTTTATTCACTCGATCTTTAAAGGTTACCATTTCATATTGAAATGCCGTTTCTTTCCCAGCTTTTAATCCACCGACACACACCCGAAGTAAAACGACATCGTCTTTGTCTTTTAAGTCAACGATAGGGTCGAGAGTTTTCAGCAGCACTTCACGCGGCTTTATTTTCATACCGTTTACGTTCACTTCAAAATCGCTGTGAGTTAATTTTAAATCAACGAGAAGTTTCATTTTTTCTGCATGACCCCGGTAGCGGATTGTTTTATATTCCAATGTATGAACATGAGGAAAGGACTTCAATAATGTCGAAGTTCCACCTGACGTGTGGAAGGCTTCTAGCGGTCCGAACCGTTCAAAATGCAGTTGTTCTAATTCTGAGAGTGAAGGAATGTCGACAAGTTTCCCATCACGAATGATTGTGGAAGAATCGGTATAATGATCTAGCAGACCTTCCATTGAAAAAACATGGTTGTATTCTAATGGAGGTTCAGGCTGGACCGGTATCCCCCTACAAAAAGGCGGATGGATTGGACTTCATCTAATTTACTTGCTCCGTACCCTGATAAAATATTAATCATTCCTGGCGCAACACCAAGGTCAGGAATAAGGGTGACCCCCGCATTCGCTGCCTGTGGATACATATCAAGCACATGATCGGTAACGTGACCAATATGACCACCCAGATCCACCGAATGAACGCCGGCTTCTATGGCTGCTGCGGCCACGGCTTCGTTAAATGAATAGAATAGTGCGTTGATGACGACATCGTAATCTTTCATAAATGCCTTTAATTCATCAGGATTTCCGGCATCGATTTTGTAAGCCTTGATTTTTGAAGAATGAAGCAGCTGGCAGACTGCCTGAGCTCTAATCACGTCTATATCCGCAAGACCAACACTTGTCACTTCAGGATTTTGGACGAGATCCCGAGCTGCTTCTTTTCCCATTAAGCCTGATCCTAAGACCGCTACTTTCATTGTCCCCGCTCCCTTTTCTATATAGTTACTAAAACTCGTTATTCTACATCGATTTGGGCCCGCTGAAGCTTTCCACTGAAGTCAACGTACACGGATTTCCACTCAGTAAAAACATCCAAGGCGGCTAAGCCTGAGTCCCGGTGGCCGTTCCCTGTTCCTTTTGTCCCGCCAAAAGGCAGATGGATCTCTGCGCCTGTCGTACCTGCGTTAATGTAGACAATCCCTGTATCAAGGTCACGTTGTGCTGTGAACACTTTATTGACGTCACGCGTGAAAATAGAGCTTGATAACCCGTATTCCACACTGTTGTTAATTTCAATGGCCTCTTCCAGGCTTTCGACAGGGATGAGAGAAACGACAGGGCCAAAAATCTCCTCCTTTGCAATCCGCATACTTGGAGCGACGTCAGTAAATAGGGTGGGTGCGAAATAATGGCCGCTTGCATGTTCACCTTCCTCTAAGGTAAACCCTCCTGTCAGCAATGTGGCACCTTCTTCTTTGCCGATTTTCATGTATTGCTTTATTTTTTCGAGACCTCCCTGATTAATGATCGGTCCGACTTTTACGGATGCATCAAGTCCGTTTCCAATCGTCAGCTTGGCGATTTCTTTTTGAAGACGTTCTTCTAATTCTTCTTTGACGTCTTTATGGACCATTACGCGGCTGCAGGCCGTACAACGCTGTCCGCTTGTACCGTAAGCACTCCACAAAATTCCTTCCACCGCTAAGGAAAGATCGGCATCGTCCATCACGATGACCGCGTTCTTTCCACCCATTTCCAAGGAAACTTTTTTCAGTCTTTCGCCGCATTTAGAAGCAATATTCCGTCCAACAGAGTTAGAACCTGTAAACGAAATGACTCGAATTATTTCTTGATCAATCATCGCTTCGCCTACTGTAGATCCTGAACCGAAAACGACGTTAATGACCCCTTCAGGAAGTCCAGCTTCTTCAAATATTTTGGCTAATTCATACGCCATAATCGGCGTTTCTGTTGCAGGCTTCCAAACGACAGCATTTCCTGCAACGATCGCGGGGAATGATTTCCATGTTGCAATGGCGATCGGGAAGTTCCAAGGAGTAATAATGCCGACAACACCAACTGGTGAACGGACACTCATGGCGAATTTATCCTTTAGTTCTGAAGGAGTCGTCTGCCCGAACAACCTCCGCCCTTCCCCTGCCATATAGAAGGCCATATCGATTCCTTCCTGAACTTCTCCGCGGGCTTCTTCAATTACCTTGCCATTTTCCATTGTAAGCAGCTGGGAAAGTGTTTCCTTCCTTTCCTTCATCAGCATTCCCACACGAAACAACACTTCTGCCCGCTGCGGTGCCGGCACCAGCGCCCAGTTTTTTTGCGCTTTTTTTGCGGCTTCCGCTGCTGCTTTAACATCTTCTAACCCGGATAATGGGACTTGAACCAAGGTTTCCATCGTGGCTGGATTGGTTACAGCTGTATGCAGTCGATTGGAAGGCTCATACCACTTTCCGTTAATAAAATTTTGCAGTTTTTCTACTTGAATCAGCTTTTGAGTCACAAGGTTTCCTCCTTTTAAAAAAGCTTTAAACCAGTTAATTCTTTGGAACGCGGTTTCTAATCTGCTTGATGGTAGAGGATACAGAGATCTGTTCTGGGTCACACTCTACTTCGATGACAGCGGGCTTGTGGTTGAGAAGTGCTTTTGAAAGCGCCTGCTCAAACTCCTCACTGTTTTTAACCAGGTAACCGGTCGCTCCAAAATTTTCTGCGATCTTAGCAAATGGAACAAGGCCTAAATCTGTACCAATCGGTTTATTTGGAAAGTGGATCTCCTGATGCATTCGAATCGTTCCATACATGGAGTTATTAAAGATCAGACTGATAACAGGGATGTTGTAACGGACCGCCGTTTCCATTTCCTGAATCGTCATCATAAATCCACCGTCCCCCGACAGAGAGATGACTGTAGCTTCCGGTCGTGCTAACTTCGCTCCTAAGGCGGCGGGCATTCCGTAACCCATCGCCCCGGAAGTCGGTCCGATATAAGAATTCTTTTCGTTAAATTGGTAATACGTGTGAAGCCAGCCTGCAAAATTTCCAGCATCGTTAGTAAGAATACTCCGGGCAGGCAGGGATTTGTTTAAAATAGAAATAATCTGATGATTCAGCGGTCTGTCTCCGTCCGGTTCGGCAATCGAGTCCTCATAAGCTTTCCTGCACTCGGTTCTCCAATCGCTCCACTTTGGCGTAAAAAGAAGACCATTCAAAGCTCTTAACGCTTCCGCCGCATCAGCAACAATTCCAAGATCAGGGGCAAATACTTTGCCAACCACAGCATGATCAATGTCAATGTGAACGAGTTTCTTATCCTTCGTAATAATGGAATAATCCTGAGTGGTTACCTCAGAAAGCCTGGTACCAATCGCGATGATCGTGTCGGCGGATTGAACCAAACTTAGTACCTTTGCGCTTACACCTAAACCAAGGTGTCCGCAGTAAAGAGGATGATGATTTGGAAACACATCATGCCTTCTGAAAGCAGCCATCACCGGTATTTGGAACTTGCTTGAAAATTGGAGAAGTTCTTCTTCTCCTTGGGAATGCTTAATCCCGCCTCCGGCAATAATCAGCGGCCGCTTAGCCGTGCGCAGCAGAGCTTCCATGGCCTTTATTTCCTGAGTGCAAGGCTTAGGAGACGGCCGTTGCAGGGGTTCACTAAAGTGCATAATGGCTCGCTTAGCCAGGACATCTTCCGGCAGGGAAACAACTACTGGACCGGGCCTGCCGGTTATTGCCGTGCGAAAAGCACGCTGGACCAATTCTGGAATTCTTTCTACGTCATGGATTTCCACCGTCCACTTGGCAAGGTGACTGAAAAATCGGTCAAGCTCTACTTCCTGGAACCCTTCTCTTCCTCTGAAAGCACTATGAACTTGTCCTAAAAAAACAACCATCGGAGTAGAATCCTGAAATGCCGTATGGACACCGATCGCCAGATTAGAGGCGCCCACGCCTCTAGTCGCCATCACTACACCTGGGAGCCGGGCGGCTTTTGCATAACCCTCCGCCATAAAAGAAGCACCACCCTCGTGCCTTGAAGAAATGAGCTGAATACTTGGTTCATCATAAATGGCATCCATTACTGGAAGATAGCTTTCTCCAGGGACACAAAATACATGAGAGATTTTCTCCAGTTTTAAACACTCCACTAAGGCTTTGGCGCCAGATAAATAGAGAGAACCTGTACTCATGGACTCCCTCCTGTCTTCAAACCTTTGATTCTTGCAGCCGCCTCGTGCAAGCGCCTGGTAGGAACGCTTAACGAAATGCGGATATAACCTTCTCCCCCTTGCCGAACGCTGAACCCGGGGTAAGAATCACCCCAGCTTTTTCAAGAATTTCTTCCGCAAAGGATTGGGAGGTGAAACCTTTGGGAACCTTTGCCCAGAGAAAAAAAGTTCCCCTGGGTTTGTCAGCTTCGATTCCTATTGATTTGAGGGCGTGGAGCATCGTCAAAGCCCGCTGCTGATATACTGCATTATTAGCTTCCACCGTAGTTAGATCACTGCTTAAAGCCGCTGCCCCTGCTTTTTGAATAGCGAGAAACTGGGAAGTGTCTGTATTGCTTTTCACGATCGACAACGCCTTGATTAATTCTTTATTTCCGACTACGTAACCGAGCCGCCAGCCTGTCATATTGAAGCTTTTTGACAGTGAACCAAACTCCACGGCTCTTTTTTTTGCCTCCGGAATTTCCAAGATGCTTGGAGCCTTATAATTGTCAAACGTAACGAGATCATAAGCGGCATCGTGAGCTACACAGAGTTCGTTTGCTGCTGCAAATGCGATCGCTTTTCTAAACGTATCAATCTCCACAGTAGCTCCAGTGGGATTACTTGGATAGTTTAATAGCAGCAGTTTTGACACGTGCAAGTCTTTCGGTGCGATTTCATTAAACTTGGGCACATATCCGTTAGCTCCATCAAGCGGCATGCGGATCATCTTTCCGTGGGATAAGTGAATGGCCGATTGATAGACGGGATAGCCCGGGTCCGGTGTGAGCACTCCATCTCCGGGATTAAGAACTGCTTGAATGAGGTGAGCAATCCCCTCTTTCGACCCAATAAGTGTAAGCACTTCTGTTTCTGGATCCAACTCTACGTGATAGTGACGCAGGTAAAAATCAGCCACTGCTTCACGAAACTCCTTGCAGCCTCCATAAGGAGAGTACTTGTGGTTTTCAGGCTTCCTTGCTTCCTCTGTTAACCGATCTATGATGAAGGAAGGGGTTGGCAGGTCCGGCGCACCGATTCCTAAATCAATGACGTCGACCCCTTTCTTTTGTAAAGCTGCTTTTTTTTGCTGGAAGATTGAAAACAGATAAGGAGGTAAACTGCTTACTTTTTTAGAACAATAGGTCATCCATTGACCTCCCAATCATTAGGAAATGAACGATCACGTCTTAAAGGCTCGGACATTTCCTATTAATATGCACTTCTTAAGGTTTGTCCCATGGTCTATCCTATTACTCGAAAATTCGTTTCATGATAGGCTATTTATCTTTTATCTATGTAAAATGTTCATATTATTAGAGGCCAAGGAATAAACTGGAGTGTACAGACTGCTATTCCAAGCTTAATAGGGACAAATCCTTTGCCCTCCTAAGATTTCTCATTTATTTCACCATTATTTTAAGCCAGTGGGATTCATACTTAGTATGGGTTCTGCTGGTTTTTCATTTAGTTAAAAAGGAAGTGATACCCCTGTCATCAACTCTAAAGGGCATAAAAGTGCTTGATTTATCAAGAGTTCTTGCCGGACCATACTGTTCTATGATCCTCGGGGATCTTGGTGCAGAAGTCATCAAAGTAGAAGCTCCTGGAGGGAGTGACGACACAAGGAAATGGGGGCCTCCTTTCCAGGAAGGCATCAGTGCCTATTACCTTTGTGCAAATCGAAATAAAAAAAGCCTGACCGTCAATTTAAAAACAGAGCACGGGAAATCAATAATCAAAAATCTTGCTTCTAACAGCGATGTCGTCCTTCATAATTTTAAGACAGGTACGATGGAACGGCTTGGACTCAGCTATGAAACACTGAGTGAAGGAAACCCCGGACTTATTTATTGCTCCATTACCGGGTTTGGTGAGACGGGGCCGTTCAGCCACTTGCCGGGCTATGATTTTATCATTCAAGCGATGAGCGGTTTAATGAGTATTACAGGAACGGAAGAATCAGGGCCGCAGAAGCTTGGGGTGGCGATAACCGATGTCATCACCGGTCTTTACGCCTGCATAGGGATCCAGTCTGCTTTAATCGAGCGAAATCAATCAGGATTAGGCCAGAAGCTCGATTTGTCTTTATATGATTCGGCGGTGAGTACATTAGTGAATATAGGCAGTAATTACTTAATGTCGGGTGCCCTCCCCTCCCGTTTAGGCAATCACCATGCAAATATCGTTCCGTATCAGACATTCGAATCGAAGGATGGGGAGATGGTGATCGCTGTTGGCAATGACCAGCAGTTTACTTTTTTATGCCAACTCATTAATCGTAAAGACCTGCCAAATGATCCCCGGTTCACTACAAATCCTGATCGAGTAAAACATCGTACAGAGCTTTCAGCAATACTGCAGGGGGCCTTCTCTCAGGAATCAACGGACTATTGGAAGGAAAAATGTCAAGGGTCGGGCATTCCCTTCGGCCCGATTCAGACGCTGAAGGATCTTGAAGCTGACGCCCAGTTAAAACAAAGGCGCATGTTTGTTTCTCTCGAACATCCTAAAGCAGGACAAATTCGAGTGATCGGCAGTCCGCTTAAGCTCTCCAGAACTTCAATTGAGACGTACCGCCATCCGCCAGAGCCAGGTGAACATACAGAAGAAATCCTTTCCTCATTGGGCTACGATTCAATGAAAATTGAGGAATTCAGGAAGTCTAATACGATTTAAGGAGTGGTGGAATGAATTTTGATTTTAGTGACGAGCAAGTGATGCTTCGTAAAACGGTAAGAGATTTTGTAGACAAGGAGATCATGCCCTTTATTGGAGAATGGGATGCTAAAGGTTTTTTTAATATAGACGTTGTCAAAAAACTGGCTCAATTAGGCTATATGGGTGTATGTATTCCAGAAAAGTATGGTGGAAGCGGCATGGACTATAATTCCTTGGCCATCGTATGTGAGGAACTCGAACGAGGTGATACAGCTTTTCGTACGGCGGTTTCTGTCCATACCGGGCTGAACAGCATGACCCTTCTGCAGTGGGGCAGTGAACAACAGAAACAGAAGTATTTAGTTCCCCAGGCAGAAGGATTGAAAATTGGAGCTTTCGGTTTAACGGAACCGGGGGCAGGCTCTGATGTGGCTTCGTTACAATCGACAGCTGTACGTGACGGAGACGATTATATACTAAATGGTCAGAAAACGTGGATTTCTTTATGTGACACAGCTGATCATTTCCTCGTCTTCGCTTATACAGATAAAAGTAAAAAGCATCATGGCATTTCTGCATTTATCGTGGAGAGAACGATGCAGGGCTTCTCTTCAAAAGCTACTAAAGGCAAGCTGGGTATTCGAGCCGGCAATACGGGAGAATTATTTTTTGATCAAGTAAAGGTTCCCAAGGACAACCTGGTAGGTGAAGAAGGAGATGGCTTCAAGATTGCTATGTCCGCTTTGGACAATGGCAGATTTACTGTCGCTGCAGGCGCCTGTGGCCAGATCATGGCCTGCTTAGAAGCAAGCGTCAAGTACTGCCACGACCGGACAACCTTTGGAAAAGAAATCGGCAGGCATCAGCTCGTCCAGCAAATGGTTGCCAAAATGGATGCTGGCCTCAAGATGAGCAGGTTCCTCGTCTATCAGGCGGGAGAGCTGAAAAATAAAGGGGTGCGCAATACTAGAGAAACGTCGTTAGCAAAATGGCAGGCGTGCGATTTTGCTAATCAGGCTGCAGACGATGCCGTGCAGATTCACGGTGCTTATGGATATTCCAATGAGTACCCTGTGGAACGTTATTTAAGAAATTCTAAAGCACCGGTCATTTATGAAGGGACGAGGGAAATTCATACGATCATGCAAGCCGAATATGTACTCGGCTATCGTCAGGATAAACCACTGAAGAAAATGCTTCCCGCTTGGAAACAGGGAAACTAAAGAAAAGCACAAGGGCTTTACGTAAAGCCCTTGTGCTTTTAGTCTTCTTCTGGCTCAGGCATTACAGGTAGAAGAATGTAAGAAGGATATTGTTTTCCATAATAGATGGTTTGCATAGCTTTTATTGACTTTACACTTTCAACCATAGAAGAACCGGTGTTAGGGTTGCAATCATAGCGAGGAAAATTGCTGGATGAAATGTGCAGTCTGATAGCATGGCCTTTAAAAAATACATTACTTGTAGACCATAGATCAATCTCTATTTGTTTCGGTGTGTTTTCTTCCATAGGATCGAGTCGAATGATTCCATCCGCCAGATTATAAGAGGTTCCATCGGGAAATACATCGATTAGTGCCGCCGTAAAATCAGTAGCCTTTCGATTGGAACTTACCCATAGGACTGCTTTCAAAGGACCTGTGATTTCCACATCCCTTTGTAAGACAGGAGTCGTAAACGTTAAGACATCTGGGCGAGCTGCAATGCCATTTTGATTACAGGGTCCACTGTTTATTCCTTGGTAGAAGAGCGTCGCTCCGCCAGTTGTAGGAACAGGCTGTTCAGGATCATAACAGAATTTTTCACTTGCTTCATTTATACTAGGGAAGTCTGTTCGTAACTGTCCCTGTTGATGTAAATAATAAGGAGTATAAACCGTCCGTTTAATCGGCCATTCTCTTTCGGTTCTCCATTGGTCTACTCCCATTACAAAGATTTGCACAGGAGGAATGGCAGCGGCTGGTTTATTAAATACATCATTAAACCAATGAAGGTGCAAATCGGTCAAATCCTGCTGGTGCCGAATGGAATTTCCACTGCTGTGTGTACCAAAAAAACGATCGCCGATAAGGGGATTAAAATCTCCATGGCCCCACGGTCCAATCATTAATTTTTGCATTTTATTCGATTGCGCCATTTTTTCAAAATTTTCGATCGTAGAGCCTAAAAAACAATCATACCATCCGCCAATATGAAACGCCGGAATCTCAAGCTCTGATAGTTTTTCAGTTACAGATGATAAGTTGAGCCAATCTTCCTCCGGCTGAATAAATGTGTTAAAAAAGTCATGCAGCTCCTTAGTTGCTGTGGCTGGCGGCCATAAATGTACGGGCTTGTATTTGTACCATTTATTTAGTGAATTCACTGCTTCCCTTACCTGGTTATATCCACCGTTCTTTCCCTCCGAGCGGTCAATGATGTCAGGAGCAATGGAATCCAGAAACCATGTTTCAAACAGGGCAAGTTCAAAGGCTCCCCCACGAAAGAGGAGTCCGTTTTCCAAATGACTGCCTGTCATTGCCGGGGCAATAGCCTTAAGGGAAGGCGGCTGCTCGACTGCTGCATAGATTTGGGTATATCCATAATAGGACAAGCCAAACATAGCAACATTTCCATTGCAGTAAGGCAATGCTCCTGCCCACTCCACGCTGTCATATCCATCCTTGCGTTCTTGCACAAAAGGATTGAATTTCCCTTCAGAGGCAAAACGGCCACGCACATCTTGAATAACCACCACAAAACCTCCTCTGACTAAACGAAAAGGATCAACATAACGATGAGAAAATTCAGGAAGATCTTTGTTGTAAGGGGTTCTCGAAAGAAGGACTGGATATTGTCCTTCTG
This sequence comes from Halobacillus salinarum, assembly GCF_022919095.1. Lineage (NCBI taxonomy): Bacteria > Bacillati > Bacillota > Bacilli > Caryophanales > Bacillaceae > Halobacillus > Halobacillus salinarum. Next base: position 2,552,415 of record NZ_CP095073.1, on the reverse strand, counting down.
CAGCCGGACGGTAAATATTTGAATAAAGAATCGTCCCATCTCTGAGCTTACAAGGAAGATTGTGTTCTACAAGAACAGCTGAATTTGTGTTCACTCTTCTTTCTCCTTTCATAAATAAGAGATCTGCATTAACTACAGATCTCTTATCGTAAGGCGTTCCTTATTTGCCCATCATTTTATTCACTTTATCCTGGTGATTGTTAATCCATTCACGGGCAACTTTTTCAGGGTCCTTGCCTTGGTCTTCTATTTCCACAATCATTTGCTCCACATCATCAATAGAGATGCTCCAATTTTTAAGGAATTCATAGGCTTCGGGAGCTTTTTCTTTGAGCTTGCTATTAGTCACAACTTCCACTGAAGAGGATTCAAAAAAGCCTTTGTCATTCTTCAGTACTTTTAAATCGTACTTGTTAAACATCGTGTGAGGGCGCCATCCGAAGAAAACGACTGGCTTTTCCTGTTTCATTAAACGATCGGCCTGCGCCAGCATACCGCCTTCTGATGAGTTAACTTGTTTCATATCCAACCCATAAGCCTCTATCATTTCGTTTGATTCTTTTGTAGCACTGGCTCCTTCTTCAATGCCATACATTTTGTTATTGAACTCACCTTCTTTTCCTTTCAAGTCGGAAACGGAGTTGATGTCTTTCATATAAGTAGGCACAACCCATCCGGTTTTCGCCTTCGGATAGCTGACAGCTGTCCGCTCAAGCTTATCTCCGAACTTTTTCATTTGGACCTTGTGCATAGGGAACCAGGCATCCATGAATACATCGACTTCCCCTCGGGACATTCCCATAAATACGCCACTGACATTTGCTTTTGTTTCTTTCACATTGTAACCCATGTCCTGTAAAATCAGACTGGCAATCTTAGTCGGAGGGACTGTGCTTGTCCAGGGCGTAACTCCGAAATTGATCGTCTTATCTTTACTACTACTGCTTTCAGCTTGCTCTGAGGAATTGTCTGCTCCTTCACTTTTTGCAGAACATCCCGCAGCCATTACAATCAACAATGCTGTTAACAAACCTAAAAATAATTTTTTCATCTTATTTCTCTCCTTTAAACTTTTTGTCCAAATCCTTGCGTAATTCGATCAAGCACGATGGCTAATACAACGATTCCCAGTCCGCCGGTTAATCCGAGTCCTACGTTGACTGTAGAAATTCCAGAAAGAACAGTAGATCCCAGGCCGGGAGCTCCGATCATCGACGCAATGACAGCCATGGACAGCGCAAGCATAATCGTTTGATTAATCCCTGCCATAATAGTAGGAACAGCCATAGGCAGCTGTACTTTAAACAACAGCTGTTTTTTTGTAGACCCAAAGGCTCTAGACGCTTCTACTACGTCTCCAGGCACCTGTTTGATGCCGAGACTTGTCATGCGTACTGCTGGAGGAGTAGCAAAGACAAAGGTAGAAATCACGGCTGGCACGCCTCCGAGTCCGAAAAGCAGAATGGCCGGAATTAAATAAACAAAGCTGGGAAGCGTCTGCATAAAGTCGAGAATCGGACGGACAATTTTATCAATCACCCGGTTTGTGGCGCTTAATATGCCCACTGGGACTCCAATAAGAATCGACAGCAGAGTCGATACAATGACGACCGCAATAGTCTGCATGGCTCCATCCCATAAATTGACAGACCCAAGATAAAGACAGCCGATTAAAGTAAACAGTGCCATGCCTTTCCCCGCTGCACGCCAGGCAAGCAATATAAGAACAATCGCAATAATTTCCGGAGGTATGGAAACGAGGGCATTCGTTACGGCATTAATGAAGGTAGAGAGGGCATGGCTGATATGATTGAAAAATCCTCCTAGTACAGGAATTAACCAATTATTCACAAAAGAATTTGTCCATTCTTCTAATGGAAGATGAAAGTAATTCATTTATACTTCGGCCTCCTCATTACTATTTTTCCCTAGCACTAAGCCGGAAAGAATGGAAACACGTGATATAATTCCTTCAAGTTTTCCTTCTTCGACTACGGCAATCGGGTAGTGGGTATCAGCAGCGATCCCAAGCAGATCGTTTAATGGTGTTGTCCTGCTGGTTGAATAAACATCCGCTTTTAAAACTTCTTCTAAGGAGATTTGTTCGTTGTAGGCACGGATTGCATCATCCACTGTCAATAAGCCTTTAAAACAATCGTTCTTATCGACAACGAAAATACTGGAAACCCCAGCTTCCTCCATTTTTCTGATCGCAACACGAGGACCATCCTTATACGTGGTTAGAACCTCTGGGCGCTGCATGACATGATGGGCTTCCAAAACCTTTGAACGATCAACATCTTTAACGAAGCTGGACACGTAATCATTGACAGGATTTTCTAAAATTTCTTCGGACGTGCCCACTTGAACGATCTCTCCATCTTTCATGATGGCTACTCGATCTCCAAGCTTTAAAGCCTCATCTAAATCATGAGTGATAAATAGAATGGTCTTGCCTAATTTCTTTTGCAAGTGGAGCAGCTCATCCTGCATCTCTTTTCGGATAAGCGGATCAAGGGCACTGAATGCTTCGTCCATAAGTAAAATATCTGTATCATTAGCAAGCGCCCGAGCCAGTCCCACTCTTTGCTGCATGCCACCGCTCAATTCATTCGGATAGCTGTTTTCATACCCTTTTAATCCGACGTCTTCAATTGATTTAAGTGCTTTTTTTTCCCGCTCATTTTTGTTTATACCTTGGATCTCCAAGCCGTAGGCAACGTTATGCAGGACGGTTCGATGAGGAAACAATCCGAACTTCTGAAAAACCATGCCCAGCTTTTTGCGCCTCGTTTCGATAAGAGAAGCTTGATTCATTTTTGTAAGGTCCTCACCGTCGATGTAAACCTCTCCAGCTGTAGGCTCGATTAAACGGTTTACAAGTCGGATTAACGTAGATTTTCCACTTCCGGATAATCCCATAATCACAAAAAATTCTCCTGGGTTTACTGAGAAAGACGCTTGGTTAACTCCTACGGTTAATCCGGTATTTTTCAATATTTCTTCCTTTGATTCTCCTTGATTCAAACGGTTCATTCCCTGCTTCGGGTGAGCACCGAAAATTTTCGTCATTTGGTGAACTTCGATCTTTTTCATAAACATTCTCCTCTTTCATTTAGGGACTAGGGTTTACGACGGATCCCAATTTGTCTCCCTATCTGTTTCGGCACATCCAAATGTTCATGTTTCCTTCTCAGTTTCAGAATGAATTCAGATATAGAACTTGGAAATGGAGCAGGGCTTCCTGAAGAAGTACTCATCCCCATTAGCATCTGCTCGCTGGTTGCAAGGATGTCCCCTTGAGTATTTTTCATTTCAAAGAAAACATGGAGCCGCTTTGCATCCTCATCGATCAACTGCATAGAAACATGAAGCTCTTCGTTTTTATGCGCTTCTTTTAAATACAATAGATGATTTTCTAAAGTGAACACTGTATATTGATGGTGCTCGCGGCTGCCTGCGTCCAACCCGATCTCTTCCATAAATCGGTCAACGGCTTGACTGAATACGACAGCGTAGGCGGCGTCGTTCATGTGCCCGTTATAGTCCACCCAGTCTTCTCTAACTTGAGTAGTGAATAAGGTGCTTGTCTCAAACAATTCCTTTACCTCCCCTAGATGTTTGCTTTTGCTTGGGATTCCTCCGGCCAATATTCTTCTACAAGCGCAAGAAGCTTAACTAAAAATTCATTTCGCTTTGCTTCTAGATCAGAAACGGATTGGTCTCCTGCATACTCTTCACATCCAGAGATGACCCGTTCTTTTAATTCCTCTGTTAGTTCAGGGGCTTTCAGCTTCGTCCAAGGAAGCTTTAAAGCTGGACCAAACTGTTCCAGCATATGACGCATGCCTTGCTCACCGCCGGCTAAATGGAAGGTAAGAAATGGTCCCATTTGCGCCCAGCGTAAGCCCGCCCCGTAGATAATGGCTTTATCTACTTCTTCTGTTGTTGCAATGCCATCATTAACTAAGTGAAGAGCTTCACGCCATAAGGCTTCCATTAATCGATCCGCGACATGGCCATCGATTTCTTTATGAATCGTCAATGGTTTCATGTCGATAGAAGAGAAAAAGCGGCCGGCCTGTTCAAGTGCTTTCTTATTGGTTTGTTCACCGCCTACTACCTCTACTAGTGGCAGTAAATAAACTGGATTAAACGGATGCGCTACAAAGAAGCGTTCCGGATGAATCATATCAGATTGCAAAATGCTCGGTTTTATTCCGGATGTGCTGGATCCGATCAAGGCATCCATTCTTGCATGCTGATCAATAGTATGCAGTACGCTTTTTTTCAGTTCTTCACGTTCCGGTACATTTTCTTGAATATAATCAGCACCAGACACAGCTTCTGCTAAGTCATCTTTAAAAAATAAGCGGTCTTTAGAAGCATTTGCCGCAAGTCCGCGTTCTTCCAGAGACGGCCATGCATGGTTCACCGCCAGTCTCGTTCTTTCCTCTGCACCTGCAGCAGGATCAAAAGCAGTAACCTCATACCCTTGGGATAGAAATCTTGCAATCCAGCCATTGCCAATCACTCCGGTGCCGATGACTGCTACTTTTTTAATGGATTCATTCATAGTTGTTTCCCCCTTGATGAGGATTTCTCAAGTTAAATTCTTCGCGCGCCTCTGCAGGACTGTACACTTCTAAACCATTGCTGTTAAGCATGCTGACAGCTTTATCTACCAGCTGATCATTTCTAGCTAAAACTCCTTTTTGTAAATAAATATTGTCTTCAAGCCCAACTCTTACATTTCCGCCAAGCAATGCGGACTGAGCAGCTATCGGCATTTGCATCCGTCCAATGCCAAATGCGGACCAGTGGGCGTTTTCAGGAATCCTGTTTTTCATATATAAGATGGTCTCAGCGTCTGCCTCTGCTCCCCACGGAATCCCCAGGCAGAATTGGAACATCGGTTCACCATCCACCAAACCTTCCTTTATTAATTGGTTGGCAAAACGGATATGGCCGGTATCAAAACATTCCAGTTCTGGCTTTACGCCGCTCTGTTGAACTAATTTGGCCTGTTCCCTCAGCCAGTCTGTCGGGCTCATGTAGATCATGTTTCCAAAATTGGTACTCCCGCAATCCAGGGTGCACATTTCTGGAAGCAGTTCCCCAACTGGCTGATGACGTTCATCAGGTCGCTGGATATCCGTTCCCTCTCCTCCGGCAGCAGGAGCAGCCAAATTAGGGATGAAATCTCCTCCGCCTCCTGAAGTAATGTTAATAATGACATCTGTTTCTGATTCACGAATCCGGTCCACGATTTCACGGTAATGATTTACATCATGGCTGATCCCTCCGGTTTGTGGATCACGAGCGTGTACGTGAGCGATGGATGCTCCAGCTTTTGCAGATTCAATGGCTGCATCAGCAATTTCCTTCGGTGTAACTGGTACATGCGGGTTTTTTTCTGTAGTATCTCCGGCTCCAGTTACAGCAGCTGTTAATAACACTTTCTGACTCACTGTTATTCCTCCTTAAAAAATCTATTTAAGCGATAATTGGCTTTTTCTGTTTTTACTATACCATCCAGACGGTTTTTTAACACAAATAAAACTGTACCATCCAGACGGTTTCCTTTCAACCTTCTCCCTCGTAAAAAATCAGCTGACGTTCCAAAAATTATTCTCTAATGCCCATTGTGAAAGGAATTAGACGTGTACAAAAAAACTAAATAAATTGTACATGCTGTGTTAATCAAACATTCGAATAAAAAAACCTCCATCCTGATTTAGGATGGAGGTTTTCAGCTTGTAGAGAAACCCCATGTTTTTCTACAATTTTTTTCTTACCGCCAGGAGCGATCGTCCCTTCCCTTTTCGAAGACACGCGCGCCCGAGCTTCCTCGCGAAACCCACGATCGGCAATCTCGGCTCACTCGTTCTTCCGCAGGAGTGAAAGGGACCTCGCTCCCTCTAGCTAGATGGAGGAGAGTCTTCTTCATATTCTGACAGGCAGATCGTTTGCTGATGGTTCTTATTCTGGGTACAGGTTAGGAGGAATGGACAAGCAGCACTTTGAGATAAGTCTGACTTGAAATGACGATGATCGAAATAGAAGAAACCTTCCGGCCTATTTTCCCCTATCAATAACCACTCTCCCGATCGGTCTCACTCCCTTTTACTTCTTTGGTTTTCTGGCACAAGTTCTTCAATCGTCACGATTTCCATTTCATTTTTTCGTGCTTTTCTTGAATGAAACAAAAAACCACCATCCTGATTTAGGATGTGGTTTTCGTGTCTATCGTTATTCTTCTGCCCAACTTTTTAACGTTGAATATACCTTATCTTTTTTATCTTCCTCAATTTGGTAAATATCAAACAGCTCTGATAACCAGATTCCATCGATAGCTAAACGTATGATCGTTGCCTTAACCGGGTCCAAGCCATCATTCTCAATCTCATGCTGCCAATTTTTATAAGCTTGACGAATGGGCTCAAGTAAATCCGAGTTCACCGCTTTGGCTGCAAGCAAACCTGCATTCATGTCTTTGTTTTCATAGCTTTGATTAAAGGTGACATCAAGAAAAGAGCGTGTCCACCTTCCTTTTTCCACCGGGTCCTGCTCAGCATTATTCTTAATTTTTTCCTGATAATTGCTGGCTAAATGTTCTACCATTCCCTTCACCAAAGCTTCTTTGGAAGGATAATGATAAAGCAGACCGCCTTTACTAATCCCAGCTTGTTCAGCTACAGCTTCCAAAGTCAGGTTAAAGATCCCGCGGTCACTTACAATTTTAGATGCTGCTGTAAGAATATCTATTTTTCTAGAATTCCTGCCCATAGCTATCTCCCTTATTAAAAAAATTCATCCTGATGATATGCACTATACTTTACTAGGTAGGGGACAGAGTTTCAACAATTATTGAGATTTACATAGTTCCCCAGCTGTACTGCCAGGGAATTGTCCGAGCAACCATGAAGAAGTGATTTTAAGTCAATGCTTGAATCTCAATAGTCATTCTCTCTTGTTATGATAGTTATTTACTTAAGAGAGCGGAAAAGACGCGTTCATTAACGGACGCGTCTTTTCGTAAATTAATTTCTCATTTCCTGCCATTTATTTTTTGAATCCTGCTCCAGTTCACTCCAGCTGATTTCACCGCTTAAGTATTTCTGGACGTTCGCTCCCAAGTAATCTCCCCATGTTCCAGGATAGCCAAGAAACACCCATCCGGTTGTTTTCTTATCCGATGCATACTGATAGATTTCTTTTGACAAAGGATCAGAAATATCGGAAGTGTTATATCCTTGATAAGCAGGTATGAATTTAAAGTCTTTAAGTACGGCTTTTTTTCCGGTTTCTGAGGTGTACATCCAGTCAATGAAATCTTTAGAAGCCTGAATGGTTTTTGCATCACTGTTTTTATTCACAGCCCAGTAATTAGGAATTCCAACAGGAAGCTTGCCTTCAAAACCTTTTACAGGGATCGGGATAATCCCCATTCCATTTTGAGCAAAGTCGGCATCCATTTGTTCAACGGAAGGATAAATCCAATTTCCCTGTTGAATTATTGCCACCTTCTGCAAAGAAAAATACTGTTCCACTTGCTGAGAGTAGTCAAGGTTCAAGGTTGGTTGAATTGAATAGCTGCTTTGCAAATCAATCATTCTTTGAAATTCTTTTCCTTTATTAAATTCAACGGTATCTGATTGAAATGCCTGAAGCACCTTCTGGTCAAATTGAGGCGCCAGATAAACATTAGATAAATGGTTGCCGGGTACCCATTTTTCTTTTGCAGGAAACGCGAAGACTGCATCAATTCCGAGTTGCTGCTTTTTACTGTCAAGCTTCTTGACAGCCTTTTCCAAATCCTCATAAGTCAGGATTTGCTTTGCATCGATTCCAGCTTTTTTGAATATTTCTTTATTATAGATCAATCCGTATCCTTCTTGATTGAACGGCAGGCCATGGACTTCTTCATCCTTTGATACAGGGTCAAGTGTTCCATCAAGTGCTTGCTCAGCTGCCTTAGTATCCGATAAATCAGCCAGATATTTGTCGTAAGTGGCGGCTTCGGTAGGTCCTGCAATACTAAATATTTCAGGTTCATCTCCGGAAGCAAATTTTGTTTTAAGTGAGCCTGCATAATCAGAACCGCCACCTACACTAGTGATTTTAATATCTACATTCGGGTTTTCTTTTTCATATTCTTTCGCAAGCTGTTTGAATTGGTCATTAAATTCTACTTTACCTTGAAATATTTCAATGGATAGATCATTTCCGGAAACATCAGCTGACCCACCTGAAGAAAATGAGCACCCAGCAAGTAAAACACTAGACAAACAAAGCGACGACAATAGTTTTATCCCTTTCATAAAAGATTCCTCCTCTAAGATATGATATCGGTTTCAGTTAACCACAAAAAATAACTTGCTTAAAGACTGTAGGGTTTATCTGTTATGTGTGATAACGGTTTCATAAATGAGTAAAAAATAATAGTCGTAATTACTATCTAGTATATTCAAATATGGTATCGGTTTCAAGGGTTGATTTTATTAGTTTATTTACAGCTTTACGTAGAGTTGCGGACGACTAACTCAACAGGAAGTTCCGGCATCTTATTTTCGGGTTCTGATTTATTCAGCAAAGAGAGAAGTACCTCTACTGCTTTTTGTCCCATCTGCTCAATAGGCTGGCGGATGGTCGTTAGTTTCGGGTCCAGCATTTCCGCGCTGGGCTGATCATCAAATCCGATGACGGCGATATCTTCCGGGACCTTCAAGCCGAGTTCCTTAGCCTGGATAATAACACCTGCTGCTATTTCATCGCTGCCTGTGAAAATAGCGGTGGGGTTGTCTTTGAGCTCTATGATATCTTTCATAACCTTTTTTCCATCCTCAATGGAATGCTTATTGATGAAAATCCACGAAGGGTTTAGAGGAATTCCTGCTTCCTCAAGGGCCTGTTGATACCCTTTGTTTCGATCTTTATCTTTACCGTCGTCAGCAAATAACCCACCGGTGCAATAGGCGATTTTCGTGTGCCCTTGATCAATGAAATGCTTGGCAGCTAAATACGCGCCTTTGGTTTGGTTGACACGTATCATCGGAATACTAGCTGAACTGAGATATTCATTGCAGAGGATAATCGGTCCGTATTTTGTAAAAGGCTCGATGGTGTTCCAGTCATTTTCAACCGCAGTCATAATAAGACCATCCACTTGTTTCGTTTTTAATAAGTTAAGAAAATAAACTTCTTTTTCTTTGTTTTCGTTGCTTTGAAACATGAGGACCTGGTAGTTGTTTTGAAAAGCGGTTTGTTCAATCGAAGCTAATAGATAAGAGAAAAAAGGGTTTGCGATCCTTGGTACAACAACACCGATCGTGCTTGTCAGCTGTCCTCTCAGCCGCCTGGCTGAAGGGTTTGGCTGGTAACCTAGTTCATCCATCGCTTTTTCGACCAGTTTTCTCTTTTCCTTGGAAATGTACGGATGGTTATTGATCACTCGGGATACGGTAGATTTGGACAAGCCGGTTAACTTAGCGACATCTGAAATCGTTGCCATCTTTATAACATCCTCTTTTATCAAAATGTGAAATCAGTTTCATGTACTATGATATCTTATTTGATGGAGCTTTTGCAAACGCTTCGATGAAATTGTAAAAGGCCCAAATGATTGATTTGGACCTTTTACTTAGGGTTCACGAACTGATTTCTTGCGGCCACATTTGTTTATCATACGCCATGTCCCAAAATAAATACTCCAGTTTACTGCAATGCACGAATATGGCTTCTAATTCTGCTTTTTCCCGCTCAGGTTTCTCTTCAGCCAGCTCGTTCATCAGCTGTTTCATTTGGCTTGCGAGCTGGCTGAATTCGTCGGAAGCATACATGTTAATCCAATCGCCATAGAATGGATGCTCGGTCGCACCCTCTGTTTGAGCTAAATTCAATCCGATGAAATTATAACTCCAAGTACACGCGAGAACAGAGGCCGCAACATCAGCCTCAGAGCCTTGATAGGATTTTTGAAGCATGTAGCTTGTATAAGCTGACAAGGTGGATGAAGGGGTACTGTTTTCCAGCTGTGTTCTTGTCATACCTAATTTTTCTGCGTATTGTCTGTGCAGCTCCATTTCTTCATTGAGGGTTGAATGCAGCAAATCAGAAAAGATAGTCATGACTTCTAAACGGCTCGCCTTTGCACTTCCTAACGCAAATACTTTACAGTAATCGATTAAATATAAGTAATCCTGTTCCATAAAGAATTGAAATTTATCCAGATCCAGGCTTCCTTTTCCAATTTCTTTAACAAACGGATGTTCTAAATACTTTTCCCAAATTGTACTTGTCTTCTCGAACAGCCGATCTGTAAACATGAGTCATCATCCTTTCTTTTCACTATTCAAAAACCAACGATATAAAAAAGCGACCATTGTTTTTGTAAACTGAAGAAGCTGAATTCTGTCGATAGATTCATTGACCGCATGAGCTTGTTCCAGGGTTCCAGGGCCATATAAAATCGTTGGTATACCTGCTTCTGCCAACCATCCTCCATCGGTCACAGTCGGCGACATGGAGAATTGTACAGGTGTTTGGTTCACAAGCTCGTGGGCATGAGCAAGCATCTCAACCCCTGTGTGATGACGGTCGACAGAAAAGGAAGGGAAAATCTCTCCTTTTTCTTCGATCATCGAGTTCCCTCCCCATTGAAATGCAGGAGGATGTTCTCTGAGCCACGGATCAGCTTGAACTACATGGGAAAGGTGCTCTTCGATTTCATGAACAATGTCGTTGTAGTTTTCTTCAGGATAATAATGAACTGTGACCCAAAGTCCGCACCGGTCCGCAATAAACGCAGGATGCCTGCCTCCTTCGATAACAGCAGGATTGATCGTATTGGACCCGGGAGGGAACCCTGGACTGCTTTTTGTAATAGCCCAATGCTTTTCAAGCTCCTGCAGCCCGCTTATTATTTTCATCATTTTTTCAATTGTACTTGCTCCGTGCACACCGCCTCCAGCATGGATCATCGATCGTCTGCTGGCATCGTGAAATGTTTCTGGGCTCTGAAGGATGATCCAACCTGTAATCACCCCTCCCTGACCTTGAATCATACAGTTGCTTGTATCTGCTACTAAGGCAAGATCAGCGTGATATCCATTTTCACAGCAGGATTTTGTGCCGGCTTCGCCAACTTCTTCTCCTGCCGCAGACTGCACATATACCGTGCCAAGCGGTTCAATCCCCCATTCATAAAGCAGTTTTAAGGCAAATAAAATCCCGGCCATTCCTCCTTTCATATCTGCCGTGCCGCGTCCGTAAATCTTTTCCTCCGTCACTGCACAGGTAAAAGGATCAAAATCCCATTGTTCATTTTCTTCAATAGCTGCTACATCCAGATGTCCATTCAGAATCAGGCTTCCAGCATTATCCTCATCCCTTCCGAGTTTTGTTCCTGCCACAATAGAATCTCCAGGATACAGCTCCCATTGTTCAATGGAAAATCCTATTTTCCTAAGGTAATCACTGACGTAATCCTGGGCTTCTGTGGTGTTTCTTGCAGGAGGACTTACAGTTGGATAGGAGATTAAGTCGGATAACAGCTGGTACAATTCATTCTCTCTTCTCTCCACTTCTGATAATAATTCAGTTAGTTCTTTCATTTATTCACCTCCATTTATAATAAGAAAAGTAATCATAACGACCGGCCTCTCTGTTTCGGGAGTTTATGACTCTGTTTATTTTCATGAAAAAAGCCCGCTCCTTTAACGAAGGAGCGAGCTGTAGATAAAAGTGTACAAGATTGCGGTTGCAAGTGGCTCGCTTCACTTCCTTACGCTAGTATGACCTAGATCAAGTAATAAGGGTCAAAGCTTTTGTGCTTTTCTCAGCCGAAAGTACGCGGCTCCCCTAGTGAAGGTATATAAGATTCCTGGTTTTTATTAGAACATAGAAGTTTACTGAGTACAAGTTCAGTTAGTTTTCATTCAATGATAGCTTATTAGATTTTTCTATTTGCATCTTCCCCGTTAAACTAAAGAAAACAATAGATCCAATCAACGCTGTTGTAAATAAAAGCGCCCCCATTGGCACGGCTGAAGACTCATTGATACCAACGAGTGGAGAGACGATCGAACCGAATAATAATGGAAGCATCCCTAATACGGCGCTGGCGCTTCCCGCACGATGTGCCTGGTGCTCCATAGCCAGAGTAAATGTACTCGTTAACACCATCCCCATGGAGGTCATATATATGAAAATCGGGATAACAAGCCCTGCAAGCGGCCCTTTTATGATAGTCATGATAAGGAGAACAAAAGTGGCACTAACAGCAGTAATCACTGCTGTTTTCAGCAGGTTCCGCTCATGAACGATGCCGCCTAACCTCCCTACAAGAAAACTGCCGGTTATTATGGCAAGCCCGTTAATTCCAAACAAGATACTAAACACTTGAGGAGAGACATGGTAAATCTCCTGATATACAAAAGGAGTGCCGGACACGTAAGCAAAGCTGCCTCCATGTACGAATCCAATCGTAAGTGCATATCCAATAAAGGAGCGGTCTTTAAGGAGACTTCCAATGGTTCGTAAGGAACTTCCGAGCGAGCTTGGAATCCTGTTTTCCTCGGGAAGTGTCTCTCTTAATTTCATGAAAATAACAAATACAATTAATAGACCAAGCAGGCATAGAAAATAGAAAATCGTGTTCCAAGAAGCAAAAGGAAGCAGTAAAATCGCTCCCCCGGTCATTGGGGCAATCATCGGCGCGGTAGCATTGATTACCATTAGAAGCGCAAAGAATTTAGTCAGTTCTCTGCCATCGAATACATCTCTTACTACAGCCCTTGATAGTACAATACCGGCAGAAGCAGTAAAACCCTGGATAAAACGTGCAGTAATTAACACGGTGATATTAGGGGCAAGGGCGCAGAAAAACGAAGCTGCGGCAAATAAAAAGATAAAGACGAGCAAAGGTTTTCTTCTTCCTTGTGCATCACTAATAGGTCCAACGACGATCTGTCCGACAGCAAGCCCGATCAAACAGGCCGTTAAGCTCAGCTGTACCAGCGAAGCGTTTGCATTCAAGTCTGATGCAATCCCAGGGAAGCTGGGTAAATACATATCAATATTCAGCGGTCCTAAGATCCCCAGCATCCCGAGAAGAAAAGCTAATCCTAGTCGTTCTTTACCGGTTGGATTATGTAACATAGCATTCAAACACCTTTCCAGCTTGTTTCCGTCAAGCACTCAGTTCACTTGATTCTAGCAAAGGTCCATTTTTTTTACAATATATTTGGATCCTGAACCCCCATAAAGCTTTCCAATCAGTACTTCAGCCGCAAAAAATCCGAACTATAATGAAGTCCCTCGACAGGGTTCACATCATAGTTCGGATTACTTTTTTATTGAGTCTCATTATACGTTTAAATGACGATGTTATGCATCAGCTGCCATAATTAACTCGACTGCTTGTTTTAAGACATGAACGGACTGGACACAGTCATCGAGCGAGGACCATTCATCCGGATTGTGGCTGATCCCCTGCTTGCTCCTTACAAACAGCATTGCCATAGGGAGGTGAGCTCCGAGCACCATCGCGTCATGTCCTGCTCCGCTTGGAAGAAAGTAAGTATTCAACCCACTTTTTTCTACAGCTTTTATCATCACTTTTTCAAGCTCATCATTGACAGGAATAGGCTTCACTTGATTCGTTACCTTGTATTCCATGGAAACCTCATTCTTTGCAGCCACTTTTTCACCCAGTTCAATAACCATTCTAACAAGCTGATCACGTGCGCTTTCATCTATATCACGAATATCAACAAATAATTCAACTTCTCCAGGAATGACATTTACACCATTCGGATGGTTGGAGATTTTCCCTATTGTAGCTACAGCTGTAGAGCTTACACGTTCAGGCAGTTTCTTTACAACATAAATAAATTCACTAGCAGCAACTAAAGCATCCTGGCGGTCATCCATCGGTGTGTTTCCTGCATGCCCTGCTTCCCCAGTAAATTGAAACTTAACCCAGCAAGGTCCAGCTATTCCTGTAACAATCCCGACGGGCAGATTTTCCTTCTCCAACCTTTTTCCCTGTTCGATATGAACTTCCAGAAATGCTCTCATCGTGTCGAACTGACGTGCTGCCAGGGGGATATTGTCTGCTGAAAGCCCATCGCTTCTTAATACGTTTTCAAAAGAATCACCGTTTAGATCCGTTAGTTCTTTTACGCTCTCGTCAAGATCTCCTACCATGGCTTTACTGCCGGTAAATCCCTGGTTAAACGTTGAACCTTCTTCATCAGAAAAGATGATCACTTCAAAAGGAGCTGGAGGCTTGAATCCGGTCTCTTTCCATGCTTCTACTACTTCTAGAGCGGCGAGCACTCCGAGAGTCCCATCGAAGTGACCGCCGTTTGGTACGGTATCTACATGAGAGCCGGACAGGACTGCTGGAGCATTATCATCTGCACCTTGAAGACGTCCTGACACATTCCCTGCCTCATCCTCTTTTACTTCAAGTCCTGCTTTCTTCATCCAATCGATCACGAGCCGTTTTGCTTCTCTTTCTTCTTTAGAAAAGCCAAGGCGGTGTGAGCCGCCGGAAGGGGTTAAGCCAATCTCTGACAGACGTGCCAGCCTCTCTGCCAGCCTTTTTCCACTCAACCCATTTTTATCAAGTGTTTGGTCATAATCTTTTAATAACAGCTGACTTTCCATTGGTGATGCCTCCTTTTATAGTGGCCCGTAATTAATAAATTGGGCAATGACTAAAAATACGATACATACCCCGTACCAGAGAATGAGTAAAGGAAAAATAAATTTGATCCATTTTTCCCAGCGGATTCCCCCGATCACAAGTGTAGCCATAAAATAGCCGGAGGTAGGATAAAAAATGTTGGAAAAACCATCGCCCATCAGAAATGCAAGAACCGCAGTCTGCCTGGTCACACCTGAGATGTCTGAGAGGCCACTCATTATCGGCATGGATACCATTGCCTGGCCGCTTCCGGATGGAATGAGAAAGTTAAGCAATCCTTGAATGAACATCATAATTACAGCTGTCAAAGAATCAGGGATTACGCTGACAAGCTGGCCAAAACCATAGATGATCGTATCCATGATTTGTCCTTCTGTCATTACGACAGCAATTCCTCTCGCTACCCCTACTACAAGGGCCCCGAGTAAAATTTTGCGAAATCCTGTGTTGAATGATTCGGCAATTTCACTCGGTCTGAGACCTGCAACAAGGCCGGTAACTATACCGATAATTGCATATAAACCTGTTAATTCCCGGAAGTACCACGCGTATTTAAGTAACCCAAATAGTAAAATGGCAAAGAAAATCAATAAGGTCAAAGATACCATCTTCTGGCGCTTCGTTGCTTTTTGTGGAGAGGATGAATCCTCATTTATGGAGAGTTCTTCTGAAGCTTCACCGTAGACCATACTTTTTTCAGGGTCGTCATATACTTTTTTAGCATATCTCCATACGAAAACAATTCCAAGAAGCAATATGATAATAAAGATAAAAATGCGGTAACCAATCCCGGAATATATAGGCAGTTCAGCAATTTCTTGTGCTGTTCCAAGGTTCGCAGGCACCGTTAGAGCAATGGCAAATCCAGCAATCGTTGAGACGAGGACAATGGCAGCAGCTGTAATTTTGTCAAAGCCGAGCTTTATGATCAGCGGCAGAATTGCGGGCAGGTACACAAGGCTAAGCTCGACTTGTCCAGTAAAAGTGGTGAAAAGAGCGAAAGGTACCATTAATGTCGGAACAATCCAAACACCCTTGTTAGAAAATGCATGAGCAAGCCTGTTTACTCCTACATCGATTACTCCCGTTCGTTCAATGACGGCAAACATTCCTCCGATCATCAAAATCCCAAAAATAATCTCAGCGGATTGTATAAGGCCTTCTGGTATCGAAAGCATAAAATCCATGATGCCGATAGGATCAGAATGAATGAATTTAAAGGTTCCGGGCTGGAGAATTTCAGCACCGCTTTCGTTTTTAACACGTTCAAATGAACCTGCCGGAATGATGTAGCTTGCTATGGAAGCAAGCAGTATCATAATGAATAAAATTACATAAATATGAGGTACTTTTCCTGTGTGGTTCTCTTTCTTCTTTTGTTCGGTTTGATTACGTTCCTCCATCGCGTTCCCTCCTAGAGTATATTAGTGATAAAATGGTTATCTTCTACTATATAGAAATCGACAAATTTTTCAATACTTCAGAAAACACAAATAATTGTATATTTATTCCTAGTAATGAATGAAAACCTTTAGTTAACATAATAAAATTATGTTTAACTTGTTTTATCATTGTCCGAAATCTAAACTGAAGGATATAAAAAAAGACTGCCAGCTGGACAGCCTTTAAAAAATAAGAGGTGTTCACCCTTCTATCCCCATTTACTTCCCCAGATTTTCATTTCTTTTAATATTTTATGTAACTCCTCCCCTTTTTCAGTTAAGGAATACTCCACTGTGACAGGAACCGTTGCATAAGCTTTTCGAGTCAGAATAGTGTTTTCTTCTAAGTGTCTAAGCGTGTTGGTTAACGCTGTCGGACTAATATCCTTTATTTCTTTTTGAAGTTCTCCAAACCGCTTCGTTCCATCAAATAGTTCCTTCAATACGAGAAACGACCATTTTCCACCAATAATATTCAACGCCTTTTCGATCGAGCATTCTATCTCCTCTTCTTTTACTTGATTCATTGCAGTTCTCCTTTCACAAATATAGTTACTAAAAAAAATGTAGTAACTGAGAATGTGTTAATTATATCAAAAAATATTCAGTACTTTAAAAATATTGAAAAAGTTATACGATAATAGTACAAGAGATTAATGACACATATAAGGAGAGAGGTATAAATATGAGTAAAGTTGTCATTACCGGCGGAAGCGGCCGGCTCGGGCCATGGGTCATAAAAGAGTTCCTTGATCATGGCTATGAAGTGATAAATGCTGATTTGAAGGTGCCGGAAGAACCGTCGTGCAGAACAGTCATTACTGATTTAACCGACCTGGGTCAAGTGTATGGAGTTCTCGAAGGTGCGGATGCTTTTGTACATACAGGGGCAATACCTGTGGCTTATTCACATCCAAATGAAGTGACTTTTCGGAATAACGTGATGAGTACTTACAATATACTCGAAGCCGCAGGAGCTCTAGGTATTAAACAAGGAGTTATTGCGTCAAGCGAATCCTCTTATGGAATAGTTTTTTCAAAAAACAATCTGGAGCCGAAGTATGTGCCAGTAGATGAAGAACATCCTCAACTGCCGGAAGATAGTTATGGGTTGTCTAAAATTGTGAATGAAAAGAATGCAGCCATGATCCATATGCGCACCGGGATGTCTGTCGCCTCCCTCCGATTAGGCAACATTATTACACCAGAAATGTACAGCCGCTTCCCTGAATTTATTCACGATGCAGACCAACGAAAGACGATTCTATGGAGTTATATTGATGCTAGAGACGCTGCTTCGGCATTTAGAGCAGCTGTCGAAACGAAGGGCTTAGGAGCTGCAGCGTTTAATATTGCTGCAGATGACACAAGCATGGATATTGAAAGCAAGGAATTAATGGCACGGATCTATCCGGATGTTCACGATATACGTGATGAAGTAAGCGGTTTCGAAACATTACTTTCCAATAAAAAAGCGAAAAAATTGTTGAACTGGCAGCCTGTTCATAATTGGCGTGACTATGTAAATCAAGAAAATTAACCATTCGGGAGGGAATGAATATGGAATACAGGTATTTAGGAAAGACGGGACTTAGAGTTAGTGACTTATGCTTAGGTACAATGACCCTTGGAAGAGAGACCAGTGACGAAGACAGTTTTAAAATTTTGGATCGTTTTAAAGCCGAAGGCGGTAATTTCATTGATACAGCAGACGTGTACTCCCAGGGAGCCTCTGAACAAATTGTTGGAAAGTGGCTGCAAAATCAGCAGCGGGACGATTACGTAGTTGCCACTAAAGTGCGCTTTGGTATGGGAGAGGGCCCAAATGACATTGGGTTGAGCAGAAAACATATAATGAAAGCAATCAAAGAGAGTCTCCACCGGCTTCAAACCGATTATATTGATCTTTATCAAGTCCATGCCTGGGATCCACAAACTCCGCTTGAAGAAACCTTGGCCACTTTAAATGAACTCGTCAAAGAAGGAGTGGTTCGTTATATTGGGGCGAGTAATTTTAAAGGTTGGCAGCTGCAGAAAGCCGTTGATCTCAGCCGGCAAAAAGGCTGGGAGTCTTTCGCATCCTTGCAGCCGCAGTATAACCTGTTAACACGTGCGACAGAATGGGAATTAATAGACGTGTGCCAGCATGAAGGACTTGGTGTAATTCCTTGGAGTCCCCTTCGCGGCGGTTGGTTAAGCGGTAAATTTCACCGTGATATGACTGAGCCTCCGTCCAATTCCCGAATCAGCATTGCTGAGGAAAAAGGCTGGGGAGAAAGCTGGAGCAACTATAATAATGAATTCACGTGGAAAGTTATTGATACGCTATTTGAAGTGGCGGAAGCTGAACAAAAAACTCCTGCTCAGACAGCTCTTAATTGGCTTTTACAGAAGCCTGGTGTCACAGCTCCAATCATTGGTGCAAGAACGATGGAGCAATTGGAGGCAAACTTGGGAGCGTCTGGGTGGCAATTGCAGGCTTCATCTATGGAAAAATTGGATCAAGCGAGTGAAAGAACGGTTACGTACCCTTATGACAACGATGCAGAGGCTCAGCGATCACGTGGCAGAGAATAAATTCTTACGAAAACCATTGGGGGTGTAGTCCCAATGGTTTTTGTTCATGAAAACACCGTATCGAAAAATCTTAATGGATTGTTTTTGTCATGAAAAGGCTGTCCGGTTATACGTGGTTAAACTTAAACGGCTGTAACTGCGTTTTTCTGCTTCATTTATGAGGTGAGTGAGTATTTGCTTTCCAACCCCTTTTCTTAAGTAATGGTCAGCTGTTTTCATAGATTTAATTTCCCCATGTGTATCATCGAGCTCTCTAAGTGCCCCGCACCCAGCTAAATGGATGCCCTCCCTGGCACAATAGAAAGAAATATCTGGTTTTATTAATTCGGTGGCATCCAGGGCATGTCTGCTTTCGGGCAGAGAATGGACAGCCATATTGTTTAAGTGTTCCTTAACCAACTCTTTTACCAGAGTATCGCTTAGATCATTTATTTTAATCAACAAAGCGGCCTTCCTCTCTATTTTCATAGAATTAACTGACCTGTTGCTGCGGTGTTTTTTATTTACAATGGTTAGTGTTATTTCATGTTAGTAAAAGTGAAGCTCTTCTTCGTAAATCGGCCGCATAGTTCATTGACAAAGATAGCACTAATTATTAATATTATGCCGATCCACTGAAGAAAAGTTACTCTTTCAGAGAGGACGATCATCGCAGAAATAATGGCGACCGGCAGTTCGACCGAGCTTAAAACATTGGCTAGTCTTCCCGTAATATAGGGAGCACCTCCAGCAAAAAGTAAAGGGGGAAGAATGGCTCCGACAGCTGCGATGGCAGCTCCTACCGCCCATAAGCGTCCATCATTGGTAACCACCATTGAGAAGTCATTATAGAAAATGATAAAAACAAGGATGGCGGCCCCTGTTATCATGAGGGCCGCTCTAAGCAAAGGGGGCGTTCCTTCAGCTGCCTGTCCGCTGAAAAATATGAACCCAGCATAAGTGACCCCTGCCAGTAAACCTAGGAAAAGACCGATTCCAGGCATTTCAGTAATCTTTCCATTTACTACATTCGAAGCAAAAACTACGCCGGTTAATGTGATGACCATAGATAGAAGATTTACTTTTGTTGGTCTTATTTTTGTGAAAATCCATTCAAAAATCATGCCGATCCACACAAATTGAAACAGGAGGATAATGGCTAATGATGCAGGCAGAAACTGCATAGCTCCGTAATAAAAAATACTCGTAAGCCCTACGAATGATCCTGTAATCAGAATTTTAATAACCCCTCTAGTGGAAAGTTCTTTCACCTTCCCTATGCAAACGAAGCTCAATCCCCATAATAAAAAGAACGCGATCAACATTTGTGTAATGTTTAACTGGCCAAGCGTGTACCCATATTCAAAACCGGTCTTGACAAAGATAGGGGTCAGTCCAAAAAATGATGCGCCGAGTAAGACGAATATGACTCCTTTCATTTTCAATGGATGTACCTCCTTCTTCCTCTTTGGACAAGCTGAATTCAATGTTGGTTGAGCTTGGATATGTTCTTACAGCTTTCATAATAGGTGATGGAGCATTGGAATGAAAGAAATTTGAATGTTGGAGTAACGTTGGCAGTTAGAGAGAGATCGATGGCTACAAAAACATGCAGTAAAGAATATAGATTGAAATGAAGCAATGGAAATAATTTATTCTCCTCTCTCCTTCCGTTACTAATAAAAAGCGATTTCTGGATAGAAACCGCTTTTGACAACATCTTAGCTTGCATTCATTAATTTGTGGTCCCCTGTCAATAGATTGACGTATTCTACAATCGGCTCTTTTTCAGTAAACATATGGGCCGCACAACGGACAGCGGTGGAAAAATAATGATTGAGGTGTTTCTCTTCACAGGCTGTAAAGAATTTTTTAAAGCGTACACTTTTTTCTGCAGCTGCAATCATGGTATTTTCCAGAGTGTAAGTCATTTCATCGGCAGGTTCAAATACTTGCCATGATTTACAAAACCAAAATAATTTATTTTCCTCTGTGGAAAGCTGCTGCAGTAAATGGTCAATGACCTGTGCCAGTGATATGTAGTCGCATCCACTATTAAGCATACTCTCTCTTCCCATTTGCTGTTGCTGCTGATATATAACCTCTAAAACAGAGAGAGTGGTTCTCTGCTGCAATGGCAATTGATACAGTTTGTCAATGACTTGATCAACAAAAAGCTGCAGTTGTTCAATTTTCATCTGCTTATCCTTCACCGTACCACCTCCAAAATCTTCTTAAATATAGAATAATTGATAACGATTATCAATGTCAATTAACTATTGACGATGAGAATTGTTTTCAATTATACTTTTAATCAATACTTTACACTTACGTTTTCAACAAGAAAGGAGCTCTACTATGGATTCAACGTTTATAGCTACTCAAGAATTTAATCATCCAGTGGATTGTTTTTGTGCTTCCCAGAAGCACGCGAACACCATCTATTTTCAAATAGGAGATCAGATTTTCATTTCGGAAGGTACAAAATTTGTAGAATCTCTTGGCTGGTATGTCCGCGTTGTCGTTAATCAATCCTATCAATTCTTTATCCATGCCGATGACCTGGAAGCGTTGCTTGAAACGGAAAAAATAAAGTCTGCTTTTGACGTCAGTTTGGAAACAAATTTTTATGAATATAAAATAAACCAGGCCCTGGATGAGAAAGATGAAAATGGCTTCCATACATATGTAGTATTACTTGAGAAATCGAAAGCGATGTTATATCCCGGAGTAGCTTCGCCGCAATGATCTCTAGTGAAAACAAAAAAATCCACCTGAAAACAGGCGGATTTTTCAATTAGAAATCAAAGTTGTCTGGATCTGGACCTACCCGGAAGTTTTGATTCATCCGATCGATATGATCCATGTCTGTTGATGTTAACTCAAAGTCAAAGACATCACTATTTTCGACAATTCTTGTTTCTTTTGTTGATTTAGGAATCACAATAACTTCGTTTTGCAAATGCCATCGGAGTATGATCTGGGCCGTTGTTTTTTTGTATTTGCGTGCAATGTCTACTAAGTCTTCCTGCTGAAGAATTTCTCCTTGCATTAATGGGGACCAGGCTTCGATTTGAATGCCTGAAGTCTTACAGAAATCGTACAGCTTTTGTTGATTAAGTCTCGGATGCCTCTCTACTTGATTCACCATTGGCTTTATTTCTGCATGCATCATTAGTTCTTCTAAATGATGAATGTGAAAGTTACTCACGCCGATAGCTTTCACTTTTCCTTGTTTATAGAGTGTTTCGAGCGCTTTCCACGCTTCTTTAAATTTATCTTCTACCGGCCAATGAATAAGGTAAAGATCAAGATACTCCAATTGGAGCTTTTCCAAACTGTTTTCAAAAGCCTTTAAAGTTGATTCATATCCAAGGTCGTCATTCCAGACTTTAGAAGTAATAAATAAGTCTTCTCTTTTAATCCCGGCCTGTTGCATTCCGTTACGGATTCCTTCGCCGACTCCCTGTTCATTTCCGTATATTGATGCCGTGTCAATGCTTCTATACCCGTGTCTGATAGCGGAAGTAACGGCATGGATTAATTCAGCTCCTTCCTCCACCTTGAAAACACCTAACCCTACCCATGGCATTTGAACTCCATTTGATAAAGTGACAGCAGTATTAATATGATTCATGATAAATTCCTCCTATAACCAATGTTTATTAACAAGCTGAACGTACGTCGCTGTGAGATAATTGGCGATCTTTTTTATCTAATTTGATTCCCAGGGCTGTGAGGAATACAGCTAGGCTAACCATAACCCCTCCAAGCCATCCTGTATGAATGAGTCCATAAGACTCAGTAATAGTACCACCCAAATAAGAACCAATGGCTATTCCTGCGTTAAAAGCAGCGATGTTAATCGCTGAGGCAACATCGACGGCACTTGGAACAAAGCGTTCCGCAAGCATAACGACGTATACTTGCAGTCCAGGCACGTTCATAAATGCAAATAATCCCATAAAGGCAATCGTCACAAGCGCTGCGTATTTAAACGGGGCTGTCATAGACAAAGTGAATAAGATGACTCCCTGAATCAGGAACATAAAGAATAACGCCTGAATTGGTTTATGGTTAGCGATTTTCCCACCAATCATATTTCCAACCGCGATAGTCACTCCGTACATTAATAGAATAATGGCTACGGAATCCGATCGAAATCCAGTCACCTGTTGTAGTAATGGTGAAAGATAAGTGAACGCTACGAATGTCCCTCCATAACCAAGAGCTGTGATAACAAAAATCAGCATTAACCTTTGGTTTGTGATCAGTTTTAGCTGTTCTTTAAACGATGCTTGTTTTCCTTTCGCAAGGTCAGAAGGCACTAATAAGCTGTTCCCAACGAGGGAAATTAAGCCAATAAGGACAATGGATGCAAATGCGATTCTCCAGCCAAACTGCTGGCCCAGAAAAGTTCCAAATGGAACCCCTGTAACCGTAGCTACCGTTAGTCCTGTAAACATAATGGAAATGGCACTTGCTCTCTTATCTTTCGGAACAAGACTGGCAGCTATTGTTGATCCGATCGACATAAATACCCCGTGTGAAAATGCTGAAAGCACGCGAGCGGCTAATAAAATCCCGATAGTTGTTGCACTGGCGGCAATGGTGTTTCCTACGATAAATACAATCATGATCCAGAGCAGCACCGTTTTTCGCTCCATTTTTGACGTTAAGGATGTTAAAACAGGAGCTCCGATCGTCACGCCGAGAGCATAAAGTGAAACCGTAAGTCCTGTAATTTTAACGGAAACATTTAAATCCTCTGAAATCAGCGGCAGCAATCCAACACTGATAAATTCAGTAGTTCCTATTGCAAAAGCACTAAGGGCCAGCGCCATTAGTCCCATTAGGCTTCGATTTCGGTTCACTGACATTTTTATTACCTCCTTTAGAAGTGAGCATTATTTGCCGGCACATGTTATTATGATTTATAAAGATTCTATTGAGAAGTACGCACTTTAAAGTGCTATAGGCACATTAAAGTTGTATAGGTACTATAAAGTGCCCTAGGAGGAACGAATAATGGAAAAGAAGAAATACAACATCCCAGTGGAAGCAACTTTAGAAATTATTGGAGGAAAATGGAAGTGTGTGATTCTCTGCCACTTAACCTATGGAAAGAAACGGACCAGCGAATTAAGAAGGTTAATGCCTAACATCACGCAAAAGATGTTGACGCAGCAGCTTCGTGAATTGGAAGAAGACGGTGTCATCAACCGGATTATTTACAATCAAGTCCCGCCAAAAGTAGAATATGAATTAAGTGAATATGGCTGGAGCCTGCAGGATATTCTTGATTCCTTATGTGCCTGGGGAGAAAGCCATATCATTAGAACATATGGTGACAAAACTAAAGTACTTGAAGATAGTGTGCTGAATGAATAATTCTTAAACGACCAAAGAAGCTTGGAGAAACTACTTTCGTTTCTCCAAGCTTCTTTAATTCGAAAAATATCACTCACGTAATTTATTTTAGGCGCATACCCTGCATAGAGGTTTACAAAAGAGGTGGAAAAATTGAAAAACAAGTTGGATTATACATCGCCAGAAGTTCAATATTCCTTTGATGTTAATAAGAGCCATTTATTTGTAAAAGATGATCAAAATTTAATAAATATTCTTGGCATTCAACAGCTGAATTCTTTAGAAAACGTTTCGCTGCTTGATATCTTTTTAAGCAAAAATAATGTGGTGGAGCCTCATTATCATCAAAATGCTGCTGAACTCGTCTATTGTATATCTGGAGCGGCTGTCGTTTCTATTATGAATGCTTTTACGAATCAAATTCTTAATTTTCCTATTACAAAAGGACAGGTAGCCAATGTCCCTCAAGGATGGTGGCATTACGAAGTGGCTACTGAAGATGATACTCATTTACTTGCCATTTTTGATGCAGATACGCCTGAGGTTATATTAGGTTCAGATATCTTGAAATTTACACCAGCTAACGTAATGGCCCATACGTATTGCTTAGATGAACAAGAGTGGAAAAACACGATTTCCCCAATTCAGCCTTCTACGTATATTGGACCCTACAAAGGCTGTGAAAATAATGGAAATCCAGTCTCACCCTATTACCATCAGAAAGGCACTTACTATGCACGACAGTTTTCAGGGTACCCCTATTACTATTAACGTAAAGCAGAAAAACGCATGTCTGCATAGGCATGCGTTCATTTTTATGTAGAGATGAATAATGATTATGGTCCACTGACTTTTGAAAGGAACATAGTGATATAAATGATCAAAAATATTCCTACCGTAATAATGCTGCTAAAAGCAATTTTCCGCGCTGGTCCTTTATTACTGAATATGGCCAGAAGCAAAGCTATTATTAAACCCAGCCAGGCAAGTTGAAAGTAAATGCTATTTATAGCAGGAGTTATGAAAACAAAGCTTATGATCACCAATATGGTTAATAATAGTGAAAGGAACCCTAATAACTTGTTCATAGCTCCCCCTTTCCATAGCAAAAGCTCTTTTCTTAAGGTACTTGGAGAGATGCGGAAATATTCCTATTATCAACTTCAATTATATACGAAAGCTGAATAAAATTGACATCTAAAGAGTGCTTATTTACGTAAAATGCTTTGCATACGTTCAGCTTCATCTGTTTTTATTACATATTCAAAAAATCCGAGTTGATTCCCCCAAGGATCCTGGAAGGTTCCCCATTTTACCGGCACTTCTTTTCTTGAATAAATTTCAAAAGGGCTTACATTCAACTCAGAGATCACTTTATTGCGTTCTCCTTCAATATTGGTTACCCCTAAACGTAATGGACCACTTCCTTCACACGGGGTACCTTCTGAAAGCTGCAGCCAGCTGCCGGGGACAATTTCCCATTCGGCAATCCCTTCATGCGGTATAAAATCAGGTTCCGCCTGGAGTAAGGTCTCATACCACTTTCTTCCTGCTTTCATATCCGGGACGCGAATTTGGTTGGTCATTTCAAAAATCATAAAGAAAACCTCCTTGATTTTTTCATTCACTACCCCTTTCCTTATTTAGCAAAAGCTAAACCTGACAATATTTAGAGGAAGGTGGTTAGCATTCGGTCAGATGTTACGAAGTATGACTTGAGGTGATGACGAAGGAATGAAAATTAACGAAACAGGTTTTCTTAGATGATAAGAATCACATCAGCCAATCTAGTGAGAGCAGAAGTAAAAAAATCTGTCCGTTTTCACTTCTGTAAAGCTTTAGATTGCCAGCTGTAAGACGTATTAGATGGAGAGAATGAAAAGAGCAAATTCTTTCAAAAGAATTTGCTCCTTCATACCAAGCGGCGAGAGAGGCAAAAAGTAAAAACAAGACAGCCACTCCAATTTGTGTGGCAATTCGACTCATGAACCCACTTCCTGTTATGGTAAGTTTTTTATCAATTCATTTTATAGCGGCCTGGTTCAATTAAACGTGCAATCTTCTAATCGGGTAAATCATTGTTTGCTTTGTTTCTTTTATGACTGTTTTAGTAAGGTACACTAATACCATTTAAGAAAACCAATGGATCGGGGCAGGATTTGTATTTTCAAACACATGTTTTACTTCCTGATATTCTTCAAGTCCTTCTTTTCCTAATTCACGACCAATTCCAGAAGATTTATATCCTCCCCAAGGTGCTTGAGCAAAATAGGGATGAAAATCATTGATCCATACCGTCCCCAACCTTAATTGAGCAGCTACTCGTTCTGCTTTTCCGATATCTGATGTCCATACGGCTCCAGCCAGCCCGTATATGGAGTCATTCGCTAAGTCTATTGCTTCATCTTCTGACTGAAACGTTTCTATCGTTAATAGAGGGCCAAAAGTTTCTTCCTGAACAATCCGCATCGAAGATGTACAGTTTGAAAAAATTGTCGGTCTATAAAAGAATCCAGCCTGTAATTCTTCTTCCTCCGGCCTCTTCCCTCCGGCTACCAGGGTGGCTCCTTCCTGTAAACCGGATTTAACGTATTCTTCTACTTTGTTCCGATGTTCTTCTGAAATTAAGGGGCCGGATTGGGTCTTTTGATCAAAACCATTCCCCAATTTAATGTTTTCGGTTCTCTTTTTCAATTCGGCTAAGAAATGATCGTGTATTGATTCTTGGACTAATAGTCGTGCCCCAGCTGAGCATACTTGACCAGCGTGGAAAAACACAGCATTCATAGCCTGGTCGACTGCGGTTTCAAACTCAGCGTCTTCAAAAACGATGTTCGGGTTTTTCCCTCCAAGCTCGAGAGCAATTTTTTTAAAATTCCCTGCTGCTTCTTTCATGATTTTTCTGCCTGTTTCCAATCCTCCCGTAAAGGAGATGAGATCTACATCGTGGCTTGAAGACAACATGTGTCCGGTTGACGATCCATTTCCCAGCACTAAGTTAATCACTCCATCAGGCAGTCCTGCTTCATCCATCAATTCTGTAACTTTAATCGTTGTTAATGGAGTGATTTCACTTGGTTTTACAATAATCGTGTTACCGGCAGCTAAAGCAGGAGCGATTTTCCATGCGGCTTGCAATAAGGGATAATTCCAAGGGGTAATTTGCCCGCAGACGCCAACAGGTTCACGCACTACTTTACTTCTTGAATCAGGAAGCGGGGATGGAATGATTTCTCCACCATCCTTATCTGCCAGTCCTCCGTAATAGCGGAATACTTCGGCAATGTCCTCCATATCTGCAATGCTTTCTGTCACGGTTTTTCCAGTGTCCAGTGTTTCAAGCTCCGCTAATTCTTCTTTGTCACGCTCGATAAATCCGGCAATCATTAGAAGGAGCTTTCCCCGTTCAGCTCCGGTAGTGGAACGCCATGAGCCATAATCAAACGCTGATCTCGCAGCTTGTATGGCCAGCTCCACGTCTTCTTCATCCCCTTCTGCAACCTCAGCAATTCTTTCTTGGTTAAAGGGGTTGATGATGAATCTCGTCTTTTCCTTTATGCCAGTGGTCCACTTTCCGTTAATATACATATTTTTATGTTTCATAGTAAACGATCTCCTTTATAAACAGTGATACATTACTCCGGCTCCTGCAGCTAACAGGATAACGAAAAAAGGGGAGTGTTTTTTCCATAACAGCACAAAAGATAAGACCATTATTCCGAGTTGAAAGCTGTTCTTGAAAGAAAATAAATGGATGTCCATCCCCAGGCGGATGCCGGTGTAGAAAATTAATGCTGTGATGACAGGATAAATGCCTGTCAATGTATGATGAACTATGTTTCTGTACTTGTGGCTAGCCATTAATTTAATGAAAGTAAATACCATTAGGATCGACGGGAGGGTCGTACTCCCCACTGCGACTACAGCTCCGGGCACACCTGCAGCACGATAACCGATGAATAATGCCGTATTCATGGCGATTGGTCCAGGGGCACTGCTGGTAATTGCAATGATCGTAGAATATTGCTCCATCGTAAGCCAATGATGCTCCGCTGCTGCATGTTTCATTAAAGAAAGCATTGGATATCCTCCACCAAAGCCGAATATTCCAATTTTAAAAAATTCAGTAAAGAGCGATAGTAGTGTCAGCACGAAATTTTCCTTTTATTATGAAAAATCAGAGTCACCAGACCAGCCGCCCCTCCTCCTGCAATCAAACCTATTGGAGAAAAAGAGGCAGCCAATAAACACCCGGCAAGGAAGAAGATGAGGAGTGAGTTTGCATTCGTAATGGAAGTCCGGCCGATTTTAAAAGCTGCGAAAAATATAAGTCCAATGATAGCGGGACGAATCCCTGCAAGTGCATCACTGAATAAAGAGAAGTCTTGAAATTTGAAAACTAGATAAGTGAGTAGTATCGTAATGGTGCTTGCAGGAAGCAGCATGCCAAGTATAGCTGAAATTGAACCTTTTACTCCTTTCACTTTGAAACCAATATATATAGAAGCATTTATGGCAATTGATCCAGGCGCAGATTGAGCAACAGCCAGGATTTCGGGAATTTCCCAGGTTGTGAACCACTTTCTTTTCCTTACCATTTCATTTTCAATATGCGGAACCATGGTGATTCCTCCGCCAAAGGTTAGAGGGCTGATCTTTAAAAATGTGAAAAAAATCGAAGCGAGTGTGCAGGGCGTTACTTTATTTGTCTCCCTACCTTGTATTTTTTCAGCCACTGGTCATTCTCCACTTAGAACCCGGGTACTATGAGGCGGCTGTACTCTCGTTCCAGGATTAATAGAATGCTTGGCCTGGCTGATTGCGGCTGGAGCTTCTCCAAATCCGGAAGCGATAAGTTTTACTTTGCCTTGGTACGTAGTAATATCTCCAGCTGCATAGATTCCTGAAATATTGGTTTCCATCTGCTGGTTAACGACAATAGAATTGTTCGAAAGCTTAAGTCCCCATTCTTTAATAGCTCCAAGACTCGAATGGAATCCATGATTGACGATCAATGAATCGATCTCCAAATGCTCAGCTGTATCTCCTTTAGGTTCTTTAATTACGATGGATTCAAGATTATCGTCTGATCCGATAAGACGATCAATGGCCCTCGGTGTCTTAATTTGAACATTCGATGCTTTCAGCTTGTTGACACTGGATTCATGGGCTCTGAATTGGTTTCGGCGATGGACGAGAATGGTTTCACTTGCTACATCTTTAAGCATCAGCGCCCAGTCTACTGCCGAATCCCCACCACCTGAAATGCAAATACGCTTGCCGCTATGCGCCTGTAAATCCGTAATCGAATAAAATAGGTTTCTGCCCTCATAATTACAAGCTGTTTCATGTTTCAGCTTCCTCGGTTGAAAAGCACCGGCTCCACTTGTAATTAAGATCGTTTTAGCATAGTGTACATTTTTAGAGGTAGTAACTCGAAACAGAAGCTCATCCAGCTTCTCCACGTTTTGAACGCTCTCTTCAAGACACATGTCTGGATCGAATTGCGCGGCTTGTTCCTCAAGCTGATGGACTAAATCTTTAGCTAGTACTTTTGGAAATCCGGCGACATCATAAATGTATTTTTCTGGATACAAGGCCATCAGTTGTCCTCCGGGTTGGGGAAGACTGTCGATTACTTTTACAGACATCTCCCGCATACCTCCATAGAAAGCCGAAAATAACCCAGCAGGACCGGCTCCAATGATAATAACGTCCGTTGGATTTTGGTGGTCCCTCATTTCTTCACCTTCCTTTACTCATTATTTATAGACAATCACTTGCTCCCCTTCCACTCTTACTTTGAAGCTTGGTATCTTCTTGTTTGGATTGGCAAGCATTCTGCCTTCATTTTTGATATCAAATTCCCTTCCGTGCCACGGGCAGCGAATGATTTCTCCTTTATGACAGTACTCGTATTTTCCAGGATTACTGGATTCAGTCGTGGCGCCGCAAAGCATTCCTTTATCAAGCGGTGCCCCCTGGTGAATACACTGATTCATAAACGCATAGTACTCTCCATCAGGTGTCCTGCACACGAGTACACTCTGTTTGCCAAAGGTCGATTTCATCATTTCACCAGGTTTAAGATCTGTTGAATTACAAACCACTTGTTCTCTCATACGCGGTCACTCCTATATGGCGTGCAGTTTTGGATAAAAGTTTTTAGCGTTCTCTGAAAAGATTTTACGTGTTAATTGCTCGTCCATTTTTGGGAGAGCACGTGTCGGTGAGTCAAAATCCCAATGCGGATAATCCGTGGAGAAACATAGCATTTCATCTGTACCCATCTGCTCCAATAATGAGGTGAATTCCTGTTTTGTCAGCTCTTCAGCTGGCTGCGTCGTAAAACGGACTTGCTCTTTCATAATTTCGCTGGGCTTACGTTTCAGCCAGGGCACTTCATGACGTAAATCTCTAAATTGCTGATCGAGCTTCCACATCATGTGTGGAATAAACGTAAATCCTCCTTCAATCATCATCAAGCCGAGTGTTGGAAATTTATCAAATACTCCATTAAAAATCATGTTTGTGACTTGTTTCATATGGGCAGTAGGAATTAAGCTGTGCCACTCGATAAAATAGCGCGGCCATCTGCCGTAATAAACAGGGGGCTCATTATGGTGCATTCCAATCATCAGACTCTGCTTTTCAGCTTCTTCAAAAATTGGATGATAATAAGGATCTCCCCACATAATGTCATCAATTGGCAGCAGGACCTGCACCATTTTTGGATGGGAACCAGCTCTCTTAATCTCTTGAATGGCCCTTTCCCGGTCTTGTGCAGCGATGTGAACCGATCCATATAACCGTTCATCTTTCTCTAACCAATTTTCTATTTGCCAATCATTATAGGCGGTTGCTAATGCAGCTGCCATTTCATGCCAGCCATGCATGGAAGATGGAGACGGATCGAGCGCACTTGTAAGGATCCCTGCTTTATGCCCGACATCATCGAGCAATTGCTCCTGCATAAAAGCGAGATCGGACCCGGCAGGACGTCCATCGGGCAGGACCGCATCGGCCCGGTCTACTCCAGCTACGGCAGGCTGGGTATAAGGCATATGTTTTTCCTGTATCCAGTGACAATTTTCAATGTAGTGCTTAAAAGGTTCATCTAGCTTATTAAGGATATCCTCGTATTGCACTCTTTCATGAATGTCAGTGTCAATTAGTGGAATTTGGTTTCTCTGCATAGGAAAACTCCTTCATCATTTTATTGCCGGCTATTAAGAAGCGTAGCAAGGGAGGCTGACTTCCTCCAAATCTCATGAGAAGGACTGAGAGCAATTTAGATGGTTCAGTGACAGCCAGTGACGCTCAGTAACGTTCAGTGACAGCATTTTATTTTTTTGTTTGTTGTTTACTTTTCCCCAGAATGGAAATATGGGAAGAGAACAGGATTGCGGCAGGATTTTACCATTCTCCTTTCCATCGAATACGATTTTTCGAATTCTCTTATCACCCTGGCATTTATTTGCAATTCCTTGAAATCGTATGTAACATGTGAAACTGTTGACAAATTTTGTCCCTTTCCTGGAATAGAACGAACAAACAATCATAGCTTATGAGAGGTGAATGTATGAAGAATATTTCATTTGTTTTCTGGTATGGACTCGTTATTTGTGCATTAGTTGTCACTTGGGGAGTCGTAGATCCTTCAAATCTTCAAACAGTGACATCAAAAGTTACAACTTTCCTATCCAACCGATTTGGCTGGTACTATTTATTAATCATTGTGCTTATGCTTGCTTTTTGTGTGTACTTAATTTTTTCGAGATTTAATAAGATCAAATTAGGAAAGGAAGATGATCAGCCGGACTTTAATCTTCCTACGTGGTTTGCCATGCTATTCAGTGCAGGGATGGGAATGGGACTGGTATTTTGGACTACGGCTGAACCAATATCGCACGCATTTAAAAGCAGTCCTGTAGCTGAGGAAGGAAGCAGTCAAGCGATTAAACAGTCCTTGCAGTTTTCATTTTTCCATTGGGGAATTCATGCATGGGCCGTGTATGCGCTTGTCGCTCTTGTGCTTGCTTATTTTAAATTTCATAAAAACTACCCAGGGCTTGTAAGTGCAACCTTGATTCCGGTTTTTGGCGAGAAAAGTATGAAAGGCAAGGCTGGCCAATTGATCGATACGCTAGCTGTAGTCGCAACAGTGGTTGGAGTAGCTGCTACACTTGGTTTTGGGTCAGCGCAAATCAATGAAGGACTAGCTTTTTTGTTCGGGACCCCTAGTAATTATGGGACCCAATTAATTATTTTAATTATTTCGACAGCCCTGTTTATTACGTCAGCCTGGTCTGGTCTTAATAAAGGGATTAAATACTTAAGTAATATCAACATGGTTCTAGGTTTTCTTCTCATGCTGCTTCTGCTGATTGTAGGACCTACTTTATACATTCTAAATATGTTCACTGATTCCATCGGTGGATACATCACGAATTTCTTCCAAATGAGTTTTCGAATTGCCCCTTTGAACCAAGAGAATCGGACCTGGATTAACAACTGGACCATCTTTTACTGGGCATGGTGGATCTCCTGGTCCCCGTTTGTCGGGATCTTTATCGCCAGGATTTCAAGGGGACGGACAATTAAAGAGTTTATGCTCGGCGTTTTATTTGTGCCGGCCATCGTTTGTTTCATCTTTTTTGCTGTATTTGGTGTTTCAGCGCTTGATTTACAACAGAAAGGAATCGAAGCAATATCTGAATTTCCTATGGAAACAGCTACTTTTGCAACGCTCCAGCATTATCCGTTAGGTACATTAATGTCCTTTGTAACCATATTTGTCATTGCGATCTTTTTCATTACTTCTGCTGACTCGGCTACGTTTGTGCTGGGTATGCTGTCCACTTCAGGTTCATTGAACCCTGCAGGAATCGTAAAAATTTTATGGGGATTAGCCTTATCCGCGATGGCGGCTATTATCGTTTATTTTGGGGGTACCCAAGGTTTGCAGAATGTCCTCATTATCGCAGCTTTTCCTTTTTCCTTCGTCGTTCTGTTAATGGGTTATTCCTTTTACCGCGCCGCAAATCAGGAAGTCGTTTCAAAAAAGAAAAAAAATAGAAAATCGCATAAGATTTCAAAGGTTGAATAAAATGAAAGAAGACTCACTGCTTGATCGCAGCGAGTCTTTTTTTGTCACACATCTTAGCGGATCATCCTCTACTATATGTTACTCTAGGTTTATTATATTTTATTGAAAAGGTGAAAAACTTGAAAAAGAATACAGTATACACTCTTTGTGCCGGTTTAGCAGCCGTGCTGCTTTCGCTTTGCTTACGGCCAAAGAAAACAGTTTCCCCTGGAGCGGAACCTCATCCTGAGTTATATCCATCAACCCGAATACGAATAGAACCCGGTGATTTGCTTTTCTCCCCTATAGGAAAAAGAGAGTCTAAATATGTAGGCCATGTAGGAATGGTCGGCAGCGATAAACGTGTGGTTCATTCCATTCCCAGTGGATTAATAAAAGATGAAGTTCCCGATTATTTTAAGAAGTTTCGGTCGATCACCATCTTCTCTCCTAACAATTCGGAGAAAGCTATAGAAGCATGTACGCAGCTTGAAATTCTTTTTGGTCAACATACTAATGCTGTATACCGCCTTTTTACATCCCTTAATGACAACTACCATGAACAATATTGCTCCAAACTAGTCTGGCTCTCCTACTATAACGGAGCGGGAATTAATCTTGGAAGCTTTTCCGGTAAAGTAAGAGCTGTTCATCCTGCTCTCTTGAAAGACCGCCGATTTTTGGTGAAAAAGCTTTAAGCTATTTCTTTGTGGAAATATCAATTATTTCGAAAATATGAAAACTGAAGAATAGAAATGCAGGATGAGAAAGCAGGATAAGTTTCCATTCTTCTCTTCTTTTCTGGACAGCTGACCTTTTGAATTAATGTTCTTTTTGCTGAACATTAGCGTTTATTTCCAGCCAATCGCTATGCTTCGATAATAATGAAAGTACGTCTTCAAAAGTAAAGCACTTATTTAAAGGGTATAATTCAGTTATTATTTTTTCGATTAACTGAAAATCCTCAATCGTGTCCACTGTTAAACGAATATGGCTATAGTCTCCTGATTTGTTCTTTACATGAGCGATCGAATAGTTAGCAGGATGTTTGTTCACATAAAGGGTTACATGTTCTCTATAGTTTTGTTTTGTCAGAGATTTATGCAAGTGGGTAAGCACGGACATCGAAAAGGCTTCTACGTCCAGTCCTCTAGGATACGTTCGCTCAATCACATTGGAGACATAGTGATATTGTGGATAATTGGAAATGTATTTATTAATTACGGCATCCATAACGGCTGGATCTATTAAAGGACAATC
Source organism: Halobacillus salinarum (assembly GCF_022919095.1). Classification (NCBI taxonomy): domain Bacteria; kingdom Bacillati; phylum Bacillota; class Bacilli; order Caryophanales; family Bacillaceae; genus Halobacillus; species Halobacillus salinarum. The sequence goes on along the minus strand of NZ_CP095073.1, from coordinate 2,517,983 downwards.
TGAAGTCAATCTTACGATGCAGTCAGCTTTGACTATTTTTGCTGCTTTGTAATAACGGGAAAGGACATCTTCTTCTGAGCCTTGAACATATGGAATAGATAAGCGTCTGCATAAATCAATGATGGGCTGGTCGGATTCTTTAGTCGTTGTGGCGACACAAATAACATCTACAAGCTTTGCTCGTTTTATTCGTTCAATTTGGTATTCTAATAATGGTTTTCCCAGCACTTGCTTCATGATTTTCCCTGCTAACCTTGTTGAACTTAGTCTGGCTTGAATAATAGCTGCTACCTTCAACAAATCACCTCAACTCAAAGTATTTGGAAGGTTATACTAGTCCATTATATGGTTTATTCACCCAGTTATGTTTAGACACACATGGAAAAAGAGGTTATAAAGATTCAAAGTCAGGATTCCATACTACCTCCCATACGTGGCCGTCGAGGTCCTGAAAATGGCCTGAATATCCTCCCCAAAAGGTTTCGTGAGCAGGATCTGTAATGACTGCCCCTGCTTTTTCTGCTTCTTCCATAACTTGATTCACTTCATTTTTGCTAGCTACATTATGCCCGATTGTGAACGCTGCAGCACTCGAAGGAGTTAGGGGGATTTTTGCTTCAGATGCAATGTTTTCCCGATGCCAAACGGCAAGTTTAAGACCTTCGTGAAGGTCAAAAAAAGCAACCGCCCCTTGGTCAAACTCTTCCCCAATGATTCCTTTCGTAGGAAATCCTAACCCTTCCTTGTAAAAGGCTACGGCTTTTTCAAGATTCTCAACACCAAGCGTTACCACTGTGATTTTTGGCTTCATCTTGTTTCCTCCTTCTGGAAATACTTCATAAATAACACGCGGGACTGATCTATTCCGTCGTAATGAGTGTGCACAGGGATGCCGTTCAATTCTTTATCTCCTTTTTCCAGTTCAAAGCCCATTCGTTTATGGTAGTTTACGGAATCCTTATTGACGGGTGAGGTAACTGCACGAATGACTGATCTTCCCTGTTGTAAAACAACAGAAAAAAATTGCTCGTACAGCTTCCTTCCTATTTTGCTTCTTCTATATTCTGGATGAACTCCTGCAAAATGTATGTAGGCTTCGTCGGGATAAGTTTGGGAGAGAAATCCGATTAAAAAACCGACGACTTTTCCATCCTCTTCTGCAATAAAACTTGTCTCTGTAAAATGGACGAAAAACAGTTTGGGTACCATATCCGACATATCCCTTCCTCCCCACCAGTTGTTGATCACTGGAGAAATATCCGAATAATCCCCCTCCTTAACGTTTCGTATCCTCATGATTCCCCTCCTATTCAAATTTGTAAAGGTGAAGTGCTTATTCTGACCGGAATGATTCTGCCCTTTGCATCTTTTAAACAAAGTTTACAGAGGTTACACTGCTCCTGGCAAAAACTTTTCTTCCTGTCATGTTCCTTCGGCTTTCCTTCTCCTTTTATCACACCTGGTCCCTCTATTATATAAAGAATTCCACGTTTTTCCTACGCATTCATGCTTGGTGATACGAAATCCTGATAGATTTAACAGCTTGGCAAAGGATATAGGAAATAGACAAAAAACTTTGACAGATTGCACGAAATAAGGTAAATTACTCAAGGGCCGAACAATTATAAATGAATGCGGCTTCAATATTCGCGTTTAGGGGTGTGCATAATGGAAAATGTATTCGATTATGAAGATATTCAATTAATTCCCGCAAAATGTATTGTCAACAGCCGATCTCAATGTGATACTACGGCTACTTTAGGAGGACGCAGCTTTAAACTGCCCGTGGTTCCGGCAAATATGCAGACAATTATAGATGAAAGCATTGCAATCACTTTAGCTGAGCAAGGTTACTTTTATGTGATGCATCGTTTTGAGCCTGCTAAACGCATGGCTTTTATTAAAAAGATGAAGGAACGTAATTTGTATGCCTCCATAAGTGTAGGTGTTAAAGAGGAAGAATTTCAGTTTGTAGAGCAGCTCTGTCTAGAAAATGCAGTACCAGATTATATAACGGTGGATATAGCACATGGTCATGCGAATTCGGTTATTGAAATGATTCAGCATATCAAAAAACATGCACCCGACAGTTTTGTAATCGCAGGAAACGTAGGTACACCAGAAGCTGTACGGGAACTTGAGAATGCTGGTGCTGATGCAACAAAAGTAGGTATTGGACCAGGAAAAGTGTGTATAACAAAAATAAAGACTGGCTTTGGTACAGGCGGCTGGCAGCTTGCTGCATTGAGATGGTGTGCAAAAGCTGCGACAAAACCAATTATTGCCGATGGGGGAATTCGAACCCACGGGGACATAGCTAAGTCGATCAGATTTGGAGCGACTATGGTGATGATTGGCTCTTTGTTTGCTGGCCATGAAGAATCCCCTGGAGAAACTTTCGAAAAAGAAGGCAAGCGGTATAAAGAATATTTCGGTTCTGCCTCTGAGTTTCAAAAAGGAGAAAGAAAAAATGTAGAAGGCAAAAAGATGTTTGTCGAGCATAAAGGCTCTTTAAAAGATACGTTAGCGGAGATGGAACAGGATCTGCAATCCTCGATTTCCTATGCGGGCGGAGACTCTTTGGATGCCATCAGACATGTAGACTATGTCATTGTAAAAAATTCTATATTTAATGGTGATCAAGTGTATTAATGAAATTGAAGGTGAGCCAATTGGCTCACCTTTTATTATTAACATAGGAAACAAGCTGAATTTTCTGCAGACACGATAAAATGAATTTTAAGACTAAGAATGGTGAAATACGTTGAAGTGATTCCATATGTCTTCCAGACCTTGGAGACGATGTTGAATATCTGTCTGCATTTCTTTGCCTATTACCGTTAGTAATGCATTTATTAAGCTTAAGGGAGCAGTGAATGAATCGATAAAGCTGGGCATTTGACTTGCAGCAAGCAGTGAAATATCTGCATGAGGAGTCAACGGTGAACGAAGTTGATCCGTTATTGCAATGGTTGATGCATGATGAGAATTTGCGTATGCAAACATCTCAACCGTACTCTTCGTGTAACGGGAAAAGCTTAGTCCAATTACTGCATCTGATTCACTTAGATCGGCTAGTTTCTCCGAGGCATTTTCCAACGACTGCAATTGTACGACGTGTTCGAACATCATGCCTAGATAGTAGTTTAGGAACATTCCTAATGATGCGGCACTTCGATTGGCCAGTATAAAGATACGGTCTGCTCTTAAAATCGTATCTACTGCTTGTTGAAAAACTTGAGCATCTAAGTTTTCCATTGTCCTTTGCAAATTTGCGAGGTCATCTTGGAATATTTCATAGACTCCTGTTTCTTTACTGTACACGTTTTGAGAAAGTTTCAACCTTTGAAAGGTAGTCAGCTGTTGTTGAACCGAATTTTGAAGCTCTTCTTGTAATTCTGCGTAGCCAGAAAAACCTAAAAATGCTGCAAACCTTACTACTGTAGCGGCACTGACTTCTGACATTTTCGCTAATTTGCCAGCCGTCAAAAAAGGTGCAGAAGAAGAATGATTGATTAAATATTCCGCAATTTTTATCTGGGCATTGCTCATGTCTTCCATATTACTGGCGATTTGCTTATATATATCTGCCACCTTTATCCCTCCTTCCTCCAGTCGGTTAGGATCATCATTTCTTGAGAACCTCTTTAATGGCTTGCTCATGACAGTGAATCGTACTTTCTAGATCTTCTTCAGAATGAACGGTAGACATAGAATAACGATTGAGCGGCTTCGTATAGATCCCCTGAGCAAGCAGCTGAAGGTCGATTTCTCTTCTTAATGTGAAGTCTGCCTTGCTTAAATCCCTGTAGTTCAATACCTTTTTATCGGTTAACAGAAGATTAAAGATGCTGCCTGTTCCAATGGTCTGCATGGGGAGACCATAAGAGCGGTAAACGTTTTCCAGACCATCTCGGAGATGTTGTGTTTTACGAAATAGTTCATCCATGGCTTCCTCTTTCTCGAGCTCATGTATCGTAGCTAATCCTGCAGCAAGTACTGTTGGGTGACCATTATACGTACCGCTGTGAAAAACAGCATCCGGTCCTCCTCTTTGCTCTGCACCTGTGGAAAGTAAGTCTCGTTTTTCGCCCGAAGTCAACGCCATAATCTCTTTACTTCCTCCTAATACTCCGATTGGAAATCCTCCGCCCAGTACTTTTCCGAGGGTGGTTAGGTCAGGCTGAATTCCATATTCCCCCTGCGCCCCTCCTAGTCCAACACGAAAACCAGTCTTTACTTCATCAAAAATCAGGACAATATTTAATTCTTCTGTCAGCTTTCGAATTCCTTCTATAAAAACCTTTTCAGCAGGAATGAAGCCGCCTTGAACAGGCTCCAAAATAAGACAGCCGATTTCATCAGCCTGCTCTCTGAGAATCTTTTCACAAGCATCCAATTGATTAAAAGGCAGAACCACCGTATTTTTTACATAGTAATCAGGAATACCGGTGGATTCCAGTACTGCCTGAGGCTGTTCCGGTTTTCCTCGTTCTCTTTTCCCAGGGTTGACACTGACAAGCACTTGGTCGTGACCGCCGTGATAATGTCCCTCAAACTTGGCGAGCTTTGGCTTGCCGGTGACTGCAAGTGCTGTACGGATAGCAAGCAGGGTCGCTTCTAAACCAGAATTCGTATACCGTACCATTTCTATTCCGGGGTATAGATGAATAAGTTTTTCTGCCATTTCTACTTCTTTTTGATGAGGGGTGCCGAAAATAGTACTTCCATCGGTTTTCATTTGGTTCATAACCGCATTGATAACATTAGGGTGACCGTGTCCGTGAATCAAAGCACCGTAAGAAAGCAAATAATCGATGTACTGATTTCCGTCGACGTCATAAAGCTTGCTCCCGTCGCCTTTCTCCATCACTACTGGATGCGGATCAAAATGTTTAATTTGAGCTGTTACTCCTCCGGGAATAACCTCTTTGGCATGGTCAAAAAAATCTCTGGACCTTGTTGCGTTTTCAAAGAGTAAGGGTGATAGTTGTGGAATCTTCGACATCTCCTTTTTGAAATAGATGTTTCATATAAATAAAGTTTATGAAATATATATTTCATCGTCAACCATTGACCTTCTTTAAATGTAGAAGGTTTGTTTTTCAAGTGGTTAGGGTAACCGTTACTCAGATTGCAGATTAGAAGGGAAGAGTGTGAGACGAGAATGGAAGAGAAGAAAATCAGGTGGAACGTGTTCCTCCCTATGGCTGTCTTGTTGTTGGTTACTGTTTTAATTGGAGTATTTTTTCCGCAGAGTTTCTATGATATTCAAACAAAGATTGTTAATTTTGCCTTTATTAATTTTGGCTGGCTGTTCAATTTAACTGTATTTTCGTTGATATTCCTTTGTTTATATTTTGGCTTCTCTAAATATGGAGATATCAAATTTGGAGGAAAACAGGCCCGCCCGATTGTAAATAAATGGACGTGGTTCGCCATTTCTCTTACTGCGGGAATTGGTGTTGGAATCCTATTTTGGGGGCTGGCCGAACCGATCAACCATTTCAGCCAGCCCCCTCAAGCATTAGGGATTAAGCCCGGTACAGAGCAAGCCGGGGTATTTGCAATATCAACGAGTTTGAATCACTGGACGCTTGCCCCTTATGCGATTTATGTACTATCGGGAATTGCCGTAGCTTATGCCCATTATAATTTACAGCTTCCTTATGCAATCAGTTCTACGCTGTATCCGTTAATTGGGAAAAGAGCTTTTGGAATCACAGGGACGCTTGTCGATTGTTTGACAATGTTTGCAATCGCTGGAGGTATGGCTGCTGTTCTAGGCGAAGGAGTGCTCCAGATTGGAAGCGGTATTGGTCACTTGACAGGCTTAAGCACCGGCCCTGTTTTATGGGGCTCTCTTGTCATTGTGATTACCATCACTTACATAATTTCTAGTTATACAGGCTTGCAGAGAGGTATACGGTTTTTAGCCGATCAAAATACAAAAGTATTCCTTTTATTACTGCTGTTTGTCTTTGTGTTTGGTCCAACAGTATTTATATTAAATTTAGGAACTCAATCGACCGGCTATTTTCTCACTCATCTTCCTGAACGATTTTTATGGATGAGTGCAATGAAAGGTTCGGACTGGCCGAGGTGGTGGCCGATATTTAACTGGTCCATTTGGCTTGCTTATGCGCCTGTTACCGGGATGTTTTTAGCTAGACTAGCCTATGGCAGAACGATTCGGGAATTTGTAGTCGTCAATCTCCTCCTCCCCGCTGCTTTTGGAATGCTGTGGTTCTGGGCATTTGGTGGAAGTGCGATTTATTTTGACTGGAAAGGAGACGGCCAGCTTTGGAATTTAATTCATAACCAGGAAGGCGGGCTGGAACTGTCGCTTTTTGCATTTCTTGAACATTTTCCCTTGGCAGTTATTATCAGCTGGCTGATGCTGTTGACGATCTTCATTTCTTTTACAACCCTTGCTGATTCCCTGACGACGACAATTTCATCCTTAACGACGACTGGAAACACGATTTTAGACCCGGAGCCTCCGGCTAAAGTGAAAATTTTTTGGGGGGTGGTAATGGGATTGATGGCTTTGCTGACGATTACAGCAGGTACAGGAGGAGAAATTACTGGTGTAGACGCGGTCAAGCAAATGGCAACCGTAGCGGGGTTCCCCGTTCTATTTTTCATGATATTGCAGTCGATTTCGACCGTAAGAGGAATTACTTCTAGTTCTCCAGCAGATTTTTCTCAAAGTAAAAATCTACAACGAAATTCTATTCAAGCAAAAAGAAAAGCGTGATTTAATAAATACAAGTTTGCGATTGAGATTAGGAGAGATGGGGAAAAACGGTTAATAATGCACTTTTACTTGAATGAAGGGTTAAAGGAAGTGGAGATCAAAAAATAGGAGTGGATACACATGCAAACGACTACAGAAGTTAATCTTCAAAACCAGTATCAGAAAGTGCGAAACTATAGTGAAAAACTCGTGTCTAACCTAAAAACGGAGGATTTTGTCGTACAGGCTGCCCCTCATGTCAGCCCTGCTAAATGGCACCTGGCCCATACAACCTGGTTTTTTGAGAAGTTTATATTAGAAAAGTTTGTTCCTGACTATCAGCACTTTAATGAAGAGTTCCTTTACTTATTTAATTCCTATTATGAAACGGTAGGAACTCCTCATCCACAGGCCAGGCGAGGACTTATCACCCGCCCCACTGTTGATGAAACGATGGAATACCGCAAGCGTGTCGATCAAACAATGAGTAAATTACTAGTTACTCATGGAGAAAAAAAGGAGATACAGGAACTGGTAGAAATCGGGCTTCAACATGAACAGCAGCATCAAGAACTGATTCTAATGGACATTAAATATAATTTTTCCTTTAATCCCCTCTATCCGGCTTTTCATAACAACCAACATCCGCATGAAAGTGTGCCGGCACTTCAGTTTGAAAAAATTGATGGAGGACTCGTGCAGGTAGGATATGACGGTGAAGGATTTTGCTTTGACAATGAAAACCCTCGCCACAAGACATATCTCGCACCTTATCAATTGGCTAACCGACCAGTAACCAACTGGGAATTTATCCAGTTTATCAATGATGGTGGCTATGAACATCCGGAACATTGGCTGTCGGATGGCTGGCAGAAAGTACATCAGGAACATTGGGGGCATCCTCAATACTGGGAAAAACAGGAGGGAGAATGGTATAGCTATACTCTGGCTGGATTAACGAAGTTAGATTTAAATGCGCCTGTTTCGCATGTGAGCTATTATGAAGCTGATGCTTATGCACGTTGGGCAGGAAAGAGGCTTCCAACAGAACAGGAATGGGAGTATGCGTTGGAAACCCATACGTTGGATGGTCACTTTATGGAAGATGGTTACTACCAGCCGCATTCTCACTATAGTGAAGAAGCTGCGTTCCATAAAGCATTCGGAGATGTTTGGGAGTGGACGCAGAGCCCCTATGTCCCCTATCCAAGGAGCAAACCGTTAGCCGGTTCGCTGGGAGAATATAATGCTAAGTTTATGGCGAACCAATTTGTATTAAAAGGGGGATCTTGTGTGACGCCAAGGTCGCATATCCGCCTCACCTATCGAAATTTTTTCTATCCTGATATGAGATGGCAATTCAGCGGTTTCCGCTTAGCGGATGATCAATAATTGCCACAACTCCCAAGGTTTATCAACAACGTTGGGAGTTTTTCTGTGAAGATCCCTCCCAGTTCGAAATAATACAGCTAGATTAGTAAACTCTCATGATCATAAAGGTAAGCATAACGAATGTCCACGAACAAGAAGTACTGATCCGTTAATGGGTAACTAAAAGTTCGTATCATTTCCTTGGTATCTATATCTGAATAGATATCGGACAGGATGCCTTTTCCCCATGTTTTCATTTGCATAACGTTTTCCAGAAAGTATGGACGGAATGCCCAATTTGACCCTTTTTTATCCGGTTCTCTATTCCACGAGTTTCCTTTTTTTCTAAAGTTGGAGGAGATTTGCTGGCCGTCACTGTTGCAAATGAACATCCGAAAACATTCTTCATTAAATTGATGGGTAATTAATTCTATAAAAGGGTCTACATCCTTCTGCCCTGTCCATTTAGGAAGCAATTCCTTAATTTTTTGTTCCCAGGAGAGTATAAACGCTAACCGTTGTTCAATTAACGACTTTTCCCTGTTAATGTAACGTTCGATTCTTTTTCCAATGTTAAGGGCAAGAGAATTTTTGGAAACAAATTGAAAGTCAGGTTGTGCAAGGTAATCACCTTGGTAATAACGGCCGCCGTTCTTCCAAGCAAAGTAAAGCTGGTAATCATCTTCAATATTGTCAAACAGTAACGCTGAACCTATTTTTCTAGCTAACATCGAAAGAGAATACATAATGTCCTGAAAGCCATCTGAATCAGAATGACGAATGATTCTTGTATTGATTTTTAAGATGTGCGGTTCCAACTGACGGATGCGATCAATATTCGAACTTTTGGCACCTACGTGGTCGATCGCTATTTGGATACCAAATGTTTTGTAATATAGCAGCAGATGACTAAGTTCCTGAAAATCTTCTTCAAAATCGTGTTCTGTCACTTCTACGACGACTCTGTTCATGGAAAAACCTTTTTGTTCGAATAAAAGAAGCGTCTCCAGGAGGTCTTCCCCATCATGAACCATCAGTTGTTTGGCACTTCTGTTAATAAATAGCAGCCCATCTATGTTAGAGGTAAGCATTTCTTCCATGGCGATTTGCAGAAGGTGCTGGTCTACGTCCACTTTGAATTCTTCAGGGACATCATTATCATGGAAAAAAGAACTTAACCCCACCCAATCATTATTCTCTTCGATTCGGCCAAGTACTTCATATCCTATAACATCATGTCTTATGGCACTAATGATAGGCTGAAATACTGGTTTTAATTTATGCAAGTTGTCAACTATGTCTAAAGCATCCATGGCGTTTCCCCTTTTATACTCTAGTTTGAATTAAATTGTAAAGAAACGGTTTGCTTACTATTCATAATAAAGTTTAATGAATATTTACTCAATGCTTAAGAACAGATGGATAAAAGCAGGAGGGGTCTTATGGTCTTCTTCATCCATTGCCGTGCCTATTTAATATTCCAATCATTATTCACCATTGTACCTGCTAAAAAGTCGTGAATCGCTCTTCTGTCTTTTCTGAAAGTAATCATAAGTCCACTAATGACAGTAGTCATTCCAAATGAAAGGTAACCGAAAATAAATTTTCCTATGCATTCACGTATGAACATATCAAAGAAAGTAACGGCCTTTCCGTTTGCTTTCTCAATTTTAATTCTAAAGATTCTTTTTCCTAGAATATACCCGGTCCATATACTTGGGAGAATGATAGAGTAAAGAAGGTAACCTATCTGAACCGCCCACCCAAAAGGATAAAGTATAGGATATTCGCTGCCGTTAATCATTGAAATAAGAAAAAATAACGCACAGAAGCCACTGATATCAAGGATGTCAGCTAATAGACGAATCCCGCTGTGCGCTTTGTCGATTCCAGCTTCCATCACTATATCTCCTTTTTTTTAAGACAATTTCAGCCCTAAAATCATTTGTAAATCGTCTTTAGAAATGAGAGGTGCGTTGTATTGAAGCGTCTCCCACCCTCGTTTTCTATACAAGTGGAAGGCTGGCTGATTTGTAACAGAAACCGTAAGTACAGCGGTATGATGAGGAAGCCCCTCGAGTAAATGATTCTGCAGCTTCGTACCGATCCCTTCTCGTGTATGGCCAGGGTGGACGGCCAGCTCTACAAATTCAAAACAATCATTCAGCCAGAGGTGCTTGATTTCCAGTAAATGTTCGATTAACTTTTCTCTGTAAAATTGCCCCGGTTTACTTGTGTATCCGTAAGCAAATCCAATGATGTCCTCGTTTTCGTTGACAGCTTTTACTCCTTTAAACCCCTCGTAAATACTATGTTTATGTAAGTTTTCTAAAGAAATTTGAAAGTCTTTATTCGTAAAGTCATCTCCTATAAACACATGGCAGTATAGTTCTGCACAAGCTTGAACATCTTTTGTACCACTCATACTGTTGTAAGAAATGTTTTTCATCGTTTGACTCCTTAACTTCTAATCTCTATTAATTAGTGCGTTCCTAACTCTTAGATCTTCGAGAATTAATAAAAAAGATCCAGCTGTCAGAATCAGGAAAAGTGCACAAGCTTATTGGTTTACTTAACGTCTCGTCTGTTGCATCGAGCCACAACTTCGCAATCCAGAGAACTTTGTGTTTATAAAAATGAAGGTAAGAATTCAGCAGGCAAGAGCATGAAAAATAAAAGTATACTTTTTGATGTACGGACAGGCTTTTTAAGCAGACTGTCCTATTTATTGCTCTGTAAGTTCAACTGTACTCGTAATCTCGATTCCATTTAATGCTTGAGTCGCTAATTTGTCAGCTTCACGATTCTTTTTTCTAGAGACTACTTCTAATTCTGGTGTAATTCCCAGCCTTTCTAAATGTTCATCAATTCGATCAGCCCAGCGAGCCAATTCCTCCTCAAGTACCGGCCACGTGTCATTTAATTGGTTGATAACGACTTGGGAATCACCAATAAATGTGACAGGGAGATGGTGGACCCCTAAGAGCTCCAATTCTTGTATACTAAGATGAATTGCGGCATATTCAGCTTCGTTATTAGAGGATAATTCTTCGACAAGTGCGTTTCTTCTTAGTCGAAAAAATTTGCCATTTTGCTCATAGTATATCGCACACCCTAAGCCTGAAGAATGCGTTTTGATATCAAACCCTCCATCGAAATAAACCGTGACGTTATGGGGCTCCGTCTGGATACCTTGAAGATACTTCCGCAGTTCTTTTATGCTTAAAGCCGTATCATGGCTATCGATAAAAGAGATAGCACCCACTCTTCCTGACTTTTCCAGATCCTCTGCTATCAAAAGTGCTTTACTGGCGTTCATGTTTTCTGAACTGAAACTGGTTTCTGTTCCTTTTAGTGTACGGTAAATCCACTCAATTCTTACTTTCATACTCTTCCCCCTTCCTTATAATACGCTTAGTATCAGTCAGTTCAACAATCATATCCCAAGTTGTGCCCTTTCTGCGCCATGGTATAAAATGAATACTCTTGTATAATACCCGATCACTGGGTTACGGCCGTCCACATTTAACGACACAAGAAAGACAAGAAAGCATTAATTCCGTAACAGCCGTTAAGGCATACATGTGCCTGAACCTCTTCCTATGTATTCAGGTAAGACAGCCAAATAACCTGTCCCACCAAAAAGGAAGGTCCTCCTTGCTCCCTGCCTGATTCTGTATGGAGTCTATAATGATGATTCTCCTATAATCTCATGTCTCTTCATGATTCGCAGCTCCTTATCCTTTCTTTAATCCCATTCTGTACATTTATTCGAAATCCTTTTTCACCAATAAAATCAGCTAATAAATAAGATCGAGTGTAATTACAATCATTTGCTTCCTCTTTTCTTAATAAGATGGAATAGACAAACCTTTATCATTTGTCTTGGTATAAAGGGGGAGCGTTTCCTTGCTAAACTTAGAAAAATTATGGTCTCTTCATCATCCTGTTCTTCCCAAGCATTTAAAAAGGTTGAAAAAAGATTTAAAGGATCAGCTAAACAGCACATTGCCCGGAAACCAGTTATCTCTTACTGACTATGAACAATCAATAATTAACAGCATCAAAGCGAAGACCGAGCAGTTCAATGTAAATAATCTCACCCGTACGCAGGCTTATTTAAGCTTTTACTTGAACCACACAGAAATCCATTGGGCATTTCTCGGACATATGGTCTCAAGAAACGGCGGTTGGAACATGACAGACTTAAAAGGAGAATTTCTTCCGGAAATTTTGTCTGCAGAAGAAAGGACTCATTACTTTCTGTTTCTCGAACGAGGGAATTGGCTGATCTTTCAAGATGCTTATCCTCAATTCTTAATATATGAAGAAAGTAAAAAACAGCAGCGTCCATTATTTTATTTACTTCCTTTTTTCGGTGTCTCTATCTTTATGGAAACCGTTTGGAAGTATTTTTGGAACAGTTTCGATAACTACTCACTCGCCATAGCTCAAGTGGTCAATGAACAAAATTACTTAGAAGGCCGTTTAATCCAAAACCACCATTATCAACAAACAGTGCTTGATACTCTTGAATTTCAAGTACAGGATTTATTTAAATTCAATCAAATATTATTTCCTTTACCAGATCAATCAGGGAAACAAGTGAAACTTATTGGTCAGACGCTCCAGCATTTTGCTTCATTGCGCGAGAGGGTTATGTTAGGTAAACGACTGTATGAACTCTTATTTGCTTCTGAATCCAGACTGCAAAGGATAACAAAATGGGCGGAGAGCACCCCCCATTCGGGTTCAAGGAAAGATTACTGGAATCAACTCTTTCATGATATAAGAGAAAATTTACCTGGAAATAACTTGAAACGCAAAATAAAAAACTGCCAATTAATCAACAATTCTGCAAAGCTTTACAGCCCTCCTTTAAATTATGCTTGGGAAAACATATTTCATACAAAGGCTGATGGCAAGGATTGGTTTGAAGATCCTGCAATTGTTCATTATCTCATTAGAGAAAGCTATGAAGTGAAAGGAGCTGTGCAGCATCTTTATTGTGAAAATCTTGAAAAGATTGAAATGGCTGCGATGGCAAAGAAAATTTTATTTTCCTGAAAACATGCCTGTGCTGGTTCAGCAAATGCTTCTAGCGGCCATCATCGCCACTACCCTTGATCTTATTTTAATTTCAAAGGGCTTATATTCTTTTCCTGTTCGTCCATTTCCTGAAGTCTTTGATATTCATATTGGTTTTACACTGGTGCTTCTCCCTCTTTCCACTGTTTTTCTGCTGTTTGTTTTTAAGTATTCCACTCGGCTTGAGAGAATGATTATGTTAGCGATCTGCGGACTAGCTGCCATGCTGCTGGAAATAGGGTCTGAAAAAGTTGGGTGGTTTAAACATAATGAATTATGGAGACACTGGTATTCTTTTATCGGTTATATCATCTATCTTCAGATAATGTGGACATTCTTTCGTATTCGATATAAATACAAAAAGAATTAAATAAATATCTTTTCATTTTTCGACAATTTGTTAATATTAGTTGTGTGTATTTTTATTTTATGTTCGGAGTTACTACTAAGTATTAATCAATAGTAATAAAAGGTTAATCCTTTGTCATCACTACTGAGATTTTATTGAAAATTTCGTAAATCTCTTTCTTGTTGTTTAATCCTTTTTCATCCTTTATGATAAAAATAGTGAATTTTTTTAAGAGGAGCGTATTTATGAAACAATCCATTTACGGATTAACGCTTGACCAGCTGACGAACTGGCTCGTTGAACGAGGAGAGAAAAAGTTTCGTGCTAAGCAAGTATGGGACTGGCTCTATAACAAACGAGTTGCTGATTTTACTCAAATGAAGAACGTAAATAAAAGCTGTCTGGATTTACTGACTCAATCGTTTACTATTGAAACGCTGCAGGAAGAGATTAAACAGGAATCAAAAGATGGAACGATTAAGTTCTTGTTTAAATTGGAAGATGGCAATGTCATTGAAACTGTATTAATGCGGTTCAATTATGGGTTGTCGGTTTGTGTGACTACACAGGTAGGCTGTAATATTGGCTGTTCTTTCTGTGCGAGCGGAATCCTGCGAAAGAATCGTGATCTTACGAGCGGTGAAATTGTTGAACAGATTATGAATGTTCAAAAGCACCTGGATCAACAAGGCAAAGAAGAACGTGTCAGCCACATTGTTGTAATGGGGATTGGAGAGCCTTTTGATAATTACGATCACTTAATTGACTTCTTAAGAGTTGTTAATGATCAGAAAGGACTTTCTATCGGAGCCCGCCATATCACAGTTTCTACAAGCGGGATTGCACCAAAAATGTACGAATTCGCAGATGAAGGAATCCAAATTAATTTAGCCCTTTCTATTCATGCCCCAAACAATGAGCTGCGATCTAAAATCATGAAGATTAATCGCGCCTATCCATTAGAGGAATTAATGAAGGCAATCGATTATTATTTGGAAAAAACAAATCGTAGAATAACCTTTGAATATATTCTTTTAAAAGATGTCAACGATCATAAAGAAGAAGCGGAACAGCTTGCGGATTTATTGAAAGATAAGAAACATCTCTCTTATGTAAATTTGATTCCCTATAATCCAGTAGCTGACCATCCTTATGAACGAAGTGAAAAGGAATCCATTCTTACCTTCTACCAAACCTTAATGGATCGTGGAATTAAATGTGGTGTCCGTACAGAACACGGAACAGACATAGATGCTGCCTGCGGACAGTTGAGAAGTAAACAAATTGAGAAAGAAAAAGCGCGCAAAAAAAAGAAGCTGCAGGCCAATTAATGGCTTGAATAGTCAAACTTCAGCCTCCAGAGGAAGACTCTACTTCCTCTGGAGGCTTCTTTCATCTTCCTCCCCTGTTTTTCTCTCTAACCTCAATGATTGAACAGCCTGTTAAGCGGACCTTAGGTTCCCTTAACCGTTTCTCGCAAAAATCAGGCATGATATAATCAATCTAGACCGAAATTGCCAAATTAAGGAGGACTTTTCGTGGATCTGAAAATTGTTGGTGCTGGCCTCCCGAGAACGGGAACAAGTTCGTTAAAGAAGACACTTGAAGAATTGTTAGGTGCCCCTTGCTGTCATATGAGTGCTCTTCCCGGTCACCCATTTAACCTTGCGAATGGCTGGAAGGAAGCGTTAAAAACTGGTTCCACAAATTGGGATAAGCTTCTGGAAGAGTACATAGCTGCTGTAGACTGGCCGGTTTCCTTGTTTTGGAAGCAGTTAAGTGAGCATTATCCTGATGCTGTTGTTCTTTTATCAGTACGTGAAAATGTTGAAGATTGGTGGGAAAGCGTAGATTCTACAATCCTTAAGCATGCTCGCAAAGCCATGTCTCCAGACTGGCAGGAAGGCCGGGATTTAGTTGCCATGCTTGAGCAATTTACAGGTACAAAAGACTGGGATCACCCAGAAGTAATGAAAAACGCCTATTTGAAGCATAATCAGGAAGTAAGAAATGCAATACCTTCTGACCGGCTCGTAGAATGGAAAGCCGCTGATGGCTGGGAACCAATTTGTCATGCATTAAATCTTCCTGTTCCTGACAAACCGTTTCCTTGGTTGAATAAACGGAATGAATGGTCTTAGACGATTGTTCTCCCATTCTGTAAGCCGTACACAAGCAGTTGAATGATCCACTCGTTATGAAGCCATTCTTTAATTCAGCCTAAACCCTTCAGTTTATCTATCAGGATTTCCTGTCACGAATTACAAGCTTAGCTTGCTTGTGAAATCCTTTCTGGAGGATTTTGGGCAGCTTGATTTTTCAAGCCTCATGGTCGATGATTCTTTTTTTATACGAATCGTTTCCCTTTTACAATCCTGCCAGCGTAGAAATTTATCCCCTCTCACTCCACTGATGACAGCAACTCCTGCCCTCATGAAATACGCTCTGAACCCTATATTCATAATGGATCCAATTTCCTGAATGTTCCTTCAAATCAAGAGAAGTTAAGTAAGGTTGCTTTCGTACTCGCTTTTTTTATATTTGCTTTCTTTATACCTGTTTTTACCAATTTAATATTTTTCCTGGTCCTTTCCACCCATTTCAAACCTCTTTATTTCAAGGTTGCGAAAAATTTTTTCTGTTTTTATTTATTTACATGAAAATTTATTTATGTATAATACAAGGTACAGTGAAAAGATTTTCAAATTTTTATAAAAAGGAGACTAATGCATGCCAAAAGAAAATAATGTAGGTGTTGTCGGTTTAACCGTAATGGGAAAGAATCTAGCGCTTAATATCGAGAAAAGAGGTTATTTTGTATCCGTTTTCAATCGTACATATCAACGGACGAAGGACTTTTTAGAAAATGAAGGTCAAGGGAAAAACTTTCAAGGAAATGAACAGATTGAGTCCTTTGTGGCTTCTCTTGCAAAGCCTCGCGTTATTCTATTGATGGTAAAAGCCGGCCAGCCTACGGATGCCACCATTGATGCCCTCCTCCCCCATCTAGAGCAAGGGGATATTCTCATCGATGGAGGAAATACATTTTATAAAGATACAATTGAGCGAAATGAAAAAATGAACGCACTCGGAGTTCATTTTATAGGTACGGGTATTTCCGGCGGCGAGGAAGGCGCATTGAACGGCCCTTCTATTATGGCGGGAGGCTCAGCAGAAGCTTATCGTCATGTCGAACCTCTCTTAACTGCGATCTCCGCCAAAGTAGATGACGAACCGTGTGCTGCCCATACAGGTCCCGATGGTTCCGGTCATTATGTCAAGATGGTCCATAACGGAATTGAATACAGTGATATGCAGCTGATTTCAGAAATTTATTTTATTATGAAGAATATTCTCAAGCTTTCAGGATCGGAACTCCATGATGTGTTTGCGGAATGGAACAAGGGAGAGCTTGACAGTTATTTAATTGAAATTACGGCCGACATCTTCACAAAAGAAGATAAGGAAGTGCCAGGTACATTGCTCGTAGACAATATACTGGACACAGCTGCTCAAAAAGGAACGGGAAAATGGTCCAGCCAAAGTGCGCTTGATTTAGGGGTTCCACAGACAATGATTACTGAATCTGTGTATGCCCGTTTCATTTCTGCCTTAAAAAATCAGCGTATAAAAGCGAGCAAAGTGCTTAATGGTCCTGAACAGCCTGAGAACGCTTTTGACCGTGAAGAACTACTTGAATCACTGCGCCAAGCTTTATATTTTAGTAAAATATGTTCCTATGCCCAAGGTTTTGCACAAATGAGCGCAGCTTCTGAAGAATATAACTGGAATTTGGATTATGGAAATATTGCGATGATTTTTCGCGGCGGATGTATTATTCGTGCCCAGTTCCTGCAAAAAATAAAAGAAGCCTATGACACGGATAACAACTTAGACAACCTTTTACTCGATCCTTACTTTAATAAAATTGCCAATGAATATCACCCAGCTCTTAGAAAGGTCGTTTCCTTAGCCATAAGTCACGGAATCGCTGTGCCCACCCTTTCAAGTGCACTAGCTTATTATGACAGCTATCGTTCTGAAAGACTTCCGGCCAACTTATTGCAGGCTCAGCGGGATTATTTCGGAGCTCATACGTATCAGCGTCTAGATAAGGAAGGAAGCTTTCATACAGAATGGCAGGAAAAATAAAGGAGTGATCATGTGGCAACATTCAAAGTTCTGGTAACAGATTATACTTACCCCACACTGGAACCTGAAAGGAAAGTGCTGGAAACAGCAGATGCTGAACTTGTCACTGCTCAGTGCAGAACGGAAGATGACGTGATTGAAGCAGCAAAAGGTGTGGATGCGATCATTAATCAATATGCTCCACTGTCCAGAAACGTCATCGAAAGCCTTGACCATTGCAAAGTCATATCCAGATACGGAGTCGGATTTGATACCGTGGATGTACAGACTGCTACTGAAAAAGGCATTATGGTTTGTAATGTGACCGATTATTGTTTAGATGAAGTTTCAAACCATGCCTTTGCGCTGCTCATGGCATGTGCAAGAAAAGTTGTCCTTTTAAACCAATCTGTTAAAAGCGGCGCGTGGGATCCTCAGATAGCGAAGCCCATTACACGGTTATCCAATCAAACTTTAGGGTTAGTCGGATTTGGAAACATTCCCCAGTCCCTTGCCGTTAAAGCAAAGGTTTTCGGTTTGAAAGTGGCTGCGTACGATCCTTTTGTTTCTTCAGAAATTGCTGAGTCGCAGGGGGTCGAACTGATGGAGTTAAATCAATTATGCCGTTCATCTGATTATCTTTCTGTTCATCCGCCGTTAAACGAACATACAAAAGGAATGATCAGCACGGATCAATTCCAAAACATGAAAGAAAATGCCTTTATTATCAACACTTCAAGAGGGCCGGTCATTGACGAGGCTGCCTTAATCACGGCACTTAAGAATAAAGAAATTGCGGGTGCAGCTCTTGATGTACTGGAGACGGAGCCTGTAGAAAAGCACAACCCTCTGCTGGAAATGCCGAATGTCATTGTAAATCCTCACACCGCTTACTATTCAGAGGAATCGGAACTTGAACTTAAACAAAAGACCGCTCAGAACGCAGCAGATGTACTAAGAGGTCAATTGCCAAGATACATTGTAAACAAAGAAGTAATAGCTACCTGATATCGCTTTTATGCAGGAAAGTGAGGAGATAATGTGACAGAGCAAGATCCATTAGAGTCTGGTAAACAATCGGCGGCAGAAGAAGCGCTCTCTTATATTGAGGACGGAATGACGATTGGTTTAGGCTCTGGCTCGACCGTTTACTGGCTATTAGAAAATCTAGGGAAAAGAGTAAGCAAAGGACTGAAGGTTAAAGGTGTCCCTTCTTCTGTAAAAACAGAAAAGCTCGCGGATAAATTCGGCATTCCGTTAACGAGTTTTCACGACATCCAGGAACTTGATTTAGCCATCGATGGCGCTGATGAAGTGGATGACTACCTAAACCTCATAAAAGGAGGCGGCGGTTCTCTCGTGCGTGAAAAAATTGTGATTGAAGCTTCAAAGCATGTGATTATTATAGGAGATGAATCCAAACTTGTGAAAGGGCTTGGAAATCGGCCGCTCCCAATTGAAGTCATTCGTTTCGGCTGGGAAGTGACCTGCCGGAAAATAACGAGAGTAGGAGCAGAATGTTCTTTAAGATTAGAAGGTTCACATCCTTTCATCTCAGATAATGGCAACTACATTTTAGATTGCGACTTTCCAACGATTACCCACCCTGCTTCCTTACACGAGCAATTAACTAGCCTCGCCGGGGTTGTGGAAACGGGGCTGTTTGTGAACTCAGCTGATCAAGTAATCCTCGGTAAAGAGAACAACATCCGTTTTTTGGAACGAAGCAAATAACAAGAACGGATCTTCTCTTTTTTGTTCTCATTATTCAGGTGCCTTCCTCTATTTAATACCAAGTTCTCATTCTGTTGTTCGGTGCCGGCCTCCTTACCAGCACCGAACTTTTTCATGCAAAAATACCCTGGTCTTATCCGAATTTATTTTCAGTGTTAAAAAATTCCAATCTAATATAATTCATGATAAAATTAACGTGTGTATTCATATGAAAGTTAAAAAATGACGAAGCTTGATCATAAAAATATTTATCAAAAGGAGTACATTCAATGAGAGACAAACTCATATGGATCCCTTTGTCAGTATCTATTGGAACAATGGCACTGCTTTACTTGGTCGGCAATGTTTTCGATTTTTCTTTTCTGAGATTGAACATCGATTTTAATGAACCTTTAGAAAAAGGGTTTATTGTCGATGCAGATATGGCCATTTTTCCATTTGCGATAGGATTAGCGGCAGGTTTTATTACGGAACGTCGTTTAAAAGCGCAGAATGCTGAAGGCTAACAACCTATTGTTATGTATAGCAGCAGAAGTACCTCCTCCACTCTTCTATTTCATATGAAGTGACGGATGGAGATAAAAGAATGAGGCTCCTGCAGCAATAATTCCTCCAATACCAATGGCAGTTGAAGTAGTGAACTGATCTGCTAACAGTCCTGCAGTTAAAGAAGCTGCAGGCATGAGCAGCCATGTCATAAATCGGCTTGTCGCCTGTACTCTTCCAAGCAAATGTGACGGACTTAATTGATGCCTAAGCGTGATGATGCAAGGGCTCATGATTGATGCCGCAGCTGCCCCACTGCATTCATTACGGCAAGAGTTAATAAATGCTCGGACATTCCAAACAAAACAATGGAAAGCCCTCCAGTGAATCCTGCTGTAAAAAGAATTTTTCTATATGAAAAATGCTTTTTGAGTTTTGAAGTGGATAGTGAGCCGATAATAGAGGCAGCTCCGCCTATGGATAATACCCAGCCTATTTGAATAGCGGTAAGCTCAGCAGCTGCTTTTAAATGTACGACAAGCATGGTTAAAAACAAGGTAGTTCCAAATACCGAAATCAACATCGCAAGGTTGGTAACTAATATCGGTTTCTGCGTTAGGACAAACTGAAATCCTTCTTGGATTCCATCAAGTATGCTGCGTCCTTCCTTCTCCTTCAAACGCACCTGAGACTCCAGCCGTAAACTCAGCACCATCACAAAACCAAAAAGAAATGTGAGGCTGTTCAAGATTAAACCAACACCAGGGTTGAATAAACTAATCAACAGCCCGCCTACACCTGGCCCAATGAACACTGCTGTTTGAAAAATTCCTGAATTTATAGAATTTGCTAATTGTAAATCTTTCTCTTGGACAAGTGCCGGGATCGAAGCAAACTGGCAGGTGTTATAAATCTGGGTCAATACTCCAAATACAAATGCCCCTGTGTAAATTTCCCACAAGGTGAGATTTCCAATGATATGAAGAAACCCCATCACTCCCATTACGATGAATCTTCCAAAATCACAAAACAATAATAACCATTTACGAGATAAGCGGTCTGCCAACTCCCCTGCCAAGGGCTGAAGCAGTACGGCCAGCTTCTCTACTGCGGCAGCGATCCCCATGCTGAGGGGAGAGTTAGTAATAGCTAAAATAATTAACGGAAGAGCTATAAAATAGATTTGATCCCCAAAAAATGAAACTAGATTTCCACCTATAAACCGAAACACTTGAACGTTTCTTTTAAAGTCTGGAGCTTCCTTGTTTTGTCTTACTTGATCTTCCATATAACTGCCCTCACTCTTGTTCTAAAAACTGTTTAAGTTCTTCAGGTAAAGAGGTTATGTTTCTGGCATTTACTACGTACTGGTTTGATTCTATGAATACTAATCGTGCTGATTTTAGAAGTTTTAAATGATGGTGGACGGTAGTTTTTCCCAGCAGTAATTCTTCGGTTAGTTCATGTAAAGTACGTTCTTTTTCAGTGAGCATTTTTAAGATCTTTAATCGGTTTTGATCTCCCAAAGCTTTGTACCGTTGTATGAGCATTTGATTGGGAACATATTTGTTATCAGGAGTAATGCTTTCATTTGCAACTGGATAATAAATAACTTTGGCACCTTCTAAATCAGCTTCCACATTCCAAGGGCGGTAGATATATTGCGGGATCATGATGACCGAATAGACTCCAGGCTCAGGCTTGTAATCCATCCCTCCAGTAGCCCAGTGAACAAAAGCTTCCGGCTGCAGCTTTTCAAGCATTCTTTTTTTCGCGGCTAAATCTCTGGCTAATATCGATTGCAAGCTTTCTTTTTCAGGTGAAATCACTTGTTCATACCACTCACTCATCACTTCAACAATATGCTTCTTTACCTGAACCAAATCAGCATTGAAAATAAAAGAGAAGTATGAAGGCAGGAATGAATTGTTTTTTGTTGATTCCTGCAGCTTTCTCAGTGCCTCTTTTGATCCGTCGAGCATCTCTGAAATCAATCCTTCTTGATCTCGACCCAAATGAGGAATGGCTATCCTTTTAAACTCTTCTGATGGAAGATTTTTCACGTAGGCTTGAAACGCAGACAGGTCGGAAAAGTCTTCTTGATGTAATAATTGGAGTATAGCTTTCCATGTGTTGGTTGATTTTACCTCATCTAATTTTTCTTTCAAAGACTGGGATAAAGAATCTTTTATTTTCTTTCGTTCCTTTTTTTCCAAATCAAGCGTTTCAATAAGCCTCTCATTGGTAAACGCTGCTATTCCAAGGGCAGCCTCCCACAAGAGAGAACTTTTCAGTTCTATATGGTAGGTTTCTCTTTCTTTTGTTTTCATAGAATAAACATCCATTAGATCTCCTCCTTATATTTATTCTATAAAATTAGAATTAATAATTCAATATAAATAGAATTATTAAGGATTCATTAATGAATATTTTCAGGCAATGAAACAAATAAATTTTGAGCAATACTTACTTTATTACAAGATGGATAATTTCTTAAGATTTCATAAAACCCCTTATATAAGAACAAACGTTCTGGTATACTTACATCATAGAAGGAAGGAATGGTTCAATTAGCGGCCTCCCCTGGTGATCTGATTGTTCGATCATTCCTTCTTTCCTATATTCCTTTTCTTTCATTACGTTCACTTAAATGGATTAGAAAAGATCAAGTTTATAGAAACGTTTCTCCCTAGCACTATTGTCTTATTTAATACATTAACCCTCATAAAATGTAGACTATTGTTATCATTTTGGCAATTTTCTGATTAATATGTTTACGCTCTCTACTATTTTTAGTACACTTTTATTGAAACGTTTCACTACTATTAGAAAGGAAGTGTGAATGATTAAGAAAATTGTCTGTCTGCTGGCTGCTTTAGTATTCATGATTAGCTTTAGTCTTCCTTCCGTTTCCTCTGCCCACTCCTCAAGTCATAAGAAGGAATTTATTTTTTCTAAACATTTGAAAGCGATTTCAAAAAAGACCTACAAGTATTTTGAAGATTTCACCGACGAAGAAACTGGTCTCACCTACGATGAGGTAAGAAAAGAAAATGGCAGCTGGAATGGAAAGAAATACACCTCCCCTACCAATATTGGGATGTATCTTATGAGTACGGTTTCAGCTGAAACATTAGGCCAAATAAGTAAAAAGGAAGCTGTATCTAGAATTGATACAACCCTTAGTACGTTAGAAGACATGAAAAAGTGGAATGGCTTATTTTACAACTGGTACTACACGGATGATGCTTCATTAAAGACAGATTGGGGACAGTTTATTTCTACCGTTGATAACGGCTGGTTATCTGCAGGGTTAATTGTCGCAGGCGAAGCCTATCCAAGCCTTTCTAACAAGACGGATCAGCTGGTTGAGGCAATGGATTACAGCAAGCTCTATGACCCTGAAGTCGGTCAGATGTATGGAGGTTATGACGTAGAAAAAGGCAGTGTTACAGAACATCACTACGGAGCTTTCTACACGGAACCGCGGGTAGCGAGTTATATTGCCATCGGGAAAGGGGACGTCCCGAAAGAACACTGGTGGAAAATGTACCGTACTATGCCGGAGAGCTGGGATTGGCAGTCCCAACAGCCGGAAGGAGTAACGAAAACGTATGATGGTGTTGAGGTTTTTGAAGGCCATTACAGCTATAAGGGGAAAAAATTTGTACCTAGCTGGGGTGGAAGCATGTTTGAAGCTCTCATGCCAGGACTGGTATTGAAAGAGAAAGAATTAGGTAAAGACGGACTTGGCTTGAATAATGACCGCTATGTTGACCTCCAGATTGAATATGCTAAAGAGCAGGGTTATCCAGCATGGGGACTTTCGCCTACAGCAACCCCGGACGGATATTCAGCATTAGGGGCCGCACCTTTAGGAATGGACGGATACGAATCAAATGGAATCGTAACTCCTCATGCCACCTTCTTAGCAATGGAATATGCTCCGTTTCAGGCATTTAAGAATTTATTTGTCTTAAGGGCGTTAGGTACTTACGGAGAATATGGCTACCACGATTCAGTCAATGTTAAAACAGGAGAAGTTACACAAGCTTATCTAGCACTCGACCAAGGGATGTCGATGGTTGCCCTGACCAACTACTTAACAGACGGTAAGATCAGGGATTATTTCCATCACAGTTCGATTGGTAAAACTCCTGAGGACCTGCTGAGAAAAGAAGAATTTTCAATAAAATAAAATTTTATAAATTGCCTTTTAATAAAAGGATGAATAAAGATTTCTTTTATCAGATGATTAATCCAGGTTTCTCTCGTGTTTCATTATTAATCTTTTAGGATATGGATTATGTAAGCGCTTTAAGTAATCCAGAAAATAAAAACGAAAGGTGTGAATCAATGGTTAGAAAAATACCCCTTAGTTTAGCTTTAGCATTGGCTTTTGCATTCAGTTATTCAGGAATAGTCAAAGCAGCTTATAGTAATTACGAAAACGTAATACTCTCTGAAAATGATAAGGTCGTGTATACAGACCCTATTTATGTCACAGAAGGTAAAATTGAATATTATGTTAAAAACAATACGGGAGCAAGCGTAGTTCCTCGAATATTATCCTGGAGTATTACTGATGGCGATGGCAATGTTGTCGCTGAAGGAAGGATCGCTCCAACAGAAGACCCTCCTGGAGAAAGAGTGGATGAGGGAACAGTTTACGTTTCTAATTATGAAACTTACACTCTAAATTTAACAGGGTATGTGAATGTAGATGGTTATGGAAGTCTTTATACCCCGCCAAGTTAAAAGATCTTAATAAAGGTTTCTGAAACTTATATGAGCAAGCTTATTTTTTACATAAGCTTGCTCATAAGTATTTAATAAAAATCTAGCATTTTTTAATAGTTTGCCTTCTGCTTAAAGCTAACAGAACCAATCCTCCCGCCATGAGTACTCCGCCAATAGCCATAGCCAGCGGCAGTGAAGTGGCTGTATCGGGAAGTTCTCCTCCCTCATTCGAGCCAATAATATTCATCCGGTTTGAGAAAACCCATTTCCCTGCTTCATAGCTGTAGTCAATCGTCAAGGTGACTCCAGAATCCTGTTCCTGAGTCAGCTTATAGTGGCCGTCATTTATTTTTTCCAGCTGATAATCCTTGCTCCTATCAATATCATGTAGAAACGGTCCATCAATTGCTCTTAAATATAACTTCCTCTCTTTTTCATAAAAGATTTTATCTACATAATAATCTGCCAGGGGCCAGACCATGATGCTCTTAAACTCTTCCTCGATTCTCTCGATAGAATCATATTTCTTCACTTGATAATGATCCCCATATTCCAGCTTCACTAAGTCCTTGAACTTCTGCTCCAAATCTGTCACCGGGGGTTCTCCATGATTTTCTGCAAAAACTGAGGTATGTAACGTTGTAAACACTACACATGCGATAAGTACTGCTGACAATTTTCTAAACATAAAAACCTCCTAATAGTTTTCACATGTTTCTTATTACCCAGAAACATTACAATAAAACGTATTTTTGTAACTTTTTTGTAATTATTTTGTATTATTTCTTTTTTGCAGACTCCTGAGATAGTTACCTCCTCCCCTTACCTTCTTTGTCGTACGTTAGTAAGGTTGATATTGAAGTTACTACATAGACGAATGACCTGATTAGAAAGTTTTGCCCTACACCTTTATTAATGAAGAAATGGAATTAAAAAAGAACGGATTTGGCCAACCAAACCCGTTCTATTCACCGTTATACGAAAATGTACCATAATGCCGCAGTAATAATGATGGCTGTTATTCCCTGCAGAAGAGTACCCACTGTTTGTGCTTTGTAAGCTTGAGTAATGGATAAGCCGCTGAATTCCTTCACCACCCAGAAGTAACTGTCGTTCACATGAGAAACGACCATTGCTCCTGCCCCAACAGACATGACTACTAATGCAAGAGGTACGGCTCCATCAATACCTACTTGAGAGAGTAATGGAGCAATCAATGTGGACGTGATTACAATAGCAGCGGTTGAAGATCCTTGAGCGCTCTTTAATGCTGCAGCAATGATAAAGGGAATAAAGATAAACAGGGATCCTGTAACGAAATCGTTGTTTGAAATGCTTTTAATGAGCTCAGCTACTGGTGTGGCACTTATTACCGAACCAAAAGCACCACCTGCACCCGTGATCAATAAGATCGGAGCTGCATCCTTTAATCCGACACCTATCCAGTTATTTAATGTTTCTTCATCAAATTTAGGCAGGAGTAATAAAGAAAACAGCACCCCTGTTAACAGCGCAACGACAGGTGAACCAAGGAATTGAAATAATGTAAACACGGCACCCGACCAACCTGCAAAATTAATGATAGAACTAAAACCGATTAGCAGTATTGGAGTGAGAATCGGCGCAAATGATTTAACGGTAGAAGGCATTTCTCCGAATTGACTGATTACTTCCTCATAATCTCCTTCTTCTTCGTTTTCTTCGTCAATATGAATATGTTTCCCCGCTTTTATGGCCCAAATATAACCTACGATAATTGCCGGTATGGATACGATGAAGCCAAACAGGATGACTGTACCTAAGTAATTTTCAGCACCAATATTTCCTGCTGCTGCAATAGGTCCCGGTGTTGGCGGAACGAGTGTGTGCGTGGCAAAGAGACCTGTGGACAAAGCAATCGCCATTGATGCAATCGTAACTTTCGCTCTTTTTGCGATTGCTTTTTTTAAGGAAGACAATATGACATATCCCGAGTCGCAGAACACAGGGATGCTGACGATGCTCCCGATGACACTCATGGCAAGCTGCGGCCGTTTCTCTCCAACTATTCTTAACACAACTTCAGCCATGCGCAAAGCCGCACCGGACTTCTCGAGAATAACGCCAATAATGGTTCCAAAAACGATGACTAAGCCAATGCCACCCATTAAATCTCCGAAACCTGAATTAACCGCTTTCACTACATCGTTTAAAGGAAGACCAGCTACAATCCCTATTGCGAATGAAGCGATAAGCAGCGATAAAAAAGGGTGAAGATTAAACTTCGCTGTTGCTATAATGATAAATGCTACACCAAGAACAATGATAAGTAATAAACCTGGACCATCCATACTACAATCACTCCTAAGAAAATCATATTTATTGGATTCCCTTTCCTTAAAAGAAAGTTTACCAAACATTTTTTCTTCTTCCCGTTTATTATATAGCTCCTTCCAAAAAAAGAGAGCCTCTGCTTATAGAGCCTCTTCAAATGGAAGTTTTCGTAATTCTGCTCCATCTGTGGAAGAATCTTATTTAGAGTCTTACAGCATATTGTTAGAAGATTCTAACTTAATTAGGTACACTTTACTTGTAAGAAATGGAAAGTTCGTCACGGCTATTCTATTGAACAAGGATGTGAAAGCGTGCAAAAAAGAAAGTTGGGACAACAAGGTCTTGAAGTGTCGTCAATAGGGTTAGGCTGTATGGGAATGTCTGATTTTTACAGTGGGAGAGATGATGAGGAATCTTTGAAAACAATTGATTATGCACTGGAACTAGGAGTTACTTTCCTGGATACGGCTGATATGTATGGCATCGGTGACAACGAGAAATTGGTTGGCAGGGCGATTAGACACCGCCGCAACCAGGTGGTGCTAGCGACCAAGTTTGGAAATGTACGGAGTGAAGACGGTTCTTTTCTAGGCGTGAACGGCAGGCCGGATTATGTTAAACAATCTTGTGATAATAGTTTAAAGCGGTTGGGTGTCGACCATATTGATTTATACTATCAGCACCGGGTGGATCCAGATGTACCGATAGAAGAAACGATTGGGGCGATGGCAGATCTGGTGAAAGAAGGAAAAGTCCGTTACTTAGGCATGTCAGAAGCTGCTGCAGATACAGTACGAAAGGCACACAAGGAACATCCAATTACTGCGCTTCAAACGGAATATTCCTTATGGAGCAGAGATGTGGAAGAAGAAATTCTGCCGGCATGCAGAGAACTTGGCATTGGTTTTGTGCCTTACAGTCCGCTTGGACGAGGTTTTCTAACTGGTCAAATCAAAAAGTTTGAGGATTTAGCCGAAGATGATTTCAGAAGACACTCTCCTCGTTTTCAGGGAGAAAACTTTCAAAAAAACTTAAACCTTGTAGAAGATATTGAAAAATTAGCTGAAGAGAAAGATTGTCATCCCTCTCAGTTAGCCATCGCTTGGCTGCTCGCTCAAGGAGATGACATCGTCCCCATACCCGGTACAAAACGAAGAAGCTATTTAAAGGAAAATATAAGTTCCTTAAATGTCACTCTGACTAAGGAGGACTTGGAGCGAATTGATCAGGTTTCTCCAAAAAATGTTGCATCCGGGGCTCGTTACCCTGATATGAGCGGAGTTAACTTGTAGCAATAAAATAAAAAAGAAAGGGTGTATCTTTATGCCCTTTCTTTTTTTGCCTTTATTCAATATAGCGTCCACGAGGATGATGGTTAGGTGTAACGATTCTTAATACACCATTCGTATAGGATACGTGAGTTTTCGATTCTGAAATAATAAAAGGCAGCGTAATAAATCTTTCCATCCTCTGCAGCGATTGTTGTTTATTAGATGTGCTGCTGCTTTCATTCACGTATTCGGTTATTTTAGAATCTTCTACAATAATCCGCACCCTGTCCCAAGAAAGCTGACATGAATTTGCTCCTTTTCATAATCCGGAAGTTTTGCCTCTATGACCAATTCAGTTTCCGTTTCGTACATATCTACAGGGAAAGTATGATCTTCAAAGAAGCGGTTCAATTGTTTAATTGATTTCTCAAAATAGGAATCAATCGATCTGACAAAATCATAAAAAGCATCATCAAACAATTTAGGCAATTGCGCCATTACACAAAAACCTCCCTTCTAGCTATCCAATACCACTTTATGCAAACTAGGTAAAAGTGTATTGGGCACATAAAAAAGCTGCTGAAAATTTCAGCAGCTTACTTAAAGGGGACTCCTGCTTTTTGCATAGGATCATTAGTAATAAATACGCGTACTGCCTGGATCGATAACCCGCCAATAATGATGAACAGCATTTGATCATACATGATGCCAAGGGTAATAAAGAAAAATAATAGCTGGTATCCGAGTAATTCCCTGATCAAATAAAAATTTTTTATTAAAGTACGATCCATCAAGCAACCATCCTTTCTGATAGGGTGTCATTAAATCTGAATAAGCTGCTAATGAAAGCAATGTGCCGCGTAGTGTTTAGAATGAATGAAAAAGTCTTGGATGAGTTAAATGGTCAGCAGCTCATGTTTAATTTTGAACAAGTTGTTTCCTGAAATTAGAAAGGTAATCAGCAGAATTCACGAAGAACGCAGTGCATGAATGACTTTACGTTTTTCCAGATAGGAAGTCACTATACCCCTCCTGCTGTCTTTACATACAGCATAAATGATGATTATAAAATGCATGTCAAGTTAGGATTAAATAAGGTAAAGAATATGTAAACTTCTCTTCTCTGCATAAAAAAACTGCCCTCTTTGGGACAGTTTTTGTCAATATGAATGCTTAACTTCTCGATTGCTTTAAATAATGAGGATAAGCAAGCATAGCAAGAATACCGCCAGCTGCCCCTGCAATCAGCAGGATGAAGAGAGAAAGCCAAATATCTCCTATTCCCCCTCCATTAAGCATGATTTCCTTATAGCCCTCTAATGCCCAGTATTGAGGTAGAAACCGGCTGATCGTCTGCATAACATCAGGCATTACTTCCACCGGCATCCATAGACCTCCGAGCAGTGCACCTCCAAGAGCAATGACCTGGGTAAGCGCAAGCCCCATATTCTCTGTTTTTACGAGAACTGCCATTGCCATCCCCCAACCGGTAGTAAGAAATGCAAGAATGAAAGACAGGATTACTAAAGCTAAAGGATCTCCCAAAGGAAGGTCGTATACAATCACACCAAACGTAAATAAAACGGCAATTTGTAACAGAACGATCACCATGAACGGAATCCATTTACCTATAAAATAGTCTCTAATCGAAAGCGGCGTACTTGCAATCCGGGCTACCATACCTCTATCACGATCTTTTACAAAGGCGATAACTATGGAAATCATTATGTAAAAGCTGAACATAACCGTGTAACCCGGAATGATTTGCGTGACTAACTCTTTAAATTCTACATCTTCTGTGCCGGAAAATATGGCAACAAATCCAACAATAAAGATAATAGGCAAAATAAACGTCCAAAACCATAGTCCTTTATCCTGCAGCGTTTTTTTTAATTCGGTCCGTGCAATGGCCCACATAAGCTTCTCCCCCTTTATTGATCCCTGAGCTGTGTTCCGGTTAAGTTAAAGAAAATATCCTCCAGCTTCGGTTGATAAAGTTCCAATCGATGAGGTTGCTTTTCTCTAGTGTTAAATTCTTTAATCAGTTTTTCTAATGAAAAAAGTGGCTGATCCGTGTAAACTAAGTATCCATTTCCTTTCTCTTCTGCCTCCATGCCAGCTAAATCATCCTTCGATATATCATCCCCTGCCACAAAAATACAAGGTTTAGAATGACGCTCAAGAACTTCGGCCATCCTTCCAAATTCAATTAGCGTTCCCTTGTCAATTAACGCGACACTATCACAAAGCTGCTCGACTTCTTCCATGTAATGGCTGGAATAAATAATTGTGCTGCCTGACTCTTTTAATTGATTCACTATAGAAAAGATTGAGTTTCTTGACTGAGGATCGATCCCTACCGTCGGTTCGTCCATAACGACAACGGTTGGCTCATGGAGTAAAGCACATCCAATATTCAGTCGTCGTTTCATGCCTCCAGAGAATGTGGTTACTTTATCTTTGGCACGTTCATGCAGGCCAATCTGTTTCAGTACGATTTCTATTCGATGATGCAGTTGTTTTCCGGATAATCCATACAGGTTTCCAAACAATATTAGATTGTCTTTTGCGGTCAGTGTCTCTTCAAGACAAACTTCCTGTGGAATATAACCAATCAGTTTTTTTGTATTCAATCTTTCCTTTGTTACTGATTGATTATTGATCACTATCTCTCCATCAAAATCTAATAGTACGCCGGAAAGGATTTTCATGATTGTCGACTTTCCTGCACCATTTGGTCCTACCAGCCCAAATGAAGTTCCTTTTGGAATATGAAAACTAACATCTGCTAATGCTTCGAGCTGTCCGTAACTTTTACTTACTTTCATTACATCAATCATTGTTCTTCCCCCCATAATAAAAAAGTGTTCCATTTGAATTAGAGAAATTCCTCCATTCCTCTAATCGAATTTAAAAACAAAGTCTCTAAAATCCTATGTTGACAGCTTGAGAGGTAATCCTTTTCTCTAAATACGCGCCAGTATGACGAAAGTTTCATTTTTTTAGAATTTTTTGATTCTACTGGTGCTATCCATAGTTATTCCAAATTCTTCAGCTTAATGATGAGAAATAAAAAGCTTACAGAACAACTCCTAAGAGTTCTGTAAGCTGGCAGGCAAATTTTCAGTTAAGACTTCTATAAAGCCACGTTTTTATTGGGAGAAACTTGAGGAACCATTTGTTTCTGGCTCGGGCCCTCTATAAGAGCACCGAAGTTTGCTTTGGGGGTGTTCAACTGTAACAGCATTGAAAATACAGGGAAGTTGATGAAAGTTATGAACTCGTGATTGTGTTTTCTAAAAGCTTCAATTTTTAATTCATATAAAGGCCAGGTTCAACCGAATTGAGCCCGGTGCAGCTTACTGTAAATTCCCTGGGACTTAATCAACTCCTGGTGGCTCCCCTGCTCGGCAATCCCTTCTTTTGTCACGACCATGATCCGGTCTGCATTTTTAATTGTAGCCAGTCTATGAGCAATTACAAGGGTAGTGCGACCAATGGTTAAATCTTCTAAAGACTTCTGGATGGCTGCTTCCGTCTCCGTATCAAGCGCTGAAGTCGCTTCATCTAAAATAAGGATCGGAGGATTTTTCAAAAACATGCGTGCAATTGCTAGTCTCTGCTTTTGTCCGCCTGAGAGTTTAACCCCTCTTTCCCCAATAATCGTATATAATCCTTCCGGCTGGCTCTCGATAAAGCCATCGAGCCTAGCTTTTTGTGCCGCTTCTATAATATCTTCATCGCTTGCAGATAGATCCCCATAAGCAATATTCTCTCTGATTGTTCCTGAGAAAAGGAAGACATCTTGCTGGACAATACCGATCTGACCACGAAGAGAATCTAATGTAATGTCTTTTATATCGACTCCATCTATCGTAATCGTCCCTTCTTTTACATCATAAAAACGGGGAAGCAGGCTGCAAAGAGTCGTTTTTCCTGCTCCTGACGGTCCGACAAATGCTACTGTCTCTCCAGCCTGAATGTGTAAATTTGTCCTTTCAAAGACATTTTCCAACCCCTCATATCCAAAAGTAACATTAGAATATTGAATGGTGCCTTGTAATACAACATCTCTGGCTTCGGATGAATCCTTAATCTCAGGTTCAGTATCAATGATTTCTGTATATCTTTTGAAGCCGGCAATTCCCTTTGGGTAACTTTCAATGACGGCATTTATTTTTTGAATCGGACCGATTAATACATTAGACAGTAAAATAAATGCGACGAACTCTCCATAGGTCAGCTCCCCGGAAAGTACAAAGTATGTACCAAATAACAAGGTGAACAGCGTGACGAGACGCATGAGTACATAATTAGCCATGACATTCTGAGCCATGATCTTGTAGGATTGAAGTTTTGTGGATCGATAGTTGTTATTGTTCGAGTGAAATTTTTTCTGCTCGTATTTTTCATTGGCAAAGGCTTGCACAACTCGAATTCCACCGATGCTGTCTTCCACGCGGGAGTTAATCTCAGCGACACTTTGAAACATTTTTCGGAACGTGTAGGTCATCTTTTTATTAAAATAAATCGCACAAATAATGAGGAGAGGAATAACGATAAATGACAGCACGGCCAATTTCCAATTGATCATTACCATTAGACTGAACGACCCAACAAGAGTCATGACAGCTACAAATACATCTTCGGGACCGTGGTGGGCCACTTCGCCTATTTCCTCTAGATCTTTAGTTAAACGGGAAATGCTGTGACCTGTTTTATTATTATCATAATAAGTAAATGGAAGTTTCTGCATATGGGTAAACAATTTTTGTCTCATATCCGTCTCAATATTGATCCCCAGCATATGGCCCCAGTACGTCACAATGTAATGTAAAAAAGTGTTAAGTAGATAAATGAGTAATAACCCAAGGCAAGCCAGTGTGATAATAGACCAGTTCCCTTGAGGGAGCAGTTTATCTATGACCTGGTTCACGGCTAGTGGAAATGCCAGCTCCAGTGCCCCTACGAATACGGCACATGTAAAATCTAATAAAAATAACCATTTGTAAGGTTTATAGTAAGAAAAGAAACGTGAAAACAATCGGCCAACCTACTTTCTACATTGAAATTCATTATCAATTATACTTAAACACCTCCTCATGAGCAATTTCTTTATCTTTTTCAATAGCTATATTATTGACTGAAGAAATAGATGAAAGTCCTAGATCGCTAGTATTCCAATCCCCAGCTCTCTATATGAAACGATAGAACTATCTTTGTTTATTCACTGTACAAACAAACGAGCGGTTGATAGAATATGTTTGAAAACGATTACAGTTGCAGGGAAGGAGGAAGAGCAGTCCAAGATACACTGCTCAACACACTATGAAAAGTAAAGTATACATTGTATTGATTACACTCGTCGCGACACTTGGAGGGCTATTGTTTGGGTATGATACAGCTGTTATTTCCGGAGCTGAAGGCTCCCTCCAGGTTTATTTCGCTGATCATCTTCATCTTAGTTCTCTCGCACATGGTTTGACTGTATCCAGTGCGTTAATTGGATGTATTATAGGAGGGCTCGTCTCCGGCTATTTTTCAACAAGAATCGGTCGAAAATATACATTGATTCTCTCAGCAGGTCTCTTTTTAATTTCTGCTCTCGGTTCGGCTTATCCAGAGTTCTTGTTCTTTCCTAATGCGGATGAAGCTACGTATCGTTTACTGTTCATGTTTAATTTTTACAGAATTATCGGAGGAATTGGAGTCGGTCTTGCTTCTGCTGTGTCCCCGATGTACATAGGGGAAATCGCTCCTCCGCACGTGCGGGGAACATTGGTTTCGTTAAACCAATTTGCAATTATATTTGGAATGCTGGTCGTATATTTTGTAAACTGGGGAATTGGTCAAGGACAGACGACAGAATGGCTGAACGATCTGGGATGGCGCTATATGTTTGCTTCCGAAGGAATACCAGCAGTCTTGTTCTTACTGCTGTTGTTTACGGTACCAGAAACCCCCAGGTATCTTGCTTCTAAAGGAAAAAAGAACGATGCTTTTAAAATTCTTAACAAAATTTACGATCAAACGATGGCTAAAGCTACTTTATTTGAAATTAACCAGTCCTTTGACCAGCAGAAAGCTAAGCTGTTTGCTTTTGGAAAAACGATTGTGTTTGTGGGAATCGTGCTCTCCATTTTCCAGCAGTTTGTTGGAATAAACGTAGCTTTATACTATGCACCGCGTATATTTGAGAGCTTAGGCGCCGGCCGGGATGCTTCTATGGTACAAACCATCATCATGGGTCTTGTTAACGTGGTCTTTACAGTTGCTGCGATTGTAACCGTTGATAAATTAGGTCGGAAACCTTTATTAATTACAGGATCTATTGGGATGACGATTGGAATGTTCGGCGTGGCAGGAATGGCATTTTCGAATGCCATTGGAATTGCTACATTGATATTTATCATTGTTTATACTGCCTCATTTATGATGTCCTGGGGTCCTATTGTCTGGGTATTAATCTCAGAGATCTTTCCTAATAAAATCAGAGGTCAGGCAGTTGCCCTCGCCGTGGCTGCACAATGGGCAGCCAATTATTTCATCTCCTCTACTTATCCGATGATGATGGAATTCAGCGGAGGATTAACCTACTCTTTTTATGGATTGATGAGTATCTTGTCTGCCGTTTTTGTGTGGAAATTTGTTCCTGAAACGAAAGGAAAGTCTCTGGAGCAATTGGAAATGAGACTGAGGAGAACTCCTGAAGCAGTTCGAAAAACAGGGATGTAAAAAAGCCCTCGTGAACTGATGTTCACGAGGGGATTTGTGTATCATTGAGATGATTGAAGCAGGCTTCTGAGCGACTGGTTAAGGTCTGAAAGGTTGAATTGATCCGATTTTTCGTCAGTCAATCCATATTTCATCTTTAATTGAATGATTCTTTTTACACTTTGGTTAATCCGCTCTTCGGATAGATCCCCTTGTTTAACAGCTCTTTTTATAGCTTCTATCGAATCAATGGCGTTTTGGGGACCATGGGCAATCAAGATGATATCGTTTCCTGCGCGAATCGACTGAATGGCAGCTTCTTTTAAATGATAATGATTGGTGATAGCTTTCATTGTCATATCATCTGTCATAATCACTCCGTTATAACCAAGGTTGTCCCGCAATATCCCAGTAATCATGTTTTTCGACATAGATGAAGGGTAGCTGCCATCCAGTTCCGGAATCAGGATGTGAGCGACCATCACTACATCTGCTCCTTGGTTTACTGCTTGCTTAAAAGGAATCAGTTCTAGCTGTTGTAATTGCGTTAAAGTTTTATTTACCTTAGGAAGCTCCAGATGGGAATCGACTGAAGTATCTCCGTGACCAGGAAAATGTTTAATAACAGGAATGATGTTTTGTGTCTGCAGTCCTTCCATAGTAGCAGTCCCAAGCTTCGCTACCAATTGAGGATCATCTCCAAAAGAACGGTCTCCAATAACTGGATTATCAGGGTTGCTGTTCACATCAAGAACAGGGGCATAGTCCAAATTGAACCCATAGGCTTTCATTTCCTTACCTAAGGCTTGCCCCACCTTCTTCGAGTAGGAAGGGTTATTGAGATTTCCGATCTTTTGATTGGTCGGGACGTGAACTAAATTACCCGGCAGCCTAGTTACTCTGCCTCCTTCTTGATCAG
The DNA here is from genome assembly GCF_022919095.1 of Halobacillus salinarum. Taxonomy (NCBI): domain Bacteria; kingdom Bacillati; phylum Bacillota; class Bacilli; order Caryophanales; family Bacillaceae; genus Halobacillus; species Halobacillus salinarum. The sequence continues at coordinate 2,482,128 of NZ_CP095073.1, read as the reverse complement.
TACTTAAAAGAAGCGGAAAACGATTCGGTTTATTGCTTTCTTTCATTTGGTTTAACAGCTTGACTGTTTGAGAAGGAGAGGTTAAATTTACGGAATAAAAAATCAAGCCTCCAACTTTGTACTGGTCGACCAATTTTCTGGTCATTGGCTGAATGGATGTACCATCTGTGCCTGCAATAATCATTTGTCCGATTTTTTCTTCAAGACTCATTTTGGAAATCAATGCATCAGCTTCATGTTCTGTATCTGTATAGGTTAGAGAAACATGGTCCACACGCGGGTTAGATTCAGCATCAGTAGGTTTGGGAAGAATCCATTTTAACTGATACTGGTCTTGAACTTGATAGTAAAGAATGATTTGATTATGTGTGTCATCCTTATAATAATGAACTTCATCAGGATCTCCTTTAACCTTTTTAAGATCTTCGTAACGAATTTTATGTAGGTCCTTTGAATGGGAACGTATATCTACGAGAAGATTATACTTATAACCGAGCGTCGCTTCTTTGTTGTTATAATCTTCATATATTTTTTCATTCTGCCTGCTGCTTCGATCTGGTTTTCCCCATTGGGAGGCAGCATCGTTCTTGTCTGCTTGACCGATCACAAAAGGAACGTACTCTACTTTTCCTTCTTTTGAGGAGTGAAATATTTTATTTATCAATTCTTTATGATGGTTTTTTTCCGTTTTAGGTTCAGAGACATCTTTAGAACCCGTTTCCTTTTCATTTCCATTTTCATTCAACATATAAAGTCCACCTGCGATTAGAAAAACCAGGAATATGGTCATCCAAAAGAACGTCCTTACTGATTTTCTTCTGTTTCCAAACATGTTAAAATCCTTCCTTCTCTGCTTTCTTTATGACAAACGACTGCTAGTTAGTTTATGTGGCTGACCAGAACCTTATCCTCTTTCTTTCAAAATCATGATTAGCGGGTCTTAGTCATACAATTACCTTTTCTTAGTTTTATTAACCCCATCTTCAGGTAAAACAATAACATTTTAAGAAAGTTCTTAGCGTGGTCATTGTATTGAACTATGGAAAGTATTTGTTAATAATAAAAGAAAAGAGTACCTGGCGTAAACTGCCAGGCACTCAAGCACCAATGAATTGCTGATATAATTTTTTCGCTTGCTTTATGTCATTTGTGCCATGGATTAAAGTCCTTCCGTCTTTAAATACAACAAATCTAGTGTTTTCTGCATAAAACATCAACAGCTCCCCGTTGTGGATCAGTTTATCTGTTACTGGTTCAAGCCTTTGATAGAGAACGGAAAGCGAGATGCTGTTTTTTTCCTCTGGACGAATTTGAACAGTGTCTCTTCCACAGAGAACTGCTGTCCTTACCCCTTTTCTTTTTGTTAAATAAGGATAGGTCGCATGCTCGGAACAAGTAGGACACCGAAAATCCAATAGGCTAGAGACATCCATAAATGAATGTTCCTCATTCCATATATCGAAGAAAAAAAGCTTTTTAGACATTTGATTTCCAGTAAGAAACTTCAAACAGTTCGTTGTTTGGTGGGCAGCCACCATCTGGACAGCTGGTGCAATGATCCCTGCTGTGTCACAGGTTTCACCATCCTGTGGGATTTGATTGATTAAACATTGCAGACATGGAGTCTTTCCAGGAAGTATTGGCAGGCAGAGACCATGACTCTTTACGCACCCCCCGTAGATCCAAGGGATTTCTTGTTTTGCAGCTGCATCATTTAGGATGAATCGGGTTTCAAAGTTGTCGGTTCCATCGATGATGATATCAACATCCTGAAGCCATCGCTCTGCATTTTCACTGGAAAATTCCTCCGCCACCCCTAGTATGGAAAGAGTGGAATTGATCTTTTGTAATTTTTTTTCAGCGGCCTTCGCTTTTGGAAGGAAACCCTGAACATCTGTCTCCGTGTAAAGCTGCTGTCTGCCAAGATTACTCCATTCAACATAATCCCGGTCTATGATTGTGAGGCGGCCAACTCCTGCTCTCGTTAGCATTTCTGCATTAGCACTTCCTAGTGCTCCTCCGCCTATGATGAGCACGTGGGAGCGAGCTAACAGCGATTGTCCGGCTTTCCCGATGGGATGAAATCGTTCCTGACGGGAATAACGTTCTACAGTCACTGAATCATCCCTGCTTCCGGGCTGCTTTTAGATGCGTAAGTCTTTTCAGGAATCCGGCCGGCTTCATATCCCAGCCTTCCTGCCTTAATCGCTAGTTTCATAGCTTCCGCCATCTTGACAGGATCTTCAGCTCCTGACACAGCAGTATTCAGCAGGATTCCATCCGCACCAAGTTCCATCGCATAGGATGCATCTTTTGGCGATCCTATTCCCGCATCTACGATCACAGGCACTGCTGCTTGTTCGATAATACATTGCAAATTGTACGGATTGATAATCCCTTTCCCTGAACCGATCGGAGAAGCTCCTGGCATGACGGCATGCACACCAGCTTCTTGCAGACGCTTAGCTAGTACAACATCGTCTGAAGTATAGCTAAGAACTGTGAACCCTTCTTCCAACAACTGCACAGAGGCTTTCATCGTTTCAAAGGGATCTGGCAGTAGAGTTTTATCATCGCCTATTACTTCCACTTTAATCATGTCACACAACCCTGACGCTTGCGCCAAACGGGCAATTCTAACAGCCTCTTCGGCAGTCTCAGCACCCGCCGTATTTGGAAGTAAAGAATACTGCTCTAAATCGAGCTCTTCCAGTAAGTTTGGTTCTTCGGGGAAAAAAATGTTCATACGCCTTACTGCAAATGTAAGAATTTCAGTTTCAGATTTCATGACGGCTCGTTTCTGCATCTCAAAATTCGGATACTTACCTGTCCCCAGCATTAAACGAGAATCGAATGAGTGGTCTCCAATTTTTAACATGTTTATCCTCCTCCTACAAAATGGACGATTTCCAGCTGATCGCCTTCCGTTAATTGAATTCGTGAATAGTCTTCTTTTTTTACAATCGTCTTGTTATGTTCGACAACCGAAATCTTTTTCTGCAACTGGAATTTCTCTAGCAGCTCATCAATGCTGAATGCTCCATCTTCCAATTCGATCACTTTGCCATTAACTTGAATACTCATGGATCGTCCCTCCTTGTGGTTGGAATCTAGCGGGGGAAAAGAAATGATGTTCACCGGAGGCCCCCGTCTGATTCATTATTAATTTTGTCAATAACTCTCCTGTGGCAGGAGCGAGTAAAATGCCGTTACGATAGTGACCAGTGGCGAAGTAAAATCCTTTAAGTTCCGGATGTTCCCCGATGACAGGTTTATGATCAATGGTACCTGGCCTCACCCCGCCCAATAGTCTGCTAAATTTTCTTCATGGATGCCCGGAAGGATTTCTCTTAAACGATCAATTAATTCAGCGAGTCCTCCAATGGTTGTCCCTGAGCTGTCGTTATTTGATAGCGAGGTTGCTCCGATGATAAGACGTCCATCTCCTTTTGGAACCACGTAACAGCTTTTGTGGAAGATCGTTTCTGTTATCAGCGTTTTTTTTGGATAAACAGTAAAGCACTCTCCTTTAGTAGGAACGATTGGATTTACAAGTCCAGTTTCGTCAAACCATTTAGAGCTTCCAACTCCCGAAGCTATTATAATTTTTTCAGCAGTACACTCCCCGCGAGTGCTTTTCAGTTTATATTTACCATCCTGTGAACCTATAGCTGAAATGTCTGTCTCTTCAAACAATGCTCCTCCATAACTCAACGCTCCTCTTTTAAAAGCTTCACAAACATGTGCCGGCTCCACGTGCCCATCCTTTTCTGAATAGAGGGCTCCTGCTAATTGTGATGAGGAATGGGGGAGTCTTTCTCTCAATTCGTGCTCATTAAACCATTTCAATGCCGGGAAGGCAGACTGTTTACAGAGATGAGCGTGTTTTTCCTGCTCATTTAAAGCTAAGTGGTACATCCCTTTTTTAGAGAGACCGATGTCGATTGCTGTTAAGTCTTTTAACTCTTTTTCAAGACTATTATATAAATCTCTACTACGGACACAAAAGTCATAATAAGCATCCTTTACCCCATGCTCCGTGTGTACGCCCAGCATTCCAGCAGCAGCCCGGGTCGCTTCCCTCCCGCTTCTCCCTTTTTCAAAAACCACGGTATGAACCCCATGTTTATTCAGTTGGTAAGAAGCCGAATGTCCGATAATTCCTCCACCAATAACTGCTGCGTCATAATGATTGCCCATACAATTCTCCCTCCCTTTGGTATTGTTCTGCTGACGATCGGGGATCAGGATGGTCGAAGATCCCCGACATTACTGCAGCTCCTTGGGCACCCGCTTTTCCAAGTTGTCCTAAAGATGATGGAGTAATTCCCCCGATAGCAATCACAGGGACAGAAATAGAATCGGTGAGTTGTCTTAACGACGCTAATCCTTTAGGAGCTAAATTAGTTTTACTTGCCGTTTGAAAAACGTGGCCGTACATTAAATAGTCTGCTCCCTCTTTTTCTTTCTCTTGGGCTGATGCAAGTGAATGCACAGATACCCCTACTTTTAAATGAGGATACATGAACTTAATGTTTTTTACAGACGGACCAATTTCTGGTAAATGAAGAGTGGGGATTTCCAATTTTATGGCAAGGTCCACATGCTGATGGACGATCAATTTATGTTTAGGTACTCCCTTTTCAATTAAGTTCTCCATAAGCTGAAGGTATTCAACTTTTGTTACTTGCTTTTCCCGAATCACTATATATTTTAATGCATCCTCAATTTCCGGCAGGATAGCTAGTAAGCGTTGATAAGAGAGAACGCCATTGGTTACGGCAGTAATCTGCATCAGTTAGTTCCTCCTATTTTCATATAAAAAAGCCGCTTTCTTTAGAAGAAAGCGGCTTTATCCATCAAGGTAATTATTGATAATCATAGTACCATCGATTGACTCTCGTCACTTTCCTCCGCTGGTTCTAAAGCCAGTTCAGGTTCAAAGAGTCCCAAAGTTATACTTTGATCTCAGCCTTTAAGACAAAGGCACCCCTAGTGCATATGTATATTCGATTTGTTTATCACTTTACATGATCTTATGTAGTTCGTCCAGTGTATTGTCTACTTTTTATTTCAAATGGGATCCTTTACTTCTCTTCTTTATCTTCCTCTTCTTTCTCCATTTCGAGTCCTGACTTTCCCCAAAAGTATAGAAAACATCCGATAGAAACGATAATCAACAGCATCGTGACAAAACTAATGGCACTCGCACCCTCTTTTCCATTTTATGTTAATTTAACTATAACACAGATGATTACATATGGACATGGTTCTTTTGAGAAGGCAAATGTTTAGTAAAGTATGCAGCGGTGATAAATAATCCGAGTAAACAAGCCCAGGATACCGTTCCTGCTGCATTAAACAAATACGCGATTAAGGCAACAACAGGGGCTAAAAGAAAGCAGACAGGCGTCACAAAACTTTTCCAACCTTTATTTTCTTGCATCTGTTGTCTTTTTTTAATAATGATGGCTACAGCAATAATCTCTAGTAAAATCGTGGACATGATCATGAAGACCTTCAGCATCCTCTTCCCCTCCTCTATTTGATTTTATCGCCTGTGGTCATGAAAACCAATAGTTTCCAGGAATTTCTCTTGTTCTTCTAAAAAGGGATAGTGACTGCTTTGTTCAAAAACTACAAGATTGGCTTTAGGAATCAGCTTCACCATTTCTTGAGAAAAACTGAGCGGACATTGCTTATCATGTCTTCCGCACAGGATGAGAGTTGGGATTGAAATAGAAGAAAGCTGCTTAGTAACATCAAAGATAAGCGCTTCCCTGCCGAAAAAATCAAGCCTTCTCGAAGAGATCTTTTTTTCGATAGCAGGTGAAAAATACGACTCATATTTTTCCGGGTGATATAGTGAAAATTTCGTGCGTTCTTTTGTAAGCTTTTTTCGTTCCCCTTCCTTCAAATTTTTCAATTTTAATTGTTCCATAATTTCCTGCATCCGTTCATACTCAGGATGAGCCTCGTTGTAAATACAGTCTTTCGAGTCCATATAAGTCCTGGCTGCCGCTCCTGTTATGATAAGTGAATCAAGCGAGGAAGAAAAATGAATGCCGTAAATCAGACCGATCATCCCTCCTGTGGAGTGGCCGGCAAACGACCATTTGGAAATGTTAAGGGCTGTGCGGATGGATTCTAAATCAAGCACTGTATCGATCAAACTCAATTCGTGAGCTTCTTCTGCACGATCCGAATTTCCCGCTTCTTTTAAATTAATAAGAAATACCTTGTGTTTCAATGTGAACAAATTCGCATAATAGTCGCCTGAGTCAGTAAACTGTGAATAGTTATGAGTGATACAAAGCGGCGGACCATCCCCTTTAATAAAAATCTCAAATCGTCCGCGAGGAGTGTACGCCCATTCTCTATCCCATTTTTTCATTAAAAGCTCCTCTCTTCTTACTCGTCTTTTCGATCAGCTCCACGGAAGCTGTTCTGCTTGTTCGTCATGTAACGCTTAAGCGGAGGCGTATGGTTGATGAAGCGCATAGTCGACCGCATAAAAAATAATGCCGCTCTTCCGATGATTGGTTTATGCATCATGTTTGAATCATCCTGTTGTTTCCTTGATTCCTCTACGGCTTCAAATCCATAGTCCCTCATTTTGCTTTCATATTCACCAATAGCTGCTGATAAAGGTTTTTTCCTTTGAACAGCTGCTAATAATTGCTCACTTAATAATGCTGCATCCCTCAACGCTGTATTTGCTCCGACACCTCTTCCAGGTGTCATCGTATGGATTGCGTCCCCGATAAGCGTAACATTGCTGCTATCCCACGGACTTACTCGTTCAGAAGTGCGGATGTTGATTGAGAATACGGTTGATGCATCCGTTTCTTCTAGAAGTGTTTGGAAATTTGAATGCCAATTTTCTGTATGGCTTTGGACGATTTTTTTTAAGGGACTGCCTTGCAAATCCCTTACATTTTCTGGATAGTGTTTCTGGGAAGCGGCAAATCCCCACATGATATAATCTCTAGTATTGTCGTATAAAAGCCCTGGCCATTTTGATAAAAGTTCGGCATCATTTCCGCCTATTCCTTCCTTAACTCCAGTTTCATCCCAATTAAATTCCATCACATGAAGGATACCAAAGAATCCTTTCGGGCATTGATCGCTGTGATGCCGCGAATAAATTTTTCAGGAAGAAGTTTTCTAGTATGTTCGGTTAATGGCACCTTTCCTCCAATGGAAATAATTCCTGTATCTCTTAGCTGTGCGTGTGGAAGAAGCTGCTTACGTACTCGGGAATTTGAACCGTCCGCTCCAACGAGCACCGTTCCTACAGCTGATGTGCCATCTTCAAAATAAGCGATGATTTCCCCATCTTTTCCACGACGATAATGGGTAAATTTCTTGTCGAAATGAACATACTCCTCTAAACCTGTCAACAGAACTTGGCGCAGGGACATTCGGCTGACCGAACGCTCGCTGTTTGCAGGATTATCCTCGTCTACGTGCACAGGGATGGACAACACTTCCGACCATTTTTCGGTGACCATATTGAAGTGTTCTGGTGTCCGCACACATGTAGCTATAAACGTGTCATACAGATCCTGCGGCAGACATTTCTGAAGGGCCCTGCTGCCGTCAGGACTAATTCCAACCCGGTATCCTTGTAAACCATCCATTCGCGTTCTGTCCCGTTCATAGACAGAGACAGCCACGCCAGACTTCTTTAAAGCGTGAGCGAGAGCAAGTCCTCCTGTACCCGCTCCAATGATAAGAACTTGCATCGTAGTTTCCTTCACGAGTTACACTCCTTTATGTTTGTTGTTATCCGTATGGCTTTGCATTTGTTCAAGGATTTTTCTAAGCCATTCCTCGCTCCAGTAAAGTGATCCTTTCCTTAATTCGAAGACAATTGAAGCGACCCAATCGATTTCTGCTTTTAATGTGACCTGCTGAAATTCTGTCTCCAGTAAGGATACACGGGGAACTCCGAGTTGTTCTGCTTTCAGAATCCGTTGCTTTATCTTTTCTAGTTCCTGCTCTAACACACTTTTCCGCTCGTCTAATAAATCTGCTGCTTGTTCAGGTGTTAACAGCATAATAAAAGCGAGGGCAGCTGGAAATTCCGGAAATTCTTCCCTAGGAAGCGCCATCATTTCTTTAATCCAGGAATGTGCCAGGGATCTTCCTTTCTCCGTAATTTGGTAAACAGTCAGCTCAGGTTTGCCTTCCTCCTGCTTCTTTTCTTTGATTACAATAGCTTCATCTCTTTTTAAACGGTCAATCGTTTGGTATATACTCGTGCGGTGTTTAATGTTGATCACGGCATGCATCTCTCTTTCTTTCATGATTTGCTGCATGCGGTAGGGGTGCATCGATTCTTCAATTAATAAAGATAAAACGGCTAATGCTAATGGTGATTTTCGAGTTGAGGTTTTCATAGTAATAATATTACTATTAATAATATTACTAATCAAGTGGTTTCTTTATTAAATGTTCCAAGAGTGCGGATAAACTCTGCTCACTTATCATTACATCTTTCGTTATATTGGAGTCTCTTATTGTCATACTGAAGGAAAAATAAAGGAGGGAGTGTTTGTCATAATAAAATCCGAATGAATGTGAAACTACAGGAAAAAATTTCACCTTCATTCGGATTTTTTATCGTAGATAAACACCTTTGATTCCTGTCCTTACATTGGACAGTGCCAAGGACGAGGAATATCTTCGGAATTTTTCTATTTATCTTTGTTCGTCTTGGGATGCTATTCAGTGACACTTGCCTCCTGCTTAGAAGTTATACTCTTTTATAATTCTTTTTGTAATTAGGTCATATCCTTGTTTATTGGGATGTAAAGCATCGCTGAAATATTTTCTGGATTTTTCTTTAAACAGGCCCTCTGTAGGAATGAAGGTCACATGAGAATAAGGTTTTAATATTTCCTTGCTTGAAGAATTCCAGTCCTTAATCACCTTCTCCAATTTCTCGGAGGACGGATATGGATTATACAGACCGAGGAAAAGCACAGGAGCATCTGGATTCTGTTTTCTTACTTTCTTCAAAATCAAAGTAATATTCTTCTTATAATCCTCTTTACCCTGTTGGATTCGGTCTTTATAAAGCGGGTACAAATCTCCACCATTACTTTTGATTACATCATTCGTTCCGATAAAAACAATAATATAGTCCGCTTTGGAAATGTTGCTGCTTACTTCTTTCACATGGTTTACCTGATACAAAAGTCCATCTGACTGCTGGCCAGGCACTCCGTAATTATTTACTGTCACTGGATGAGATACATGCTTATCGAATAGTCTCTGGAGATTGTCCGTATATCCTTTGCCTGATTCCTCCCCAACGCCATAGGTAAGAGAATCTCCTAAAGCGACCAGTCTTTCAGTTTTCTTTGAAACTACTTGGTTTATCACTATATAACTGCCTGCCGCACAAAAAAGCAGGAAAATCATAAGCAAAATTACTATCTTTTTCATAGGCGCCTCCTAGGTGGGAAAGTTTCCCCGCACCATAACTTCATAAACATGGTGTATATTGGAAATTAATATCACAAGCTCATGCGCCGCTCCAGGAAAGACGAAAAAGCGTGTAGAATGAACCAATCGGTTCTTCTACACGCTGGAAAGCTTAAGCCTAGATTGACTACTTATGAAATTCAAGTCCATTGGTGACTTCTTTCACATACCCTTGTCTTATCACAAAGTCTCCGAAATGCTCATTGTCTTCCCGCTCTTTTGCAAATTGGAAAAACATAGGTTTCAATGTGTCGATAATCTCTTCTTCACCAATGTTTTCTTTATAAAGCTTGTTTAAGCGGTCCCCGGTAAATCCGGCTCCTAAATACATATTGTATTTTCCAGGGGCTTTGCCGATAAATCCGATTTCTCCTAATGCAGGTCGTGAGCAGCCATTTGGGCAGCCTGACATCCGAATGACAATCTCTTCTTCCCGCAAGCCTGCTTCGTCCACAATTTCTTCCAGTTTATCAATGAGGGAAGGAAGATATCGTTCCGACTCTGCCATGGCTAGCCCGCAGGTAGGAAAGGCTACACAAGCCATTGAATTTCTGCGTAATGCCGAGTTTTGTCTGCCATCCGTCAACCCATGCTTTTCAACAAGCGCAGTGATCTTTGGCTTCATATGATCTGTGACATTCGAAATAACAAGATTTTGATTTGGAGTAAGTCGAAAATCACCAGTATGGATGTCAGCAATCTCGCGTAATCCTGTCATCAATTGATAATCTTCCGAATCTTTAATTCTTCCATTTTGGATAAACAAAGTTAAATGCCACTTTCCGTCTCCTTTAACCCATCCATAGCGATCGCCATTATGGTCAAAATGGTAGGAGCGTTTTTCTTCCAGAGACCAGCCTAATCGTTGATGAAGTTCATTTTTCAGCCAGTCCAGTCCTTTACGGTCTATCGTATATTTAAACCGGGCATTTTTACGTTCAGAGCGATTTCCATAATCACGCTGAATCGTCAAGAGCTTCTCTGCCACATCCACTACTTTGTCAGCTGGACAAAAGCCAATCACTCTTCCCAACTGAGGGTACGTAGCTGTGTCGCCATGGGTCATTCCCATTCCTCCGCCGACTGATACATTAAATCCTATGAGTTTTTCATCTTCCAAAATCGCAATAAACCCAATGTCCTGCGTAAATACATCGACGTCATTGGAAGGCGGCACTGCCACGCCAATTTTAAATTTACGAGGCAAATAAAACGGTCCATAGAGAGGCTCGATTTCATCAGGCGTACGGCTGTCGACTACTTTTTCCTCATCCAGCCAAATTTCATGATAGGCTCTCGTTCTTGGAGTTAAATGGTCGCTGATTTTTTTTGACCATTCAAAAACCTCAGAGTGTACATTGGATTGATAAGGATTTGCGTTACACATCACATTGCGGTTTACGTCGCCACAGGCAGAAATCGAATCCATCAGAACATTGTCAATTTCTTGAATCGTGTTTTTCATATTCCACTTCAAAATGCCATGCATTTGAAAAGCCTGCCGTGTCGTGAGCTTCATCGTCCCGTTTCCATACTTCTGTGCAATATCATCCATGGCGAGCCACTGTTCTGGAGTCGCAACACCGCCTGGAGCCCGGACACGAATCATAAATTGATAAGCGGGTTCCAGCTTCTGATGCTTCCGCTCATTCCTTACATCCCGGTCGTCCTGCATATAGCTTCCGTGGAACTTTAATATTTTCGTTTCTTCATCAGGAATTCCTGCCGTGATGCGATCGGCAAAATGCTCCACAAGCTTTCCTCTCAGAAAATTACTGTCTTCTTTAATTTTTTCCATGTCACTTGGAGGTCCGTGCTGTTCGGGAAATCTATCTTTAGTCATGATTGTACTCCTTTCTTAGTCTTATTAGATTAATAGACATCGCGCTGGTAACGCTTCTCTGATCGCAGGTCATTGAGATAGGCTTCTGCTTCTTCCCCGCTCATATTGCCTTCTTTTTTTATTATTTGAATCAGCGTATCCTGGACATCTTTAGCCATATACTTCTCATCGCCGCAAACATATACATGTGCTCCTGCTTCAAGCCATTTATAAAGCTCTTCGCTTTGTTCCATCATCCGATGCTGGACATAAATTTTTTCTTCAGTATCCCGTGAAAAAGCTACATCCATTTTCGTCAAGATTCCATCCTTCAACCATCTCTGCCATTCAATTTGATAGAGAAAATCGCTGACAAAATGCTGTTCTCCAAAGAAAAGCCACGTCTGCCCTTTAGAACCACTTTCTTCTCTTTCTTCTAGGAAAGCCCGGTATGGTGCTACTCCTGTACCTGCTCCGATCATAATCACGGGTGCTTCATCATTTTCTGGAAGTCTGAAATTCTGGTTCCGCTGCACGAAAATGGGAAGCGTATCCCCCGCCTGTGTTCTTTCAGCGCATTGTCCGGAGCACACTCCTTTGCGTCCTCGTCCATTGGATTCATACCTTAAGGCTCCGACGGTTAAATGAACTTCATCCGGATTTGCTTTTGAGCTGCTGGCGATGGAATATAAGCGGACCGGAATTTTTCTAAGCACATTAATAAACTCCTGAGCGGGAACTTTCCAAGGTCCAAACTCCCTGACCAAGTCAATTAAGTCGCGTCCATGAATATATTCTTTGACTCGTTCACGATCAGCTGCAAGTTCTTGTAATTCATCACTGCCCGTCAGTCCGCCTATTTTTTCAAGCAAAGGCTTCGTCAGGCTGGTGATTTCATACATGGTGGTCAGGACGTCTTTTAAAGGACGCTGCTCCCCTTGTTTGTTGATGGAAATCTTTTCGTCTCCATTCCAAGCCATTTCCTTAATCAGTTCATCTACAAGTACAGGATCGTTTTCTGGGAAAATTCCAATGCTGTCTCCTGGTTCAAAGACAAGGTTGGATCCCTCTAAGTCGAGCTCCAAATGACGGGTTTCTTTGTTGGAGCCCCTTCCATTTAGATTGAGATTTTCAAGAATTTCTGCTCTGAATGGATTGGTTCTTGAATAGACCTCTTGCTCAGCAGCCACCGGGTTGTCGGGTTGTGCTGCCTGGGCCGGCGCTGCTTCGTCTGACTGCCCTTCATTCAGCTCATTAAGCACCCCTTCAAACCATTCGTTTGCCGGTTCTTCAAAATCCAGGTCGCAGTCCACCCGAGGATGGATTCTAGCCGCTCCAAGTTCTTCCAGTCTTTTATCGAAGTCCTTGCCAGTCTGGCAGTAAAATTCATAAGAACTGTCCCCTAAAGCAAGTACCGAAAATCTAACATCATCTAATTTTGGTGCACGCTTGCTGTGTAGAAAATCATAAAAACCAATGGCATTGTCCGGTGGGTCTCCATCTCCATGCGTGCTTGTTAAAATCAATAAATCTTCTACTTTTTTTAAGGCTTTAGGTTTGAAATCGTCCATTGATGAAACACTTACCTTGAAGTTTTTCTGTTCCAGCTTTTGGGAAAATTCTTCTGCCAAAGCCTGGCAGTTCCCTGTATGGGAACCGACAAGTATTGTGATTTCACGTGTTGGACTGCTTTTGGGAGCATCTGCAGCCTGTGCATTTTGCGGTGCCTCTTGGACCGGCGCTGCAGACTGCCCGGCTGCTAAATAGCCGCTGAGCCACGTTTTTTGTGTTTCTGTTAACGTGGGCAGGAGACGATTTAATAATTCTGTTTGCTCTTGATTAAACGGGCTGTTCTCGACCTGAAACAAATTTCTCCACCTCTCAAAAAGATTGCTATTTGAATTTATTCTATTGTTCTTTCATTTACGACAGCTGGTTTACTGGTTAGCAGCTGTATGAAGTCCGCATTCGGTTTTACTTGTGCCTTTCCATCTGCCGGAACGGTCATCTTCCCCTTCACCGACAGCAAAAGTACAAGGCATGCATCCAATGCTTGGGTACCCTTGGTCATGCAAGACATTGTAGTCCAAGTCGTTTACTCGGATATAATCCCATACGTCATCCCATGTCCAGTAAATAAGGGGGCATACTTTAATGGATTGAAAACGTTCATCCTTGTTAACAAAGTTCGTTTTGCTTCTGCTTACTGACTGCTCTCTCCTCAATCCGGAGATCCAAGCTTCTGCTCCGCTGAGAGCATCTTCAAGCGGCTTGATTTTTCTAATATAGCAGCACATATCCGGCTGTTTCTTCCAAAGCGCCGAGCCATGCTTTTCCGCCTGCTCATCTAAAGTCAACTCCGGCTGTTTCATGTGTATGTTTAATTGTGGATAGCGTGCCTTCACCTTATCAATTAAATCATACGTTTCCGGAAAGTGCACCCCGGTATCCAGGAAAACAATATCCGCGTCTTGCTTGACCTTGGAGATTAAATCGATGAGAACAATTCCTTCAGCTCCAAAGCTGCAAGCATAAACCATCGAATCTCCATAGGTGTCATAAGCCCACCGTAATACTTCTTCTGCACCTTTTGTGTGATCTGCGGGCTTCCAGTCTTCGAAAGGATCTCCAGTAAACTGCTCATACGATAACTTACTGTTAGCCATTATATCCTCCTTCCAAATCTAAAACCATTCGGATTTCATATGAAAAACCTCTCTGCTTAACACTAGGATAAGAAGAGAGGTCATTGTATACGTAATTATTGACTTCTTCTTATCTTCCAAGTGCTTCCACTTGCTGGAATTGGCACAGTATCTGCTATTAGCTGCAGACCCGTTGCCGAGGCTTCAAAAGGCCAGTCCCTCCACCTCTCATGATAAGAATATCAAGTATTTGAGATTTTAAAATAATGATTGATATAAATATTAGGCGGATTTTGATGGATTGTCAATAGACAATGTGAAAATTAACACGATTCTCTCTTTTTTAATCGTTACGGATGACCTTAGTCATCAGGGTTAATGAGGGCGAGGACCTGGTGGTCTTCCCACCGTCCATTGATTTTTACATTTTTTCTTGAAATGCCTTCTTTATGAAATCCTGCTTTTTCCAATACTCGAATCGATGCAGTATTCTGCGGAATCACTCCCGCTTCAATGCGATGTAATTCGAGCTGGTTAAACGAGTAATCTACAATAAGCTTTACAGCCTCTGTCGCATAGCCTAATCCATTGTGTTTCTTTGAAATAAAGTATCCGATAAAGGCACTTTGCAGAGAACCTCGAATAACTTGGAACAAGTTAATTGTCCCGACCAGCTTCTCATCGATGGAAGTAAATATTCCAAAATGATACTCGTTATCCCTTTTCATTTCTTCAGCAAATTGGTTAATTAATTCGCGCTGTTTCTCATATGTATAATAATCTTCGCTGCGCATCATGGAGTAGGTTTCAAAAAACTCACGGTTGTCTCTTTGCAGTTCCAGCCTGGAAGAGGCATCGTGCACCTCAAATGGACAAAGGTAAACCCTTTCACCCTTGAGAGGAAATCCTTCTTTTCTCCCCATTCATCATCCACCCCCTCTAGCTACTGCTATTTAATCATATCGTTTACTGTATGAACAGTAAAAACCGTTGCGTCATAAAAAAACTAAAGGAACTTCAAAAAAACAGGGAAGTTCCTTTAGTATCATTTTTTCTCTGCTGTTACGCTGCAATTTTTGCACATTCTTCTGCACATTTGAAGCACAACTCCGCACACTTTTGACAATGTTCATGCTCGTGCTTGTTACATTCCTCTCCACATACCTCGCACATTTGAATACATAAATGAGCGAGTTCAGAAGAAAATGGCGTGCGGCGGGAAAGCGCCTGTTCAAAATAGGAGCACATACCCGCACATTCTCGGTCCAAGCGGATACATTCCTTTAACATTGCGGCATCTTTTTCAAGTAAACATGCGCTGCAGCATTGGTTGCACGCTTCCATACATTCATGCAGAACAGTTATTATGCGATTCATTTCCTGATCCGACATCATAGACGCTCCTTTATTATCCTTTTAGGACTCTTTAACCTCAAGGCATCTTTGGTAAACGCTTATTCTTCTTCCTCCAGCCAAAGTCCTTCCACATGTTTGCGGTCAAGCTGGTTTTTGATCTTCCGGTATTCTTTGGATTTGAATACGATGTCAAAATCATAATCTTCAGGGTATAGTTCTTCAGCCCTGATATGAAGCTTCAATCGTTTATGATTATAGGTAACCTTCTCTCCTTTAATTTGAACGACATAATTCCCTTTTGCATCTGGACCTTTATAAACGATAGCCGTCTCTCCTGTAGATTGGACGATAACATTATCTCCCATTTTAAACGATGCGTCTGTAAGTCGGTTATCTTTTGGTTTTTGTTTGCGGTAGCGGTTTATTGCCGTTTGTTTACGGTATTTCTCTTGCTTTAATTCCTCACGATCTACTGGAAATTCTGTTTTCCCTTTATACGTAATTTCATAAGCTTTCTCTAAAATATCGGGATGTAATCCAAGTTTGTGGGCGATGGCAAACGCCTGACTTTTACCAGATGTATTTTGCATGAGTCTGTAAGTAGGCTTCAGCGTTTCTATATTAAATTCCATCGCTCCGTTCATGAATCCCGGCTTCTCTTCCGCATATTTTTTCATTTCGCTGTAATGCGTGGTGGCTAATATGACAGCCCCTTTTTCTGCTAATTGATCCAGAATAGCAGTGGCAAGCCCCATTCCTTCTCCTGGATCTGTGCCTGATCCGATCTCATCCAGTAATAGTAAGGTACGGTCGTTTGTTTTACGAAGAATATCAATTAAATTGACAAGCCTTGAACTGAAGGTGCTTAAGTTCTCCTCTATGCTTTGGCGGTCGCCGATGTCTACAAACATCTGTTGAAATACAGGAAGCGTCGAACCTTGATCAACAGGAATATGCAGGCCTGACTGCGACATCAAGCAGAAGAGCCCGACTGTTTTTAAAGTTACTGTCTTTCCACCTGTGTTTGGCCCCGTGATCAATAATCCTTGATCTTTTTCGTTCATGTGCAACTGCAGCGGCACGGCTTGTTCTCTTAATAACGGGTGGCGGGCATTCCAAAGTTTCAATCCGGTTCCATCACTTAGGGATGGTGGATTTGCTTTGAGAATCCGGCTGTATTTAGCCTTTGCAAAGATAATATCATAATGCAGCATCGTTTCCATCGCTACATTGAGCTCCTGCTCATAGTCAAGAAGAAAACTGGTCAGTCTATAGAGAATTTGTTCCACTTCCTGTTCTTCACTTAACCGGAGCAGCTGCAGCTCTTCCTGCAGTGCACCCAATTCTGCCGGCTCAATAAATAAAGTAGCTCCGGAAGAAGACTGGTCGATAATCGTTCCTTTAAGCTTCTTTCGATGTTCTCTTTTGATTGGTAAGGTGTAGCGTGCGTTTTTTTCAACCGGACGATTTTCCTGCATATAGCTTTGATACTTTCTTGCTGAAGCTTCCAATCGTTCTTTTTGTTTAGTTTGCTGAATATTGATTTGCTTTCTAATTTTCCCTAAAGCTTTGGTAGCATAATCATCTACTTGACCGTGACGGATTTTATCGGTTACTTCCTCATACAATGGACTCAAATCGGAGATTGAAGATGCATATAAACTGATCGTTGGAGCCAGGTCATGTTTGTCATTCATAAACCGTTTGAGTTTCGTGCAATGGTCAAGAAAAGTAAGGAGCACAGAAAAGTCCCGGGCTCGAATGTACATCCCTTTCTTTCCTTGGTTGAGCATGAGAGTGACGTCTTCTAAACTGTGAATGGGCAGATTTGCACTCACATTTAAAATGGCTTTTGCTTCATCTACTTCTTTATGCCGGCGTAGAATCAATTTTTTATCCGTAGAAGGAGTAAGTCTCTCAATTGCTTCCTTTCCTTCTTTAGTTAACGCATAAGTCGCTGTTTCAGTTAAAATTTCATAAAAGTTTAAAGTTTGATACGTGTTTTCGTTCACTGATTTTCCTCCTGTTTATGAAATGCCTTTTCAGACATCACGTAAGTTTATGATTAAAGACGCAAAAAAAGCCGCGACAAGCTGAATAGCTTTTCGCGGCTGTGGTTGTTGAATGGGTATCTCTGGTTTTCCTGCCAGAGACGTTCTGTTCCACCAGCTCGGAGCATAAAAAAAGGCTATGACTGAGCAGCCATAGCCTGATTTATCCTCGTTTCCAATGCTATGATTATGCTTGTTCTTAACTGTTCCTGAATATAGACAGCACAAAATTGACTTGCACGACGCATGTCAAAAACCATCCAATGTTCAGGACCGTATAAAATTAACGGGGTTAGTTAAGAACAACCACACTCATAATTCATTCTCCTCATGTGAAGAAATTTGGCAGAACAGAATAATTACATTATCATCATAATGAATATTTATTCATAAGTCAATGGTCAAACGCCTGCTGAATCGTCGTGTGCTGTTGTTTAGAAATATTAGCGAACAAAGAGCGCTTCATAATATTCAACGCATTTTCGTTGCCATCGGTCGTTTCTGAGGCAACACAATCACTTGGGACCCATAAGCTGAATTCCCGCATATACGCGTCATTCGCGGTAAACAACACACAGATGTCTCCAGCGATTCCTGTTACGATTAGATTTGACACCTCCAGCTGCTTTAAGAGAATTCCCAATTGAGTACCATAAAATCCAGAATGCTTAGGCTTAATAATAAAATAATCATCGTCTTCAGGGAGGATTTTTTTTATGACCGGCTCCCCCCGCCCTTTTTTACACTCTTCAATAAGTTCCTCTACATTATCCTGCCAGAGGCCGAAGTTATCATTTACATAGATGACAGGCGCACCGAGCTGTTTAGCTTCTGCCTTTAAATTTTGGAGGTTTTCTGTAATTTTAAGCGTGTTGTCAAAGAGATTTTCTCCGCCTTCAAAATTCATTTTGTTCACCATATCGATTATGAGAAGCGCTGTATCCTGTGGCACGATCTTCACCTTCCTTATAGATCCGGACCCGCTGGAACCTGGCGTTTATGTTCTGTTTTGCTATGGAGCTCTTTTAATTTCTTTTCGTCTTCTGTATCCACCTGCTCTCCTTTTAAGAAAGCATCAATGGTATCATAGCTTAGACCCAGCTCTTCTTCATCAGACTGCCCTTCCCAAAGCTCTGCACTAGGCTGTTTATGAAGGACGGAATCAGGTATCCCAAGGGCTTCCCCCATCTGCCTGACTTGTTCTTTACGCATATGAATCAGTGGGACTAAGTCAACGCCTCCATCTCCATATTTCGTAAAATAGCCAGTGTAATCTTCTGCAGCGTTATCAGTACCGATGACTAAATAATTGTAGTTGTTTGCCACTGTGTAGAGAGTGCTCATCCGCAGTCTCGCCTGAAGATTAGCACCGCCGAGCTGTGATTTTGAATCGTTCCAATCTCCTTTTTCTACAAGGCTGTCTTTCACAGCTGAAAACGTTTCTTTATAAGGCTTTGTTAATTCTATTCCAATATAATCTAATCCTGCTTTTTCGACGACAGCAAGCGCATCGCTCTGATCCTCTACTTTTTTATTAATCGGCATCAGAACTCCTAAGGACTGTTCAGGGAAAGCGCGTTTAATGAGAAAGGAAACGACTGCTGAATCAATCCCGCCGCTTACTCCGACGAGTGCACCGTCAGCACCTGCTTCCTTGACTTTACTTTGAAGCCATTTGGTCAGCTGTTCCACTTGTTTTTCCACTTGAAAAAACTCCTTCCTTTTCATCCTATAAAAAGGTATGTTCCTTTTTTTGAAAAATATAAACATAAAGAAAGGTTGAACAACAGGCTGGTAATCTTATTCTCCAAAAACTTTCAGCTGTTTAAGAAGGTTGATTTCGCCAGATGAAACCCAGTAACTTTTAAATTTTTCCTTTTTAATCATAAAATGTCGCTTGAAATCTTACATCCGTACCTGCATCTGATGGCGGATATCACCTTGTCTGCAATCGTATAATCTGTATTCCAAGCCTTTACCTGAAGCTGATCAAACTTCTCCACGATTCTCACTGACTATTGTAAAAGTTTTTTATGAACCCATATCGCAGCAATGGATCCTTCCCCCATGGCCGCGGTTACTAATTCAGAGTGCTCGCCGATATCACCGATGGCCCAAACGTTTTCTACGGTTGTCATTTTCGTTCTGGAATCCGCGAAAATGTGCTGATTTTCTTTCACCTCTGCTCCAATCTGTTTCGCGAGGTCTGAACGAACTTCGTTTCCTCCCATTGCGACAAAAGCCCGCTCCCCTGTTATCACTGTCCCCTCCATCGTCTCTACTTTATGAACATACCCATTTTCTTGGATAAGCGTATTTATTTTTGTTTCATAAAGTTGAATATTCTTCTCTTTTAATTCCTTCTCAAGCTCATGAGGAATGACTTTTCGTCCGTGGTTGATCAATACGATGTCGTTGCTCCAATACTTTAATGTGCAAGCCATTCTTGCCCCTGTTTCTCCCGATCCAATTACGATGGTTTTTTTCTTCGTAATTTCAAAACCATCACAATCCGGACATACATAAACCGATATACCTAAACAATCACGCAATCCCTCAAAGTCAGGAAGGTTATCCTTGATTCCTGTGGCAAGAACAACGGTTTTTGCTTCGTAGGAACATAGGTTCGTTTTTACTAAGAAATGCCTTCCATTTTGATGGACCGATTCAACCGTTTCAAGACAGAATTTCACCCCAA
Source organism: Halobacillus salinarum (assembly GCF_022919095.1). Lineage (NCBI taxonomy): Bacteria > Bacillati > Bacillota > Bacilli > Caryophanales > Bacillaceae > Halobacillus > Halobacillus salinarum. Next base: position 2,462,061 of record NZ_CP095073.1, on the reverse strand, counting down.
ATTGTTCAGCCTGGGCACGTCCCAGTTGTCTCAACTCCATACCGCTGATTCCATCAGGGAAACCTAAAATGTTGTGATAGTTTCTGCATAGAGTTGACCTGCCATCGTTCGAATCGATCGCCAGCACTTTTCGATTGTATCGTCCTAATTGAATGGCGGCCTGTAGACCTGCGATGCCCGCTCCTGCAATAATTGTATCGTACACTTGTCTTTCACTCCTGAAAATTATAGTGTTGGTCCTCTTACTTTGCCTCGACAAGCCCACCTTATTCGCTGGGCAGGAGCTGCCTTTTTAACTTTATAATCCAATTTTTTACGTTTCAAAATCTTTTGAAAATGGATTGACAACTAATTTCTCCCCCGCTATAATTTCTAGCAAGCCAAATTTATAAAGACTCTTATCAAGAGCGGCGGAGGGACTAGGCCCTTTGATGCCCGGCAACCTTTCATTTTTTGAAAAGGTGCCAAATCCTACAGATTACTTAATCTGGAAGATAAGAGGAGGATTTGATGATTATTTCAGTCACTCTTCTTATTTTAAGAAGAGTGACTGTTTTATTTTTTGGAAAGGTGTGGATAGTAATGAAGCGAACTCTAGAAGAAAGATTGCAGGATGGGCCCGTAATCTGCGGTGAGGGCTACTTATTTGAATTGGAACGGAGAGGGTATTTGCAGGCGGGCTCATTTGTCCCAGAAGTGGCACTTGATAATCCACAGGCATTAAAACAGACTTACCGGGATTATATGCTTGCTGGTTCTGATGTGGTGCTGGCTTTTACGTATAACGGGCACCGTGAGAAAATGAGAATTATTGGTAAGGAAGATTTACTTGAGCCGTTGAATAGACAGGCGATCAGGCTGGCCAAGGAAGTAGCGGAAGAACACCCTGAAGAAGAGGCACTGGTTGCCGGGAATATTTCCAATACTAATTTGTTCGACCCTGAAGATGAAGAATCAAAAGCGGCCATTCGAAGTATGTTTCATGAGATGATCAGCTGGTGCAAAGAAGAAGGCGTCGATTTTGTTAACGGGGAAACCTTTTATTACTACGAAGAAGCAAAAATTGCTCTCGAAGAAATTAAGAAGCAAGGACTTCCGGCGGTCATTACCTTTGGCGTGATGGGAGAAAATAAATTACGGGATGGTTATGAGGTAGAAGAAGCTTGCCGCCTCCTTGAACAACAAGGGGCTTTAGTGGTGGGAATGAATTGTTTCCGCGGTCCTGCTACGATGCAGCCTTACATCGAAAGAATTACTCAGGCCGTCGATGGATACGTTGGCGCACTGCCTATTCCATACCGGACAACAGAAGAACATCCGACCTTCTTTAATCTGCCGGACGGCGGCTGTTCCTGCTCCCTTCCAACGGAGACCACTTTCCCGACTTCACTTGATCCATTATACTGCAACAGGTATGAGTTAGCAGAATGGGCAAAAGAAGCGCAGCGTTCCGGGGTGCATTACTATGGTTTATGCTGCGGTGCTTCTCCTAGTATGCTGAGAGAAGTAGCTGAAACGGTAGGAAGAAAAACAGTGAACTCCACCTACTCTCCTGACATGGAGAAACACTTTTTATTTGGCAGTGACAGTACACTGAATCAAACGAATACTGCTTATAAAACCAGAGCTTAATAAGCAGACCACCATAACCTTTTCGTTCTCAGGGTTATGGTGGTGTTATTTTTACATTAACTTTCCTTAGAAGCTCGTGATTCGTATTGTTGAAGTTCGTTTACGGTAACAAACTGGTAGCCTTCCTTGGAAAGCGACTCCAGAATTCCCTGAACAACTTCAAGTTCATTTTTATCATACATTGGGTGGAGCAGAATAATTGAACCAGGCTCTACCTTCTCTTTTACATAATTAAGCTTATCCGGATTTTTGTCAAAATAAGAATCCGGTTCAAGACTCCAAGTAATGGTTTCGATTCCTTGTTTGTTTAAATAATAGGGGAGCCCCGCCAATTTTTTCCCGTTCGGCGGACGAAAATCAATTTCGCCTTCATAACCTGTTTTACGAATCAAGTCATTTGTTCTTTCTATTTCCTTTTTAATAAAACATTGGCTTTTAAAAATCATTCGCTTATGGGTGTACGAGTGATTCCCCAATTGATGCCCCTCTCCTGCGATTTGCCTTCCAAAGTCCATATGCTTTTCCAGTTCATTTCCGATAAGAAAAAAAGTTGCTTTCGCCTTATAGTTGTTCAGCAGTTGCAGAAGAGAATCGGTAAGTTGAGTAGGACCGTCGTCAAACGTCAGGGCGACGACCTTTTCTTCTGTGCTGACTTTACTCGTGATCCCGCCAAAAAGCTGCACGGTTCTCGCATTCATTAAATAATAGGTCCCTGTTGATAAAAATAGGATGCCCATTAGAATTAGGACGATTATTCTTATGCTTCTCATTTCATCGATCCCTTGAAATAATTTTATGTAGTTAGTTTACCATGAGCCTGCTTGCTTAAATGTAAATTCTTCTCACGCTGGGCAGTTTTTCACATATGTTGAAGGTATGGTGAACTGATGGATGGAGGAGAACGATGGAAAATAAATATTTAGATTTATTAGCTTTATTTGGGATCGGTGGCGCTCATCCAGGCGGTCTTGCATTGACGGAGGATTTGTTAAACGAGGAAAAAATCACCCCTGAAACGTATGTGCTCGATATCGGCTGCGGCACCGGCCAGACAGCCTGGCACTTATTTCATACATTTGGCTGCCGGGTAGCTGCAGTCGATCAGCATCCTCTTATGATCGAAAAGACGAAAAAAAGATTTGAAGATCATTTGAGCCGGGTGGATATCATCCAGGGAGACGCTGAGAATCTGGAATTTGACAGTGATTTATTCGACTTAGTTTTATCTGAATCGGTCGTCTCTTTTACATCTATTGAAAAAACTATCGGAGAGTTGTACAGGGTTTTGAAGCCTGGCGGGCATCTCTTGATGATTGAAATGACAGCTGAAAATAAGCTGTCTGATAGTGAAAAGCAAGAAGTACACGATATCTATGGTGTGAAACAGGTGTTTTGTGAGAATGAGTGGAAGGATCTTTTGTATGAAAAAGGGTTCACTTATATAGAAGCAGAAGACATCTCGCTCGCCCATGCAGCCGCGGATCAGCAGGATTACAGTCCTTCAGCGAACATTGGTGTCGAGCATTATGATCTGTGGGTAAAGCATGCCGCCTTTATTTCAAGCGCGGATGTACCAATTGGCTGCCGTGTGTACCGTTGTTATAAATAAGCTTTTTTTAAGAGAAAAGAAGCACAGCGATCACAATGACTACTACACTGACTCCCCAGGCTGCTGTTCCTAGTACAAAGGTTTTCATCCCGGATTCAAATGTAGTTTTCAAGGCTTGTCCTTTTTCAGACTTGTCCATTCGCCTTGCTCTTATAAATGAGCCTAGATTTAAGCCGATCAAAGGAAAAATGAGCTGTAATAAATAATTACCAGTGTCATGGTGAGCGTAATTTGCAGGAAGATCTATAATAAACGGCAGAATAAAGCATAATCCTGCCAATAGGAGAAAGAACGTGGTTCCTATTTGATGTTGCCGGTGCCGCCTTTTTTCTCCCATTTTTTCTTTTTCGTATTCTTTCAATTTTTTCAGACTCTTCGGCCGGTACCCTTTGCCGGTTTGTTCCCGGTACCTCGATACAATGAATGAACCAAGCAAGATTACTCCTATAAGACAGCAAAAAATTGATAAGGGATATTCGTTTGAAAAATACCAGTTGAAAAGAACGATTACGGATAATATTCCTATATTGATCTGTACGAGCTCTACAACCCGCAGCTTCCACAGTTCTTTTTTGCTGAGCATCTTCCACCCCCTAACATCCATATTTTTACATACCCTTTTCCTGCATTATGAAACCTTGTCCATGCAGGCTTGATAATAAACTGCCGGGCTATCCCGACAGTCTGAAGCAGTCATGTACCGCGATTTTAAGCATTATGTCCGCCAATTTTATTGCTTCGTTCAATTGTAATCCCGGAATTCGTGAAGCTGGTAGCCCTGAGTATAGCCGTCGTTCCGAATTTATCGCGGATTCTGTCCATCACTTCCCCTACGTCCTTTTCTTTTGTGCGGTCATTAAAAAAACTCAGTTGGATATCCGCTTCGTCGTTAAGATTGGTGAGTGAAATGTAGACTCTGCGAATTTTACTTTCTCCATCATAAAAGCGCTCAAATAATGTAATTACAGTTTTATACACATCCATTGTACTATTGGTCCGGGTCTGGATAGACATCGACCGGCTGAATCCGCCTCCGGTTTCTTTAGCATAGCCGACACCTAAATGAATCGTCCGCCCCTCCTTATCATCTCTTCTTGCTCTGCGGCAGGCTTCCTCGCACAAGTCTAAAAAGCACGCATAGATTTCTTCTTTTTCATAATCCCTAAGCAGTGTAATGCCGTGACCATAGCTTTTCTGCTCCGTCTTAATAAAACTTCCGGTGACAGGGCTAAGATCAATCCCCCACGCGTGGTAATACAACTGTTCCCCCATAATTCCGTAATGCTTCTGCAAATATTTCAATGGGTGTTTCGCAAGCTGGCCGAGCGTAACAATTCCCATACGGTTTAAATTTCGCGTCATGCGGCGGCCGATTCCCCAGATATCTTCAATCGGAGTAGGCCATAACAGCCGTTCTACATTTTCATAACGGCATACGGCTATACCGTCGTCTGCTTTTTTCGCGTGAATATCCATGACGACTTTCGCTAAAAACTTGTTATCCCCGATCCCAATGGCACATTCGATGCCGAATTGTTCACGGATTTGGTGCTGCAGCAGCCGGGCAGTCTCACGAGGAGGACCGTATAACTTCTGCAAACCAGTAATCGTCACCCATAATTCATCAACGGAATAAACGTGGATCGCCTCTTGAGGTACGTAATTCATAATGGTCTTCGTTATTTCTACAGATACTTCAAGATAGTCGCCCATATGAGCTTCAGCGATCACAAGCTGAGGGTCATCAGGAAGCTCAAAATAGCGGCTGACATTGCTGATGCCATGCTTTTTTTTCAATGCCGGCGAGGCAGCAAGGACAATGCTTCCGCTCCGGCTTGGATCCCCGACGACAGCAAGCAGAGCTGTTTTGGGATCCATCCCGCGCTTAGCACATTCGACACTTGCATAAAAGGAACGCATATCAATGCACAACACATCGTTACGCGGATACATAGAATAATCCATCTCAATTCACCTTCAATACGAACGTTTGTTCTTATTATACACAAGCATTTTCCAATCGTATACATGAAATTTCTAGAAAAAGTCAATTGTACATGTTCTCTCCATACTTACTCATACTAATGGCAAGTGTGAAGAATTGAAGACGGGAGCTGAGCGTAATGGATCATTCATGGGTCGCTTTAATACCTTTTATATTAGTCATACCTATATCAATTTTAACGAAACAGGTCCAGCCTGGATTGTTTGTTGGTTTAATTGTGGGCGCCTATATTATAGAACCAAGCTTGTTAGGAGGCATCAAAACCGCCTTATCCTATATAGTGGATAATGTAGTCGAATCCAGCAACATCCGCATTATTATTTTTTTGTATGGCTTTGCAGGTCTTATCAGCATGATAAAATTCACGGGAGGCATTAAAGGATTCGTTCATCTGGTGAACGATAAAGTAAAAACGAAAAAAAGTGCGATGTTTTTAACGTGGATTACGACATTAGGGACTTTTAGTGATCCGGATTTCCGCATCGTAACGGTGGCTCCAATTATGAAGGCTTTGCGGAAACGATTAAAAATGTCGAAACAAAGGATTGGTTTTGCCATTGAAATGACCTCGAATCCCGTCGTTGCCTTGGTACCTATCGCAACAGCATTCGTCGGCTATATGGTTACGACGATAGGCGATGCTTTGCAAGAAGCAGGAATTGATCAAGAACCTTACATGGTGTATGTAAAAAGCATTCCGTTTAACTTCTTTTCTCTTGTCTTAATCTTAATCGGCATTTATTACAGTTTTTTTAAAAAGCCGAAAGAAAGTGAATCGGATGAAGCGATGCAGCAAAATTCCGGGGAGAACGCCGAAGAACAGCAAGGTGAGGAAGGATTGGATGCATGCCATAGAGCTTATGAACAAGATACTGCGATCAAACCACTGAATCTACTTCTTCCGCTGATCACGTTTCTTGGATTGACGATTTTTCTAAGCTGGTGGGACGGTCACAAAGGAGCGGATTCCGTTTTTCAAGCTTTCATTCGCAGTGATGCATTAGGGGTGATGCTGGAATCCCTGCTTATTTCGCTAATCCTTGCGTTTATCTACTTCATGTTTCAAAAATATAAGGTGTCCAAGCTAGTCAGTCACTTTATTAAGGGCGGAAATGAGTTAATGTCCGTTATCCTTCTGCTTGCACTGATCTGGGGAGTATCAGCAGTTTCCGAAGATCTCGGCTTTTCGGACTATATTACAGGGCATGTGGACTGGATTCCTCACCTGTTTGTAGCTCCGGTCATTTTCCTTCTTGGCGGAGTTATCTCTTACTTTATTGGATCTTCCTGGGGAACTTGGGGTCTGTTAATGCCGCTTGGGATTACGCTTGCCCATGATGCCGGCGTAAATATCCTGCTTGTCATTGGAGCGGTTTTTGCAAGCGGGACCTTTGGAGCTTTCGCTTCTCCTTTAAGCGATAACTCGGTAACCTTATGTACGATTATGGATTTGGACGTTATTAAATATTCTAAAAAGAAACTGGCTCCCGCGTTGATTGGTGCCGGGATAAGCGCGGTTCTGTTCGGGGTATTTTCCTTTTTTATGAGATAGACACATGAAGCAAGCATTCCCTAACAGGATAGCGATGTGAACTACGTATAAAAATTGACATCCATCTAACCTCCTCTTACGATTTAAATAGACAGGAGGAAATTAAATGAACGAAAAGGAACAGGAACAACAGATCATTAAACAATACAAACAGGATGAAAAGACCATGGTGCTTGTGTTCGCCCAGTGGTGTATAAATCACAATTTAGATGCGGAGCAGCTCTATCAAAAAGCATATCCTTCCCAGGTCAAAAATCAAATCCTGCAGAATGCTTTGGAATCGACCGTTCCATTGGAAGAAGCAGAAGAAATTACAACCACTGCTCTGTTGAATGTATTGTCTGTATTTGGGAATGACGAGTTAGCGTTTGTCATAGCAGAGGAAGAAGAAAAGTTAAAGCACCAAAAATAAAAAACCGAAAGGAGGAAGTACCTTCTTTCGGTTTTATCGTTTGTGAACAGTAAAGTTCGTTTGTAATACCGGCCAGTTCTGCGGGAAGGGATTGCCGAGCACCCAATAACTTATCCCTCTTAAACCATACTCTTTAACAACATCATATTTAGCTTGAACACTCCGGGCGTCTTCAAACCAAACTTCATGCTGCTGGCCTTGTTCGTCTGCATATCGAAAATAAGGGGATTGATACTGCTCGTTATATTGAATTGGAACGCCATATAATGAAGCTAATTGCACCGCTTGTTTTGGACTGACGGTACGCGCATAAGTGCCTTCCACCCATGGAATCTTCCAGTCCCGTCCGTAAAGAGGCACGCCCATAACAATTTTATCCCTTGGGATAACCGTGACCGCATAATCCAGCACTTCTTTTACTTTGTTGATCGGTGCAATTGCCCAGGGTCTCCCTCCCGCCCATCCCCATTCATAAGTCATTAATATGATAAAATCTACAATTTGAGCCTGTTGAGCATAATCATGAGCCTCATAAAGCAAGCCCTGCTGGTCTCCGGAGATCTTTGGTGCTAAAGCAGTAGAAACGATGTATCCACGTTCATGTAATTGCTCAGTCACTCGTTTTAAAAAGTCGTTGTAATTTTGCCGATCCTCAGGGTAGACATATTCGAAATCGATATTCAGACCCGAATAATGTTTCTCTGCCATTTTATTTAACACATTGGAGATCACTTTGTTTTGCAGTTCTGGATTTCTAAGGATGGTCGCTGCTAGATCAGAATCAAAGGAACCCTCTGCAAAATTGGTAAGCACAAATAAAGGAGCCACATCATTCGCCTGTGCAGCTTCTAACAACGGAGCGTCCTCTATATTGGAAACTGAGCCGTCGTTCCTTACCGAGTGCATAAATGGAGATAAATAAGTAAAATTACGTCCTAAATATAATACTTCCTGAGCTCCTTGTGAATCAATCGAAGTCGTATAAGCATTCACATCAATGGCGGGTAAACTTGGTGCAGGGATATAAAGGGTTTGGCCGGCATAGATTAAAGCTGGATCCGAGAGAGTATTGTTTGTCATAATCTCTTCTACTGACACGCCAAACCGGCGTGCAACCGCCCATAAAGAATCTCCAGGCTGAACTGTGTAACGTACGTAAGGCAGACGCAGTAAATCGCCTACGTAGAGGAGCTTCGGATCGGTAATCTGATTGAATTGAGCAAGCTCTTGAACAGAAATTCCAAACTGTTGAGCGATTCCCCACAGGCTGTCGCCTTGCTTTACAACATATTCCTTCGCTAATTCGGGAATGACCAATGCCTGCCCCACTACAAGTCGATTCCAATCATTAAGTCCATTAAGTAAACCAATTTGACTGATGGAAGAGTTATACCTTTGTGAAATTCCCCACAATGTATCTCCCGGCTGCACCACATAAACTTGCATAGGTTTGACCTCCCTCTTTCCTATCACCATCTTATTCAATGAGGAATGGTTTATTTACGATTCTAAACAATTCTTTCTCATACACTGCCGCCCGGTTCATAAAATGTAAAAAAAAGGGAGTTTACATGATGCGCTTCAATAATTCTAACGATCTGAAATATCCTGAGGATCTGCTGTCCATCATTCGAAATGGACTGTCTCCTAAAAAGAAAGACAAACATATTCTTATTGCAGGAGCTGGTATGGCCGGACTTGTAACGGGGTCATTGTTAAAACAAGCAGGTTACCGAATCACGATCATCGAAGCAAATAATCGGATTGGCGGGCGGATTTTCACCGTGAGAAAGCCTTTCACACAAGGAAATTATTTAGATGTAGGAGCGATGAGAATCCCGGATACCCATGAACTGGCCATGGCCTATATTCAGAAGTTTCACCTTTCCTTACATCCCTTTATGAATACTTCCGATAAGGATTTTATATTCGTAAATAACGTTTTGACGACCAAGAGGTATTACGAAAAACACCCAGAAGTCCTCCAGTATCCGCTCGTTGGATGGGAAAAAGGAAAAACAGCAACAGAGCTGCTCACGGCTGCAATTCAGCCGTTTCTTGACAAATATGAGAACAGTAATCAGGAGGAGAAAAACCATTTAAAACAGGAGTATTCTCGTTATTCAATAGGAGAATTTTTAAAATATAACCCTTTAGGTCCTTCCTTGTCCAAAGCAGCAGTACGGTTGATCGGAGTATTATTAGGAATTGAAGGGTTTCCTGAATTTTCTTTTTTAGATATTTTAACAGACATTATCTATCCCATTTTTAATAAAGAAACGCAGTTTTTTGAAATCAACGGTGGGAACGACCATCTTCCTCATGCGTTTCTTCCTCATTTGGCCTCCAATATCGTTTTCAACCAACGGATAAAAAGAATTTACCAAAGTTCCGAAGGAGTTACGTTTGAAACAGCCCATACGGTTAATGGAGATACTTATCTTTTTTCTGGAGATGAGGCTGTTATTACCTTGCCTTTTACAGTGTTGCAATTTATCGACATGATTCCTTTTGAGTCAGTATCTTTTCAGAAACGCAAAGCCATCTGTGAACTGCCTAGCGTGCCCTCCATAAAAATTGGAATGGAATTTAAACACCGTTTCTGGGAAACCATGAATTACGGAAATATTATCTCAGATCAGCCGATAAGGTTTACATACCCTTCAAGCCATCAGAACCCTTTTAATTCCTCTGGAGTACTTCTTGCCAGCTACAGCTGGGGTCAGAATGCTTTACTTTGGAACAGCGTATCACCCAGTCAGATGACAGAAATGGTCTTAAAAGATTTGGCAAACGTTTATGGGACGGTTGTGTATAAAGAATTCAGACAAAGTATTTCGTTCAATTGGTCAAGGAACCCTTTTTCAGCGGGCTGCTTTACATTATTCATTCCCGGCCAAGGGGAGAACTTCTCTGAATACATTCGCCAACCTGAAGGAAAACTGCACTTTGCCGGCGAACATACCTCTAATTTTCACGGGTGGATAGAAGGAGCTATTGAATCAGGAATAAGAGCTGCTTATGAACTTCATCAAGGAATCGAGCGTTAATTATGTACCTCATCATTACGAACACCCACTTTACCCTCATAAGTTCAAACTCTATGGGTATGATAAAGAAAAAAGGGTGGTGCTAAATGATTGTCAACATTGTGGTGGGGCTAGTGATCCCGTGGATTTTAAGTATTTGGCTCGCTCTTCGTTCCCCAATTATCGTCATACTGATCTTTCCCTTAGGGATCACGATCGCCTATTTGGCTAATGACTGGGGGTTTGAATTGTTCTGGACTGTTTCTCCGACTTTAAAAAATCCTTCTCTTTCCATTCTGCCATATAACATCGGTTATTTTCCTTTTATAGCTACTTTATTTGCTTTTATTAAATTAAAAAGGAAATATAAAAACCTAAGTTTAATTGTATGGTTTACCGCTATTACTACTCTGCTTGAATGGTTTGCGGTATATATTGATAAAGTAAATTATCTTAACGGATGGAACCACTTATTAACTTTGCTTGTCTATTTAACAGGATTTGTTGCTACCTCTTTATATCTCGAATTGCTAACGAAATATAAGGTCCTTTCCTCAACAACAAAAAAATACAGTTAACTCTGTTCCCTTTGTTTATGCTGTCTGCATGAGTAAGGGGTTCTCTTTTATTGTAAAGTATTATTTCTCCATATTGCAGCCGTTGTAAACGGTTAACACCTTTTATAGTAGTCCCCTTTTCACATAAATTATACATTTTGTTTACAGCTTTTATCCAAATAATTTACATTTTATTTTAGATAAATATTTACATATTAATTTAGATATTAAAAGTTCATAATTTCAATATTCAATAAAAACATGAGACAAATGTCATGAATTAATTTACATAATTTGTATATATATTTAGACCATTGACATTTTTTTACGTGATCAGTTATCCATTGATTGACTGCCGAAACGGTGCAGGTATACCATTTGAAATGACCAATTTTAAAATACGGTCATAAAGCTTGATCAACATGGAGAGCACTCCCATGAAATATTCTTGAAAGAAGGCGTATAGAATGTGTGGTATTACAGGATGGGTGGATTGGTCTAAAAATCTTTCCAAAAATAAAGAAACTTTAAAAGCGATGACAGATGCAATCGAACACAGGGGACCGGATGCTGAAGGATTTTGGTTGAAGGATCATGCGGCACTTGGGCATCGCAGACTTATTGTTATAGATCCCGAAGGCGGCGCACAACCGATGGTGTATCAAATTGGCGAGGATCACATTGCCCTTACCTACAACGGAGAACTCTATAATTACTTAGAGCTTCGTGATGAATTACTGGCAAAAGGTCATGACATTAAAACAAATTCTGATACTGAGGTTTTACTGCATGCTTATTTAGAATGGGACACGGATTGCATTCGACATTTCAATGGGATTTTTGCCTTTGGCATTTGGGATGAACGACAGGATCGGCTTATGCTTGGAAGGGATCATTTAGGTGTAAAGCCTTTATTCTTTGCCGAACGTGAGGGGCAGATTATTTTTGGATCTGAAATTAAATCCCTGCTTTCCCATCCTGATGTAGAACCGGAAGTGGATACAGAGGGCTTAGCTGAAGTATTTGGGCTGGGACCAATGAGGACTCCAGGGAAAGCTGTCTTTAAAGGCATCCAGGAAGTAAGAGCCGGCCACTTTATGACCTTCTCTGAGAATAATTCCAGTGATGAAAAGTACTGGATGCTTAAAAGTAAAGAGCACACAGATGACGTTGAGACAACTGTAAACACGATACGTGAATTATTAGAAGATACTGTAAAGCGGCAGTTAATTGCAGATAAACCGCTTGTTACCATGCTTTCTGGGGGATTAGACTCCAGTGGGCTCACGGCTATGGCTGGAAAAGAATTCCGAGAAGATAGCAAGGCTCTTTCCACTTATTCCATCGACTTTGTTAACAGTGAAGCTGATTTTGAAGAAGACTTTTTAAGAAGGGATTTAGATGAACCCTGGGTAAATCGAGTGTCTGAACATGTCGGAACAAATCATACATCCATTGTTCTTGACTCGGACAAGCTGGTAGATCATTTGCTCGTTCCGATGCGTGCCAGAGACTTGCCTGGAGTAGGCGAAATTGAAACATCCTTGTACCTTTTATTCACGGAAATGAAGAAGGATGCCACTGTTGCCCTTTCTGGCGAATCAGCAGATGAAGTCTTCTCTGGGTATCCATGGTTTCATCAAGAAGAGTATTTAGATGCGGATATTTTCCCATGGTTAATGAACTTAGGCAATATGGGAGGTATATTAAAAGACGATATTCAGGAAAAACTGCAACTGAAGCAGTACCAAAAGGAAAGGTACCAAGAAGCGCTTGAAGAAATTCCTGAGTTAGAGGGAGAAACGGGGATGGAGGCTAAGCAACGACGCATGTCCTATATGTTTATTACCCGGTTTCTTCCCTTTATGCTTGATCGTAAGGACCGGGCAAGTATGATGACTGGATTTGAAGTTCGCGTTCCATTTTGTGATTACCGTCTCGTAGAGTATCTGTGGAATATTCCATATGAGATGAAAAGAATTGATGATATTGAAAAAGGGATTCTGCGACGAGCATTTGCAGATTATTTGCCTGAGGATGTCCGTTATCGGAAAAAGAGTGCGTATCCAAGTACAAAAGATGATGAATATTTGCAACGTGTTCAAAGATGGATGTTAAACGTACTGGATGATCCAGACTCCCCTATTCTTTCATTAATCAAAGAGGATGTGGTGAGAGAGATAGCGGAGGGCAGACATCCGGGTATAGACGGTTCAAGAGCGAAAGGGCTTCTTGATTACCTCCTGCAAATTAATGCGTGGCTTAAAGAATATCAAATTCGCATCAATCTTTAATTTCTAATTTACATTCATGAAAAATTCTCTTTATGGAAAACCTATATAAAAGGTGATTTGGAGGTTTTCATGATGAAACCAATAGTAACAGTTATTGTACTTTTCACTTTACTAATTACAGGATGCGCGAAGGAAGAAACGGTTCCAGAACCCAAGGGATTTGTGACAAAAAAAATCGCTTACAGCGGGAAAAATGCAAACGAACAAGTGTTGCCTTTCACACGGTTTGATTTAAACATTAACTACGGCCAGCAAGGAAATTACAAAATCCATTTTCTTTCAACTGCAAACAGATCAGAAGGAGCGATTTATGATTTCAATAAACAAACGGTGTTTGGAAAAGAGGCTGTGGATCAATTAGTAACAAACTTTCATAACTTTGCATTTGACGAAGATTCTAGCAAGGAATTTGTCATTACGGAAGTTTTGTCAAATCTTGGTCTTTCCGACAACTTTAGAGACATTCATTTACAAGTCCGGTACTTAAACGGGCAAGTAAAAACGTACCATCAGCAAGCCTAGAACTATCCAGGCTTGCTGATTTTTTCAAGACAACACGGTATTATTTCTTCAGCCGGGTGCTTTCCTCATCCATGACAATTTTATCGTCCTTCAAGAGCTTGCCAAGCGCCCTTTTAAATGCAGCTTTGCTAATCTGGAACGTCTGCCGGATGTCCTCTGGACTGCTTTTATCATGAAAGTACATCGTACCGCCTTGTTCCTCCAAGAAAGCAAGGATCTGGTCAGAATCGTCCTTCATCTGATCCTGTTTTACGGAAAGCAAAGAAACATTGATTGTCCCATCCTCTTTAACGTCAATCACTCGTCCTTGAATCGTTTCACCCATTCTTGGCTCTTGTTTTCTTTCATGAGGGTGGATAAACCCTCTATATCCCTCTTCGGTTAACAGGAAGGATCCTGATTTCGTTGATTTGTATATCCTGCCTGCGACTTCCTCATGAAGCAGGGAATCCGGGGCTTTTATTAAGTCTTCCATTACTTCATTTTCAGAAATGGGCTCAGCTAAAAGTCTGCCCTTCTTGTCCACTTCCAGGCTTACAAATAAATCATCACCTGGCTGCGGCCATACTTTTTGAATATACGGAAGCTCATCTTTAGAAACAAGGATTTCCTTTTGGATACCAATTTGTACATATACTCCTAAATGCGGTACTGTTTCCACTACTTCTGCCCACCCATAAGCCTCTCTTGTTATGTCTGGAAGAGACATCGTAGCATTTAGTTTCCCTTTTTTGTCAGGAAAAATAAAAACGGAGATTGTATCTCCTACCTCAAACTCTTCGTTTACTTCTGCATCTGGAAGAAATAACTCCTCTGAGTCAGCCGTGACGATAAATCCATTTGTTATTTTCTTGAGAACTTCCACCGATTGAATAGAACCGATCGATAATGACATACTTCAACATCCTTTACTAGGTTTTGTCCATTCATTATACAACACGATTTTTCTTCGTAAACCTTTTGAGTGAATTTGTATGTAGCAAGCGTGGCTTACACCACGCTTTGACTATTTTAATACCAAGCTGCTCCGACGATAACAAGGAGAATAAACAATACTACAATTAACGCAAATCCTCCACCATAACCGTAACCCATATTTCTTCCCCCCTTAGTAATTTTATATGAAGGAGGAGTTCAATTCGTATGGGTGAAATGCTTAAGCAACCGCCTAACTTTCAATTTTTGCATGCCTCGGCAAGCAGCCTGTACGATTTCTTTTTTGCTTCAAAGTCAAAAATATTCGTGATAATTAGAAACTCATCCACTTGAAAGGACTCACTTAACTCTTGAAGCTGTTCTGCCACAAAATGGGGAGTGCCAATTAAAGCACGCCTGCGGTTATCATTTAGTTTTTGCAGCTCGTCGTTTGAAAATTGATAATCGATGACTTCCTGCACAGAAGGAATCCGGGTATCCAATCCTTTCTCAACTTGAAGAAGCCACTTATCCTGACTTAAAGCTAATTCTTCTGCCTCATCCTGAGTTTCCGCACAAACGGCAAAAATGCATACGTTCACTTTCGGTGTTGTCAAATGTTGAGACGGTTTAAAGTTTTGGCGGTAAGCGGCAAGTGCAGAAGCTTCGTTTTCAGGATTGATAAAGTGTCCAAATGTGAAACCTGTACTATTTACAGCAGCTCTTCTCGCTCCTAACTCGGAAAGACCCAGTACCCAGGTCTGGGGCAGGCTGTTAGTTAATGGCCGTGCGGAAACTCCAAAATAATCTTCGCCTTTTGGAACATCATTGTGAAGGAACTGGTGAACTTGTTTCACCTGCCTGGAGAAGGCACTTAATGGTTTTTCCAACCCATCGGTTAAAGCAAGTCTCGTTTTCTTCCCTCCTCCAGGAGACCTCCCCATACCAAGATCAATTCGACCTGGAAACAGGGCTTCTAAGGTTTTGAAGTTCTCGGCAACCTTAAAAGGACTATATTGAGGAAGAAGAATCCCACCAGACCCCACCCGAATAGAATGAGTCACGGAAGCTATTCTGCTGATTAAGACCTCAGGGGACGTACCAGCCAGCCCATTGGTGTTATGATGTTCAGCCACCCAGAATCGGTGATACCCTAAGTCCTCTGTGTACTGAGCTAATTGAAGTGTCTGCTGCAATGCTTCTGCTGCCGTTTGTCCTTTTGAGATCGGACTTTGGTCAAGGACACTTAATTTCATTTTAAGCAGCTCCTTTCTCTAAGCAGAAGTCTTTCTACCTCTATTTATATACATCTTTCATAATCTTATTTAAAATGTGAAGCTGTTCTTCAAACAGGATTTTATAACGCTTTTTAAGAATATCAAATTCTTCTTTTCCTAAATCGGTCAAATAATACCAATATACTTTCTGACGCTTTTTTTCATGGGATTTATAGTCCTCTTTCCTAGCCAGAAAGCCTTCCTCTGTCATTTCATGAAGTGTATCCAGTAATGTCGAAGGCGCAGGGATCCAATTTGTTGTCAATTTATGAAATTCTTTTTTAAAATGTTCACTAATCATCGGCTCGCTTACTTGCAGCAAATGCATAATGTAAAATTTCGTAAATTGGGCTGCACTCATATTAAGTGCAAATTTTTTTGGATTATTTTTATGAGACAACTCATCCACCCTTCCTGTATGTAGTTATCTCTATTTTACACTGTCAGGTGGAACATTTGTCCAATTATACGCACATTCGTTCGTTTAAGAGCTGGATTTATTTATAAAGTTTCGGAGTTGCTACTTAGTTGGAAGAAAAAGGTTGTTGGGTGAATTTTTGAATGGATTTACGGTTATTAAAAACGAGCAATTGAGCTTTATCAGTTCGCTGCATCATAGCTTTCAAAATTTTCCCGCTTTTTTGCTCGGGAAAATTCCAGACGTATTTTATAAATTCGAGGTCCATTTTCTCGGGGCAGCCGGCACCTAAGTCCTCCCTGATCTTCCCGCGATATCGACGCCAACGATTTAAAATTCTCAGCAGGCATAGGGTTCTTGGCAGGTTTAAAAAAATAATTGTATCTGCCTGATCCAACCGTTCATCCCATACACGGCTGTAGTTCCCATCAATAATCCACGCCTCTTTATTCAAAAACTTCTTCTGTTTATTTTTTAACTCATGAATAGTTGAAGCTTTCCATCCCGGCTTCCAAAATAAAGTATCTAAGTGAAGAACGTCTACGTGCAATTTTTCCCCAAGTATTTTCGCAAGTGTCGATTTTCCCGAACCCGCCGATCCTAAAATGGCGATTTTTTTCATTCTTCCCCTCCTCATAAAAATACGCAGCAGGATTAGCTCCCGCTGCGCTTTATTGCTTTAGGAATTAGAGATGGAAATCCCAATCTTACCGAAATTCTTTGTGTTTTCCAAGTATTCAAAAGCTTCCCGGTACTCCTCTAAAGAGAACACCTTATCTAATTGAGGGAGGATTTCGTGTTGTTTTACAAATGAAAGCATGTGGCGGAATTCTTCAGCACTGCCCATCGTAGAACCTAATAAATTATATTGTCCATAAAAGAAGGTGCGAATATTTATCGTTACCTCGTCCTCTGTGGTCGCGCCGAAGGTAACAATCGTTCCTCCTTTTTTTACAATCCCTAGTGATTGGGTAAAAGTTGCAGCCCCAATGCTTTCAAGCAGCAAATCGACTTGTTCCTCTTCCAGTCCTTTATTCCAGTCACTTTCTGTTTTAACCGCTCTGTCTGCTCCTAACTCAAGCGCTTCCTGCAGCTTTTTTTCTGATCGAGAAGTAACAATGACACGAGCCCCTGCCGCTTTAGCAAATTTCAAAGCAAAGGTAAGGACACCGCTTCCGATGCCTGGAAGCATAACGGTTTGGTCTTTTTTTAATTTTCCTCTTGTAAATAATGCCCTGTAGGCGGTTAACGCAGCTAAGGAAAGGACTCCCGCTTGTTCAAAAGTTAAGTGTTCAGGCTTTGGTTCAATAAATTTTTCCGACTGGCAGATGTACTCGGCAAAAGTACCCTGATAAGGAAAACCGACAATTTCGAATCCTTCTGGAGGGGCTTCGCTATTAACTTCCCAGCCGATGCCTGGATTCACTACAACTTCATCTCCAGGTTTAAACTTAGTAACTGATCCCCCCACTTCCTCAACAACGCCTGCCGCGTCAGAGCCCGGGATAAGCAGAGGATCTTCCGCTTTATGCCTTTTTGTTATGACAGCTAAATCACGCCGGTTCATTCCTGCTGCACGTATACGAACTTTTACTTCATCAGGCTTCAAAGATGGCTCAGGAACTTCTTTCATTTGAAGTCCATCAAGACCGTCTTTTCCTTCATGAATCATTGCTTTCATCATTTATCACCTCTATCATTAGGTCTCATTCCTAGTCTATCAATATGCACCGCAAAGACAAAGCCTGAGCCCTTCTGTGAATAAATTCAATTCTATAATAGAGGTACGGAGTCTTCCTTACTTAGAGAATGTACAGAAAAACACTCGAATCCTTTTACAAACTGAAAACCCACTATACTTTGATAGTGGGTTTTCTTAACGTTCATGATCTTTAGGGGGAGATCACTTTTTATTCGCTTAGCACTTGTACTTTTACATTCTTAGATCCAAAGGCCATTGCATCTTGTTTATTTGGTATAAATACATCGATGCGTTTACCGTTAATGTCTCCGCCAGTATCACCGGCAATTGCAATTCCATAGCCTTCTACATAAACTTTGGAACCTAGTGGGATGACATCAGGATCGACAGCTATTACTTTTTGGTTTGGATTAGCTTTCAAGTCGATTCCTGTGGCTGTCACGCCGCTGCATCCTGCACAATTAGCAGTATAAGCTGTTGCAGATGCTGTGAATTCTTTAATCACATCGTTGCTGGTATTATTCTTTTGAGTTGACGTATCTTTAACATTTGTTTTTTCAGCTTTTGCTTTTTTGTCGCTTGACTGATTACTTTTAGATGCAGACGCATGGTTGTTGTTTGAATGGGATTGTGCTGCCTGTGCTTTCACTGCAAATTTATCTCCCGGGTAAATCATCGTTGAAGATAGATTATTCCATGCCATCAGCTGATCTACTGTAATTCCAAATTGCTGAGAGATTTTATAAAGCGTATCTCCTGATTTAACTGTGTAGGTGTCTTCAGAAGCTTGTTCTTTTGCTTCTTTCGTAACAGTGAGTTTCTGGTTTGGATAAATTAAATTTGAGTCAAGATCGTTCCATTTTTTAAGCTTGTCTACTGATACTTGATTGTCTTGAGCAATGCTCCATAGTGTGTCACCTTTGTTAATTGTATATTCTGCTGCACTTGCTGATGTAGCAAATGCCCCTGTCATCGTTACTGCAGCTGCTAGAGAGAAAACTGTCTTCTTCATAAAATAATGTTCCTCCTCTTGTTGATTGTGATTACACCACAATTACTTTCCTGTGTTAATGTCACAATTACAAGAATATCAGATTCTCACTTTATTTTAAGAACAAACAGCTAACAGTTCGATTTCAAAATTAACAACTACATTTCACTGTTATTACAATTGTAGAGAGCTGTACTACAATTCTCTTCTTTCTTCGGGAATCTTCTATTATTCTACAATTTAATCCAAGGATTCTGCATTTCTGCCAATGAACCTCAGAAAAGATTTTATTAAAAAAATTTGAAAAAAGAGTGATTTTCTTTTATAAATCCAAGAAAATCACTCTTTTTAGATTACTCTCTGTTGATTCCACGATGTGCGGTCGGTGGTGACACCTGCAGGAACAGCACGAGCCAAAGTTCCACCAGGTCTAATGATCATCATGACCAAGTTAGCTGTGGCCGTGCCCGCGGCAAGCATCCACTGATAAGCGATTCGTGATCAGACTTTAACAGCAGCTCTAAATTAGCAGGAACTTTTTCAGTGGTCTCGCCATAAGCAGGGATTTTAAATGATTAATACAATCCCGCAACTTGCTTTTGCACGGCAGGATCAGCTAAATATTCATCGTAACTCATTTCTTTATTCACATATCCATTTGGTGTAATTTCAATGATCCGATTTGCGATCGTTTGAATAAATTCATGGTCGTGGGAAGCAAAGATAATAGAACCTTTAAAATTAATCAAGCCTTTATTTAATGCTGTTATAGACTCTAAGTCAAGGTGGTTCGTCGGCTCATCTAATAGAAGTACGTTTGCTCCGGATAGCATCATTTTTGACAGCATGCAGCGCACTTTTTCTCCACCAGACAACACGTGGGCCTTTTTAAGAGCTTCTTCACCCGAAAACAGCATGCGGCCAAGAAAACTTCGAAGGAAGGTTTCCGTTTCATCCTCGGGAGAATATTGCCTTAGCCATTCGACAAGCGACAGGTCACACCCTTCGAAATGACGGGAATTATCTTTAGGAAAGTAGCTTTGCGATGTAGTCACTCCCCATTTATAGCTTCCTTCATCAGGTTCCAATTCGCCCATCAATATTTGGAGCAGTGTTGTTTTGGCCGTTTCATTACTTCCAACTAGTGCGACCTTATCATTTCTGTTTAGAGTGAAACTAAGGTTATCGAGCACTTTTACACCATCGATCGTTTTTGACAAATTCTCTACAGTTAGAAGATCGTTGCCAATTTCCCGCTCTGCTTTAAAAGCAATATAAGGATACTTTCTCGAAGATGGCTGAATGTCATCCAAAGTGATTTTATCCAATAGTTTCTTTCTGGATGTCGCCTGTTTAGATTTCGATGCATTCGCGCTAAATCGAGCAATAAATTCTTTTAAGTCCTTAATCTTTTCTTCTTTTTTCTTATTTTGTTCTTCGGACATCCTCTGTGCAAGCTGGCTTGACTCATACCAGAAATCATAGTTGCCTACGTAAATTTGGATTTTGCCAAAATCTAAATCTGCAATATGCGTACAAACATTATTCAAAAAGTGACGGTCGTGTGAGACTACGATCACCGTGTTTTCAAAATCAATTAAAAAATCCTCCAGCCACTGAATCGCTCTGATATCCAAATGGTTCGTAGGCTCGTCGAGCAGAAGAACATCAGGATTTCCGAACAGCGCCTGTGCAAGCAGGACTTTTACTTTTTCAGAACCGGCAAGCTCACTCATCTGCTTATCATGCAATTCATCAGAAATGCCCAATCCAATTAACAGCCGGGCTGCTTCAGAATCAGCTTCCCAGCCGTTCATTTCTGCGAACTCTCCTTCAAGCTCGGCTGCACGCATGCCATCTTCTTCTGTAAATTCGCCTTTCATGTAGATCGCATCTTTTTCCTGCATGACTTCGTAAAGTCTCGTATGTCCCATAATCACAGTTTCAAGCACTTTATACTCGTCATAAGCAAAATGATCCTGTTTTAAAACAGCTAATCGCTGATCCTTTTTTAAAGAAACATCCCCAGTCTGCGGCTCAATCTCACCGCTTAGGATTTTTAAAAAGGTTGATTTTCCAGCTCCATTAGCGCCAATTAAGCCGTAGCAATTGCCTGGTGTAAACTTTATATTGACGTCTTCGAATAACTTCTGGTCACCGAACCGAAGACTTACATCTGTTGCAGTTAGCATAAATAATCCTCCAGTAATTGAATGTATAACAGTAGAATTATACCATTCTTCTGGAGGATAAAACAGTTATGAATCAGGATTTAAAAAATTCTCTTTCCACCAGCCATTCTTTAAATAATTCATAGTCATGCTCAACCGTATCCTGATAATGATCCGACCATAAACTTACCTGGCGTCGGAATTGTTTTTTCTTGGAGCCAATCGCTTCTAAAATGGCTTTTTCACTATGGTAGTCCAGTATCCCTGCATCAAGATCTGCATCAGCACGGGCGTGGATTTTAGCAGAGATTCTGCCCATAGTTTTTACCGTTTGCTTCATGGATTTGTAGTCTTCTAAATATTTGTCCTTCAAATCTTTAGAAAACGGCGAGCGTTCTCTCACATAAAAATGCCGTCCTCGTAAAGTAAAATAGCCTAAAAATGGATCTGCAAGATGGTGCATCGCTTTTTGTGTGTGGACCACTCTTCGGCCTTGATGTTTATTATCCTGCCAGAATTCCTCATCGTAAGGAAAGAAATAAGCAGGTATCGGGGCCCTCGCTTCTTTGGCCTCAAGGATGATATCATCCTGGTGCGCTTTTTCCTCTGCTCCTTCAATTAGAATGTAGTAACGCTGCAGGCCGGTCGATCCTATGCCGGAGCCTTTCTTTTTGACGACATCTTTAATGCGGTAGAAGGATCCTTGTTTCCTGTCTTTTTCAGGAATGGAGCGGATGTATTCATCCCAGGCATTACTAAGCTCATCTCTTTCTTGTTTAGAAACAGATGAAAGCTTTTCTTTTCCTATATCAAATGAACGGATCGAATCATGATCTAAAACTGTTTGTTTATCCAATTCATGAGAATTTTTTCGTTTTTCCAGCTTTTTTATCGTTTTTTTAACTGGTCCTTTTGTATTTTCTTCAGTAAATTGCAGCTTTACCGGATCCTCTTCTCCCTCATTGAATGATTCCAGCTGATTAATGTACGTTTTTAAATAACGATCGACAAGTTCATCCTGTTCTTCTTTTGTGTAACTAAGCTGGTTTGCATACAGCCGAATACTAACAGCCATCCTCATTACATCAAATAAATAAGAACCTAAATAGCCTTCGTCGAAATCATCCACATCAAAAACGATCTCGTTGTTTTCATTTTGAAACCCGCTGAAATTATCAAAATGCAAGTCTCCCATAATCCAGGTTGGCTTTTCTTTCGGAGTGTGAAAGGTAAGGGGAAGATCAATCGTATCGAAGAAAAACAAATATGCACTTCCGCGGAAAAAGCTATAAGCATCCTCTCTCATTTTCTCATATTTTTTCTTCCGATCCGTCAGGGACAAGTTCATTAATTTCCCATCAAATTGATCGAGGATTGTGCCGATCGTCTGCTTTCTTATGAAATCCTTTGTAGACAATATTCGTTCTAAGTGCTGATCCATAATGAATACCCACCTTTTATTATTGCATGTCCTTATTTTATACCCACTCGATTCAAAGGAAAAACAATAACTCTTCCCGGGTAAAGAGCTGCTTAACTTGTATGCTCTGGAAAAACAAGTCTCTTATTTATCTTAAATGAAAAAGACTGCTGGGAATGACCAGCAGTCTAAAGACAATGAACCGTTTGTAACTATTTAAGACTTATAATAAAGGCTGTTATTTTCCACTACCTGCAGCACCTTGCTCGTTTGCTCCATCTTGCTGCCGCAAAGGGGACAGATATTTTCCTCATTCGTACGAAAATTATCTCTCATCCAACAGTTACAGTCTTCTGATGAACATTCCCAAATCTTTGTTTCTTCTTCTTTTACTTCGACCTGGTTCTTTTTACCAAATGCCATTTGAACTGAAACCTCCTCTTGACACAAGAATGATGTAAAAGAGACTGACTTCTTCTGAGCCAGCCTCTTTCCAATCTTATGCCTTATAATTTAGTTACGTTCGCAGCTTGTGGTCCGCGGTTGCCCTCTGTAATTTCAAATTCTACAGATTGACCTTCTTCAAGGGATTTGAATCCTTCTTCATTGATTGCGCTGAAATGTACAAATACATCATCTTCGCCTTCAATTTCGATAAATCCAAAACCTTTTTCCGCGTTAAACCATTTCACTGTACCTGTTTTCATAGGAATGGGTCCTCCAATGTTTCTAAAAATTAATATGCGTTTTGCTAAAAGAAAAAATCACATATTATAAAAAGTACCAATAGCCATTGATAACTCTTTATAATAAGTGATTAGGAGTTATGCGTCATCAGTACATCCAACTTGTTTACTTATATATCAATATACTATTTTTCACCGGTGAAGTCAAGCTGAGCACTTTTTGGGCTCTACGCTTAATAGTATATTCCCTTTTTGTGAAAATTATTCCTTTTTCCTCAAGATTTTTCTATAATCCCACAAGCAATCCGTTTTCCTGCGTTACCAGCAGGCTGGCTGCGATAGTCATCTGGACTTTGATGGATGATTACAGATTTCCCGATAATATCTTCAACTTTAAACCGGTCTGTAAAAAAGATCATCCTGGCCCGGCCATGGTTTGAAAATAAAACTGGAAAGTCTCCCGGATGATTTCCATGAGGCTGCTGGTTAGGGTTCCAATGCCCGCCAGCTGATTTGAATGGTTCTTTCCCGTCACCAAGCTCGCATACTCCTTTTTCATGAATATGAAAACCGTGCGGACCAACTTGTACTCCGTTTTTCTCTTTTTTGAATGGAGGTAATCCCTCCACCTGAACAAACACTTCCACTCCATAAGGGCGCTGGTAAAACTGCATTATTCCTTTTAAGTCAGGGGCTAGAGGGCTGCTTAAAAAAGTTACCTTAGCCTCATCTGCAGCTTGGGCAGGACGGTACGGGACGTTAGGGTAATAGCCGTACATTATACCTCCTCCTTTCTTTCAACTTTATGCGTGAATCCTCCTAAACATGACGAACAAGATTTACAAGCCAAAATCAATATGCTACACTCCGTGTAATGTTTCATAAGCAAAGGAGAGATCTTCCAATGAGAAAGTTGTTTTTAATGCTAATGATTGCAGCGCTTGCCGCGTTTGGTTTAAGTGCATGCTCTGATAAGGAAAGTGCCAAAGATGACAGCAAACAAACAGAGAAGAAACAAGAAAGCAGTGACGCCAGTGCTGAAGAGAACAGCAGCGGTCCTGTTGCCGTAGTTAATGGAGAAGAGCTTCCAAGACAAGATTTTAATACACAGTTTGAAAGTATGAAACAGCAATATCAACAAATGGGAATGGACGTTGAGAAAAACAAAGATAAGTTAAAGCAGTCGGTTGTGGATCAAATGATAGGTGCTGAACTGCTCAGTCAACAAGCTGAGGAGGACGGCATTAAGGTAAGCACGAAAGAAGTGGATAAAAAATACACCTCGTTTACTGATCAGTTTAAAAGCAAGGATCAAATGAAACAAGCCTATGAGAAAAACGACCTGTCTGAGAAAAAAGTGAAAAATCAATTAGAAGAAAACATCAAAATCACCAAATATATTGATGAAAATACAGACAAGCCTAAAGTTTCAGAAGATGAATTGAAAAAGCAGTATGAAACGATGACTAAAGGTAAAAAAGATGCACCAAAATTTGAAGAAGTTAAACCAACTCTTAAAAAACAGCTGGAACAGCAGAAAACACAGAAGCAAGTTCAAAGTCTCGTTGATAAATTAAGAAAAGATGCAGACGTGGAAGTAAAAATATAAAGTGAACGTACAAAGAGCCTGGGGAAATCCCCAGGCTCTTTTTCATCTGTTTTTTGGGTCGCACCTTAAGAAGGAGGAAGAAGAATTCTTAAGATGCGACGAGGTCTCTTAACCTTAGTATATGGAACCAGACAGCCATTAGAACTTAATGTCTGCCAATTCCTTGTAACGCATCTCCAGATCACCTTTATCTACGGGATGTTTTAAACCATAAATAAATCTTTCATAAGTATGGTTGATTTCTTCCTCCCAGACTTTTTTCAATTGGCTGAACTGCTCCTCCCATAATGCGGTGTAATGCTGTTTTAGAATCTCTTCTCCACTTTGCAACTGCTGCTGTAGGAGTGGTGAGATTCTGGCGCTAAGAGAATCCTTCATTATTTCTTTTTCATTCTTTTCAAAAAATGCTTTCGTACTCTTGAATCCTTTCAAAATATCCTCGTATTCTTTTGGTTTCATTGTAAATTCCAGTGACAGTTCCGGACTTGCCAGCTGATCAAGTTCAGGTGTTGAAAGTAGAAGTACTGTTCGAATTTGTTGAAGATTCTTCTCTAAAACCTGTTTCTTTTCAGCTGCCATATCCCGGATCAATCGTTCAATCCTAAGGCTTACGGCCTGCAGCTCCTGTTTCATTTCATGATTCATTTCATGGATTAAGTGGTCGGCCGCTTTATGAAGCTGGTTTTTTACTGATTCTTCACGGCCATTAATGACAGCTGGATTAAAATGATGTTTGAATACATCATGAAAATTTAACATCATCCGCTCATGAACAAAGTGAATTTGTTTCTCTAGTTTATGGAGAATCGGTTCCGTTTCTGCTTGTTGAAGTCGAACATGAAGAGTGTCAGAGGCTTCGCCTTTTTCTTTTTGAAACATCTTAAGCTGCCTGTCGCGCTCTTCCTGATCCATCTCCGCCTGCTGAATGAATTCCCTTAATGTCTCTTTCGCAGTATGGAGATCCTGATTGATCGACTGGATCATCACCTCAGCTAATTCATCTGATAAAAACTGGTGGAATTTTTCTTCAAAAAGAGCCATGGGCTCATGACTCGTTCCTTCTAATTTTTTACGCAATCCATGGAGGCTCGATAATGAAAATAGACGTGGCCATCTGATGTTAAAATGAACGAGTTGCTCTTGTACATAGGATTCCACTTCCCCGAGCTCTTTGTCAGAAGAAGCAAGATCACTGGCATTAATAATAAAGAACATTTTGTCCATAGCGAACGTATCTTTTACTCTTCCCAATTGATGTAGAAAGGATTGGTCTGCCTTGGAAAATGGGTGATTATAGTAAGTAACAAACAGAATGGCATCTGCATTTTTTATATAATCAAAGGAAACGTCCGTATGCCTGGCATTGACTGAATCTGCTCCGGGCGTATCTACTAACGTAATGCCCGCTTTTGTCCAGGCACAATCATAATAAAGCTCCAGTGATTCTATAAAGCAGGATTTTTCCTCGTCTGCCACATAAGAAGAGAATGCCTCCCACTCAACCGTTAGCTCTTCTCCCAGTTTCCCTTCCATAAACGAGAACCCTGCCTGAAAAGCCTTGATAAAGGCGAGCTGCTTTTGCTCTAATTTCATAAATTCTTCTTCATGCAGCTGATCCAGTTGTTTTTTTACTTCAGAGAGGGACAAACCGGAAATTTCCAGCTGATTCAATGCCTCCTGCATATCCTCTAAAAGCTGGCGGGTCGTCTTAACTTTCACTTTTACCGTACGGTCCGGATACTCCTCTGTTGGGGGAACGATTTTATTAATCGTAGCCGTAGTAGGATTAGGGGAGACCGGAAGCACCTTTGAACCTAACAAAGCATTTGCAAATGATGATTTCCCTGCACTAAATGCCCCGAACAAAGCTACTGTAAAATTGCGGGTCGAAAGCCGCTTTCGTTTACTGTTAAGCTGATGAAACAGATCTTCCATACCGGAAGAGCGTTCTAAAACTTGTAACGCGCGCTCCGTTTCACTTAACACAAAGGAAACTCGTCGTAGCTCTTTCGGTTCTGTTTTTTCCCAATTCTCATTT
Organism: Halobacillus salinarum; assembly: GCF_022919095.1. Classification (NCBI taxonomy): domain Bacteria; kingdom Bacillati; phylum Bacillota; class Bacilli; order Caryophanales; family Bacillaceae; genus Halobacillus; species Halobacillus salinarum. The sequence continues at coordinate 2,435,222 of NZ_CP095073.1, read as the reverse complement.
ATAGCAGCAGTACGAGAAGATGATTTCACGGGAAGATCTACATCACTAGCAGAATAAACTTTTATGTTCTGCTCTCTTTCTTGAAGTGCCTGCTCAGCTGCTGCTCTTACTTGGTCAGATACCTCCTCTTTATGAAGCTGCTGCATAAGCCTGGCTGTTTCTTCAGCGTAGTTTTCTTCGAGTTTCTCTATTTTCCCTTCAATCATCTGTTTTTTCTCTAAGGCGGTAATAACGTCATGATGCTTTTCTCTTTCCAGTTCCCTTTTTTTCTCCAAAAATGCTTTCATATCTTTCAGCCACTCTAAAACATGAGCACGGTAAAGCTGTTTAACGTCTTTAGCCACCTCTTCGGTATAGCGCAATACATAATTACCTGTCACTTTAGCCCCTGATTCGATCAAGGAAGCCAAGCGCTCTTTAGGGTAGGAAATGTTAAATTCCTGTATTTTATTCCTTAACTGCTGGTCTTCTATCCCGAAGGTGTCAATGACCTCCATGATTCTGTCCCTCAATGGCCATTTTAAATTTTTTTCTATGCCATCTGTAAGAGATTGATAAAAAGCTTCTTCCCTGTTTTGCCTTTCCTCTTCCGTTTTCTTCTTTGTAAACAGCATACCTACTTTAAAGTCGGGCTGCATAGCCTCCAAATAATCTCTGGCATTATCCCTGATGGAGCTGGGCATTAAATAAGCATTGGGAAAAAATGAGAGTACCCGTTCTTTAAAACGGTCGTACAGTTCATCTTCTTCTTTATCAAGCTCTTCAAAGTATAAATTCCAGTCCTTAACTGTTGATCTGGTGGCTGTTATCTCCTCACTTTTCTCAAGCTCTTCCTCCAGTAATTGTTTTTTGTCCTCTTTTTCTTCTTCTTTATCAGCTTTCGTTTCTTCAGCTATCGTACGAGCATTGGATAACGCTTGATTTTCTATCTGTTCCTCTGTCCTATTAAACAATGCTCTAAAGTCCTGCATTAAACGGTCTAGTTCGTTGGTATCGATCTCATAGTTTTTAAGCGAAGTATAATAGATATGATGCGGGTTAATCCCCCAATCGCTTAAAGAATGTCGGACGCTTTCTTTGAATTCCGTAAAAGTTAATTCTTCTCTATTATGTTTATCAATCTGATTAATGACGATAGAAAAAGGGGTGCGCCGCTGCTGCATTTCCAGTAAAAATTTTAAATTCACTTCCGATTGAACATGGTTATAGTCCATCACATAAAACATATAATCCATCATGTGGAGAGAAGATTCTGTAATCAGCCGGTCTGCATCATTTGTAGAGTCCACTCCTGGCGTATCAAGAAGGACTGTATTTTCGGGCAATGATTTTATCGGTCTGCTAATTTCCACTCCAGTAATTGTTTCCCCTTCCCGGCACAAGTCCTTTACCTGTTCCAACTCCAGATCACCTTCATATTTCCTTGGCCGTGCTTCTGGAAATGAAGTAACCGTAAAGGGAGCTCCTGAACGGAGTTTTACTACATTCGCGCTGGTTGGTATCGGGCTTGAAGGTAAGATCTCCTCTTGTACTAGAGTATTAATTAAGGAAGATTTACCAGCGGAAAAGTGACCGGCAAATCCAATCATGATTTCTTTTCGCTGCAATTTATCAATTAAATCAAGCACTTTTTCTGCTTGAGAAGTATCTTTATTCGTTTCAAGATATGTGTAAAGATGTTTTAATTGAGCTGCTGTCTCTTGCGTGGTGACCGTCATGAGATAAACTCCTTTTTCAATGAAATCCTGCATTCCTTTCTATTTTACTCAAAAAGCCCCCGAAGACTCAAGCAGAATAAAGGAATAGATTGTCTAGGGATGTTTGCTAGTCTTTTTTTCTTACCTGCTCCAAATAAGAGTTGAACCCATCAATGGTAAAAGAATGTATAAATCGTGATTCCAATGACTTTACATAGTCCTTCCCCAGGTATTGACTGCCACCTCGATGGATTTCTATCGCATAGTGAAGCGGTGGGACAAGCTCCTGCTTTTTATCAATAACGGTGAAGGAAAGGGCCGTTACCCGCCTGCCATTATGTAATTCTACTTCGATGGCTGTAGGACGGTATCCCCCTGCGTAAACTCCTTCACGTTTAAACAAATAGTTAACGGCTTCTTTTTCTATTTCATAGATGACTCCTTCAACCTTCCCACCAGATGATTCAATGATATCTGCTCTCCCCCCGTCTTCCTGGTGGTGGGAAAATGCGAGCCGGTACTCATCTAAAATCCCTCTTCCTAATACTGAAGTAAATAAATGAGACACCTTGTGTTTATAAAACCTCTCGTTATCCATACACGATCCATATGCAAAATAATAACAGGTGGAGTTTTGCAAAAGCTGCTGTACCGGCCAATTACCAAATGGGATAGTTGAAAAAGAAGCCAGACCTGAGCAGGAGTGACTTATAAAAGTTACCGCTTCGAATGACCCGTTATCTGTAAGAACTTCTACGATCTGTTTCACCGGAGGAAAATGTTGGTTTTCTGAATCACACATTTTTAATATTAATTTTTCCACGTCTTCAGCAGGGAATTCATAAAGACTTCCATAGGTGAGAGAACAGGAATCTTCGACGGCTATAGGATTTCCATCTATTTCTTTAAGTAATAACCCTTGCACCCATGCTTGCTCTGCCAACAAATGCTGTGATTTGATAATTCCATCAATTTCAAGATCTCCATAGACAAACAATTTCATTCCGACTTCTCCTTATACACATCAGGATATGCTGGAAGTCCATACACGGATGCTGCTGATTTGACAGCGCTTAAAACAGCCCTTTCAACGACTATCTGAGCCAACATGCTTAATCCATTAAGATCAGCTGGCTCCCTACCACTCGATAAAGTAAACAAAGTGTCCCCATCTACAAATGTGTGAGAAGGTTTCATAGTTCTTGCGAAACCATCGTGAGCAATCGAGGCTATTTTATTGGCTTGCGGTTTCGTTAATTGGGCATTAGTGAGAACCGCCCCGATCGAAGTATTTTCACTGAATCTATTTGTAGTGTTTGCTTCGAGTTGATCCAGCAGGCCTTGATCTGAATGAAGAAATTTATTTTCTGCACGCTCGTAAGCCCCTGCCAGTACCCGTCGTGTGTTAGGATCGATGACATCACCAAAACAATTCACTGCAACGACCGCTCCCACTTGAATATTTCCCGACTGAACGGCTGACCATCCTATGCCACCTTTCATGGCATACTCATTGCCAAAAGCTTTACCAACCGATGCCCCTGTGCCTGCCCCAACATTCCCTTCAGAAAATGGGGACTTTTTAAAAGCTTGTTCAGAAGCATTGTATCCCATCAGCTGGTTCGGACGAATATTTGGACTGCCGACCGTTAAATCAAATAAAATGGCTCCGGGTACAATAGGCACCCGGCCCACAGAAACGTCGAACCCGATCTCCCTTCCTTCAAGGGACTCCATGACGCCTCCAGCTACATCTAACCCGTATGCACTTCCCCCTGCTAAAAAAACCGCGTGGATGTCCTCGACTAGATTTTCGGATTTTAACAAATCCGTCTCTCTCGTTCCGGGGGAACCTCCACGAACACTGACTCCGCCTTTGGCCCCTTGTTCACTAATGATAACCGTACAACCTGTTCCCCCTTCTTCATGCTGGGCATGTCCTAATTTAAATCCTCGAATCGACGTTATATCAATCGCTTTCATAAAAAAACTCCTTTACTGAGGTTTTTCATAGACAAAAACAGGTAATAAATAACTATACTTACTTGGAGGTGCTACTAGAATGGCAATAATTCAAATCATTGTACACGGCCAGGTCCAAGGAGTCGGGTTTCGAGCCACTACAAAAAATATTGCTGACCAGTATCAAATTAAAGGCTGGGTGAAAAATACCGCAGATGGATCTGTCGAAATAGAAGCAGAGGGAGAATCACAGAATCTCGAAGAATTTATCTCAGAAATAAAGAAAGGACCGACTCCTTTTGCAAAAGTGGAAGCTGTAAACACGGAACAGCTAGACGCTTCCAAAGGCCATAAAAGCTTTAAAATTGTTCATTAAGAGAAAACCGCAGGAGACTTCCTGCGGTTTTCTTATTATCTTATCGTTTATGCATCGGACGGACAATAACTTCATTAACATTGACATAAGAAGGCTGAGTGACCGCATAGGTTACAGAACGAGCGATGTCCTCAGCTTCGAGCGGCTCCATTTTTCTATCTTTAAACATATCGAGTACTTCTCCATCCGTAATGTGATCTGTAAGTTCTGTATCTACTGCTCCAGGAGACACATTAGTTACACGGACTCCTGAATTGGAGAGCTCTTTTTCCATACCCATTGAAAGTGCTCGAACAGCATATTTAGTAGCACTGTATACCGTGCTTGAGGGGAAAACTTCATGTCCTGCTACAGAAGATACGTTAATAATATGGCCGGTTTCCTGCTTCAGCATTTCAGGAAGTGCTGCGTGTATACCAAATAATACCCCTTTGATATTCACATCTACCATTTGTTCCCACTCATCCACGTGATCGTTTTTTAGAAAAGACAGAAGCATAACCCCAGCGTTATTGACAAATATATCTATGCTGCCAAATTGTTCCACTGTTTGCTGGACGAGATTTTCCATTTCCTCCCTTTTTGTAACATCTGTTTCAATCACGTTGGTTTGAACACCGTACTCACTGTGTACTTCCTCCGCTAGTTCTTTTAATTTTTCAGAACGGCGCGCTGCCAAAACAACATTAGCCCCTTCATCTGCAAGGTTTTTGGCTATGGCTTTTCCGATACCGCTGCTTGCTCCAGTAACGATAGCTGTTTTATTACTCAGAGTAGTCATCGTAAATTCCTCCTATTCTATGGGTCTGTTATGAATTTACCCGGTTGACTCTGGTTTTAAGCTGGGAATGCGCCAAAAGAGCCGTCTCATATGAGACGGCTCTAAGGTGAAATTTATTGTTCTTCAAAAAACTTGCGGTTCAATTCAATGTATTGGTTTTCTTCTTCAGGAACTTCGTCCTCTATATAAATGGCCTCAACAGGACATACCGCTTCACAAGCCCCACAGTCGATGCAGATGGCCGGATCGATATAGAACATATCTTTACCTTCTTCAATACAATCAACTGGGCACACATCCACGCATTCCGCTGCTTTTTCATCTTTACAAGGGGATGTAATTACAAAAGCCATGAATAAACTCCTCCTTTTAGTAGAATTAAGTGTGCTTATTATTTGTTATTCACCTTATCTGGATAAGATAAACACCACTTCATATGATACCTATTATAGACTAAAATCGCAATTCCTTCTAAAATTTCGACACTTTTTTTAATGGAAGCGGTTTACTAACATCAGGCCGGGCCCATAAAAAGAAGACTAATGGATACGTTGTTCCATTAATCTTCCCATACTCGTTCTACTACATATTCCCCGCCTTGTTTCTGAATGACAAAAACGTCAGGGCGGGTCAGACGTTTCCAGTCATAAAAATCAATTTCACGATTGTATCGCTGCAATAATAACGCCAGCAGATTTCCATGAGTGACCAGCAGTACATTGCCTTCTGCATGAGCTTCTAACTCATGGATTAATTCAAGTCCCCGTTCTTTAGCTTCCGCAGAGGACTCTCCTCCAGATAACTTTAGATCAGGATCTTTAAACGTATCTCTAAGCACTTCCTCCCAATCATCAAGAGGCTCATGACTTAATATTCTTTCTTCAAGACGCTCATCTGTCTCAATAGAAAGATTATGTTTTTCTGCAAAGGGACGAATCGTTTCTATTGCCCTTAAAAAAGGACTGGAAATAATACGGTCTACTTTATATCCTGCTTGATCTAAAAATGAAGCCAGCACCTGCGCTTGTTGAACACCCAGCTTGGTTAAGGGGGAATCCTCATGCTGGCCTTCTGTATCACTATGACGTACGAGTATTAACTTGTCCATCCTTGTGACCGTCCTCCTCTTTTCACCAACTTACTCCTATTATCCCTGATGAAACGAAGAATAACAAGGATAGCTTCAGTCAATCCTTTACTTTTTATAAATTTGTTCCCCTCTAAACCAGGTTTCTTCCACTTTAATATCCTTAATAGACTCTTCAGCAGCTTCCTCAGGATGCTCACTCAGAAGTACAAAATCTGCCTGACAGCCCTCCTCAATGCTCCCTTTTTGGTTCTCACGGAATTCAAGCTCAGCTGGAATGGCCGTAAATCCATAAAAAGCATCTTTAACTTTAATTTTTTCCTGAGGCATCCATCCTCCTTGGGGCCTGCGGTTTAAGTCCATTCGATTCACAGCTGTATAAATTGAAATCAGCGGATTAATGCTTCCAATTGGCAGATCAGAACTTAATGTCATAGGGATATGGTCAAGAACTAGACTGTTAAATGGATCACAGTACGGGAGCAATTCCTCTTTAGTCCATTTGTCTTTTTTATCCCACTCCCCTAATAAAAAAGAGGGTTGTGTTTCAATATAAGGTTTTAATCTTCTAAGTCTGTCAATCAAATCTGGTCCAAGAGTCTGTGCGTGGATAATCCGGTGCCGCAGCTCTTTAGTTCGAGCTTCCTTTTGCTCGAATGCGGAGATCGCCTGCTCCACTGCGCGGTCACCGATGGCATGCATGGCGACCTGCATGCCTCCTTTTGAGGCATGAGCCACCATTTCATTCAGCTCCTCTTGACTATAAACGAGCGTACCTTGTGTGGAGGGGGCATCAGGATAAGGATTTCTCATAGCTGAAGTATGAAGCCGCTGCGTCCCATCAAGAAATATTTTAAACGCTCCTACTTTTACTTGGTCAGTCCCTTCTCCAGTTCTTCGCTCACTGTTGTCCACATATCTCAGCACATCATTTTTATTAAATACATAATGGTGTAGAGAAACATCAAGGTCGAGCTCTCCTTCTTCTTCAAGCTCAGTATACGCTTTCCATAATTTATCGTAAGTGCCCATAAAATTAATATCATCTGTATGAACAGAAGTAATTCCCTGCTCTTTCAAGTATGGCCCTGCCGCTTTTAGTGCACGTTTGGCATCTTCCACAGATCGCCCCCAAAAATGACGCTTAATATAGTGCACTGCTGTATCTTTAAATCGTCCATTCCAATTGCCTTTAGAATCGAGCTCCTTAAATTCTTCCGGGATTTGCTCAAACGCTTGTTCTTCTTTAAGTAATTCCAGCGCTTGCCGGCTGATTACACACTCATGGCCATCTTCATGCATGAAATAGATATGAGCATTGACATGAATATCACTTAAGTCATCTGCTGTAAGAAGATGGTCGATATCGTCAAAATTATCATCATTAAAGCCTTTTCCAAAGATCCAATCTCCTTCTTGAATTTCTTGATAATGGTTTTCCACCATCTTTTTCATGTCCTTCCAGCTTTCAGCCTCAGTCAGATCCAGCTCTTTTTTTAATAAACCAAACCGCAGCAAGTGCATGTGGCTATCGTTAAACGCTGGGGATAAGACTTTTCCACCTCCATCATACAATTCGGCATCGCCTTGATAAGGAGATGTTTTAATATTTGTAATCTTATCTCCGTTGACTTCAACTGCGTACATTTTCTCGTCTTTAGGATAATGAGTGGGGTCATAAATTCTTACATGATCAATAATCATAAGCATACTCCTTCCAAACGTATATCTATATGCCTATCTACCCGATTTTCATGCTTCATAACATAAAAAAACTGAACATGATTTTCATGTACAGTCTTGTAGAGAAACCCGTGTTTTTTTACAATATTTTTTCTTACCGCCAGGAGCGATTGCCCATTCCTTTCCGCGGACGAGCGCCCGAGCTTGTTCTTCCGAAGGAGTGGAAGGGACCCCGCTCCTTGGTATTCTTTAAAGACAAAAAAGACTCTCCTTCACCTAGCTCACCTGTGCTAGATAGAGGGCAATCTTTTTCATGTGCTGACAGGCAGCTGTCCTCAGCTTTTTCTTTTCCACTCAAACGGCAATAACGCTCCCCATGCCGTTCTTTTGAATCTGCGAAGCTACGCTCCACTTTCTCTTTTCTCATTCTATAAATCCATTTTCCCTCATTAAGCCAGTTCAAGCGAACCTGCTCTTTGGCATCCTCCCACACATGGCGCTTAGCGTTTGTTGATCGTTCTTATTCTTGGTACTGGTTAGGAGGAATGGACAAGCCACACATTGAGATGAGTCTGACTTGTAGTGACGATGATCGAGATAGAAGAATCCTTCCGGCTTATTTTCCCGCTGTAAATAATCACTCTTCGGATCTGTCTCACTCCCTTTCACTTCTTTGGTTTTCTGGCACAAGTTCTTCCATTGTTACGATTTCCATCATTTTGTCGTACTTTTCTTGATTGAAACCAAAAATCAGGCCGCCGAGACTTCTCGACAGCCTGAAACTTACCATGATTTTCATGTTCAGTTTGACTATGATTACACTTCTTTGAAGTAGTTCTTATAAAATCCGCCGATTCTGCCTGAATTGTCAATCACAAAGTAAAATTCTTCACTTTCGTTTTTCACCTCATAGACATGTCCAGGTGTTAATACGTTATTGACGACGAACTTCTTTGCATCATTGTGGATACATTCAACTCGCTTTAAGGTTTCGGAAGATTCCCATGTTTTATGAATCATAGATATGTACCTCCTTCAATTGTCTGACTTCCATCATACACACTGAACTGATCAGGCTCAACTCTCAGACTGATACCAGTTTCGAGCAGCATAAATTTCAGATTCAGTAAGTTGATGTCCATGATCTTCCCAGTAAACTGTGACTTCAGCCCCGGCTTTTTGGAGAAGCTGATGTAAATCCTCGGTTTCCCGGGGAGGACAAATAGGGTCATTTTTTCCCGCCCCAATAAAGACCTGTCTTCCATTCTGACGAACAGCATTTACGCCTCTTTGCGGCACCATTGGATGAAATAGAACGGCCTTATTCAAACTATTCTCATAACGAAACAGCAAGCTTCCAGCTATATTAGCACCATTAGAATAACCAACCGCAGTAACATTACTACGGTCAAATTGATATTCCTGCGCAGCTTCGTCTAAAAAATCCTGTAATTCTCCCGTCTGCTTAACGAGATCCACTTCATCAAATACACCTTCGCGGATTCGTTTGAAAAATCTCGGCATTCCATTCTCTAGGATATTTCCACGTACGGAAAGTACTGCAGCAGATGAATCAATGATTTCAGCAACTGGCAGCAGATCACGTTCAGTCCCGCCGGTTCCATGAAGCAGCAAAAGCACAGGGCTGTTATTTTTTTGTGAACCTTCTCTAAAAATATGCCTCATTCTCATCTTACACCCTCCATTTGTTTACATAATATGATTATTGTATCCTTGAAGAATCTTGCCAATTGTATACAGACAAAATTCAAATGAGTTTCGGGATAAATTTTTTAAATAAAAAGGGAAGCAGCAGCACGATTGTCAAAAGACGAATAATTTGTAACGAGCTCACAATAGCAGGGTCTCCGCCGGCACCTCCAGCTGTAACCGCCATTTCAATCAATCCGCCAGGGGCAAGGCTTAGGATGGCTGTTGTCAAGTTCATGTCGGTCCAAAGACTGAGGAGACAGCCAAGTACGAGTGAACAAGTAATTAACAACAAGGCGAGGACGAAATAATAAGCACAATACCTTCCCGCTTTAATGACATCTCTTAATTCAATCGTATGGCCTAAGTGAGCACCAATCACTAGTTGGGCAGCAATAAACCATATATTAGGAAGTTCATATACGGAAAACCCTAAAGATTGCAGCAGACCGAAAGAAAGCATTGGAATAATAATGAAAGACGCAGGGATCTTGTTTTTTAATAGATACCCTGTAATAAATGCGACGAAATAGAACAAGACTGTCCAAAAAGGTCCATCTCTGTCAGCAGCTAAAGCCCCTCCTGCAGAGGAAGCATGGTCCTGATAAAGAAAATGAACAGCTATAAAAGGTACGATAAACAGTACCGAAATTAAACGGATGGTCTGGAAAATGGTGACGAGAATTGTATTACCACGTAAAGAATCACTGACAGCAATCATAGCAGAAAGTCCTCCTGGAGCACTTCCAATCATGCTAGTCGTAAGGTCTACTGATGTTCTTTTAGAAATCACTACTGCCAGGCAAAGACTAATGGCTATGATCATAAGAGATAAAAATGTGTAAGGTAAGAGGTAAGGAAGCACACTTGAAAAAGTGTGGGAGCTAAATGTCAGTCCAATCTGAATTCCCATTAAGTTAAAGCCTGTATTTCTTATGAAGGAAGAAGAATAGGTTTCTTTCTTCACCAGCAGCTTATAGACCATCAGCAATGCCACCGGCCCTAGAATCCAAGCAAGTGGTAAGCGTAATGCCCAAAACAGTACACCCCCGGTAATGGCAAGAGTGTATGTCCCAATGGATCTTCCAATCATAAGTTTCATCTCACTTCTTTAGGATAATGTCAGTGTACCAGTGAAAATGAACGATTGTCTTTAATTTTGTTTCTTTGAAAGGAATTTAAGACGCAGTCTCTTTTTTTTCAGCCATAAACCAGCCGGCAGCGGCAATGAGAACAAGTACCGACCAAAATATCATTTTCCATATAATGGATTCCGGGAAATGTTTAGAAATTAAGTGAACATTAGGATGAGCCAGCACCTGGACGATAAGTTTAATAGAAACCCAGGCAATGATAATATAGGCAGCGGCTTCTAATCCAGGCCTTTGTTCTAGAAGCTTGATAAATTTATGAGCCGCAAATCTGATGAACACGACTCCTGTCATGCCTGCCAATAAAACGACAAGAAATTTACCACCATCCATTCCCCCAATGGCAGGGAGACCGGTATTGGAAAGAGTAGCTGCAAGTGCGACCGCAGCTAAAATAGAGTCGATGGCAAATGCAATATCCGAAAGTTCTACTTTTAAGACCGTTGGCCAGAAACCGGAACCATTTGATTCTGATTCATTCTGCTTATTTTGATCATTCCTGCTTCTGTCCCAAAGGTTTTTCACCGCTATATATAAGAGATACGCTGCCCCAAGAGCCTGCACCTGCCATATATTAACAATAAAGGAAATGACAAACAAAGAAGCAAATCGAAAAATAAATGCTCCGCCCAGACCATAAAGCAAAGCTTTTTTTTGTAGTCGCTCAGGAAGATGTTTTACCATCATGGCCATCACAAGCGCATTGTCCGCAGCAAGGATGCCCTCAAGGCCCACAAGCACAACAAATACCCAGGCGTACTCCAAAATTCCAGACATGACTTACCACTCCTTTGTTCTGTCATTCCTCTGAAACAGAAAAGTGAAACTCCACTAAAAAGCAGGTACTTACATACCTGCTTTACTCCTTAAATAAATGCAATAAGTAACCGTAACCCTCTTCTTCCATTTGCTCTTTTGGTATAAAGCGAAGAGCTGCAGAATTGATACAGTAACGAAGTCCGCCTTTATCTTCAGGACCATCCTCAAATACATGACCGAGATGCGAATCTGCCTCGCTGCTTCTGACTTCAGTCCGGACCATCCCGTGACTGGTGTCGGTTTTCGCATCTATCTGCTGATTGGCAATAGGCTTTGTAAAGCTTGGCCAACCGCACCCGGCATCATATTTTTCTTTGGAACTAAATAAAGGCTCATTGGAAACGACATCTACATAAATCCCTTCTTCTTCATGGTCGAAGTATTCATTTTGAAAGGGCCGTTCTGTTGCATTTTCCTGAGTTACTTTATACTGTAGATCACTTAGTTTTTGTTTTAAGTTTTCACGATTCTTTTTAAAACCCCAGTGTTCTTTTATAAAATCCGCACGCCCGGAACCTTTTTTGTAACGGTTGTAATGGAACTTATGCTTCTTATAATAATCCTGATGCTTCTCTTCAGCTGGATAGAACACCTCAGCGGGGAGAATAGGAGTGACAATAGAATCTTTAAAAACCCCGCTTTCCTCTAGTCTGCGTTTACTTTCTTCAGCAATTCTCTTTTGTTCTTCATTGTGATAATAGATGGCTGTTGTGTAGGATTCACCGCGATCGGCAAATTGGCCGGCTGCATCGGTGGGGTCAATTTGCTTCCAGAACAGCTCTACCAGTCGTTCATATGGAAAGATCTCTGGATCATAAGTGATTTGAACTGCCTCTTTATGTCCCGTGTTTTCTGTAATGACTTGCATGTAAGTAGGATTTTCCGTACGTCCGCCGGTATAGCCTGATACAACAGATTCAATGCCGGGTCTTTCATCAAATGGCTCTACCATGCACCAGAAACACCCTCCTGCAAATGTTGCGATTTGTAGAGACGATTTATTCATATGCAAAACCTCCATCACAAGCTGTAAAGTATTTATTAGCTTTCCCTTATTCTTGCTAATCCTACAAAAAAAATCAAGCCACATGCACAGCCTAAATGTAAAGCTTAGGCTGTGACGTACCTTGACGACGTTTTCTCGGTTGAGCCCCAGAAACAGAAACTGCTGACTCACTGGATTCGCTTGTATTTAAGGATTCTTCTGCTTTGGATGATTCTTCTCCTTCTTCTTCATCATCCGGACTATTCATAATCTTCACCATATTAATCATAGCAGGTATATTTTTTAACATCGGTCCATATTGCTGAACCATCGGTGCAGCGGTTTGTACGGCTTTTAATGCAGTCTGCATATGGCCGAGCCATCCTGCTCCTCCTGCCTTGGCTGCGGTCCCTGCTCCAAGAGCATTGCCTGCGCCAAAGGCGTTGCCTAAAGCATTACCTGCCCCAAGCGTATTGGCTCCAAATCCAGGAACACCTGCGCCAAATCCGCGCGCCGCCGTTCCTAAACCATTAGCCCCGCCACCTCTATTTAACAAGGGACTAAGAAACTTCATGATACCCTTAGGCGCAGCAGCCTGCTGAACACCTGGATACATCCCGCCCATTGGAGGGAACGGCGATTGACCTGATGGAAACATAGTAAACCCCTCCGTAACTTCGAATTAATGTAGCATATGCCCGGTTGACGGAGAAGGCGTGGGCGCTTTACAAAGCTGATTTGCTGGGCAGTGACCAGTCTATTGGTTTCCAGCCGGCAGATTTTAGAAACTCATTTGCCCGCGAAAATGGACGGCTGCCGAAAAAACCCCGGTGAGCCGCTAATGGACTGGGGTGCGGAGAGGAAATAATTTTATGCTTGTCTGGGTCCACTGCTGAAGCTTTCTGTTGTGCGTGCCTGCCCCACAAAATAAAAACAGCCGGACTACTTCTTTGATTCAATAAATCAATCACTCTGTCAGTGAATTTCTCCCAGCCAAGTTTTTGGTGGGAGTGAGCTTGATGGGCCCGGACCGTTAAAACATTATTTAAAAGCAGCACCCCTTGTTCGGCCCAGGGAACGAGATAGCCATGATCCGGCGGTGTTGCTCCTACGTCACTTTGCAGTTCTTTATAAATATTTTGTAAAGATGGCGGAATGGCCACATGTGGTTTAACCGAAAAGCTGAAACCATGAGCCTGTTCAGGACCATGGTATGGATCCTGACCCAGGATCACTACTTTCGTATTTTTATAGGATGTTTCCTTCAAAGCTGAGAAGATCTCATACATGTCAGGATAAACTGTAGCATTTTGGTATTCTCGTTTTAATCTTTCTCTTAATGTCAAGTAGTACGGCTTCCTAAACTCTTCCTCAAGTAGAGGAGCCCAATCATTCTCTAATACCTTCATGAAAAAAACTCCTTTTACTCAATCATAATAATTTCCTATAGCGCAGTAATTATTTCCCGGGCAAGCGCAAATTGTGACAATTAAAGCACAATTATCACTGATTAATTGACAGAATATAGTGAAATTAATCGATATTTGCAGATCGTGGTATTATTTTTCAAGACCAATTCTTCAATATTTCCTGAACCTATTTGATCAGATTTTAAATGTCTTCTAATTTCCAAGGTTTCATTCATCGGAAATATTTTATAGCCGTCAAAGGAAATTTCAAATAAATTATCGTTTTCATTGACTCTTTTCTCTTTTCCTTCAGTAATCAGCACCCATTCCATCGAAAGAGGCGTAGACATAGAAAGCACATCCTTCTGGTAGTCTTTATTGAAAAACAAATTCGACAGAAGAGCCTTGAGGTCCTGTCTGAATTTGCAATTTTGCTGGAATTTCTTCTTTAAGCTGCGGAACGTGAGAAATGATCCCAAGCAGTCGGTTACCTTCCTGCAGCCCTCTTAAACAATCAATCGCCTGCTCTAGAGAAATTTCATCTAGAGACCCAAATCCTTCATCAATAAACAAAGTATCCAACTGTACTCCTCCAGAGTGAGCCTGTACAACGTCAGACATACCGAGAGCAAGTGATAGAGAAGCTTTAAATCCTTCCCCTCCTGATAAAGTACGTACTGATCTCTTCTGGCCAGTATGGTGGTCAAGCACTTCCAAATCCAGACCGCTTTGCGCCCCGCGTTTGGCAATTTCCTGACTTCTGAGAAGCTGATATCGGTGGTCTGACATTTGGTCAAACCGGAGATTGGCCTGAATAAGAATCTCATCTAGAAATGCAGCAAGTACATACCTTTCCAAAGAGAGCCTGAGAGGGTTCTCCCCTTTCGCAAGCTGGGCAAGCTCTGCTAAATCATAATACTTTCTAGATAAACTTCCTTGAGCCTCGAGGAGCTCCCCAAGCAGTTCTTTTATTCTTAGGTTTGTTTTCCACTCCATTTCGAGATTGTTGAGTAGTTCCTGCTGCTTGTAAACTTTTTGTTTCACTGCCTCTAATTCCAATTTCATTTCCTGAAGATCCGGCCGCTTCTCTGAAGCGAGCTTTTTTTCGAGCTGTTGGACCGAATGATCCACAACTGCCTTACGCTCTCTATGCTTCGTAACTATATCTCGATATTCTGTGATTCTTTCAGTTGAAAGCACGGCTGCCTTATAATCTTCCATTGAAGCGAAACAATATTGTTCCAGCATTTGTTTAAATTTTTTCTGTTGTTGAATAGAAGCTTTAGAAAGTTTTTCTACGAAGAGTTCTCCTTCTTTTTCTGCTGCCTGAAGCTGGTAGACTTCATCTCTTATAAGCTGGTACGCTTCTTTTGCTTTTTCGTATTCCTGCATTTGAGATTCATAGCTGGTTTTTAAGGAATCAATACTCTTATCGAGTTCTTCAATATCAAGCGTTTCAAACTCAAATTGATCAAGTGTATTGTCCATTGTCGTCTGTAGCTTTGTTGAGGTTTGTTTCAGAGCATAATACTGCTCTTTTGCCTCATTTAACGATTGTTGGATTTCTTCGCCCTTTTTTTCACAAGCCTCTAATTGCGAGGCCGCTTCCTCTTGTTCTTTAACTTTGGCTGTCAGAATGTCGACTTCTTTTTTCACCGTGTTAATGGCTGTCACTGTCGCTTCTTTTCCATAGTTTATAGCGCTTTCGGTTAATTCAGGAATAATAGTAGATAAGTCGTTATAAAGTGAATCTGTTAATTGTCGCTGGGATTCTCCTTCTGCTTTCACGTCTACTGCCTTTTTGCGATAGTTTTCATACTGCTCTTCCGACAGTTTGAATTCACGCTTTAATCGATCTAATTCATTCGTTGTAACCACTGAGTTTGGCCGCTGTGCTAAAGCGGGATGATGGGTGGATCCACAAACCGGACAAGCTGAACCTTCTTTTGTCTGTAAGGCAAGCGTATAGGCATGATGCTGCTTGAGATCGTCCAGTGCTTGTTCATAATTTGATTTATCTGCTTCAAAACGCTTGTTTACTTCTTGGAATTCTTTATAGAAAGTTTGATACTTTTGACGAAGTCCAACAAGTTTGTTCCATTCACTCGATAATCGCCTTACATCTTTTAGTCTTTTTTCCAATCTTTCTAATTCATACTCTTTCTGTAACTTTTTTTCTCCCATATTTGAATAGGAAGCACGCTTCTCTTGTAAGCGTGTCTTCCTGGTCTGAAGTTCTCCTAACTGTTTATCAAAAGCTGCCAGTTTCTTTTCTTGTTGTGCTTCTCTGTTTTTTGCCGTTTCATAATCTTTCTTCAGCTCAATGAATTCCTTTAGCTTTCTTCGTTCCTCCGTCTTTTGTGTACACTTTTCTTTCAAGCTGGAACGCTCTTGTTCCTTCTCTTCCTGCCTGAGATAATAGGCGTGAACTTCTTTATGTTTTACTTCTTTCTGCTCTCTATGCTTCTCTCGTCTATCTTGTTCCTGCTTTGCTTTTTCGTATTCTTTTAATCGGTCCTGCCACTGGAGTTCATATGGAGCTACTTCAGCTGATTTTTCTGCTTTCTCTACTCTGGCTTTCAATTGTTTGATGGATGCATCCTCTTCTTCAAGCTGTTGTTTTTCTTGCTTCAATTGTTCAAGTTCTTTAAACCAGTCAAGCATCTTTTCAGCCTGGTAGTATTGATTTTGAGCCTCTTCATTTTGCTTCTGCAATTGCTTGAGCAGGTTGTTAGCTGCATCTTTACTAGACTCTTGGGCAGCCAGCTCTTTTTCCAATGTTTCCAAGACGAACTCCGGAAGCGGATTTTCATCCTCCATCTGTTCATTCTGCCAGTGGATTTTATGAATTTCCTGTTCCATCTTCCATTGGAACTCCTCAATTTCTTTTTGTAATTTTTTAGACTGATTTTTTAAATAGTCCGTGATTTCAGCGTAGAAATGAGTCCTGAAAATTCTTTGCAGGATTTCCTCTCGTTCTTTGCTGTTTTCAGAAATGAGTCTGCGGAATTCCCCTTGAGGAATCATAATCATTTTACGAAATTGTTCGTAATCGAGCCCAAGGAGTTCTTCAATTGTATCGTTCACATCTTTTATTTTCGATGCGAGTAGTTTATCGCCTTCAGCCTGTATCATGTAAAGTTCTGCCCGGGCCGGTTCTTCTTTATAGCCATCGCCGCGTTCTTTTGGCTTCAGCTGCTTTGGCATCCGGACAACTTTATAATCCTTCCCTCTTAACTGGAAGCAGAATTCTACAGCAGTTACATCAGCGGCATCAGCGAAATGGCTTCTCAAAGAATCCTGATCGCGATCGCTGCCGCTTGCTTTGCCATAAAGAGCAAAACTCATCGCATCAAAAATCGTAGTCTTTCCAGCTCCTGTAGGACCAGTGATCAAGAAGATAGGTTCGTCACCCAAGTATGAAAAGTCGATCTTCTGTTTTGATTTGTAGGGGCCGAAAGCATTCATTTCAAGTGTATGGGCTTTCATTCTATCTACCCCTTTCCGTTTCTTTAAGGGCTGCTATTGCCTGCTGTACTAAATGTTTTCGTTCTTCCGGCATCGAAGTCCCCTTCAGTTCTTCATAAAAGGAAGCGATCAAATCCAAATGGGACATTTGCTGCCGTTCTTTCATTTTATTTAATTCACTAAGCTGCTGGTCTCTCGCAACGTTTTTGCGTTCTAAATATAAAATATTCGGATAAATTTTCCGGAGCTTCCCCATCGGATCAATTAACTGGCCGTCGTCTAAAAGCCTAATATGAAGGTAATTTTCCATCGAGGAAGCTGCCTCTCCTTTCATGAGCTCTTCAAAATATCCTTCTACAATTTCAAAGTCTCTCATAGGAACAAGAGGGATTTTATCAATAATTGGACGTCCTTCAGGTGGAAGCTCGACTAACGTAACTGATTTATGATGACGGGCTTCCGAAAAAGAATACTTCAATATGGACCCACTGTAGCGAATAGAAGGGCTGGTTACTTGCTGGGGCTGATGCAAATGGCCGAGGGCGGTATAGGTAAATGATTGAAACAAGCCTGCCTCAACATAAGGGCTGCCTCCAATCATGGAAAGTCTTTCTTCCGAGTCGGTTTCCATCCCTCCTGCCAAGAATGCATGACCGACCCATATATGCCGTTCAGCCATATTAAACCTGTCGTGGATATCCTTAATTAATTGTTCCGCTGCCTGGTGGTGCGTCTTAATACGGTCATCTTCAAAGACGTATGCGACTTCCGCCGGCTCCAGGTACGGAATCAAATGGAAGTGTACGGGGCCGTCATCATCATAAAGAGTTATAGGTTCGCGGTTCTTTTTTAACTTTGTTTCAAGATAAAGACCTTGCTTACGGAATAATTCAGCCCCAAATTCCAAACGATCGGGGCTGTCATGATTTCCGGAAATCGCAAGTACAGGAACTGCAAGCTCATTTGTAAGTCTCGTTAAGACTTGATTTAATAATTCCACTGCTTCCTTTGGAGGAATGGATCTGTCATATAAATCCCCCGCAATGATGACAGCATCAGGCTTTACACGTTTCACAATGGAAAGAAACTCATTCAATATAAATCTTTGATCTTCTGTCATATGAAGATAATGCACAATTTTTCCTAAGTGCCAGTCGGCAGTATGTAAAATCTTCACGTCGATCCTCCCTTAGTCGATACTTATTCAGTCAGGACTCTTCAGTTAGATAAGCTTCATATAATTTGTCAAAAACGGATAAAGCATTCGTGAACGGAATATTCCATTCTAAATAACTGCTTATTTCATCATAGGTTTTCGCCTGTTTCGGAAAACTATGATCTTCAAACATCCAGTCAGCCAATTTTTTGTCGTCATTGTTTTCCTTGTTTCCGCGATAACGCATCATATAGTGGTAAAAAGATCTCACTCTAAGTCCCCTCCGGTCTTTTATACTGTTTTCTTTTTATCATGGAAGTTATTATTTAGCAAAGCTTTTACATCTCCATAAAAAAGAATCCTCTCATGAGGATTCAATCTGAACTCTCCATAAACTCCTGGTGGTTTTTAATTTTCTTCCGATAAACAATCCTTGATAGCATAATACTGATTTCATATAAAAGAATGAGAGGTACAGCGACGACCAATTGCAGAATAAAGTCAGGTGGAGAGATAATTGTTCCAATAATTACAAGAACGAAATAAGCGTACTTTCTAACTTTAACGAGAAAGTGGGGATTGACTACTCCCAGACTTGTTAAAAACATCGTAAGAATCGGAATCTCAAACAAAACAGCAAAGGGAATCGTTACCCGGAACAAAAACTTAAAATAACGGTCTACCGTAAAAATTTCCGTGAACATTCCTTGATTTAATGAAAGAAGAAAAGGCAGAATCAGTTTGATAAACACGACGTAACCAAAGCATAAACCTGCAAGAAAAAGCAAAAAGATGGCCGGCACATACGCAAGCGATACTTTTTGTTCCTTCGGCGTGAGCGCCGGTTTTACGAACAGCCAGATCTGCAAACACAAAAAAGGGAGAGTCCCTACGAGCGCTACAATCGTCGCCATTGTAAAATAAATCCAAATTATTTCACCCGGACTTGTCACGTGGAGATTAAACGGAAGGCCATCTACAAAGAAAGCATAAATCCTCCGGTAATAAACAAACCCGATAATGAAAAAAACGACAAACGCAGCGAGGGTCCAAATGATTCTTTTCCGTAACTCGCTGAGATGGTCCGTGACATTCATTTCCAGATCAACTGTATCATTGTGTTCAGACATTACTCGCACACCTCCAGGCTGAGAAGGCGGTCTCAGCCTTAACCTCGATCAATTACATACAGAAAAGCAGATAAAAGGAAAATTCCCATAAAGAAAATGTAAGGGAAACCCTTACACTTTCGAGTTAAATTTTTATACCTGCTTGTCTTTTTTATTTTTGTTATCTTCATCATCGCCATCAGACATCATGTCACCCGTCGCTTTTTTAAATTCCTTTAACGAACTGCCGAAAGCTTTTCCGATCTCAGGCAGTTTTGATGGTCCAAAAATGACGAGAGCAATAATTAAAATTAAAATCAGGCCTGGTACCCCGATATTAGACAACATCTTTCATCACTCCATAATGTATCGTTTATTTTTGCTGGTCCTTAGTCACGTCCAATGATTTCTTCGCACTGGAAATTTCGTTATTTACATCTCCAGTTAAATCACGAGCTGATTTCTTAAACTCTTTCAGCGTTTGACCGGCTGCCTTTCCAATTTCAGGAAGTTTTTTCGGGCCGAAAATAACAAGGGCAATCACTGTAATTAAAATCAATCCCGGGATTCCTATACTAGATAGCATGGAACTCACCGCCTTTTTAAGAATGCTGATGTTGTAAACTTAAGTTACTTCTATCATATCATTTATTCTAAAGCTTGTCTTTGTTTACCGCTAATTTTCCACGATCCTTAAAGCTTCTTCATAGTCAGCTTTTGTATTCATATTAAAAAAATGCGAAGCGAGCTGGCTTTCCTCTATTGTCGGGAAGCTTTTAACAAACACAGCAGGGACGGCCTCAAGGAAGCCGCTTATCTTTCTGCCTCCCTTACGAAGATAATCATCGAGTACAGTGGATAAGCTTCGATGGTAGACACCGGATAAAGGATGCATCCTGCCTTTATAAATCGGTATTACTGCACTCACACCTGCATGACACTGTTTAAGCAGATACTGATATAATGCAGGGCTCACAAATGGCGTGTCGCAGGCGGAAAGCACAAACCATTCTTCCTCCCGTTCATGAATGACTGCATGCAGCCCGCCAAGCGGTCCGACGTCGTGCAGGCGGTCTTTGATGACTGGTATAGAGATCTCCCCTTTTGTTAGAGGCCGATTGCGATTGAGCACTACAGTCGAGCTGATGGACTGAAGAGTATTCATAATCCTTGCCACCACAGGCTCTCCATCTAAAATAAGCTCCGCTTTATCCTCCCCATCCGTCTCGAACCGCCACCAGCCAGGATCGCACAGCACACATCTCTTCTCATTCTGTTTCTACCCGCTGGTAAATCCGGAAATAGTAATCATAAGGGTTGCGCTCATCCTTTTTACCTTTGGTTTCGTGTGAGAGCCTCCACTTTGTATAGTCAATTGAGGGAAAATACGTATCTCCATCGAATTCTTCATCAATGAAGGTCATATACATTTTATCCGCATAGGGCATCATTTCTTTAAACAGGACGCTTCCCCCAATGACAAACCACTCTTTTTCCGGGTTTTCTTTTTCCATGGTAAGAATTTCATTAATGGAACGCACAACTTTGCACTCTTGATCATGAAAATTCCCGCTTCTTGTCAATATCACGTGTTCTCTGTTTGGCAGGGGTTTGCCAAACGATTCAAAAGTTTTTCTTCCCATAATAATCGTCTGCCCCCATGTCGTTTCCTTGAAAAACTTAAAATCATTAGGAAGATACCAGGGAAGGTCATTATTTTTACCGATCAATTGATTTCGATCCATGGCAAATACGAATGAAATCATTACTTATCACCTCGTTCCTAGTCGTTACACAGCCACTGGTGCTTTAATGCTTGGATGAGGGTCATAACCATCAATGGATAGATCCTCCATAGTGATATCAAAAATGGATTTATCTTTAGAGCGAATGGAGAGAGACGGTAAAGGTCCTGGCTTTCTTGTCAATTGCTCTTTGACTTGTGCTGTATGGTTTGAATAAATATGAGCGTCACCTAAAGTATGAACAAACTCACCAGCTTCCAAAGAACATTCATTAGCAATGAGATGTGTCAGCAAAGCATAGCTTGCGATATTAAAAGGGACGCCTAAAAAGATGTCAGCGCTGCGCTGGTAGAGCTGGCAGGAAAGTTTTCCGTCAGCCACGTAAAACTGGAACATCGTGTGGCATGGCGGCAAAGCCATGTTGCCAGGTACATCTTCAGGATTCCAAGCCGTTACAATATGTCTTCTGGAATCTGGATTGGACTTAATGCCAGCGATCACATCGTTCAGTTGATCGATCGTCTCTCCTCTTGTTGTTTCCCATGCACGCCATTGTTTTCCATAAACCGATCCGAGTCCGCCATATTTTCTGCTGAATTCATCTTCGGTGAGTATCCGTTCTTTAAATCGCTTCATTTCTTCTTGATAAAGTTGGTTAAATTCAGGATCCTTTAAGCTTTTTCTTCCAAAATCACTCATATCGGGACCTTCATATTCCCCACTTTCAATCCACGTTTGGAATGCCCACTCGTTCCAAATGTTATTGTTATGCTCTAAAAGGAAGCGAATATTCGTATCCCCTTTGATAAACCACAAAAGTTCACTTGCAATCAAACGAAAAGGGATTCTTTTGGTCGTTAAAAGAGGAAAGCCTTCTTTTAAATCAAACCGCATTTGGTGACCAAAGAGCGAAAGCGTTCCCGTTCCCGTCCGATCACTCTTCTTCGTGCCGCTTGAAAGTACTGTCCGGCATAAATCAAGATACGCTTCTTCATTCTTTTTCATAAAATAAAGCCTCCTTCAAAGGAATGGCAGAAATTAATCACTGAGGATGCTCCATTCTCTCTTAAACTCTTCTACATACTTTACCATGAATTGATGACGATGTTTAGCTTCCTTTCTTCCGCTTTCTGTATTCATTAAAGTGACAACCTTTAATAACTTTTCGTGAAAATGCGAAAGCGAGGTGTTCCCGTTTGAGTCATTATAGATGGGTTGCTGTCTGGCTCCTCCGTAGGCAAACGTCCGAGCAATTCCAATCGCCCCGATCGCATCAAGCCGGTCCGCATCTTGCACCACTTTTCCGAGCAAGCTTGAGGGGATCTCTCCTTTCGAATAAGAGACAGTAGCGATCGCTTCACTGACTTGGACGATTTCATCCTTGCTGAAGCCAACTTCAGCCAGCAAATGATCTCTTTCCAAAAAATCCTGTGTAGGATCTCCAGACAATTTATGATCTCCCAGATCGTGAAGAAGCCCTGCTGTCTCACTGAGCAAAGGATCTGCTCCTTCAGCATCAGCAAGCTTCTTGGACCATTCTGCCACTCGCAGCATATGAAAAAAATCGTGGCCGGTATAATCTTCCGAAAACCTTTGCTTTACGAACCCCCGCATTCGTTTCATCACAGCTTCTCTATTCATCGTCTCCTCCAAGCTGAAATAAATCCATTTGTCTTGGATTTAAATCTGTATATTCAATGTTCAGTATTTGCTGAAGCTGCTTTGCATTATCTGCTGCATCTCCACCGGAGTTATTGTTAAAAAGAATGGTTACTTCCGGCGTTTTTTCAGCTAGAGTCTTGATGCGGTTGGCCCATTCTTGTAATTCTTCTTCGTTATATCGATAAAGAAACCGGACTTTTCTCCAGTCTTTTCGTCCATTCTTATTCCAGCCATGGACGTTTCGACCGTGAAAACGAATGAGCGTCTTTTCGGGATGAGTCGGTTCCGGAACAATGGGAATTGAACTTTCTCCAGCCTGCGGTTCATCACAAATAGTATGAATCCATTGCTCTTCCTTCATAAATTGAAGTGTCTGCTCTTTATAGTGGCCGGTAAACCATGATCTATTTCTAAATTCAAGGGCTAACGGGTATTCCGAGAGCCATTCACGAATGAAACGGAGCTTTTGAATATGTTCTTTTCTCACATCAAACCAGGGCGGAAATTGAAACAACAGCGCTCTTAAATTTCCAGCTTCAACAACCGGCTGAATCGATTCTTCATAGCGCTTTAGTAAATCTTTTGCCTCCCTTACCGTTTTTGACTCCCGATCGTGACCTGTAATCTGTTGAAAGGCTTTGATAACAAAAGAAAAGGTTTCAGGAGTCTGCTGCAGCCACTTTTCATATCGGGAGACCGGCTGGATGGCATAAAAAGCTGTATCCACTTCCACAACAGGGAAATGGGAAGCATAGGCTGCTAATTTATCTTCAGGCCTAGTTTGTTCTGGATACAACAACGCATGATCCCCCCAGCCTGTAACTCCAATGTCTACCTTCATGATGGATCCCCCTTCTTCTGAATATGTACACATTGATTGTAGCAAAAACTCTCATCCGCCGCCTAGAATTTGACGGCGGATGAGAGTTAAAATAAGCCTTTTATCGTTCCGTTATCTAAGACATCCATATTGAGGGCAGCGGGTTTTTTCGGTAGGCCAGGCATCGTCATTACCTCTCCGGTTAAAACAACGATAAAGCCTGCTCCAATGCTTGGATGAAGTTCACGTACTTGGATCGTAAAGTTTTCCGGCCGGCCTAATAGTGTAGGGTCATCGGATAAAGAATACTGGGTTTTGGCCATACAAACTGGAAACCGGTCATAACCTAAAGCGGTCATCTCACTTAACTGCTTTCGTGCTTTATTCGAGTATTCTACCCCTTTGGCACCATAGATTTTCGTTGCGATTTTATTTATTTTTTCTTCTATCGTATCTGTAAGTTTATACGTATAGGACAAATCATTTTTTCTCACACTGCTCATAGCGGCCACTTTCTCCGCAAGATCGATTCCCCCATCTCCTCCTAGAGAGAAAACGTCCACTAGGGAAATTTCTGCTCCTTGGTCTGCACACCATCCAAGTAGAAAATCAATTTCTTTTTGAGTGTCTGCAGGAAATTTATTTAATGCAATGATAAATGGGAGGTTGAATTGTGAGATGGTCTCCATATGTTTCTTTAAATTGGCCACCCCTTTCTCCAAGGCCGAAAAATCTTCTTTTTGCAAATTCTGTTTGTCCAGTCCTCCATGCATTTTCAAGGCGCGAATCGTCGCAACGATGACCACTGCATCCGGCTCAAATCCACCGGCTCTCGTTTTGATATTTAAAAATTTTTCTGCTCCTAAATCCGCTCCAAATCCAGATTCAGTAACGACGAATTCTCCAAGCTTCGCTGCAATTTTTGTAGCCATTAATGAGTTGCAGCCATGGGCAATATTTGCAAATGGACCTCCATGGATGATAGCAGGAGTATTTTCAAGCGTTTGTACCAGATTCGGTTTGATCGCATCTTTTAGAAGTAATGTTAATGCACCTTCAAACCCTAATTGTTCCACAGTAACAGGTTCCTTACTATAAGTATAGCCAATAACGATTCTTGAAAGCCTTTTTTTCAAGTCGTTAAGATCATTAGCTAAGCAGAGGACAGCCATAATCTCTGAAGCAACTGTAATGTTAAATCCGTCTTCTCTAGGCACACCCTTTACAGGGCCGCCTAACCCAACAATAACTTCACGAAGGGCTCGGTCATTAATGTCCATCACACGTTTCCAAACAATTCTTCGAGGATCAATCTGCAGCTCATTTCCTTGATGAATATGGTTGTCAATGAAGGCAGACAGAGCATTATTAGCCGTAGTAATTGCATGGATATCCCCGGTAAAATGGAGGTTTATATCCTCCATCGGAACCACTTGAGAGTAACCTCCGCCAGCTGCTCCTCCTTTAATTCCCATCGTTGGACCGAGTGAAGGCTCTCGAAGTGCAATAACAGCTCGTTTTCCTATTTTATTTAAGGCCTGTCCCAAGCCAACAGTAACTGTTGATTTACCCTCACCAGCCGGAGTAGGATTAATGGATGTTGTCAGAATAATCTTTCCATCTGGTCTTTCTGATAGCTTTTCTAAAAGTCCGTCGGATAATTTTGCCTTGTAGTGGCCGTAAGGTTCCCAATCTTCATCTGTAAGCGCTAACATTTCTGTGATTTCGTTTATTGGTTTTAGTTCCGCCGCTGCCGCAATTTCAATGTCTGTCTTCATGTTGATGCCTCCCTGGATAATTTGATTTATCGCACACTGCTTATTCATAACTTATATGTAAACCATATTTATGATAAGGGATAAATGCACAATGTACAACCTTGTGCAACAGCTCTCATTCGTTGATTTTTTCTCCTAAGCTTCGTCCGTAAAAAAACAGCCGAGAACTTCTCGGCCGTTTGAGAAGAATGCTGCTTCCCATTCTTCTCCTCTGACGATTTACATATCATGTGAAGTACGCTGATTTTGTCTTGAATGATTAGCGTTTTTCACTTTATGAGAACCTTCCATCGGTTCTCCGTAAGGTTGTGATGGACTTTTTGGCAAGTGAGGGGCTTTTTGCTGTTTTGGTCCTTTAGGTCTTTTGCTCAAAGGCTTTAACCTCCTTAGGGAATCTTTTAATGCTGATTTCTTTTTCTTGCTGCTTCCGGCTCTTCAAGTTTAGTGGATCCCGGATAATGCAGGTTTTGATCACGATCCGATTCCACGCGCTTTGATTTTTTCAATTTCTTTATTTGTCTGTCTTTTCCCATGATTAAACCTCCCCTCCTTTTTAGTATGAAATGAAAAGGATACTCTCATTCCAAAAAATGAAGAGAATAATTTACCGTCCTACTCAAACAGAGAAAAGCTTGTTTGCATATGATCTTTTTGCTGTAAAGTGAATTTCAGCTTGCTGTTTTATAGTTTAGGGATTAAACTATTATTGTTTAGGGTATAAACTTTTTGATCCGAAAATGGGAGGTGGCGAAGATAGACAGTCAACTGAATCATGCCATTGAATTGTTTAAAGACATTATGATTTATGGGACGGAACGAGTCATTAAATCCATTGACCATGAAGTTTTTCAGACGTATTCATCTGAACAGCTCCATATGATGCAAATCATCTCAAAGACAGAGCAGGTTTCTCCAGGGAGACTCGCTTCCCTCCAAGGTGTGCATAAAAGTGCCGTTTCAAACCGTATTAAGAAGCTGAGCAGCCAGGGCCTCGTTAAAGTAACTGGTTCGAATCTTGATCAGCGTGGTAAGACCATTTCTTTAACAAGAGAAGGTCAGGAAATCGTGAACACTTCAAATGAAGCGATATCCACCCACATAGAGGGACTGCTTGCTCAAGAGCTCGAGAGCGAAGAAATCGAAGAGTTTATCCGTATTTTTGAAAAGCTGAAAACTATAATGAAAGTTGAGGAAGATAAAGCATGAAGCAAATTTTAAGATTTAAATGGTTCATTGCAACAACGCTCATTGCTGTTACCGTTCTCCTGTTATTCATAGCTCCTAATCTTACAGAACAGGCGGAAGACGCCGGTACTCTGCAATTACCAGAGGATGCTGATTCCCAACAAGCTCAAGAACTGCTTGACGATTCCGGAGCAAGTGACGAAACGATTTCTATTGTTTACGACTTGGATCAGCCTCTTGATAATAAAACGGAATCCAGCATTTCAGAGATGATTGAAGAACTGAAAAAAATGGATTCGCCCGTTTCCAGTGTTATTGATCCTTTTGAGAATGAGGAGAGTAAAGATCAGCTGGTATCTAAAGATCAAAAGACGGTTCTTGTACCGGTGACTGTTGAAGGTTCTGAAGAAGAAATCAACCAGCTTGCAGCTACGATCAAACAAGACGTATTGAAGAAAGAAATTCCTGCTTATATCACAGGTCAATCCATCATCAATCATGATGTAAATGAAAGCAGTCAAAAAGGCCTTGAACGGACAGAAATCATAACAGTAGTCCTTATCTTCGTTTTGCTGTTTGCTGTTTTCCGCTCGTTTGTCACTCCTTTCATTCCGCTTCTGGCTGTCGGTGTGACTTACTTGCTCAGTCAATCCATCGTCGCTTTCTTTATTAAATGGTTTGACTTTCCTGTCTCGAATTATACTCAAATCTTTTTAGTTGCTGTTTTGTTCGGGATCGGGACGGATTATTGCATTTTATTATTAAGTCGTTATAAGGAAGAACTTACAGCTGGACATTCTACTGTTGATGCGATAGCAAATACTTACAAGACAGCAGGAAAAACTTTAGTCATCAGCGGAATAGCTGTATTTATCGGTTTTCTATCCATTGGATTTGCCGAATTTACCATCTTTAAATCAGCCGTGGGAGTGGCCGTTGGAATCGCTGTCCTTCTGCTTGTACTCTTTACGCTCGTTCCTTTTTTCATGGCGATTTTGAAGAAAACGTTGTTCTGGCCTTCTAAGCGCTCTGCTTCACATAAAGACAGCAAACTTTGGAAAAGTCTTGGCCAATTCTCCATTTACCGTCCTTTATGGTCCATACTGGTGGTCGCTCTAATCACAGTTCCGTTTTTACTTCTCTACAACGGAAAATTATCCTACAATACTGTGAACGAAATTGGCAGTGGTTATGACTCGGTAAAAGGACTTCATGCAATTGAGGATGGATTTGGAAAAGGAGAGTCGCTTCCTTTAACTATCATCGTTAAAGATGACGAAGAAATCGTTACGAACGAGCTGCTTCCTTATGTGGAAGATTTGGCTGCTGCTATTAATAAGAACAATAACGTTGATAAAGTTCGAACAGTTACCCGTCCGACAGGAGAAGTGGTCAATGATTTTTATGCTGATAATCAGCTGGCCCAAGTGGCCGACGGACTGGAGAAGTCGACAGATGGCATTAAGGATACAAAGAACGGCTTGAAAGAAATTCAGAACCAGCTGTCAGGTATGTCAAGTCAGGTACCTGCTGGATCTAATACAGGCGGGCTCTCTCAAGCGGCGAGTGGGCTCGGACAAATCAACCAGCAGCTGGGAAAGATCAATCAAGGATTACAGCAGACCGGGAATGTTCAGCAGGCAGCAGCCCAACTGGCGCAGGTCCAACAGCAGCTCGGACAAATTCAACAGTCTATTTCCGGTGCTTCCACACAGCTTGAAAGCAAGTCAAGCCAAGCCGGCCAGCTTAAAAACGGACTGTCACAATTAGCAAACGGGGTCGGATCTGCCGTTGATGGATTAAATAAGATCCAAAACGGATTAACGGAAGCAACGGATATGGTATCTGCCATGGGAAAATCATCTGCTCTGCATGATACCGGAGTTTATATTCCTGAGGATACACTTACTAATAAGGATTTTCAGTCATCGATCAATCGCTATTCGTTTGCTGGCAAAAAGGGGATAAAACTTGAGGTCATATTGCAAAATGACCCTTATTCAAAAGAAGCCATCGATACAACAAAAGAAATCAAACAAACCGTCCAGCAGCAGATTAAAAATACACCATTAGAAAACAAAACAATTGCCTATAACGGTATTTCAAGTACAAATGAAGATTTGGCTGCGATTTCAAAGAGTGACTTTAACAGAACAGTAACCATTATGGTAGCAGGATTATTTATCGTATTAACATTGCTATTCCGCTCCCTTATTATGCCGGTTTATATGATCGGGTCATTATTATTAACGTACTATACGTCCTTGTCCATTGCCGAATTAGTCTTCGTCAATATTCTAGGTTATGACGGGATTACGTGGGCTGTTCCATTCTTCGGATTCGTGATGTTAATTGCCTTGGGGGTCGATTATTCGATCTTCCTTCTCGATCGATTTAATGAAGAAGCTACTATTGATATTCGAGAAGCCATGCATATTTCCATGGCTAAAATGGGCACAGTAGTAATCACAGCAGCCATCATTCTCGCTGGGACATTTGCAGCCATGATGCCTTCTGGAGTGCTGAGCTTAATCCAAATCGCAACCATCGTCATTACTGGATTGCTTTTTTATGGGTTGATCATTCTTCCGCTGCTCATTCCAGCTATTACCGTATCGTTCGGCCAAGGGGTATGGTGGCCATTTAAAAAGAAAGATTCAAAATAACAAGATCGCCAGGGTCAGCCAGCCCTGGCGATCTTGTTATTTCCACGTATTCCTAGTAATTCTCAGCCAATTTTCAGAGCTGAGCTTCTTTATGTCCGAGTCGGTAAACCCACTTTGATTCAGACGTTGTAAAATTTTTGGAACCCCCGTTACGTCTTTAAGTTCTTTAGAAATGACTGCTCCATCGAAATCAGAACCTAAAGCAACATGCTCAACGCCTACGCGGTTACTTATATAAGTAATGTGCTTTACGATATCTTCGATGGCTGTATCCTGTGAGAGGTCCCCGTCCATTCTGAGCATATTATTGCTGTAAGTAATCCCCACTACTCCGTTGGATTCAGCTATAGCATCCAGTTGTTTATCGGTCAAGTTCCGAGAAATTGGACATAAGGAATGAGCATTTGAATGAGTGGCAACTAAAGGGGAGTCAGACAATGCGGCAACATCCCAGAACCCTTTTTCATTGAGGTGGGAATTATCGATCATAATTCCTAACTCATTACACTTACGTACTAAGTGCTTACCTAGTTTTGTGAGCCCATTTCCTGTATCAGGCGAGGACGGAAACTGGTAAGGGACCCCTTCTGCAAAAATATTCGGCCTGCTCCACACTAAACCTAATGATCTCAAACCTGCTTCATAATAAACATGAAGAGCGTCTAAGTGAGCGTCGATAGCTTCAGCCCCTTCGATATGAAGGATAACGGCCATTACTTTCTTCGCCAAGGCTGCTTCCAAGTCCTTGTAGCTTCTTATTATTTGAAGGTGATTAGCACTGGCCGCTTCCAGACGATACAAATCAGCGATGACCGCGTTCGTCTTCCTGTGGCAGTATTCATAATCTAAAGCTTCAGGAAGAGGGATTCGGTATCCTTCTGCCGTAATGTAATGTTCTGGTCCTTTTAGTTCCTTCTGAGGAGCTGTAAAAGCAGCAAAGAACCCCCCTGCAAACCCACTTTCCTTTGCTCTCGGAAAATCAAGATGAGTCTGTGAATTGCCTTTTAAAAAAGCTTCCTCCACAGAAATGTCGTTATTCATTAACTTAGTGATCGTATCGTTATGTCCGTCTATAAACGATAATTCATGCATGACATCCGTCCTTTCTATCGTTGAATTTCGTTTTCGCTCCAGGAGTTACGGGTATTGAATGGTTGAATCTAAGAAAAAAGGAGCTGCTGAGCTCCTTTTCTTACGATTGATATGTAAGCGGCTTAACTCTTAAGCCATCCATTTAGGTGGTGTGTTTTTGTCCCAGTAGACATCCCCGAGCAAATGGTGCTGTTGAAAATGGTCCCGCTCGAGATGGTAGTGAAAGTTAAACCAATAACCTTCCTGAGGTTTTTTCTCTCTTCGAACATGAAACTTTGCTATATGCTGCTTAGAACGGGCATCATAAAGGTTGAAGATTTTTTCGCCATACCCTGCAGAGGGTTGTTCAGAGATTTCAAAATACGGCAGTTGCTCTTTCTCTGATTGATGGATGAGTGAAGTCATGACTTCTTCGATCTTAGGATAGATCTGATGAATTACATCACCTTCCACCTGTCCCATAATTCTCGGGCCTAACTTTGTTTCGGTTTGAATCTTTGCCTGGGCTGTCAAAGAACGGATTATATGTTCCGTATAAAATCTTTCATTTTCAGCGTTTAATTCCCCGGGCGGTTCTTCTCCCCTGTTCTCATCCGCAGTTGCTCTTTCTCTAATATCCTGGTCAGGAGTAACATTATCATTTTTTGCAAGCTGGGAAGTCGCTGCAGAAGGAGGGATGTACAAGCCTAAAGTGAATACAGCAATGAGTACTACAAATATTTTTCTAACCCATAACTTCATAGAGAAAGCTCCTTTTTCATTACTTACACTTAATTTTATCACGATTTTAAAAGTTGTCCATGTTAACGTTTCCATTTCTATAATGGTCTTATTTTCCCTACATGGCGATCAGTGGCAGAAATCCTCACAGCCATCTGAATCATTTGACTATAAAGATTATTCTGATAACATTATTAAAACATAGCGGCGGATTGCAGAAAGAAGCCGTCATAATTGAATTTATTGAGGAAGGTGAAAGTGTGTCCACACAAACAGAAAGAAAAGATCATACAACTCCTCTCAGACGGGATGTCAATGTACTTGGAAATATCCTTGGGGATATTCTCGTCCATCATGGAGGCGAAGAATTGTTAAACAAAGTAGAGAGTATCAGGCAGCTGACTAAGAACTTGAGAAATCACTACGATCCCTCTACTTACGAAAAACTTAAAGATGAAATTTACAACCTCGAACCACCTATGCGTTCCCAGGTCATCCGCGCATTTTCAATTTATTTCCACTTAGTAAATGTAGCTGAACAAAATCACCGAATAAGACGCCGCAGAGAATATCAGACAAGAGAAGACCACGGTGTCCAGCCTTTTTCCCTGGATAGTGCCGTATTATCTCTTAAGGAAAATGATTTTTCTAAAGAAGTTATTAAGAATGTTCTCGATCAACTATCCTTAGAACTGATTATTACAGCCCACCCTACCGAGGCGACTAAGCGGACCGTTCTGGAAATTCAAAAGCGAATTGCAACAATCCTCCAGCAATTGGATCAAAAGCCCCTGACAAAGAACGAACGTGAAAATCTTGAAGAAAGTTTGTTTAATGAAGTCACTGTTCTTTGGCAGACAGATGAACTAAGACATCGTAAACCAACCGTCATGGATGAAGTGCGAAATGGGCTTTATTATTTTGATGAAACGCTGTTTGATGTGCTTCCGGATATTCACCAGGAGCTTGAATCCCGGCTGGAAGAAGCTTATCCAGGTGAAGATTGGGATGTTCCGAACTTCTTAAAATTCGGTTCCTGGATCGGTGGTGACCGGGATGGAAATCCTAATGTCACACCTGAAATTACTTGGCAGACTTTAGAAAAGCAGCAGGAATTAATCTTGGACAAGTACGAAAATGTATTGATTGAACTTATGAAAAGGTTCAGTCATTCTACGAACCGGGTTGAAGTCAGTGATGAATTATTAGCCTCAGTAAGAAAAGAAGAAGAATGGCTGCCAAATGACAAAAAGTGGCGGATGGATGCAGAGATTTACCGCAGGAAGTTTGCTGTCATTCTAGAACGGCTCCGTAAAGTAAGTAAATCTGAACACGGCTATAAAGATGCAGAAGAGCTTCTTGAAGATCTTTACTTAATTAGAAACAGTGTAAAACTGCACCAGCCTAACAAGCATGAACTTAAGATGCTTCGTAAATTAATCAGACAAGTGGAATTATTTGGTTTCCACTTAGCCACCCTTGATATTAGAAACCACAGTGGAGAACACGAAGCAGCAATCGACGAGATTCTAAGCAAGGTGGATATCGTCCAAAATTATTCAGAGTTAGCAGAAGAAGAAAAGTTAACTATTCTTGAAACAGTATTGAAGGATCCTCGCCCCATTACACTATTGAATGAAGATTATTCAGAAGAAACCCAGGAAATGCTGAAAGTGTTTCAAATGATTAGAGAAGCACATCGCGAATTCGGAGAACGGTCGATTGAAGTGTACTTAATCAGTATGACAGAATCAGCAAGCGACTTATTGGAAGTGTTGGTGCTCGCTAAGGAAGCGGGAATTTACCGGCTTCACGCCGATGGGAAAGTCGAAAGCAGGCTGAATGTAGCTCCTCTCCTTGAGACTGTTGATGATCTAGTAGCCGGACCGAAAATCTTGCAGAAGTTGTTTGATATGGAAGTCTACAGCAAACACTTACAAGAGCGAAACAATCATCAGGAGATTATGTTAGGCTACTCTGATGGAAGTAAAGATGGCGGAACACTTACGGCGAACTGGCGTCTGTATAAAGCCCAACAGGAAATTCATGACATGGCTAAGTCCTATCAAATCGGATTAAAATTTTTCCATGGCCGGGGCGGCTCACTTGGCCGGGGCGGCGGTCCGTTAAATCGCAGCCTCTTATCCCAGCCTGCCGAAACGTTGGGCGAAGGAGTAAAAATTACAGAACAAGGAGAGGTGCTTTCCTCCCGTTACCTATTGAGGGACATCGCGTACCGCAGTTTAGAACAGGCAGCATCCACGTTAGTGGAAGGAGCTGCAAATGTATCTCAGGAATCTGAACAATCTCATCACCGTGAAGAAAAATGGGAGCAGGCAATGGAGGAAATTTCGGATACCGCTTTAAAGAAATACCATTCTCTTGTATTTGATGACAGTGATTTCTTGACTTACTTTAATGAAGCTACTCCACTGCAGGAGCTGGGTGAATTAAATATAGGTTCAAGACCTATGAAAAGAAAAGACAGTTCTAAGTTTGAAAATTTACGTGCCATTCCTTGGGTATTTGCCTGGACACAAAGCCGTCAGCTTCTGCCTGCCTGGTACGCTTCAGGCACTGGTCTTAAAAGCTATGCGGCTGAAAGTGAAGATCATTTAGCAACTCTGCAGCAAATGTATCAAAACTGGCCGTTTTTCAGGTCTACCATCGATAATCTTCAAATGGCACTAACAAAAGCAGATATACAAACAGCTAAGGAATACATTGCACTTGTGCAGGATCAGACGATGGGGAATAGGATTTTTGAGAACATTGTTCAGGAATACAATGAAACGAAGGATATCCTTCTACAAATCACTGGAGATGCTGAGCTGCTTGATCAGCAGGGTACAATTCAGGAGTCTGTCCGGTTAAGAAATCCTTATGTAGATCCTTTGAACTTCCTTCAGGTAGAATTGATTAAACAACTTCGTGAAAAATCCTATGAAGATGAAGAGCTTCAAACTGAGGTGCTGCTAACCATCAGCGGCATCGCTGCAGGTTTGAGAAATACCGGTTGATAAACAAAAGCAGCGGGATAATAACCTCCCCTGCTTTTTTTCTTTGTAAGCTTTTCCTTAATGTGGCAGTGATCAACCAAATTTGAGAATTGACAGGAGCTTGTTAAATGCTGACTACCTTCTGTCATCCTTACTTAAACGAATTTCCCTTGAAAATATTGTCTTTACTATCCGCTTTTTTACACCATTACCTTTGCTTCAAAGCACTTTCATTGTATTATCATGATGGATTCGTTATTCTTATCCTAATTAAATCTGTACATAAAGAGGTGTCTGCTTGGAACATCATTCTTTAACCTCACTAATGATCGTTGTCGGGATTGCCTTTTTCATACCTATCATTTTACAAAGACTACACCTGCGGTTCATTCCGGTTGTCATAGCAGAAATTATCGCTGGATTAATAATTGGGAAAAGCGGTTTTAATCTTATATCTGAAGATCCAACACTTGAGCTTTTATCATTGCTGGGTTTTATTTTTCTCATGTTTATCAGCGGACTTGAAATAGACTTCACCGTGTTTGAAAAGAAGCGGCGCAAGCAGGAGAATCATCCAAATCCGATTGCTGCTGCTCTGCTTATTTTCCTCTCCATCCTTGTGATTTCTTTTCTCTTATCGATGATTCTTGTAGGTCTTGATTTAATTAAAGACCCCTATTTAATGACGTTAATTATCTCTACAATTTCTCTTGGGATTGTTGTTCCTGTATTAAAAGAGAGAAAAATGACAGAAGGAATATTGGGCCAGATTATTCTTCTTGTTACTATGATTGCCGATTTTACAACGATGATCCTGTTAACTGTTTATGCCATGTTTCGTGATCAGGAAGGGCTCAGGGTGTTATGGCTGTTTGTCCTTTTTCTCGCTTTCTTTCTAGCCTATCGAATTATCAAGCGTTACTTTAATTTTGCTTGGTTTAAAAGCCTGCAGAAAGGGACAACTCAACTAGGTACGAGAGGCGTATTTGCCCTCATTCTCTTGTTCGTTGCCTTGTCCGAAGTGATCGGAGCAGAAAACATCCTCGGAGCTTTTTTAGCAGGAGTAATCATCTCATTACTTGGCCCTGATGAAGATTTTGTCCATCAGCTGGATTCCTTTGGGTTCGGATTTCTCATCCCTATCTTTTTTGTCACTATTGGAGTTGATCTGAATATTTGGGAACTGTTTGTCGACCGGCAAACGCTCCTGCTTATGCCGCTTCTTCTCATTTTTATGTATGTGGCAAAACTCGTCCCTTCACTCGTTCTTAAAAAGTGGTACCCTTGGAAAGAAGTATTCAGTATCGGCATTCTCACTACTTCCAAATTAAGCCTGGTAATTGCGGCTTCAGCTATCGCGCTTGACCTTGGAGTAATCTCTGAAACATTGAACGGGGCGGTGATCTTGGTATCCATTATTACTTGCTTAATTTCCCCGGTCGTATTCACAAAGCTCTTTCCGACTACGCCTGCAAAGAAAATTCAAATCTCTATTATTGGCGCGAATCCAACAACTTTCGCCGTTGCCAGAGATTTAATGGAGGACCAGGCAGTAGTTAGAGTGTACAGCGCTTCCCAGGAAGCCGAGCACAATTTTGTCCACCCCTACCCGCTGATCAATGTCGATGAACTTTCCGTTGGTCTGTTAGAAGAAAAAGGAGCTTTTGAAGCGGATAAGATCGTTTTTGCTACCAGGGATGACGAAATCAATATCCAACTAGGCAATTACGCTAAACGTCTAGGTTTGAAGACAATTGTTGTCCGAGTAGAAGACCAGTCACTTCAAAAGAACTTAACGGATGATGAGAATGTAACTGTGTATTCTACTCTGTCGTCTACCCGTACGTTGTTGAAAGCTTTAATAGAAAATCCAGGACTCGTTAAATTAATGACTCAGCACAACAAAACCATCAAAGAGATCGTTGTCAGTCATTCCAATTACGAACACATTCCGCTTACCGAACTGCCTTTTCTCGGTGAATCGTTGATCTTACACATTTACCGTCATGGAGAAGTCATTATCCCCCATGGACATACAACTCTTCAGCTGGGAGACAAGTTACTGGTAAGTGGAAAGAGCAAAGAGTTGAGGAAGATTCGAAGAGAAGTCTCGTATCCTATCTATGTAGATTAAAAAGCAGAGAGCAGCCTGCTCTCTGCTTTTTACTATTTATCTGCCTTCATTAAATAATCAGCAATTCCTAATGCGCAAACAGCAAGATCCAGTTTAAGTATTTCATAGACGTCGTGATCATTAGATACTCCTTTTAACGTAAGAGCAGAAGAGACTTCTGTGAGCAGACGTTTTTCAATGCCCTCCACCCCTTCTCCGTCTTTCACGGCCTTCCTACCCAGCTGGACAAATTTTGGAATCCAATACTCGACTTCATCCATAGCTGCCCCGGGCTGTTCAGTTACCCCGAAGTGACCAAAAAAGAGCCGGTCCACTTTCATTTCTTTAAAATGATCAATGGATGCAAGCATGGCTTCAGGGTCAAACTGGTTCGGGGACGTGGAAGGCAGATAAAAGGTACCTCCTTCTTCTTCCGTCTGATGATAACGGATTCCAGCCGTGTCCCCAGTAAATAACCCGTTGCTTAGTGAATCATAAATCGCAAAATGGTGCTTTGCATGTCCTGGTGTATCATAAAATGTCAACGTACGATCGCGGCCAAGTTGGAGCGTTTCCCCTTCCTCCTTCACGATCAATTTATCTTCAGGAATAGGTAGAATTGGATCAAATAACTCATTAAATTGACTCCCATACACTTGCTTTGCTCCTGCAATTAGCCTTTCTGGATTGGCCAGATGACGTTTCCCTTTCGGATGTACGATAACAGAAGCGTTGGGGCATTCTTTAAGCAGGAGTCCAGCACCGCCTGCATGATCCAAATGGATATGAGTCAGCACGATGTACTTCACGTCTTCCGATTTCTTATGTAATGCTTTTAATCCATCTATTACATGCTTCACCGAAGGGCTTGGACCTGTTTCAATTAGTGTAAGTTCTTCCTCTTCTAACAAATATGTGCCGGTCCTACCTTTCATTCCAAGGTCAAAACCGTCGATAAGCTTAATTCTGTCGTGTAAATCATAAATCGTATCTTTCATCTCTTCACCCCTTTATTCATTTAATACTTCCATCTTACTACGATCCTCCCTGTTTGCAATATGGAATAATTATGAAACCTTTGTTTTTTCAGAAAAGTGTGAATAGTGCACTTTATTGTTGACGCTCCTTTTGAGATACGATATATTGTAACTAAGCAAATAGGTCGTACGGAATCATAAATGACAGGTAGTTCCCATAGAAGTGCTTTGGAATTTATATTCCACGCTTTTATGGGATTTTCTATTTCCTGCGGTCAATTTGTAATTTCCACGTTTTACGTGCAAGTCTTAGGAGGATTTTATTATGCAAAACGGTACTGTTAAATGGTTCAACGCAGAAAAAGGTTATGGATTTATCCAAATCGAAGATGGAAACGATGTATTTGTCCACTTCTCTGCCATCCAAGAGGAAGGTTTTAAAACATTGGAAGAAGGACAAACCGTTGAATTTGAAATCGTAGAAGGCGACCGCGGTCCACAAGCTGCTAATGTAGTGAAAGAATAAATAAATAATTTTACGGCAATCCCTTAAGGATTGCCGTTTTTTTAAATAATTTCCTTCCTTGATGAACGGTGTGAGTCGAGATTTTCTTGAGCACCTATCTAATCAAATTTATCGCTGCAGCAATGGACAACCGTTTTTTATATGCAGCAAAACCGTTTCACAGATCAAATCACCTTGAAAGAGGAGGATTATATTGATAGAAGTTTATACAGATGGAGCAGCAATGGGGGATCCAGGTCCCAGTGCTTGTGGAGTGTACATGAAGCACGCAGATAAACATTGGGAGTATTCCTTCCAATTAGGTGAATTATCTAACCATGAAGCGGAATTTTGGGGAGTGATCAAAGCGTTGGAAATCTGCCAAAGCGAATTTCCCGGGGAGATCATTTCCCTTAGGTCTGACTCGAGGATTGTTGTAGATACATTAGAAAAGGAATTTTCCAAAAATGAAAAATTCATCCCTTTATTAGAACGTATTCAACATTTAAAAAACGCTTTTGCCTTCGTATTTATCAAGTGGATTCCGGAGAAGCAGAATAAGAATGCAGATCGAATAGCGAGATCAGCTTTACGAGCAGAACGATAGACTGACAATGGTTTTACGACTTCGATTTCTGGTAGTTTCGAGTGTGTTGTTTCTTGGATAAGCCGCGATATTCAAGAGCCTTAAACACATGTTTTTTTGTAGTTATATAAGGTTTGGCGATGTGTTCCAAAACGCTGATAAAAAAACTGGGATCAAACGTGTGCTGGTACTTTAAGGTGATTTTTATCGCAATAATCACCTTCCATTCAGCGGCATTTACGGAATACTTGCCAAAGTAAATAAACCTCACATCTTCATCGGAAAGCTTAAATCCCTTTGTCCATAAATCTTCTAAAAAATATGCAAGTGAGTTCTGAGTCATAATACGCTCCTTACTTCAACCACTGCTCCCAGAAGTTCAGTTCCTGAAAAAATTCGACAATATTCATCATCTGCCCTATATTATAACAAAAGAAAAAGCCAAGTGGAGTTACTTGGCTGAAAAGCTTTCTTCATATGTTTTCTGCCGCTTCAGCTGATTCTTTAGCGGAGATCTTTTTAAAAGGGAAAGTACGGAATGTGCCGGTTCAGAACCAAGCTTTGACAATACCCAAATCATTAAACTGCTGTAAACAAGTACGACCAGCATAATAAGAAGGACCATTTGGCAGCCTGCCTCCCTAGTTGATAATGATTTTCATTCTAACTTAAGTATAGCAAAGCTCTTCTCAAGGTGCAACAAGAATTAATGTCTTCTGTTAAGGGCTGTATCTTCCTGAGGGATTCGAATGTAAACGACAAGAAGCAAATGCAGCAAAGGAAAAATTACAGCTGTCACGTACGCTTGGAACATGACAGGAATGACGAGCAATTCTAAAAACACAATCACGTAATTAGGATGGTCCATATACTTGTAGATCCCTCGTGCCAAAGGGGCTTCTTCTGGTAAAACGATAATCCTTGTATTCCACCTTCTTCCTAAACTAGCCATACACCATACTCTTAGCACCTGCAGAATTAGAAACAGTAGGAAGGCCGGAAGGAAAAAGGACGAAATGCCAGGAGAGATAAT
Organism: Halobacillus salinarum; assembly: GCF_022919095.1. NCBI lineage: Bacteria > Bacillati > Bacillota > Bacilli > Caryophanales > Bacillaceae > Halobacillus > Halobacillus salinarum. The sequence continues at coordinate 2,395,948 of NZ_CP095073.1, read as the reverse complement.
TATAAACTCTGCTGCAATCGACAAAAAAAATAATACATGGAGAAGAATGAACAGAAGATAATGCTTATCTCCTGTTTCTACGGCCCCGCGATCCAGCATCCATTTGCGGTTTGACCTGGCAATATATAGTTCTCCTATCCTTTCTATAATAATGAACACGTACAGAAATATTAGTACTCTGTTCATTTAAAACCACTCCAGACAAGCCATTTCTGAACTAAACCCCGGCCCTAAAGATGTCATGAGAGATTTTGTTCCTTTTTTAGGCTGAGACTGCATAGCTTCATGCAACACAAAATGTACGGTAGGAGAAGACATATTACCGTGATGCTTTAATATTTTTTTCGTATTCTCTAACATCGTTGGAGACAAATCAAGACATTTTTCATAAGACTCAATCACTTTCCTGCCTCCGGGATGAGCAACCAGAAAAGACAATTCTTTCACTTTCCATCCTTGGTCAATCAGTACCTGTTCGGCATGCGGGTACCAAAACTCTTTTACCAGCCTTGGTATACTTTTGTTAAAAATCACTTCAAATCCTTTTTCCACAATACGCCACCCCATTACCGACTGCGAATCCTTCTTTATTTTGGAACTTGTGCTGATTACCTTAGGACATGGAGCTTGAGCTTTGTAACGAAGAGGAGACTGATTTCCTGCCATTAATACAGCTGACACTCCATCACCAAACAAGGCCGTACCGACAAAATTACTAACACTAAGGTCATCGAGTTGAAAGGTCAAACTGCATAATTCAATACAAATAATGAGTACATTGCTCTCAGGTTGACCATTCAGCCATTCAGCCGCTTTTGCGACCGCACTTGTTCCTCCTGCACAGCCAAGGCCGAATATCGGCGTACGCTTCACAGAATCTTGAAAATCCATATCATTGATAATTTGTGTATCAATCGTGGGGGTAGCAATCCCTGTGGAGGAAACAAGGATGATATGATCAATATCACGGGTGGAAACAGGCGAGGTAAGGAATTGTTCAGAGGTAAAACAGGAATTTATTGCTTGTTTGGCGTAGGCTACGGATTTTTCCTGGTACATTTTATTTCGTTCAGGAAAAGAATGCGGCTGTGAAAACCAATCCAAATCGATGCTCAACTGTCTTTCCTCGATCATCGTATTTTCAAATATTGGAAGAAGCCTTTTCTTTTCCTTTGACTCCATCGGAAAGATTTTATACACATACTTTTGGAGTGTATCCTGTGAGTAATGATGTTCTGCAGTCTGAACACCTGTTGATAGAATAAAAGCCATAAAGATCCTCCTTTTCGTTTATTATTTGCAGGATCCTTCAAAATATGACATTTCCTCTAGAGATTATGGTATGATATACCCATGATTAAAGTCGCCAGGGAGGGTAAGCAGATGTCAGTAAAAAATGCTGTTGCCGAAGTACTTAATGGGAGTCTGGAATCCGTATCTCAGATCTTTCCATTTGATTTAATTGTTGAGCGTCCAGAATCCAATCTTTCTTCTATACAAATAAAAGAATTAGGAGTAATGATTGGAATGAGTGGGGATCTCCATGCAAGCCTTATTATAGAAGGGAATGAATCAAGCTTTGGTTTGATCGGGGAGCGCATGTTCGGGATGCCTTTAGAAGGAGAAATGCTGAATTCATTTACAAAAGAACTGGCCAATATGGTCGCCGGTCATCTCTCTACCAGAGTTTCCAAAAGTGATCTTGCCCTGCAAATTACTACTCCGCAGGTAATGGATACATACAGTGTTAATAGCCGCCATCATTACTCTTTTAAAATCCCCGTCCAATTTCAGGATGACCATAAACTTACACTGTTTCTAATTGTTGACAAAGGCAGTTGAAGCCCCCATGTCGATATTCAAGCAGCATGGGAGGCTTGGATTAAAATCCATAAATGGTCATTCCTCCATCTACAAATAGAGTCTGCCCTGTCATATAGTCACCTGCCTCAGATGCTAAAAAGACGGCTGCTCCAGCCAGCTCTTGTAATCTGCCAATTCTTTTTAATGGTGTCCGTTCAATGATCTCATTGACATATTCTTCATCCTGCAGCAGTTTCTCTGTCAGAGCGGTAGGAAAATACCATGGCCCAATTGCATTCACATTAATTTGATGCTTGCCCCATTCTAACGCAAGGTTTTTAGTCATTTGGATCAGGGCGCTCTTCGTCATTGCATATACGACTCCTGTTCGAAGAGCTGTATGTCCGCCAACAGAGGAAATGTTAATAATTTTTCCACCTCCATTTTCCATCATCACCTTCCCTGCGTATTGAGAAAGAAAGAAGGCACTTTTCATATTCGTTGAAACAATCTGTTCCCATTCAGCTTCACTAACTTCTTGAGCTTCACTGCGAATATTCATCCCCGCATTATTCACCCAAATGTCGATTGGCCGTCCTTCCCTCCTCTTTTCCACTTGTTCGATGATCCACTCGTGCTTATTGATATCACCGCAGATACAATATGCCTGTTGGCCAAGCATCACAACTTCCTGCTGAACAGCATTCAAGTCATCTTCATTTCTTGCAATAATGAAGACATCTGCACCTGATTCAGCAAACGCCATCGTAATAGCCTTGCCAATCCCCTTCGTTCCTCCTGTAATGACGGCTAGTTTATTCTTAAGTGAAAAACTGGGCAGATACATCCCGGACCTCCTAAGTTCAATTAATAAATGAATTTTCAGTATATTATAACATTTTTGCTAATTCTTTACATTTTCTAATAATGCCTTTACACTATACATGATTAAAGAAAATGGGGGTTTTTACATATGAAAAAATGGCTAATTGCGTTAGGTCTGACCTCTGCACTTATTGCAGCTGGATGCAGCAGTTCTGATGAGGGAAATACAAACGGAGATTCCCAATCAGAAGAAACATCAGACAAAAGTAACGACGAGCAAGCTATGAAAAAAGAAGTTCTAAATGCACAAATGAACCTGAAGGATACTTTCCATCCTTATCAAAGTAAAATCTCGGCTTACCAAAGTGCAGTAGCTGCTGAAGAACCTGACGAGGAACAAATAAAATCCACTGGGGAAGAAGCAAAGAAAGCAGCCCAAGATGCAGCTAAGGAAGCCGAAAACTACGAAGTAAAAGCAGATCTTTCCGATGAAGCTATCTCTACTTATGAAGAAGCACTGCCTTCTTTACAAGCTTACTATGAAGGTGTTGCTGAAGCTCTTAACAACGGATTGAAAGATGCAGACCTTTCTAAAGCAGAAGAAAAATTTACTGAATTCAATGATACTTTAGGAAAAATCTATGAAGATGTCGGCCTTAACCCGCCTGATATGATGAAAGAATTCTCCTAATAAGTAAACAATGATTAGAATGTAATGGCTGCCGGGACTCTTTGTCCTGACAGCCATTAATCATTTCTCAATCAAATTTCCTTACTCAAAACTTATAAATATGCTGATATTTTTGAGAAAGGTAATCAACCAAATACTTAGGATTTAATCGTTCCTTTGTGACATCCTCAAGAATCTCTAGCGGCTTTTTCATTTTTCCATATCGATGGATGTTGGAAGCAAGCCACTGTTTAATACGGTTAAATTCCCCGGCCTGAATGATGCGGTCGACATCAAGTTCCTTCCGTATGGAAGCATTAAATTGAGCTGCATACATATATCCTAGCGCGTAGGAAGGAAAATAACCGAAATCCCCTCCTGCCCAGTGGATATCCTGTAGAACTCCCTCAGCATCGTTTCTAGGCGTGATGCCTAAGTAATCTCTCATTTTTTCATTCCATAATAAAGGAAGGTCTTTGACTTTTATTTCGCCACTAATCAATGCTTTTTCTAATTCATAGCGAATCATTATGTGGAGACAATAAGTCAGCTCGTCAGCTTCAATACGAATGTAAGAAGGTTTTACTTCATTGACCGCTTTAAAAAAATCAGTAAGAGGCACATCTTTAAAATGCGCAGGAGCGTATTTTTGGAATAAATGATAGTGGTTCTGCCAAAACGATTCACTTCTTGCAACAAAGTTTTCCCAAAACAACGACTGTGATTCATGGATCCCCATAGAAGTCCCGGTTGCTAACGGAGTAAAAGAAAGCTCTGGAGAAATATTCTGCTCATATAGAGCATGTCCTCCTTCGTGAATGGTGCCAAATACAGCCGTTCTAAAATCTTCTTCATCATATTTGGTCGTAACACGTACATCATTCACATTCAACCCGATAGCAAAGGGGTGGACCGTTTCATCAAGCCTGCCTGCTTCAAAGTCATACCCCATTCTTGCCAGAATTTCTTTACTGAATTTGGCTTGTTGTTCTTTCGGAAAATGACCTCTTAATATTGAAGGATCCGGCTGTTCATCTGCTTTCTTTATTTTATTTAATAGCTCAGTTAAAGCTGCTTTCAAATCCGGGAATACTTGATCTAATTTCTTCACAGTTATTCCAGGCTCATAATTGTGGAGAAGTGCATCATACGGGTGGTTTTTATAGCCCCAATATTCCGCAAACGTTTGATTATATTCCACTAGTTTTTCCAAATAAGGCTGAAAACTAGCAAAATCACTTTCATCTTTCGCTTTTCCCCATACTGCTTCAGCCTTTGACTGAAGTGTTACATAATCCCGGTATTCCTCTATAGGGATTTTTGACGTCCGTTCAAAATCTTCTTCTGATTCCAGAAGTGCTTTTTCAGTCACTGAATCAGGAAATCGTCCTTTTAATGACTCAATTAAATGCTTCATTTCTTCAGACGTTTGCAACTGGTGAACCTTTTGAGATAGTACTCCGATTACCTCAGCCCGGTTGTCCATACCCTTAATTGGAGCTTTCGTCCTCATATCCCAGGCCATTAACCCGATAGCTTCCTTGTAGGCCATCTGTTCTTTGAGTAAATCCATATAACGCTCTTGTTCCTTCATCTCATCATCCTAACTCCATTTTTTACTCGTGTCTGCCAAAATACTGATAATAGTCTGTTTTAATAAATCCATTAAACAGCTTGCGCTTTTTAGAAGCTTGGCTGCCATACAATTGCTCAAATTGCTCATGGGAAGTAAGGATGTAGACACTCCATGAAGGAAAGTCCCTCATCATTGCTCCTAAATCACGGTACATTTGCTCCACTTCTTTTCGTTCGCCCATTCTTTCTCCATATGGGGGGTTGGAAATTAAGTACCCATTTTTCCGCTTCGGTTTAAAATCGGTCATCCGCATCTGCTTCCACGTTATTAAATCACCGAGCCCCGCTTCTACAGCATTCTGCTTCGCGATATTAATTAATTCTGGATCAATATCAGATCCTGTGATATCAAGAGGCTGGTCGTATTTTGCGAAATCTTCTGCTTCTTCAAATGCCCGCTCCCAATCCGGCTGAGGAATAAACGACCAATTTTCTGAAGCAAACTCCCTGTTAAAGCCTGGAGCAATGTTCTGTCCAATTAGTGCAGCCTCAATCGCAATAGTCCCGGAACCGCAAAACACATCTATAAAGGGATGGTCAGGCTTCCAATTAGTAAATTGAACTAAAGCAGCAGCTAACGTTTCCTTTAATGGTGCCTCCCCCTGACCCACGCGATATCCTCTTTTATGTAGTCCGCTCCCTGATGTGTCGAGGGTCAGCAATACTTCATCTTTGTGCAGAGCTACTTCCACTCGATATAAAGCTCCTGTTTCTTTTAGCCAGGACGCAATTCCGTATTTCTTTTTGAGTCTTTCGACAATTGCTTTTTTTACAATCGCCTGACAGTCTGGCACACTGTAAAGCTTTGATTTGATGGATTTTCCGACTACAGGAAACTGCCCGTCTTCAGAAATAAAAAGCTCCCACGGCAGGGCTTTTGTTTTTTCAAACAGTTCATCAAACGTAAACGCTTTGAACCTTCCCACCTGGAGCTTTATCCTATCTGCGGTCCTCAGCCACAGATTGGCTCTAGGAATAGCTGAAGCATCTGCCGTAAACACTACTCTTCCATTTTCGACTTGCACATCCTGGTAACCCAATGCTTTGACTTCTCTTGCAACACTTGCTTCAATTCCCATAGCAGCTGTTGCGATCAATGTCACTTGCTGAGACATCCCACATAACCTCCCTATGTATCAAAAAACCCTTCTAAAAAGCTTATGGCTTTTCAGAAGGGTGTCTCTGTTTGCAATACGACCTTTGAATACTCTGTAAGCCATGTTCTGTTCCATCGTACTACAAGCGGCGGTCAACCTCGTACTCCGGTGGTAATCATCTATCTGCTGATGAATCAGCCTCTTTACTGGTTGAATTCCCGTCAAAGAGTGCCCCTACCTTAATTTGGGTTGCTCGCTCGAGGGGTTTACCTCGTTCCACCCAAAACATTTCTGTTTTGACTACGTCACTGTGGCACTTTCAAGGTATTTATACCTTATCCAATCAAGGACTTAGGTACTTTCCCTGCCGTTAGTCTATTGACTACCCTGACTTATGGTTTCGTCAGGCACGAACACTACAAACATCTCAGTTTGTGCGAGCATGGACTTTCCTCTGTACAGCTTTACACCATACAGCGATTACCCGAGTATTCAAATACTGGTATTAAATAATTTAGTGCATTACGCACAGAAGTAAATTATAACAGAACTAAAGTAATTTGTCAGCATGAAACATTTTACAATTGAATTATTCCACGTATTTCTTACCAAAAACGGCTTTTTCTAAATTGGATACCCTTTTCAAAATATCATAATTGACCTGTCCATTAGATGCTGCAGGCTGTTTAGTCCGAGAAGAAGTATCTCTCGCAGGCTGACGTTTTAATCGATCGTTTTCCTGCTGTAATCGTTCTATTTCATGAGTTAATTTTTCATAATCCTGAATAATCAAATCCAAATATTCATCGACTTCTTCCTGATTATACCCTCGCATAGATGTCTTAAAATCTTTTTCCAATATATCTTTACCATTTAAATTCGTATTTATTAAACTCAATTTCATCACCTCTGTTTCACACATTAGTTATATTTTTTCAAAACCTGGCTGAAATGTCAATTTTCAATCCACCTCAAGCAGTTGATTATTTTATTGATTAAAATAATCAGAATCGCTCATACGGATTTCTTCTACAGTTTCCTCAAGATCCAGCGGGGTTATGTAAAGAACAGGGTATTCCTTCGTTTGCCTTTGGTTTTCAGCTTCTTTAAGAAAGTATTCGGGGCTTCCTTTTGTTTCTTCATCAAAAAGGACCAGGCACCCTTGTGAATGTGCAACTAAAAATTTATCTTTAGCTTTAAACTGAAAGGGTCCTTCATAACCACTATTATAGATAGGCTGATAAAAATCTGCCACCATGGTTAATTCTTCATAAGCTTCTTTCCAAGCCTCCGGCCATCGTTCGTGCTGATTTTCAAAGGGTGGAAGGACTCCTAGATGCACATCATAGTCCTTCTGTAAATCCAATACGGCTTGTCCTGCCCAAATTTCAACACCCATCTGAGCAGAAATGAGTACCCATTCCAAACCCTCTTCCAATAAGGAAACTAGTTTTTTCATAATTGTTTTCTTAATAAAATCAATTTTAGGATCGTCATACTTAAATATTCCCATCTCCATTGGTTTATAACCTGTTATTACAATAGTTTTCACTTTATCACTCTCCAGCTTCCATTGTATATGATGAGAATAGGCAAAATCTAAAATTTTTCGATTATAAAAATAGCCACTTCCTATCCGGATAGAAGTGGCCGGTGGCATATTCGTTTACAGTTTCCTCATTAGCCTTCCTGTAACTACATTCCTTGTGGCATCTGCATTCCCTGCGGCATCTGCATTCCCTGCGGCATCTGCATTCCCTGTGGCATCTGCATTCCCTGTGGCATCTGCATTCCCTGTGGCATCTGCATTCCCTGTGGCATCTGCATTCCCTGTGGCATCTGCATTCCCTGTGGCATCTGCATGCCTTCTGGCATTTGCCCCATTGCTCCTTGTGGCATACTACCCATCCAATCAAATCCTTCAGGTAATTCTCCCTGAGGCATGTTATAAGATTGAACTTGGAAGTTATTTTCTTCTGAAGCTGTAACAGGAAAGTAATTAAAATTATTCAAAAGATGATGGTTTCTAATGGATACATGAGTAGGATGAATATAATCTTGGTTCTCAACAAAGTAATTATCCAATACACAATGCTGAACAGGGCAAACAATCGGTTCCCTGCGGCATCCGCATGGGTCACTCATATGATGGTACATGAGAAAAGTCCACTCCTTTTAATTTATTCCTTAACAGCCTATGTTGCAGCGGGAGAGGATGTACTAGGCGATATCATTATATCCAGCTATAAAAAGCTTCTACCCGTATAAAATTCAGGAAAAAAGAAAAGAAAGGATGGTTTCCAAAAAGCTAAATTACAGCTCCTGGAACTATTGAAGAACACCATTACACAAAAAACACCAATAAAAAACTTGTAGAAAACAACGATTTCCCTACAAGCAGTTGTATATATGTAGTTAAGAATCTTCTTTTAAATCGGACGCTGCAAAAGAAAACGGCAGCAGCTCTTGCATTGTCATCGTTTTGAGCTCTCCTTTAAGGTTGGAAGCGTGGATCTCAACATCCTGGTCAAAAAACTCGCTCATGACTTGACGGCATGAACCACATGGAGGTACAGGACGTTCCGTATCCGCTACCACAGCTATTTCCTTAAAATCATAACAACCGTCTGATATCGCTTTAAAGATTGCCACTCTCTCAGCACAGCAAGTAACAGGATAAGCTGCATTTTCTATATTACAGCCAGTAAACAGCTTCCCTTCTTTAGTAAGGAGAGCCGCCCCAACTTTGAATTTTGAATACGGAGTATATGCTTGTTTCCTTATTTTTTCTGCCTCTTTAACCAACTGTTCTTTTTTCATTTCGTTGACCTCCTTGTACTAGGGAAGACAATTATAAAAGAGTCCGCATTATTTGTAAAGCGATTTCAATAAAAGAGCCCCTCTTTTAAAAGAGAGGCGGCCATCCCATTAATCCGTCATCCGATTGAGATCAGCTAGGATCATGTCCAGCACATAGTGCGCGGATTGGAACAGCTCCTTATATCGTTTCCTTTGTACATCAAGATAATAGCTGTGTAAAATAAGCATTTCAATATTTTCATGAGTGGATTTTATCTGATTAGGATGAACGCGCACATCACGGGCCTTTACGAATTCCTCCGCCTGCTCTCTCCACGTTTGATTCCATTCAAAATAAGGCTTCGTTTCACTTTTTACCCGCTCAAAAAATTCATGGTCTTTTTTATCAATGGGGCCAGTTGTATTAATGAATTGCTCGTGAAGACGATCAATAAGTTGTTTAAGCTGCTGCGTATTTTCTTCTAACATCACAAGCCTCACACCTTTTTTCTTAACCCTACCACGGACAGCCAAACACAATCAATAATTAAACGACAGAACGATTTTTGGCAAGCTGGGACACTTTCTTAATATACGAAGATTTTTGGTCTTGTTTCACTTTTTTTAACTGCTCCTGCAAGTGAATCACTTCTTCTTTAAGCTGGTCAATTTCTTTCCTATGAGAAACGGCCATAGTAAACACAATCTCATCTGCCTTTAAGGAGAGACTCCGTTCCAATAATGAAAATTTTTCTCTCAGCCGTATCAGCTGTTCTTCAAACTCAGCAGAGTTTACAACAGGACTTTTAGCCATTAGACATCTCCTCCTAAAGCTTGTTATAGCCTATATTCTCCTTGGCATGCATAACTCCTTTATGCTTGACAAGACTAGAAGCAAAGCTACAAAACAAGTCAAAAAAAAGTTGTAGCTTCGACAAAGGAGAATTTAGATGCCTAAGAAAAAGAAACAGCCAAAAGCTAAAAAACCAGCTCCAGCTAAAACAGATAATCCTAAATTAGCCGGTGAAGACAGACCAGCAACTTAACCTCATTGCCCGCAGCATTTCTATTTGCTGCGGGCATTTAAATAACCCCTTAAAAAACGCTGCTTTTTCGAATACATAAATAGACATGACAATGGATATAAAGACAATGGATATAAATCTGTTTGTTTTTTGTTATTCTGGTCATCAAATGGGTATCGTACTATAATAAAATGAAACCTTTCCACCTTTTCTTTCGTTTTATTAGAGGATGATTTTATATTATCTTTAGCGCTAATTTTTTGGTATGATACTCTCATGGCAACAGGGAGGGATGATGAATGAACTATCCCAATGGAAGGAAAGAAGTGCAAAAGCACTTTCCCGCGAAAAACAAACCGACAAGTTCAGGATATGGTAACCGGGGAATGTCACTGGAAGATGATATTATGGCTACTAACGACTATTATTTACAAGCAAAAATGGCGGTCGTTCATAAAAAGCCGACACCCGTGCAAATCGTCAATGTGGATTACCCGAAAAGAAGTGCAGCTGTGATTAAGGAAGCCTATTTTAAGCAGGCTTCCACGACAGACTTTAATGGAGTTTACCGAGGGTTGTATGTGGATTTTGAGGCGAAGGAAACGAGAAATAAGAATTCTTTTCCTTTAAGCAATATTCATCAGCACCAGATTGACCACATGAAAGCCGTCCTTCAGCATGGAGGAGTATGCTTCTTGATTATTAAGTTTACTCCCCTGGAAGAAATATACTTTCTGGAAGGAACGAAACTTTTCACATTCTGGGACGACCAATTTCAAGGGGGACGTAAATCCATACCTTATTCATACATTTGTGAAGAAGGACACTTAATCCCCTTCCATTTCCAGGCGCGAGTCAATTATGCGTCTGTATTGGATAAGCTCTATTTCTGAATTGGAGGAAATGTAAATGGCAAACGACAGCCAGTCTCGTACAGCGAGAAGGAAACAAATGAATAGCTCTAAAAAAGGCAAAAGTGGATCTAAATTTAAAAAAATAATGATGATCTTGATAACTATAGGACTCGTCCTCTTTATAGGGGTAGGAAGTTTATTTGCTTATTATATTTCAACCGCCCCCGCTTTGGATGAATCGCAATTATCCGATCCGTTTTCATCAAAAGTATATGATATGAATGACAATCTCATCACTGACTTAGCAGGTGCCGAACGCAGAACAAAAGTCACTTATAATGATCTGCCGCCTGTTCTCGTTGATGCCGTTATTGCTACAGAGGATTCGCGGTTCTTTTCCCACATGGGGATTGATTTTAAAAGAATATTAGCAGCCGTTTGGGCAAACATCACAGGTGGATTCGGTGCAGAAGGAGCCAGTACGATTACCCAGCAGGTTGTAAAAAAATCCTTTCTCACTGATAAGAAAACTCTAGAAAGAAAAGTGCAGGAGCAGTACCTCGCCATTAAATTGGATCAGGATTATTCCAAAGAACGGATATTGGAAATGTACTTAAACAAGATTTATTATGGCTCAGGTGCTTACGGTGTTTCAGAGGCAGCCAAAACTTATTTTGGCGTTGATGAACTGAAAAAACTGACACTTCCACAAGCAGCTCTATTGGCCGGACTTCCTCAACGTCCATCCGGCTATGACCCAACGAAGCACCCGGACCTTGCAAAGAAACGGATGAACACCGTACTTAGTCTTATGGTTCAACATGGCAAGATCTCACAAAAAGAAGCGGATAAGGCAAAGAAAACGAAGATTGAAGATTTGCTAGTGAAGCAGAACAAGGAAAAAGATACGCCTTATAAAGCATTCATCGATCGAGTTGAAAAAGAAGTTAAACAAAAAATGGATGGCGCAGACATTTATAAAGATGGACTGAAAATCTATACGACGCTTGACCCTAAAGCTCAGCAAATTGTTCAGCAATCCTTGAGTAACGAAGGACCAATTTCATGGCCGGATGAAAATTTACAATCTGGAATCGCGGTAACTGACACTCAGACGGGGGCGATTCGAGCCATAGGAGGCGGCAGAAATTATAAAGAAGGAAACTATAATTTCGGAACAGATATAAAACGCCAGCCCGGTTCCACCTTTAAACCGATTACTGCTTACGGACCTGCTATTCAAAATGAAAAATGGTCCACTTATCACCAAATCAATGACGAAGAGATTGATATAAACGGCTATAAGCCTGAGAACTATAACGGCCAGCACTACGGATGGGTAAGCGCCCGCTATGCACTCAGCCGTTCTTTAAACGTACCTGCAGTCAAAACACTGAACGAGATTGGACTTGATCGTTCCAAAAAGTTTGCCGAAGGCTTAGGTATTAATTTTAAAGATGATACTATTCGTCTATCAGACGCTATTGGAGGTTCTGGAACAGGAGTGTCTCCCCTTCAAATGTCAGCTACCTATGCAGCCTTTGGGAATGAAGGAGTTTACAATGAACCTTATTCGGTTAGAAAGGTTGAAGTAAACGGCGAGAGTCACAGTTTAAAACCAGAACCCCATTCTGCTATGAATAGTTACACTGCCTACATGATTACTTCGATGTTAAAAACGGTCATGTCAGAAGGTACAGGGACGAGTGCAAATATCTCGGGTCTTCCTGTTGCAGGTAAAACCGGAACTACTAACAGAGACGCTTCCGGTGGCAGCACTGTTACTCCGGATTCATGGTTTGATGGTTATACGACGAATTATTCCGTTTCCATTTGGACAGGATACAGTGATCCAGACGAGAATTTAACATCAGGCATGCAGGGCATTCCGAAGCAGCTGTTTAAAAATGTGATGTCACAAATCTCTGAAGGCAAGGATACAAAAGACTTTACAAAGCCTGATACAGTCAAATGGGTAGGCGTTGAAAAAGGGTCAAACCCTGCTAAACTGCCAAGTGATTACACACCAGACAGCCAGATTGTAAAAGAATTGTTCCATGTAGATAATATGCCTTCTGAGGTTTCAAACCAATTCCAGAAACTGAATCCGGTCGAGTCTTTATCTGCTAAATACAATGAAGACTCTGGCTCTATTCAAGTGAAATGGGATTACCCTGATAAAGAAGGGGTGTCCTTCAGGGTTACCGTTTCTGTGGATGGAAGAGATCAACGGGAACTTACAACTACGAAAGATAAAAGCCTTGATGTATCTATGATCCAGCCAGGATCCACTTATGAGTTTACAGTGACGGCCGTAAGCGACGATGATTCGGCAGAAAGCAGTGATCCTGCCTCTGTATCGGTAGATCTTCCTGGAGAAGAAGAAAACCCTGATGAAGGACAGAACCCTGATGAAGGGCAGAACCCGGATGAAGGACAGAACCCTGATGAGGGGCAGAACCCGGATGAAGGACAGAACCCTGATGAAGGACAGAATCCTGATGAAGGGCAGAATCCTGATGAAGGGCAGAACCCTGACGAGGGGGATGGACAAGGAGGAGAAAATAACGAAAATGACTCCTCAAATAACTCAGACAACGGCAGTAACGATGGATCAAATCAGAATAATAGTAATTCCAACTCTACGGAGCAGAACTCTGATGAAGCTGCGTAATTAGATAAGTAAAACCCGCAATGAAGACATGAGCTTCGTTGCGGGTTTTTTTACTTCCCTTCTGCTGCTTTGTTCATTTTATTCATTCGTTTTTGTCCTTCGCGGCATAAAAATAACAACGGGCATTCCGGACATTCCGGACGTTTAGCCTTACAATGATAACGACCAAAGAAGATCATCCTGTGGTGCGAAACGCTCCATTCCTCTTTTGGGATTTTTCTCATTAATGTTCTCTCTACTTCAAGTACTGAATCCTTCCATCTACAAAAGCCGAGCCTTTTCGATACACGTTCAACATGAGTATCTACTGCTATTGCTGGAACATGAAATGCAACGGATGCCACTACATTTGCTGTTTTCCTTCCAACTCCAGCAAGACTCTCCAGCTCCTCTTTCGTTTCTGGAACGACTCCATTAAATTTCTCCACTAATGTTTTTGACAGCTTTTTAATATTTTTGGCTTTATTACGATATAAACCAATGGATTTGATATCATTTTGAAGTTCTTCGACTGTCACTTCCAAAATATCTTCCGGACCTTTATATTTTTGAAAGAGTCCAGGAGTGACTTTGTTCACAAGAGCATCTGTGGCTTGGGCAGATAATACAACCGCTACAAGTAATTCGAACGGATTATTATGAACAAGCTCACACTCTGCATCTGGAAACATTTCTTGAAACGTATCTAAACAATAGCGAATCTGCTTGCGATTTAGCATTTCAATCCCCCTTTACTCTTCCAGCCAATTATAGTACAAAGAAACATCTCTTTTTTGAGAAGGCTCTTCTTGAGCTGTCCGCTTCACTTGAGCTTGACGAAATTGTTTACCATGCTGTCTCGCTTGTTCAACCGTATGAATCCCTTTACGTTTCCATTCTCTCAAAATTCGATCAATGTATTTGAAGTTTAGTTTTCCCATTAATACAGCTTCTCTCAAGGCTGCTTTTATTAAGACTGGAGGCTGCTCCTCCTCATCAATCCATATATTGATGTTTTCAATCTCGAAAGGGGATAATGGCCTTCCGAATTCCTGCTCAAAAAGAGGAAAAATGTTTTCTTCAAATTCCTGGCTGCTTTGGCTTTTGACAGGAGCATAAGTAAAAAGCCGCTCCCACAGAGGCTCAAGGGAATAACACTCTTTCAAAACGTCCTCTTCCTTATGCTCTTCAATAGTTAACAACTGTTTCTGAATAAGACTCCTTAATAGCTTGGAGCATTCCTGACTAGAAAAAGATAAACATTCAGCCAGTTCCTCAGGTGTAGGAAAGGCATTGTCCTCCCATTGGTAACGGTAGATGTGGAGAATAACGGCCAGTTCTTTCTCATCCATTCCTAACTTTAAATAGCTGGTTAGTAATTGGGCAGGCAATGGAATTTGGTGGTTCATAATCGTTTGGAAGCTTTGGTATTTCGGCATACTCTCACCTCATTTCTAATATTCCTGTTGAATCTTTCTCGTTTTTTGAACCTAAAAACACCGATAACGTTCTTAAGGAACGATCGGTGTCTTTTAGACGGGCTTCTGAATTTATGGATATAGACGATTGAGAAGCCTCGGGAACGGTATGGTTTCACGAACGTGCTCCACTCCTGAAAGCCACGCTACTGTTCTTTCCAATCCCAAACCGAAACCGGAGTGCGGGACACTTCCGTATTCGCGAAGTTGTAAATACCATTGGTACGCATCACCAGAAAGGCCATGTTCTTCGTAACGCTGCTTCATAAGCTCTAGATCATCAATTCGCTGAGAGCCGCCAATGATTTCACCATATCCTTCTGGGGCTATCAGATCAGCACATAGGACCACTTCAGGGCGTGAAGGATCAGGTTTCATGTAAAAGGCTTTAATATCTGCCGGATAATTTGTGATAAAAACCGGCTTATCGAAGCTTTCTGCAATGGCTGTTTCGTGTGGAGCCCCGAAATCTTCTCCCCACTCGATATCTGTAAACCCTTTTTCTTTTAAAAGCTGAACAGCTTCGTCATACGTAATTCTAGGAAACGGTGCTTTAATCTTGGATAACTTAGACGTATCTCTTCCCAGTGTGTCAAGCTCAATCTTACAATGAGAAAGCACGGCTTGTACAACATGGCTGACGTATTGTTCCTGAACTTCCAGACTGTCATTATGATCCATAAAAGCCATTTCAGGTTCAATCATCCAAAACTCAATCAGGTGTCTTCTTGTTTTTGACTTTTCAGCACGAAATGTAGGTCCAAAACTAAAAACTTTCCCGAACGCCATCGCGGCCGCTTCCATGTACAGCTGGCCACTTTGAGATAAATAAGCGTCCTCTTCAAAGTATTTCGTACGGAACAGCTCCGTCGTTCCTTCCGCGCTTGAACCGGTAAGAATCGGAGGATCAATTTTTACATAACCTTGACTATTAAAGAACTCATAGGTGGCGCGGATGATTTCGTTTCTTATTTTCATAACCGAATGCTGACGGCTTGAGCGAAGCCATAAATGTCTATGGTCCATCAGGAACTCTGTTCCATGTTCCTTTGGAGTAATGGGATAATCAACAGCTTCATGGATCACCTCAAAATCATTGACTTGCATTTCAAAACCAAGCGGTGATCGTGTGTCTTCTACAATTTTTCCAGTTACATAGAGAGAAGATTCTTGCGTAAGGGCCTTTGCTTGTTGGAATTTATCGTCCCCAATTTCAGCTTTTACTACGATCCCCTGCATAAAACCGGTACCGTCTCTTAATTGAAGAAATGCTATTTTACCGCTGGACCGCTTGTTAGCGATCCAGGCTCCAATGGTTACTTCTTCTCCTACGTGCTTTGATACTTCCGAAATCGTTGTTTTCACAATCATACCTCCAGCTGTACGTTATAATTGATGCTCTTTGACAAATTTATGAATGCGAGATGCCGCTTCTTTCAGCTGTTCCAGAGAAGTAGCGTAAGATAAACGGACATTTTCCGGGGAGCCGAAACCAGATCCAGGAACTAGGGCAACCTTCTCTTTCTCTAAAAGCGTCTTCACCCAATCATCGACGTTATTAAACCCGCATATTTCAGCCGCTTCTTTCACATTAGGAAAAAGATAAAACGCTCCTGAAGGTTTTACGCATTCTACTCCTGGAATTTCCGTCATCCATCCATAAAGAGCTTCTAAACGCTCTTTAAACGCTTCTCTCATCTTGATCACTTCTTCTTCTGAAGAAGTATAAGCGGCCAGGGCCGCATACTGAGCTACAGAAGTCGGGTTCGAAGTTGAATGGGAAGCCATGTTCGTCATTGCTTTGATAACCTCTTTATTTCCTATTGCATACCCAATTCTCCAACCAGTCATGGAATGTGATTTGGATACACCATTAATAATAATGGTCTGGTCAAAAAGCTGCTCCGATAACTGCGCCATAGATATATGGGCTTCCTGTGAATAAATTAATTTCTCATAGATTTCGTCGGAAACGATGAGGAGGTCATTTTCGACACATACTTCACCAATAGCCTCCAGTTCTTCTCTGGAATACATCATTCCTGTAGGATTGCTGGGAGAGTTAATAATGACAGCTTTCGTTTTAGGTGTGATCGCTCGTTTTAATTGTTCAGGAGTGATCTTGAAACGATTTTCTTCCTGAGCCTGCACGAATACAGGTTTTCCTTCAGCGAGTTTAATTTGTTCCGGGTAACTGACCCAGTATGGCGCAGGGACAATCACCTCATCACCTTCGTCGAGAAGCACTTGGAATAAGGTAAACAAAGCATGTTTGGCACCTGTGGTAACAATGACTTGTTCATTTGTGTATTCCAAATCCAAGTCCCGCTTCATTTTTGCCACAATGGCATTTTTTAATTCAGGCACACCACCTGAAGGGGTGTATTTCGTCTTACCTTCGTCCATTGCTCTTTTGGCAGCTTCTAAAATATACTCGGGGGTATTAAAATCAGGTTCCCCTGCTCCGAGACCGATCACATCATGTCCTTCTGCTTTCAGTGCTTTGGCTTTTGCTGTAATTGCGAGCGTACTTGATGGAGTTAAAGACTGTACGCGCTGAGCTAATTTCATTATTTCCTTCACTCCTCTATTTCATTAATTTGTCCTCTTAAAAGCAAACCGCTGCTGAAACTTGTTTCCATCAGGAAGGTAATAATCCAGAACATATCTGTCCTTGTTATCAATATAAGTGATCTCATAAACAGGCTTGCTCTCTTCATATCCTAATTGAATATCTTTTAATTGACATGCATTGCAGGATGAAGCCCATTTTTGTTTCATTTGGCTTAAAGAAATGATTGAATCTTCGGGAAGTATCTTTACTATTTTTTTATCCTTCACATCGAGAAACACCGTCAACTTAGTAGAACTATTCGTTTGCCCGCGTACAATATGTACGGTTGATGCCCCATTATAACGACTGATTTCTTCTACTTTTGTTAAATCTGTTTTCTCAACAGCGATTTTTTTGGCCTGGTCAAATTGACTGGTTCGGTCCTGCTCAATTTGTACATACATCCAAATAAAGAAACATCCAAATAAAAGAATGAGTACAACGAGTGTACCTATGAACCATTTCAGCCAATTAGGTACGGTAAATCGTGAAGACTGCTGTATCATTGTCCTCTTCATCAAGCGCCAGTCCAAACATTAGATTTTCTTCTTTCAAAGTACGGTTCAACGTATCGACCACTTTATACAAATCATCAGAGTGCTGAATACGTATCGTTGATAAAGTCTCTATTTTATTCGCCATTCTCGATATCCTCCATTGTTAAGCTGCCATGATAGAAGGGGAGTTTTCCCTTCTCATTAGTTATTAATTATAACAGGTTCCTGAAAGTTTTTTGATAGTTGTGTTGAATTTCTTCTATTCTCCTACAGCCATTTTTCAATCCGTTTAATTAACCGTGAAGTAGACTGATAATGAACAGGTACCTGCGGAATGGAAGAAAGAAAATATTTTCCATATTTAGCTTCCATCAGCCGCTTATCACATACGAATACAATTCCACGGTCTTTCTTTGACCTTATTAAACGGCCAAACCCTTGTTTAAATCTGATAATCGCTTGAGGAAGAGAGCGTTCCATAAAGCCATTTCGTCCAGCTGATTTTAATTGTTGATCCCTTACTTTCTGAAGAGGCTGGTCGGGAGGTTGAAAAGGAAGCCTGGCGATGACGACACAAGCCAGATCATCCCCCGGGATATCAACTCCTTCCCAGAAAGAACTGGTACCTAGCAGGATCGACTGGTCGAAAGCCTGAAAATTCTTTTTCAAGCGTTCCCGGCTGCCACTGGAGACTCCTTGGGCAAATATCATAAATTCCTCCGGATCAATACATTCTTTTAATATCTGGTAAGTCTTTTTAAGCATGGTATAAGAAGTGAACAGCACGAGCATTCTGCCTTTGGTCACTTGGGCAAGCGAATAAACAGCTTCCCCTAGAGCAAGGATAAATTCTTCTTCATTCTGTTTAATATCTGGAAAATCATCAGGAACCATCAGCTGGACATGCTCATTAAACTGATAAGGAGAAGGAATGGAAAGCTCTAGAAGCTGCGCATTTTTGTTAAAACCCATACTTCCTTTCATGTAATTAAAGCTGTTGTGAGTAGTTAAAGTAGCACTCGTTAATACAATACTCTTCTTTTTCATGAATAACTGAGTTTGGAGATTTTCCGCTAAATCCATGGGTTCACTGAACAAGAAGATTACATTTGCAGCACCATCTCCATCAATTTCTATCCACTTCACTTGATTTTGATCATAGTTAAAATATTCCTTCAGCTTTTTACGCCAACTCTCCAAAGAATTCTTTTGACTGGAAAATCTGGAGCTGATAATTTGAGCTGCTTTCTCTCCCAATAGGATCCGTGGTTCCAATTGATTTATTATTTGTTCAATCCCTCTGTTTAAACGGTTAAGTTTAGCTGTAAAACGATCAAGCATTTCCGCAGCCACTTCTAAAAATGCGGGTGGTTCAGCTTGTGGAAGAAGGTATTGGATCCTGCCAATATCGCTCTTAGCTTTTCCTTGATTCTGCCGTTTCACCTGTTGAAACATGTAGCGCGAAAAAGCATTTAACTCTTCTTTTGCCCCTTCAATAGCCAGCCTGCACTCGTCTCCACTGAAAATCAGTTGGTTGGTTTCCCCTGTCAGTCCCCAGGATTGCACATGAAACAGCTCATTGAATTGACTTAACTGCCTTTGAAGCTCTGTATAACTGAATTGCAGCCCAAATTGACGACTGGCAATGGATTCAAAATGGTGAGCCTCGTCAATGACTGCTCTTGCATATTCAGGTAACCTCTCTTCCTCACTCATTAAATCCATACAAAAGAGAGAATGATTGGTAATAATGAGATCTGCTTGCTCTGCTTTCATTAAAGCGAGCCGGTAAAAAGAGTACTGCTCAGATGATACAGACGGTATTCTGGCTGCTTGTTCAGCAGAAACCTTATGCCAGAATTGCTGTCCGCTTGAAGGGAGTTGAATTTCGTCAGCATCACCAGTCACTGTTTCTGTCAGCCAGACTAGAAGGATGGCTTTCGTTAAGGCTTCGTCGTAATTATCCTGATGGGATCTCTCCAGTTCATAACTGAAGTGACTAAGACTAATGTAGTGGCTTTTCCCTTTAAAGACAGCGGCATTCACTTTTCGATTAAAAAGCTTCTCGACTTTTGGAATTTCTTCTTTTAACAATTGCTGCTGCAGGCTGGTAGTGTGCGTGCTTATGACAACCCGTTCCTTATGATTACACGCATAATACAAGGCACTTAACAAATAAGCAACGGATTTCCCTGCGCCTGCTCCTGCTTCAATAAACGCATGCTTATTTTGGGTGAAAGCCTCATATACAGCTTGGGACATTCTTTTTTGTCCTTCTCTTGGTTCATAATCATTCATCAAGCTGCTCAAGCCTTTTGGAGCCTCATATGCATGAGCGATCCACTCTTGAAATCCCGTCAGCTGAGATGCGTTTGAAAGGATGGAGGTGGGTACTTGACGGACGGGGATGCCTTGCCACAGCTCAAACTCTTTGAAATCAGAAGACTCGTAACGGTGAACGTCAATGGCATCCTTGAGTAATCCGTAAAGATTGCTTTTTAATTTACTTTCCACCTTAAGTAAGTGGATCAGCGTTCGTTCGGGGAGTTTTCTCATTTTCTCAAGCAGATACTGTAGTAATGAACTCGTCACTTGAGCGTCTGCCAGTGCCCTGTGAGGCGTGCCATGCAGGATGCCTAATTCCTGGGCGAGCTGTCCAAGTTTGAAACTTGATGCGGACGGCAGCATAATTCTCGCCAATTCAACCGTATCAACAACTGGATTATGTAATGGAGACAGCCCGCTCAGCTTGAATTCCTCATTGATAAAACTGAGATCAAATTCAATATTATGAGCAACAATGCACGCACCATTGAATAATTGGTGCACCTCTTCTGCGATTTCATTAAAGAGAGGGGCATCAAGTACATCTTCCTCTTTTATTCCTGTTAATGAGGTGATAAAAGGAGGGATTTCCCTTTCAGGATAGACAAGACTCGAAAACTCTTGAACCTTCTTCCCATCCTGAAGTATAACGATGCCTATCTCTATAATGCGGTCTCCTTTAGAAGCAGCATTTCCCGTGGTTTCTAAATCAAAAATGGCAAACTTAGTCATCAAATAACCCTCTCTCATTCGTTACCACTTCTTGCAAAAAGGAAGGACCTTGCCGTTATGGCTAAGATCCTTTCCCCATCAGATTTCATTCACCTCTACATTGGCAAAGCGGTTAACGGCGGCTCTTCTTCTACGATTTCCTGTACTTTGTTTCCTTCACCCATAATCGCAATTTTCGGCCTGAAATCTGCTAATTCTTCTTCACTAATCATGGCGTAGGAAACAATAATTACAATATCATCAGGCTGAACCAGTCTTGCCGCAGCTCCATTAAGACAAACGACTCCGCTGTCTCTTTCGCCAGGAATGACGTAGGTTTCCAGTCTTGCCCCATTATTATTATTAACAATCTGAACTTTCTCATGGGGTAATATTCCGACTTCATCCATTAAATTCTGATCTATAGTTATACTTCCTACATAGTTTAGATTCGCTTCCGTTACACGTGCACGGTGGATCTTTGCTTTCATCATGGTGCGAAACATGTGATTTCCTCCTTGAATTCTTATCCTTGTGAAATCGTTCCAGTCTCGTCAAAAATAACATTATCGATCAGTCGCGCTTGTTGATAATTCACCGCAGCCGCAAGGATTACCTGGCGATCAATCTCCTTTACTGGCTCGAGCTCTGGATAAGATAATAATTCAACATAATCTATTCTACCATGAGTTTGGCTTTCAAGAAACTTCTTCGTTTCCTTTACGATTTGTGCAGGATTTTTTGTGCCGTCCGCCACCATCCCGTTCCCTTTTTTAAGAGCTTTTTGAATAAAAGGGGCCTCCTTGCGCTCCTGCTGGGATAAACGAACGTTTCTGCTGCTTTTTGCAAGACCATCGTTTTCCCTGATCGTCGCAACACCGACTAATTCAATTGGAAAATTAAAATCTTGGATAAGCGCATCGACTACAGCCAATTGCTGAGCGTCCTTTAAGCCAAAATAAGCTTTTGTCGGCTGACAGATATTAAACAACTTCGTCAGAACGGTGACTACGCCTTCAAAATGTCCGGGACGGCTTCGTCCACACAGGACGTCTGCTCTCTTGTCAACTGAGATACTAAGCGATAAAGGTTGTGGATACATGGTATCTCTTGATGGTAAAAAGACGACATCTACTCCGTTTTCTTCCGCCAGCTGCATATCTCTCTCTTCATCCCTTGGATACGTATCCAAATCTTCACCGGCTCCAAACTGTAGAGGGTTTACAAATATACTGAGGATGACGATATCATTCTGCTTGCGTGCTTCTTTTATCAACTGCAGATGCCCTTCATGTAAATAGCCCATTGTAGGGACAAATCCAATTGTTTTACCGTTCATAAAATATTCTGAAGAAGTACGCTGCATTTTTTCAATCTTATGAATGACTTGCATTACGATTCACCTTCAATGTCCTCGAGCAGTGATGGATCCATAGTGAAAGTGTGCTGTTCTTCAGGGAAGGCTTCTGATTTCACGTCTTTTACATAAGATTCTACAGCTTCCCCAAGTAAATGATTACTATCTATATAGGTCTTTACAAATTTCGGTAATTTATCAGAGCCGTACTGTAAGATATCGTGGTAGACGAGAACTTGTCCATCACATTCCTTTCCTGCGCCTATACCAATAACCGGGATTTCCAGTTTTTCAGAGATTACTGCTGCAAGCTGACGCGGCACGCATTCCATTACGAGTGCAATTGCACCAGCAGCTTCCACTGCCTTAGCTTCGTCGAGCAAAGTTTTTGCCGTTTGCTTATCTTTTCCTTGGACCCGATAACCGCCGAGAACATTTACTGACTGTGGTGTTAGTCCAAGATGTCCGACCACAGGGATACCTGCTTGAGTCATTCGGCTTACGACTTCCAGGACTTCCCCGCTGCCTTCTACTTTTAAAGCCTCTGCTCTTGTTTCCTGATACAGCCTTCTTGCATTTAGGAGAGCATCCTCAACTGAAACATGGTACGTCATAAACGGCATGTCTACAACCATATAAGTATCAGGTGCCCCTCTTCGTACAGCCTTCCCATGGTGAATCATGTCATCTAACGTTACTGGTATCGTTGAATCATAACCAAGGACAACGTTTCCCAGGCTGTCTCCCACCAGAATCATGTCAGCTCCAGATTTCTCAGCCATTAATGCTGATGGATAATCATAAGCCGTAATCATAGCAATCTTTTCCTTCTTTTCTTTCATTGTTAATAATTTTGTCCTATTAAGCATGATATCCTCCTTCTCCCCAATGAATCTCAGCAGAATAAAGTTTCTCTTCATTGCCGGAATCATCTCTTGCTAGCAGCGCACCATCTGGTTCAATTCCTACTAAAAACGCTTTCCACGAACGTTTCATTGTCGAAATTTTAACTTCTTCTCCAATACGGTAGCCATAATGCTCCCAGATACTTTTAACATGTTCAAAACCAGAATCCAAATATTGATCATAAGTCTGTTCAAATAAACGCAGTATATGTTGAATGACTGTTTGAACTTCCCATGTTTTGTTGGACTCAATTTTTAAAGATGATGCTTTATGGCGGATTTCTTCAGGAATTTCATCTTCTTCCTGATTTACGTTGATCCCGATCCCTAATACTACGTACTGAATTTGATCCTGCTCTGCCTGCATTTCCGTAAGAATGCCGGAGATTTTTTTGTGATTTACTAAAATATCATTGGGCCATTTAATTTTAGGGTCCAATTCAGAGTAGTGTGAGATTAATTCCGCGAGAACTGTTGCTGCAAGTAAAGTAAGTTGGGGGGCCTGGATCGGGGCAAGTTCCGGACGAAGCAGGAGGCTCATCCAAATGCCTTTTCCTTTAGGTGAGTGCCAAGGTCGCGACATTCTTCCTTTACCTTTTACTTGCTCATCGGCTACTATCACTGTCCCATGCGGCTTCCCCTGTTTAGCCATTCGATGAGCTATGGCTTGGGTGGATTCGACCTGATCGTAGTGGTGCAGCTCCTTACCAATCCATGAAGTTTCCAATCCCCACTGCAGCGTATTTTCACTAATCTTATCTGGATAACTGATAATTTTATAGCCTTTACGCTGGACGGCCTCTATTTGGTAACCATCTTTTTTTAATTCATTCATATGCTTCCAAATGGCGGTCCTCGAAATATTTAATTGATCTGATAACTCTTGGCCAGAAATATGTTCCTTCTGTTTTTCTAAAATATTTATTAATTGCTTTCGGGTGGATTCCATTGGTCGGCCCACTCCTTTAATTCACTATATTTATTTTTTATTCTTCTTTCTACTACAAGCCGTTCGAGCTGACCCATGCCTCGCTGAATCCATGGTCCTTTAGCGAGGTGGTCCTTTGTATTTATTAAATCTTCAGCATGAAATGCCAATTCTTTTTGAGAATGAATCGGCAAGGAATGGTAAATGTCATCCATCTCTTTGGTTAACTCATGCTTTCCTGCCAAGTCCAACGCAGCAGCGACATTTTGAAAAGATTCATAAAGATCTTCGGATAGCTGGTAAACAAGCCAGGGAGTAAGTCCATTGGATTTCTTATAATTAACTATAGAGTTAAGAATCTCTGCGGCTGAATGTCCAGTACGATTAGACAGTTTCCACTCAGTTTTCCATCGCTTAATCGTCCAGGAAGGTTTAAGAAAACAGAAAAATGCCGCCAGCTCCTTAAAAGACTTCAGCGGCTGCTTAGGAAGATTGTTTAGAAGGCTGGGATCTTCCTTAAATAATGGCAGGCAACGGGCAACACCGGAATCTAAGAGCAACGGTACAGTCTTTCTGAAACCCGCGCCGCCATAAAGTTTTTCCAACTCCAAGGCTGTTCTTTCGATGGCAATATGTTCAAGCAAAGAAGATTGAATCTTGATAGCTGCCAATGTCTTTTCTTCAATGGTGAAGTTTAATTGACTTGCAAATCGCAACGCCCTCATGATTCGAAGCGGATCTTCATTAAATCTGACCGAAGGATTTCCAACCGAAATGATTTCTTTTTCCGCAAGAGACTTCTGCCCGTTAAAAGGGTCAATGACATTCCCATATTGATCAAGCGCCATTGCATTCATCGTAAAATCACGACGAGCTAAATCCTCTTTTATCGTTTTGACAAATACCACTTCGTCTGGATGACGGTAATCCTTATAACCTGTTTCTGTTCGATACGTAGTTATTTCAAACGATTCCGATTCAAACCTTACTAAGACAGTGCCGTGTTCAATCCCCACTGGTATAACTTTATCAAAAATTTTCTGGATTTTCTCCGGCGGGAAGGATGTCGCTAAATCGACATCCCCGATCGGCCGCTCTGCCAAATAATCCCTTACTGCTCCGCCTACGATATAAGCTTCCCCTCCACAACTCTCTATTCGATCAATGATCTTAACAGCTTTTTGAAATTTGGGGTGATTAAGTGGATTCATTCGATAACACCCGCTCATAAAGATCTTCATATTGTTCCAAAATTTTGGAGGATGAGAATTTTTCGGTTACATTTTTTTGGGTGTATTGAGAAAAGTTTTTTAGCAGCGAAGGATTTTTTAATAATTGAACAGCCATTTTTGAAATCTGCTCAATATTCCCTAATTCTGCGATGTAGCCAGATTCACCATGATCAATAACTTCTGGAATTCCCCCGACATTCGTACCAATACATGGAACACCACAGGCCATTGCCTCAAGAAGAACAAGGCCGAAGCTTTCTTTTTCAGACAATAGCAGCATGAGGTCTGAGATCGAAAGCAATTCACTTACTTGGTCCTGTTTTCCTAAGAACAATACTTGATCCTCCAACCCTAAGTCTTCCACAAGCTGATGACAATAAGAATATTCAGGTCCGTCGCCGACAAGCAGAAGTTTAGCTGGAACTTCTTTTTGGACCCGGGCAAATGAATGAATAACATCAGGTACTCGTTTTACTTTCCTGAAATTAGAAACATGGATGATCACTTTCTCATCCGGGTGAATATTGTATTCCTTTTTCAAACCATCATTTTCAATACGTCGGTACTCTCTCTCGTCAACAAAATTATAAATTACTTCCATTTCCTTGTTTGTATCAAGCATTTCCCTCGTTTGCTGAACAAGACTGTTGGAAACCGCAGTGACCCGATCTGATTGTTCGATCCCGAACTTAATCATCTGTTTTAAGCTTCTATCGATTCCTAAAACTGTGATATCTGTACCGTGAAGGGTAGTAATAATCTTTACGTCACGTTTAGCCATTTGCTTGGCAAGTATGGCACATATGGCATGGGGCATGGCATAATGCATGTGCAGAATATCGAGTTTTTCGCAATTGGTCACCTCGGCCATCTTATTAGCCAGAGCTAAATCATACGGAGGATGCTGGAAGACGGGATAGCTGTTTACTTCCACCTCATGATAATAAATATTTGGATATACCCGGTTTAATCGAAAAGGGACCTGGGTGGTTATAAAATGGATTTCATGCCCTTTTTCAGCGAGTAATTTACCTAATTCCGTTGCAATTACTCCTGACCCTCCTACCGTTGGATAGCAGGTTATTCCTATCTTAGCCATATGTTCACTCCTGATCTGTCTTGGTTTCTTTTACATACGCCCGCCATTTGATATCTCCGCGGTCTAAAGCGCGTATTAAAACTTCCGCTCCTCCAAGATTTGTAGCCAATGGTATTTGATGGACATCACAGAGACGGAGCAGTGCTGTAATATCCGGTTCGTGAGGCTGTGCGGTTAAAGGATCCCTGAAAAAGATGACGACGTCCATTTCATTTTCAGCAATTTTTGCTCCAATCTGCTGGTCACCGCCTAACGGACCTGACAGAAAACGTGTCACTTGCAAATCAGTCGCTTCTGAAATTTTCTTCCCGGTAGTTCCTGTTGCAAACAGCTTATGTTTTCCAAGAATGACTTTATAGGCGGTAGTGAACTGGATCATATCCTCTTTCTTTTCATCATGAGCAATCAATGCAATATTCATTCGGATTCCCTCCTATTCAAGCAGATGTTCAAGCCCATAAACGAGGACATCGAGCTTCATTACTTCTTCCGCAGCTAATTTAACTCCACTCATAAAGGATTCACGGTGATGAGAGTCATGTTTAATCGTAAGTGTCTGTCCCAGGCCGCCAAACACGACTTCCTGATGGGCAACCAATCCTGGCAGCCTCATACTGTGGATTTTGATACCATCTACGTCGGCACCTCTCGCTCCTTCGATCGTTTCTTTTTCATCAGGGTGTCCCTGCTGGTGGGACGGCCTGACCTCTTGAATGAGCTCTGCTGTTTTGGCAGCAGTTCCAGAAGGAGCATCCAGCTTTTGATCATGATGTTTCTCAATAATTTCGACATCAGGAAAATGTTTAGCTGCCCATTTGGAAAATTGCATCATCAGTACTGCTCCTACAGCAAAATTTGGCGCAATCACTGCTCCGAGCTGCTTTTCTTCCGCTAGTTCACGAAGCTCCTCCAGTTGTTCTTTCGTATAGCCTGTTGTTCCGACTACCGGCCTTACTCCATTTTCCAAGGCAAGTTTTGTATGGGTATAGGCAAATTCAGGCGTTGTTAAATCTACGAGAACATCTGCTTGTAATTCCTGTAAGCAGACTTCTGCATCTGTATAGATCGGCGCATCCAGATTTGGAAGTCCATCAATATCTTTGATCAGCAGGCCGTCATTCTTCCGATCAATACAGCCTGCAAGTTCAAAAGTATCCTCCCTGTCGATCATCTTCACAGCTTCTAGTCCCATTCTTCCACGTGGTCCTGCTACAATTATTTTTATCTTACTCACCTTCATCAACTCCTTCCTTTAGTGTCCACCTCTCCTTATCGCGAGACTCTATTTTGCTCATTGACCTCTCAAAGGCGCGAGATAGATCCATGTCCAATGAATTTGCAAAACAAGTAAGAACAAACAAAACATCTCCTAATTCTTCTTCAAGCGCCTTATCCTGTTCAGTGGCTTTTTTCGGCTTTTCACCGTAGAGATGGTTTATTTCACGTGCTAGTTCTCCTACTTCTTCTGTAAGTCTCGCCTGCATGCTCAGAGGAGAAAAATAACCTTCTTTGTATTGCGATATGTAATCATCTACTCTCTTTTGTATTTCTTTCGTTCGGTAATTCATCGAATCATACTCCTTTATCCTCTTATAGGTCTTCTTAAATGGTAGCCAAAAGGGGAGCGTTTGACAAATTTTTTAATTATGACGTAATGGATTGCTGCTTATTGCAGAATTGACTATAATGTAAGTCGTTGTGAATACCTTGGAGGTGAACAAAATTGAAATTATTTGGTTTGAAAATTCAAAATGTAATTGGCATTATCATAGGTTCTGCTATTTTTTCCTTTGGACTCGTTCATTTTAATATTCAAAATGAACTTGGAGAAGGCGGTTTCACTGGAATAACGTTATTACTATTATACTTATTTCATTGGGATCCTGCTGTCATGAACATCGTTTTAAATATCCCTGTATTACTCATTGGCTGGAGAATACTAGGAAGAAATACATTCATTTATTCGTTAATCGGTATAGTTGCGGTCTCCATATTTATTCACCTATCTCAAAAATATATGATTCATATCGATTTGGCGAATGATTTAACTTTAGCTGCATTATTCGCCGGCGGCTTTATTGGAGTAGGTTTAGGAATTATTTTCAGATATGGAGGTACCACCGGTGGAGTGGATATCATCGCTCGTCTGTTGCATAAATATTTAGGCTGGAGTATGGGAAGGGCAATGTTTGGTTTTGATGCGATCGTTATCTTTGTTTCCGTGATCACGTACTTGAATCCAATTAAAGGGATGTACACGTTAGTGGCTGTGTTTGTAGGTGCCAGAGTCATTGATTTTATCCAGGAAGGGGCCTATTCAGCTCGCGGGACGACAATTATCTCCAGTAAAAGTGAATCGATCGCAGCAACGATTCTTGCGGAAATGGACCGTGGCGTTACTGTTTTACAAGGAAGAGGTTCTTTCTCTGGAGAAAGCAGAGACGTCCTGTATTGTGTGATTGGCAAAAATGAAATCGTCAGGTTGAAGTCGATTATTAATACGATCGATCCTCACGCGTTCGTCGCGGTCAGTCACGTACATGATGTGATTGGCGAAGGATTCACTCTGGATGAAAATAAGAACCCCATTACGGATTAAAAAAACCCTCGAATCCGGTTTCGGATCGAGGGGATTTTTTAGTCTTCACTCATTCCTACGAACATAAAGACAAAACGCAGCAGTTCAGCCACTGCAACCAACGCGCCTGCCACATAAGTCATAGCGGCAGCATTCAGTACTTTTTTCGTTTTCCGCTCTTCATCATTTCTAATAATTCCGGTTGATACAAGCTGGTTCATCGCGCGGCTGGAAGCGTCGAATTCAACAGGCAGAGTGATCAACTGGAAGAGCACCGCTGCTGCAAAAAAGACAATTCCCGCAAGTGCAAGTCCTGTCATTTGTAACAGAAAGCCCCCAATAATGAGGAAAATGGAAATGTTTGAACCAAAAGTAGCTACCGGCACGAGAGCACTTCTAAAGCGCAGGAAAGCATAATCCTGAGCATCCTGGATGGCATGCCCAACTTCGTGCGCAGCAACCGCTGCGCCTGCTGCAGAACGTCCATGGAAATTATTAGACGATAAACGGACTACTTTTGAACGAGGATCGTAGTGATCTGACAGCATGCCCTTGACTTCTTCAACACCGACATTATACAATCCGTTGTCATTTAATATCTTTCTAGCCACTTCTGCACCTGTCATAGCTGAAGAAGTAGGAACCTTTGAATACTTTTTAAACGTAGATTTGACTTTTGACTGAGCCCATAATGGGATGATCAGAATCAGAGCAAAATATATGAGAAAACTCATGTTCATTCCTCCGTCTTGATGTTAATTGCTTGCTTGATTTAATTTTATTCAAAGCCGTCCAAAAAATCAACTAATTGAGTTATCCCGTACTTTATTTTTTTCCTTTTCCGCTATAAATTTTCTTATGCCGACATAGGCAAGAGTCAGCAAAATGGCTCCGATCACAAAGATCGCTGTAATAAGAAACGCCTCTTTGTCCAGAACAGCAGGGTGTTCCCTTATCAACTCATTTAAAGAGAACACGAGTTGTTCTCTCGTACTATCAGAGTTCTGAAGCTTCCATTCTTCCAGGCTTGAGCTGAATTGTTTTAGACCGGCAGTTGAATAAAAAACAGAAGCAGTAGGCTTCAAAGCTTCCCAATCGGAAACGAGCTCAGTAGAGGTAATCGTTTGTTGTTTTAATTGATTTTCCCAGTCTTTAAAGATTTCATTTACTTTTTGGGCTGGGTCCTCAAAGCTTAACGTATCCATATATTTAAGAAAAGGTTCCGCTTCCTTAAGCGTAAGCGGAGTCCCCTCATTATGATTTAGCAAAGGTGTTACTAATTTCTGCCATACTTCTCGTTGTTTGACCGGAAGGGTTTCTGTATATTTTTCCATGTCCGGTAGACGATTATTCAGCATTCGATCTGCAAGTTCAACTTTTCCATCATTAACTAATAAGCGGTACTGCGAAACAAAAGAATCCCAATCATTACTTTTAGTATTCATCTGTCCATAAGTAATCAGCGGCATAAGCGTGAAGATAACGGTAATAAAGCTTAAGAGCATAGCCCGTCCCAATCCGCTTCTCCCCCTTCACATTCTGTCTTATGGTCAGTCTATGAACGAGTGGACAAGTTTAGACCGTTTCTTCAGCTTTTGCCTTCATTGCTAGATAACTAATCCATATAGAAAGAATACTCAGCCAGAAGGTAAAATATCCGATTTCCTTCATATGGTCTGACAAAGCAGGGTATACAGGCATCTGATCGAAAACGTAGTCGATAATATCATTGTGAAGGATAATGATGGCAGCTACCATTAAATGGCGCCAATTAAAGCGGTAAAAAGGTGCGTAAAGTAATCCTTGCACAGCCATGGCCCCGTGAGATACTACCAGCATATAACCAGTCCACGGGATGCTTCCAAGTTCTACAAGGGTAAGTCCATTCATCACCACTGCCCAAACGCCGTATTTAAATAAAGACATCACGGCCAGAGCTTCTATATATGGAACGTGTTTTTTAAAAAGAAAAAAACCGAGAAATATGGTAAAGAATAAACTAGCCGTTGGACTATCCGGTACAAAAGCAAGAAAAACAGGATCTGTTTGTGAAAGCTGGTATCCATACCAATAATACCCATAAACAGTTCCTAGTAAATTTATAACAAAAAGCAGGATCAAAAACGTGCGATCCGTTAATATGTAGGAGAGCATTTTTTTCATAATTTTTCCTCCGTTAACAGAAAAACCGCGCTCTGAAAGGAGCGCGGCAATCGTCACCTATGTGTATTATTTTTCGGAGCCTGATTCTGATTCTTTCTTCTTAGCTCCGCTTTCAGATTTGGAACTTTCATCAGATCCTGGACCCGGCTCTGTGCCCGTATCTGATTTTTCAGAACCGCTTGATTCACCGCCGCCTGATCCAGCGCTAGCTACAAATTCAGCAAGCTGCTGAAGCTCCTTGTCTGAACCTTTAAATACGCCTGAAGGCATTTGGCCGATTCCATTAACGGCAATATCTTTAATTTCGTCTACGGATTTCTCTGAAGCTACAAGTGAAGGATAGTTTCCTTGTCCTTGCAGGGAATCTCCATGACAGTTAATACAGCCGCTTTTTTCATATAGCTTATAGCCATCTGATTCTTTATCGATATCAGATTCAACAGCTTCTATGTTTACTCCGTATTTCTCAGCACGGGTTTCATAGTCAGCGTGATGGGCAGCTTCCAGCGTCAGCCAGAACGATAAAGCAAAAGCCAACAGCATTAAGCTTACTGAAATCGGACGCTTCAACGGATTCCGCTCAGGTCCCCGATCAAGAAACGGTGCCAACAGTAACGCACCAAAAGCTAAACCTGGCATGACGATGGCACCAAGAACAATGTAGTTTCCGCCTGCGTACTGATATTTTAGAAATTGGTATAAAAACAGGAAATACCAGTCCGGCAGCGGGATGTAGCCCGCGTTCGTAGGATCTGCCTGCTGTTCTAATGCCGCTGGGTGAGCCGCTGTCAGGATTAAAAACCCGATCAGGAACACAGCACCAACTAACCATTCCTTCAGAAGGAAGTTCGGCCAGAAGGCTTCCGTACGCCCAGGGTATTCTGAATAATCTTTTGGTAAATTCGGCTTTTGGTCAGCGCTAATTCTTGAATCGCCGACAAATTTCATACCTTTTCCCCTATGCACAGCTTTCCCTCCTTTTTGGAATCACTTTTAATAAGTTACAGTGGTCCGGAAATCCCTTGTTTGCGGATCAATATGAAGTGTACAGCCATTAACGCAAATAAGGCTCCCGGCAGGAAGAATACGTGAATCGCAAAGAAGCGGGTTAATGTTTGTGCACCTACAATAGATGGATCTCCAGCGAGAAGCGTTCGAATCTCATCCCCAATAAATGGAGCAGATCCAGCAATCTCAAGACCTACTTGAGTCGCAAAGTAAGCTTTGTTATCCCATGGCAGCAAATAACCGGTAAAACCCAGTCCCAGCATAATGAAGAATAACAGCACTCCTACAACCCAGTTAAGTTCACGAGGCTTCTTGTAAGCGCCTTGGAAGAATACACGTAATGTATGTAAGAACAGCATTACGATAACTAAACTGGCACCCCAATGGTGCATCCCGCGAACGATTTGCCCATAGGCTACTTCTTTTTGCAAATAGTAGACCGACTTCCAAGCATTTTCAATATCCGGTACATAATACATCGTCAAAAACATTCCGGATAGAATTTGGATGACAGTGATAAAAAATGTTAAACCGCCAAAACAATAAACAAATGCAGAAAAATGGTGGGCAGGATTTACATGCTCAGGAACCTCGTGATCAGCGATATCTCGCCACAACGGGGTTACATCCACGCGCTCATCCACCCAGTCGTAAATTTTCTGAAGCATGAATTACGCCCCCTTTCTAGGTTCTCTAGGTATTGCGTCTCCAAGGTAAAGCATGCCATCTTTTACTTTGTGCTCGTACACTGCAAGTGGTGCAGTCGGCGGAGTTCCTGCGATATTAATTCCTTCCTTCGTATACCGCCCTCCGTGACAAGGACAATGGAATTGCTCTGGATGTGACTTATCTGAAGCCCAGTCCACTGTACAACCCAGATGCGTACAAATAGGTGAGAGCGGAACTATGTCACCGTTTTCATCTTTGTACACCCAAGCTGTTTTTTGCACTTTTGATTCATACCAGGCGTCTACTTGATCAATGCTCCAGTCAAAACGCTTCGGTTCATTGGTCAATTCATCAACGGAAACAACGGAGTGATATGTACCTTTT
Source organism: Halobacillus salinarum (assembly GCF_022919095.1). Taxonomy (NCBI): domain Bacteria; kingdom Bacillati; phylum Bacillota; class Bacilli; order Caryophanales; family Bacillaceae; genus Halobacillus; species Halobacillus salinarum. The sequence goes on along the minus strand of NZ_CP095073.1, from coordinate 2,362,639 downwards.
TCCGTCGGCTCTAGCAGAGGATCAATTGCAAATCTTACCATCGGTGCAAGCATTCCGGCCGCCATAAAACCACCTACACCCGTTAACGTGTAGTTCAAAAATTGACGGCGGGAAACTCGTTTTCTATCGCTCATTCTTTTCCCCCCTCTATGCAGTAATCCAACTAACATGGATATTACACACAGTTTACTAGGACATTCTCATGATAGCGCAATCTCAAGGCTTGGTCAATAAAATCTGGAAGCATCTCTTAAGTTTTCATTGTTACCAATATCCTTGAATTAATTCACTAATCAATGGTACTTGTTCTTTTACGAATGATTGAGTTTCAGAACTTTGGATATCTCCATCCGACAGACCCGGGATCCAAATGAGATCAGCCTCTAATTCCCGTTCATGCTTCTTCCATTTAGCATCAAATGTAAAAAGGAATATGTATTGAAATGGCTGCTTATTAAACCGACTCACCCATTCATTTAATCTCGATACTTCCTTTTTAGAAAAGCCATCTAAATAATTATACTCTGGTGCCAGAAACAGACGGCCCTTAAATTCTCTCTCCATTAAACTGGTAAATACTTGATTCAGTTCACGTTGGAACCCATGTTTGATCATCCGCTCGTCTGCCGAGGGATCAAAAGCAATTAATGGAATAAGTACTGTATCAATATAAGGCTTTTCAGGCAGGTAATTGGATATATCATTTTTCGTCCACTGCATCTAGTATTCCCCCTTTCTTCTTTTTCATTAATTGTACTAAAAATCTGCAAAAAGAAAAGCCGGAGGGTATGTCCCCGGCTTATTGCATAAAGGTATTGAGCTCTTGATTCACCTGGTTTAAGTTTTCACAAAGACTTCTGAAAGTGTCACGATCCCCATTCTGCAGGGCTTTGTCAATTTTCAATTCCAGCTGCTTTTTCCGGTGCTGCAGCAGACTGTGGGACAAAAACCTTCCTGCTTCATTTTTATCACGGTCATTTAAATAATAATCTTTCGGCAGATAGGGGTTCTCTTCGAGTACAAGGGCGTATTTGGAACATTGCTGAGCTTTTTCAAAATTCATTTGGATGTACACAGGTTCCTTCTGGTTCATTCTTAAGTCGTGAAATGATTTTTCTGCATCATTTGTCATAACCTGTCCTTTATAAAACCTGAACGGCGGATCGGATACACCTTGGGCACTGATTTCCATACCTCTTGGACAAAATTTGACTTCTTGTACAAAATGGACACAAGACAACAAGGTCTCATGGTTCATAAGATAATTAAGAATCCAAACACTTTCCCTTTTTTTCAACTGATAATGATTAAGAAACCACCGAACAAAATCCTTTTTTTCATCTATGGAAATTGGTGTTTGCATTGGCGCCCCTCCTGCGCTTAGTGATCGCTCTAATCTTCTTCTCTCAACCGCCCGATAAACTCTTCTATTTCCGTATCTGACGGATCGATCGCCAGATACTCTGTAAATACCTTTTCAGCCTCTTTCATGCGGCCTTCTTCTACAAGAAAGTAACCGTACTCTTTTAAGAAATCAACATCCTCTTTTAAGGAAGGATATGCATTTTGGTAATGTGTGCTGGCTTCTTCAAAATTCTCTAATTCCTCATAAGACTTAGCTAGTTCCCAGAGGTAATGAGGGTCTTCCTCACCGAGGGAAATTAATTGCTGTATTAACTCAATGACGGATTCATAATCATCGTCGGCTTTGTAGTTTTCGATGAGAAATAATACGGCTTCTTTATACCCCGGATCAAGTGCTACAGCCTCTCTTATAAGCTGATAACCCTCTTCTTTATTCCCCTGCTGGTGGGAAAGCGTTCCTGCCAAATGGTACAGTTCTTTATTGAATTCATCTTTAGCCAGTCCCTTTTTAGCCATATCCAAAGCCTGTTTAGGCATACCTTCCGCTTCGTAGGCTTTCGCTAAATGTGGGTAAACCGATTGGAAATACGGATCCTTTTCGATCAGCCTTTCCCAGACATTAATAGCGATATCATGTCTTAATGCCTGAAATGCAACGAAGCCATAGCGGAACATCACATCAGGGTTTTCTTCCTCTACGCTTTGAAAGTACTCCAATGACTTCTCAAATTCTCCGGTAGCCGCATAAGCTTCCGCGAGTCTTGTTGCAACTTCAATATCTCCTATGACAGGCTGGTGATGCAAAGCATTTTCATAAAAAGGGATGCTTTTATTATATTCTCCATTAGAAAACGAGAGTTCTCCTAATGCAAAATCAATCACTGCTTCATTAGGTGCCGCCTGCTTTGCTTCGAGCAGCTTCTGTTCAGCTACTTCAAACAGTCCTTGAGACTGGTATAAATCTGCCAGTTGAATGAGTGCCTGCAGGTAATCTTCGTCTTCCGGGCCAAACTGGTTTAGTAATTCAATTGCTTCATCGTCTTCATCGAGGTCGATGTGCAATTCTGCCATCATGACTTTCAGTTCCTGCTCTTTCGGATAGCGCTGGATAAGTTCCTGTAATATTAACTTGGCTTCTTCAAGCATCCCCCATTGAATAAACAATTCAGCGATGGTAAAACGCTCTTCTTCATCCGCTTCCGGCAGATACTGCTGCAATGTATTAAGTGCATCTTCCGTCTGATGAGCTTCCATCTGACGGATGGCTTTTTGAATTTCCTCCATGATGACATCCTTTCTAGTCCTTTAAACAAAATGCTGATAAACGGTGATTCTCTGATACTCTCCTGACGCAGTAGGTTCAACTTGCTGCTGCACTTGAATGACTTTTCCACGCATAATGGTTACGTCTGGAATAGCATTATGATAAATGAATGGGTCCTCTCCATCAAATATCTTGTTTTCAGGCTGCCAATACAGGTTATAATCTGCATAGCCTCCTGGCCTGAATCCGCCTTTATTAGGATAAATACCAGTATCCCTCAAGTTCTGCTTGGTTAAAAGTTCAGCTTCCTGTATATCTGATAACTTTATGATACCATATTGTTTACAAATTTCAGGCCATAAATAATTGAGAAGATATGTCGAATTTTCCTCGCTTCTAAGTGTAACGGTCAGTGGAATTCTCTTATAAGATTGTGCCTGTGTCAGCCACCCCCAAGGTACATCTTGAACGTCCTCTGCTGAATCTAATTCAATCTGAATAAATGGACAGCCTTCCTTTGCAAAAAAACGAACCATATCAGGTTTGACAAAAGCTGATGGAATAACAGGAACAATCATAAAGTCAACGGGAAGCTTGGGAAGCTGCTCTAAAAAAGCAGCATAATCGGCACGGAAGCGGCGTATGCTAGAAACTGGGTGCTGAAGGAGTAAGAGGGTGCATCCTCTTTGTATGTAGTGCTCACAGGTGTCTTGAATAGAAGAGGAACACCAGACAGGGCTGTTAAAATCAATCATTACATGACCTGGAGAAACAAAAAAACCTTCACTATTCATCTTCCCAACTTTTGCTTGGCCAATGACTTCACGGACGAAACGGTCTTTATTTACAGTTAGTTCGCCGATTTTACATTGATCTTCTTCTTCAAGAAAAGTACTAAAGCAATAAGCTCCCATACGCCAAACCTCCAAATAGGTTTTTTATATCGTATGAGAGCAGGTTTAAATCTATGAAATTTAATTACAAAAGCCCATGTAAATCCTCAAAGAAGTTCGGGTAGGAAATATTAATACATTCCTTGTCCGCAATCGAGACCTTACTGGTAGTAATCAATGAGGCAATGGCACCCATCATGCCAATCCGATGGTCACCATAGGAATGCAGCTCTCCCCCATGAAGCGGAGTAGGTCCATGGATAGCCAGACCATCTTCTCTAGTTTCCACATTTGCCCCTAATTGAGTCAGGTTATGAGCAACGGCTTCAATCCGATCCGTTTCTTTAACACGCAGTTCTTTTGCGTCTTTTATTATCGTTGTTCCTTCCGCTTGAGTAGCAGCTAGAGCAAGTATTGGGATTTCATCTATTAAATTGGCAATAAGATCGCCTTCCAATGTAATTGCTTTTAAGGAACTATGTGAAATACGCATGTCTCCCACCGGTTCTTCTCCTACATAAGAAGTAATGGTTGTTTCTATCGCTGCCCCCATTTTTTCAAGTGCCTGAACGACCCCATTTCTCGTAGGATTCAGCCCTACATTTACGATGTTCAGATCACTGTTTGGAGTAATCGCAGCACCTACTAGGAAAAAGGCTGCGGATGAAATATCTCCAGGTACTTGAAAGTCAGCCCCTTGCAGTTGCTGCCCTCCTTTAACCGTAATAGATGCACCTTTCGTTTGAACTTCAGCTCCAAATAGTGGCAGCAGCATTTCGGTATGATTTCGAGTCCTGCCCTGTTCCACTACGGTAGTCTCCCCTTCTGCTAGTAAGCCAGCAAGCAGCAACGCAGATTTCACTTGAGCACTTTTTACTTGCAGTTGATGGATCCGCCCTCTTAGTTTCTTACCTTCAAAGGCTAACGGGAGGTAAGATGCCTGCTCCCTGCCGCGAATTAAGGCTCCCATTTCACTCAGAGGCTGAACAACACGATCCATTGGCCGCCTGGATAAAGATTGGTCCCCAAATGCTGTGGTAAATAAAGGAAGGCCTGCCAACACCCCGCTCATAAGTCTTGCAGTGGTACCTGAGTTTCCAAAGTTAATCGGAACAGCAGGTTCCTTTAGGGCGTCTATACCGTTCCCGTGAACAGTGAGGCAATCCTTCTCCTTAGTAATCTCCACTCCCATCTGCCTGAAGGCTTCCACCGTTCTAAGGCAGTCCTCCCCAGTGAGAAAATTGGTTATATGGGATACACCTTTGGCAAGTGATGAAAAAATAACTGCTCGGTGGGAAATGGATTTATCACCGGGAACTTTCAACCTGCCTGTTAATCCTTTTTTTGCAGGTTCAAGCACTAACGTTGACATGGACTATTCCTCCTTATTTACTGCTCCAGCATTACCTCATATTGATCTTCTTCTAAAAGCTGTTTGCTTTTCAGCTGTTCCTCATTAGTAGAAAAGCTGATTCTTAAAACACCAGTTATTCCTTCACGCACTTCTAATATTTCAATATTTTTAATACTGATCGAATGTTTAGCCAAAAGACCAATGACATCATGAATGGCACCAGGCTGGTCGTGGATATCTACATAAATATCATAAAAGGCTGGTATGGCCCCTCTTTCTCTTACAGGAAGCCCGTCCCGGTAGCTTTTGGCCGTTTGTAAGTATTCAAAAGTGTGTTCACTTAGCTCCTCCTGTAAATACGCCTGCACTTTTTTCATTTCCACGATCCAATCGTCAAGCATGGATATTAACAGCTGACGATTCTGAAAAAAGATATCCTGCCACAGTTTAGGATTGCTTGAGGCAATTCTTGTAATATCCTTAAATCCCCCTGCTGCTAAATGCTCCAAATAAGGATGTGTAGCCTGCCAGTTCTTTGCCTGGTGAACGAGGGAAGAAGCGATTAAATGAGGAAAGTGGGAGATAACCGCTGTCATTTCATCGTGTTCCTGAGAAGAAAAAATAAGGAATCTCGCCTCTGTCTCTGAAAATAGTTCCTTGAGCAGATCAGCTTCTTTTTGACACGCATGTGTAGAAGGGGTTAATACATAGATGGCATTCTCAAACAAATGCGGTTTTGCGGCCGTGTATCCTTGTTTATGAGACCCTGCCATCGGATGTCCCCCCACAAATGCCAGATTGGGGTTCGATAGATTTTCTGCTGCTTTTAAGACATTGTTTTTAACTGAAGAAACGTCTGTAATCACTAGTTTTTTTTCTATGATCATATGATTTAGTTGCTCAATATAATTGATGGTAATGGCAATTGGGGTGGCAAGCACCAGGACATCAGCCTGTTTGACTCCCGCTTCAAAATTTGTGGCGATCTCCTGAATTACCCCTTGCTTTTTTGCCATTTGCATCGTGTCATAATCTTCGTCCAAACCTATGACATGTACATGTTCTTTTTTCGCGATATTCATGGCAAGGGACCCTCCAATGAGTCCAAGGCCGACAATAAAAACCTGCTGCATTACTGTTCACCGGAAGCTACTTTAGCCAGCTTTCCTTTTATTTCATCTTGAATTCTTATCATATCGTCTTTCTTTCCTATCGTGAGCCTGATCGTATTCGGAAGTCCCAGAGCTTCGCCTGAACGGACAATAAACCCTTTAGATAGTAAATGTTCGAACATTTCATCACCGCTGATAGGCAGGTGAATTAAAACAAAGTTCGCTTCACTTGGATAATAATCCATCCCCTGGTAATCGCAAAATTCGATAAGCGCTTGTTTATTTCTAAGGTTTTCTTCTGTGGTTTTCTTAATAAATTCCTGGTCTTCAAGAGCCAGGATCGCTGCTGCTTGTGCAATAGTTGAGGTATTAAACGGTTCTCTTGCGGGTTCAAGTGTTTGAATAATCTCTTTAGAAGACACTCCATAACCAATACGTAAGCCAGCAAGACCGTATGCTTTTGAGAAGGTCCGCAAAACGATTAAATTAGGATACTTCTCCAGAGCAGCAAGTGAATCAAACGCATCTTCTGCTTTTAAATATTCATAGTAAGCTTCATCAAGCACTACAAGGACATGATCAGGGCACTGGTTCAATACGTCTGTCAAGGATTGATGATCGATATGGACCCCGGTAGGATTATTCGGAGTGCAAATCCATAATACACGAGTGAATTCATCTATTTGTGCAAGCATTTCATTTAAATCATGGTGCCCTTCCTGAAGAGGAACCTCTCTCACTTCCGCTCCTTCAATAAGAGCATTATGACGGTACTGAGGAAAAGTAGGGGCCGCCATGATCGTGTTGGACCCGGGTTCTAAAAAGGTACGGCAAATTATTTGAACGACTTCGTCCGAACCGTTACCGAAAATTAACTGCTCTTGATCCACATGGAGAAAATCAGCTACCTTTTGACGGACTGCGGCAGCATAGCCATCAGGGTAAATTTCCAAATTGGCGATTAATTTCGGAAGCTCTTCCTTAACTCGATCAGAAAAACCATGAGGATTTTCATTAGAGGCTAGCTTTACAATATGATTCAGACCATATTCTTTCTTCACCTCTTCAATTTGTTTGCCCGGTTTATAAGGGGTCATTTCCTTCAAAATATCCTTTGCTTTCATAAGATCACTCCTTTCCACTTTTCAAATCTGGGCGAAGCTTTTCAGCATCATAATGATAAACATGTACGATATCCTGCTGTTTAATATCCGTCTCAACAGTCACCATTACACGAATACACTTAGACAGACTGCCGGGAACATTGATTTCTCTCATACACATGACCGGTACGTATGTCCATCCTTGAAGTCTGCGCAAAGACTTCGCTGGAAAAGCAGCATCGATATCTTCCGTTGCAGAAAAATATACACTGACTACTTCCTCTGGTGAAATGTTATTTTCTCTAACCAGCTCAGTCATCAGCTCGAAAGAACGGGTAATGATTTGCTCAGCATCATTGAATTCAACTGTGGTCGCGCCTCTTACTCCTCTAATCAATAGTCTCTCACCTCTTCTAAAAAAAGACGCAGCTCTTCTTTTAGTACCTGGTCTTTTATGCTTTTCACACATGGATCGCCTGTTTCTTTTAGAAGCACATAATGAATCACTTCGTGGATAGTTTTTTTATCCCACTTCATACGATTGAGCAACGATTCGGCATCCAATGCATTTAATTGATCGATCGGATAGTGATTGGTTTTTAACCAGTTTACATAATCTTTCACTGGTAAATGCGAATCTAAAATCACATTGCTTAAATTCAAGGCAAACCAAATACCGAGGGCTACAGCTTCCCCATGAGTGATCTTACCGTAGCCTAATTCAGCCTCAATGGCGTGAGCAAGGGTGTGTCCTAAGTTTAAATGTTTTCTAACACCTTGCTCCTTTTCATCTTTTTCTACAATTTTTGCTTTTACGCGGACTCCTTTAGACAGATCGTCAATCAATTGGTCTGTTGAAAACAGTGAAAGATCTGTTCTAAGCACTTCATTCAACCATCTTCGGTCACTAATAAACGCATGCTTAATGACTTCACCATACCCTGACCTTACTTCAGATTCAGGGAGGGTAGCTAACATGTCGATATCATACACCACTAGTACAGGGTTATAAAAACTCCCGATAAGATTTTTACCCTGTCTATGGTTAATGGCAACCTTCCCCCCACACTGCTATCGTGAGCAAGAATTGTTGTCGGCATTTGAATGAAATCAACCCCTCTCAAATACGTAGCAGCGACAAAACCGGCTAAATCACCGACCATTCCACCTCCAAGCGCAACGATCAGGGAATTCCGATCAAGCTTCGCCTCTGCACAATCGTTTAAGAGCTTTTCATAGCAAGCTATGCTCTTTGAAGCTTCTCCAGAGGGAACCACAGAAGATTGAACTTTTACATCAGTACCGCAAGCGCATATGACTTCATCCAGGTAAAGTTCAGCCACCTGGTCATCTGTAATGATTAACAAATTGTGATAGTGCTTTGGAAGTTTTTCATAAAATTGATGCCGTGTTCCGCTTCCGATGATAACTTCATATTCATGGGTACTGGAGTGTATCATAAGAGAATTCATTTTAAAAAGCCCTGACTTCCTTGCGATAGTCATCTACTGCGCGTTTTAACCTAGGAAAGTAATCGGCAGGAAATTCTTCAGTAATTGCCTTCGCCAGTTCAAAAGCAACGATGTGCTCCATTACGACAGAGGCTGCCGGCACGGCGCAGGAATCCGAACGTTCGATACTCGCCTGGAAAGTTTCTTTTGTCTCAATGTCGACACTTTGAAGCGGTTTATATAGAGTTGGAATAGGCTTCATAACTCCTTTTACGACGATCGGCATTCCTGTTGTCATTCCGCCTTCAAAACCACCGAGACGATTGGTACGACGATAATATCCTTTTTCTTCACTCCATAAAATCTCATCATGAACCTGGCTGCCATTTCGGCGCGCTGCTTCGAATCCTATTCCAAACTCTACACCTTTAAACGCATTAATGCTCATCACGCTGCCTGCAATTCGTCCATCAAGCTTGCGGTCATAATGAACATAAGAGCCAAGACCTGGAGGCATGCCCTCTACGTACACTTCGCATACTCCTCCGATCGAGTCGCCTTCCTTCTTGGCCACATCAATTGCCTTCATCATCTTTTCAGCCGCCGACTGGTCGAACGTGCGTACTGGAGATGCTTCTGAGATTTCCCGGCGTTCCTGCAGGGTCAGACTTTCCTCTACCTCACTTACGATTCCTGCAATTTCCCTGACATAACCTGCCACTTCAATCCCAAGCTCACTAAGGAGTGCCTTTGCAACCGCTCCTGCTCCAACCCGGGCCGCGGTTTCCCGTGCAGAAGACCGTTCAAGGACATTTCTCATATCTCTGTGGCCGTATTTTAAACCTCCATTTAAATCGGCATGGCCAGGACGCGGCCTTGAAATCGTTCTCCTAATTTTCGCATCTTCTTCCAAAGGATCTTCTCCCATAATATCCACCCAGTGCTTAAAGTCATCGTTATGTACAACGAGAGAAATAGGCGAACCAAGGGTATACCCATGGCGGACACCGCTCATAATCTCCACCATGTCTTTTTCAATCTGCATGCGTTTTCCCCGCCCGTAACCTCCTTGACGGCGTAATAATGATTTATTAATTTGATCCTTCGTCAAAGGTAAATGGGAAGGAACTCCTTCGATGATTGTCGTTAATTGTTTGCCATGTGATTCTCCTGCAGTTAAATAGCGCATGAACAATGGACCTCCTGTTACAAATTTTACGTACTACTATATCACAAGCATCAACATTTGTGTTCTCAAAATATTTAAATTTTTTATAATAGATCAGGTTAATCCATAGATTTTAACGTTTTTTCTTTTTGATAAAAAAAGGTATCATACACTGATAAATTATATTTTTGCGGGAGAAATATCTGCTCCGTGCTGCCTACGAAGAAGATCCCTCCTTCAGCTAATGACGTGCTGAAATTTTTATAAATGAGCTCTTTCGCCTGTTCAGTAAAGTATATTAAAACGTTTCTGCAAACTATTAAATCCCATGAGTCCTCATACGGATCCGATAACAGATTGTGCTGTCTAAAGGTTACGCATTTCTTTACATCTTCTGCTAAATGGAAGAATAAGCCTCTCCTGACAAAGTATTTTTCTTTTACAGCCTGTGGGACTTCGTTCAGTGCTCTTTCAGAATAGATCGCTGCTTCAGCCCGCTGCAGTGCTAGTGGATCTATGTCTGTGGCGACAATTTCAAATTGTCTTGCCGGGATAAACTGGAGCAGCATCATAGCAAGCGTATAGGGCTCTTCTCCACTAGAACAGGCAGCGCTCCAGATTCTCAGCTTTCGCTTTTTCTTCAACAAATAAGGGATCACACGAGACTCCAGCACATCCCAACGCTTTTTGTTGCGATAAAATTCTGAGACATTAATCGTTATTCGATCCATAAATTCTTGTAAGAGATTCTCGTCTTTAAACAAAGCCAGGGAATAATGTGTAAACTGATTATATCCTCTTTTATCACGAAGAGAAGTTAACCTCCGCTTCATTTGAGCCTCTTTATATAAAGATAAGTCAATTCCCGTTTTTCTGTAAATGAGTTGAGTAAATTCAGCATAGTCTTCTTTCATACAAGGAGTAACCCCTTACCATTGTTTTGTCCCTTATAGCCTACTGCAATAAAGTACCGTTGTAAACGAAAAAAACACTGCGATTCACTTTTAAAAAACGCATTAATGATGGAATAACAGTGTACCGTAACAAAAAGACGCATAAAAAAAACTGTTGAGAATTGCCTCAACAGTTTAACCCCTTAGTAAGGAGTAGTCTTTCATTAATAAATCCATTGGCTTTCATCTTTTTGATAATCCAGTACTTCGTTCTCTTCAAAGAAAAGACCGATTTCCCGTTCAGCGCTTTCTTGCGAGTCTGAACCGTGAATAATATTTTTACCGACAATTACTCCATAATCCCCACGGATTGTTCCCGGTGCAGCTTCTTTAGGGTTTGTTGCCCCCATCATCTGGCGGGCTGTACCAATTACATTTTCGCCTTCCCAAACCATTGCAAATACAGGACCCGAAGTAATAAAATCTACTAGCTCCCCAAAGAATGGTTTATCTTTGTGCTCTCCGTAATGTTTTTCAGCTAGTTCGTTAGAAATGACCATAAGCTTCGCTCCTGCAAGCTTAAAGCCTTTTTTTTCAAAACGACTGGTAATTTCTCCAACCAGACTGCGTTGTACTCCATCAGGTTTAATCATCAAAAATGTTTTTTCCATGTTTACACCTCTTCTTATGTATAGAGTGGAAGCGCTTTTAGCAAGAGCCAAAATGATTTTATCATGTTCCATCCTACTTAGCAATGCTTATTATGCTCGTCTTTTTCCAATGTACTTGGCTATTCCTTTCAGGGTCTGCTTTGGTCTGCTTGCAGGAAGCCTATCGAGTGCTTTATACGCTTTTTTCAAATAAAGGTCACTGACTTCCAGAGATTTTTCAATCGACCCATTCGATTGGATTTGTTGGATAATCGGTTTGAGTTTTTCTGGTGTTAGAGTTTCCTGATTGCTGAACAATTCAGCTAACTCCCTTTTAAAGCCTTTGTCTGTAAGGGAATAAAGGACAGGTAAAGTGATGTTTCCTTGGAGAAGATCTCCTCCCGCCGGCTTGCCGAGTTCCTCTTCAGAAGCTGTGAAATCAAGCACATCATCAATGATCTGGTAGGACATCCCTACATAGTACCCATATTTAAAAAGAGCTTTTTCCTCTTCTTCAGAAACTTTAGAAGCAATCGCACCTAAACGGCAGCTTGCTGCGATCAGCAGAGCAGTTTTCCGTTTAATTCTTCTTAAATAGGTTCTCAAATTCTGATCTACATCATATTTGTCTTTGATTTGTTCGATTTCACCTAAGCATAACTCAACCATAGTTTTCGCCAGAATCTGATGGGCTTTTGGATTTTCCAGTTTAGATAAATTTTCGAGTGAACGTGCAAATATGTAATCCCCAGTGTACATAGCAATCCGATTATCCCACCGCGACTTTATCGTTGGTTCCCCGCGGCGCATTTTAGCTTCATCTATCACATCATCGTGCACGAGGGAAGCCGTATGAATGAGCTCCAGCGACACAGCGACTGCCTTCATACGCTCGATATCGTAGTCACCGAATTTACCTGCCAACAGTACAAAAACCGGGCGGATTCTTTTACCACCTGCCTGAAGGAGCTGGCTGGATGCTTCACGCAGGACAGGATTCTCTGATTGGATCGTTTCATTTACGGCATCTTCTATTTTAGAAAGGTCCTGCTTTAAAAAAGAATAGATCATCGCTAGCTTCATGGTCATTCATCCTCAACGTATTGCTTTTCACCCATATGCATGGCAGCCGCACCACCAGAATAGGATTTAACTTGTATGTTTGTTAACCCAGCTTCCTTAAATAGACAGGCAAGCTGTTCTTTCCCTGGAAAATCCTTTGCGGATTCATGGAGCCAGCTGTACTCTTTGTAACTCCGTGCAAAGATCCGTCCAAAAAAAGGCATGATGTTCTTAAAGTAGAAATAGTAGATAGGTTTAAAGAATTGATTCGTCGGCTGGGACGTTTCCAGACATACCACTTTACCTCCGGGTTTTACTACTCTCTGCATTTCTTTCAATACTTGGAGATAGTCCGGAACGTTTCTTAATCCAAAACCTATTGTTGCATAATCGAATTGATCGTTTTCGTAAGGCAGGTGCATGGCATTGCCATGCTCAAATTCTACTTGTTTTAATTGCATGGCCATTTTTTTCTTTACAGCCACTGACAGCATATTAATACTAAAATCTAAACCAACCGCCTTACCGTCCGTCCCCACTGCTTCAGCCTGGGCAATCGTCCAGTCCCCCGTACCGCAGCAGATGTCTAAAGTATGGTCACCGCTCGACACATCCATACGTTTCATTACATCTTTTCTCCACAAACGGTGCTGTTGAAAGGAAATAATAGAATTCATTTTGTCATAGCGATTATAAATATTTTCAAAGACGTGGTGGACACGCTCTTCCTTAGTTTGCTGCTGCATGTTAACCTTCCTCTGCGATATGTCTGTCATAAAACTTATGGTGAATCGCCGAATGAATATACGATTTAAGCCAATTAAAATGAATCGGAAGCTGTGAAACGGTGTTTTCCAAGTGGTAGATATGCTTTTGCAGCATTTTTTCCAAATGAATCAACACCTGGCTGCTGTTATCCAAAGACGAAGGATGCCTGAAAAGAACTTCGAGTATTGGGGAAATCCGACCTTCTAAATAGCTCCTCTTTTCATCGATGAGCTTCTTGGCCAGCAGCCACTCTCCGGCCATATCATTGATTGTAGTTCTCTGAACATAAGAGGCAACACGTTGAATTAACAACGATTCTATTTTCTTTAATGAATTCAAGAATTCCTGGAACGAGTGCACATCTTTGTAATAAAGCTCCATTTTCAATTCATTGATTTCTTTAATAGCCCCAGCAAGTGTATGAATCATTGGAATATCATCAAGTTTTGACAATAAATAATAATAGAGCCCGCTATAGTAATCGCCGGCCAGGACGGTTAACTGCCTGTTTCTTACCGTTTCACGATCGTCCTCTACATCTGACAGCGTCACGAGGTCGTGTGTATCCAAAGCGATCTGCACAAGCATAGTTGTAACGATATACTGCTCCTTTTTAACATTACTCAGAGTCGTATGATCCATAATCGACGCCAGGATGGCAAGCTTATCTTCGTCGATGGCCGGCTCTGGTATAAATCTTGCCAAAAAAGGATGGCGAACGTGGGCCGCTATTTTTTGTTTTAGTTGTTTGAGATCTGTATCTGATGGAGTCAACTTGATCACCTGGTCCCTTTCGTTACACTGCTAAACCACACCTATTATAGCATAAATCAAAACTTAACGCTTTATGTAAAAAACATCGAAACAGGGCAGTGCTCTTACTCTGCTTCGTTCGTTATTTCTCCGTGGCTCGTTTGAATGACCGCCTTTCCCCTTACCTTCACAGCCGAAGTATGCTCGGTAAACTGGGCGATCATCACTTCTCCTTTATCAAGCTTCTCAGAGTGGTGAAAACGCGTGTCAGTCCCCCGTGTGAGTCCGATTACATTCACTCCATCCTCAAGCGCTTTGATTACGAAAAAATCATTATTGGGTATCGTCATTTCTTTGCCCCTCCTTCTAGTAACTATCTCTTATAAGCGAGTCAATGTCAAAAAAACAAACTTTTAATAAATATTTGATCATAAGAAAAAGGGTGCCTGAGACAGCACCCTTTTGCAAAGCCCTATGTAGCCTATTATTTTACAGCGTCTTTAAGGGCTTTACCTGGTTTGAAAGCTGGAACTTTACTTGCAGAGATTTCGATTTCTTCTCCAGTTTGCGGGTTACGGCCTTTACGTGCCGCACGTTCGCGAACTTCAAAGTTTCCAAAACCAATCAATTGTACTTTCTCACCATCTTTAAGTGAACCCATGATAGATTCGAATACAGAATCGACAGCCTGAGTCGCGTCCTTTTTAGAAAGATCCGCTTTCTCAGATACAGCATTGATTAGATCTGTTTTGTTCATGACATTCACCTCCTCCCAAGAAGGTTGATCTCATTCAAGCGGAAGGTAATCCGCATTAAATGCTCATTTTTAAGGCCATCAAAGGATGACAAGCCTTATATTAAACGAGTTTTTCAGGAAATTCAATAGACAAGGTGTTAAAAATCGCTTAACCAAGCGATTTCTGTCACTGAATAACCCTTCAGCATATGAAATGTTATCATATGCACAGCCACCTTGCAACATGCCTTAAACCCTTGGTAAGCCTGACTTTATCGCTTATTTTTTCTTCTCCACTTCGATAATACGACGTGGAATTGTAAAACTCCTTTAAATTAAGGGATTTTTTCTAAAAAAAAATTAAAACGGCCCCTTCGGAGCCGTTATAGGATGATAGCAATCATGCCGCCGGAGCCTTCATTAATAATTCTCTCCAGCGTTTCTTGTAATTTGTAGCGTGCATTTTCAGGCATAAGTGCAAGCTTTGCTGAAATACCTTCCCTGACTATTGAACTTAAGGACCGTCCAAATATATCAGAATTCCAGATGGATAATGGATCTTCTTCAAAATCCTGCATTAGATAGCGGACTAATTCCTCACTTTGTTTTTCAGTGCCAATAATCGGTGAAAATTCAGATTGTACATCGACTTTTACCATGTGAATGGACGGAGCTACCGCCTTTAACCTGACACCGAATCGTGAACCCTGGCGTATGATCTCTGGTTCATCCAAGGTCATATCTTCAAGAGTAGGAGCTGCAATCCCGTAGCCCGTTTGTTTTACCATCTGCAGCGCATCGGCAACTTGATCATATTCCCTTTTGGCGTGGGCAAAGTCCTGCATGATTTCCAACAAATGGTCCTTACCTCGGATTTCTTCTCCGACGATTTCTTTTAAGACATGATCGTAAAGATACTCTGGTGCTTGTAAATCAATTTCTGCAATTCCCTCTCCAAGATCCATTCCTGAAATATGGGCGCCCGTGATGTATTCAAAACCATCAAAGTTATCAATCACGCTATCTACATCTCTTAATCTCTTAATATCTTTAACCGTTTCTTCTATTGCTTCCTGCAAATTATTTCGTAGCCAGTGCCGTGAATCAAGGACCATTACCCAGCTAGGAAGATTGACGTTAACTTCCAGTACGGGGAATTCAAATAACGCTTCTCTTAATACATTTTGAACATCCTGTTCACGCATACTTTCTACAGAAAGTGCTAAGACGGGAATATCATATTTTTCGGAAAGCTGCTGGCGTAGCCTTTCCGTATTTTCATTATGAGGCTGTGCTGAGTTGATCACCATAATAAAAGGTTTGCCTACTTCAGTCAGTTCGCTGACAATTTTTTCTTCCGCTTCCACGTAATCTGCCCGGGGAATCTCGCCAATGGTGCCATCTGTAGTAACGACAATCCCAATAGTCGAATGTTCCTGAATTACTTTTTGCGTCCCGATCTCAGCTGCCTCATGGAAAGGGATCGCTTCTTCATACCACGGGGTGTGAATCATTCTAGGCCCATGCTCGTCTTCATATCCAACCGCTCCATTGACAGCGTAACCTACACAGTCCACCATGCGAACCCTGATATCCAAGTGTTCATCAATGTGAATCGTAGCCGCCTGGTTAGGAACGAATTTCGGTTCGGTTGTCATAATTGTCTTACCAGCCGCGCTTTGAGGAAGCTCATCTAATGCTCGTTCCCGATCTGATTCATCCTCCATATTTGGTAAAACAACGAGCTCCATAAACTTTTTAATAAAGGTTGATTTTCCTGTTCTGACCGCTCCTACAACGCCTAAATAAATATCTCCATTCGTCCGTTTGGAAATATCACTAAAGATATCTACCTTTTCCAAAGGATCCCCTCCCAAATAATATTTCACCATCATACAAGCCTAGACAATCTAATTCTATGATGTTGTCCTAGATAAATATGCAGGATATTTAGAAGTTCCTTGTAAAAGAGAATGGCAATAGAAAATAAGTCCATCCAGAAACTCGTGTCTGCAAAAAGACAGGAGTCTCTTCCTTAGTCAAAAAACCCTATAACCATAAATATTTAATGTTCAAAGAAAAAGAACAACTAAAATAAGACCGCCGAGTTCCCTCGGCAGTCTTATACACTTTTTTATCGCCCATGATTAAGAAGCTGTATTTGTCATAAAGACCGGTTCTCCGTCTTTTACTGTATAAGGAGGAGAATATCCTGGAACAAATGGAGCATGGTCAGTTAATAAATAGCGGATGTCTTCCCCATTCTTGTAAGTATGGTCCTGTTCATTCAAGTAAGCATACAAGTCTTTGCGGTAATCAATGAGCAGCTCTCCTTTGGCATTAATATAAATAGGAAGCATCTGCTCAGAATAAGGGCTGTCTACGACAGGTGGCTGCTCAAGGCCCAGTTCTTTATATTTCAAATTGTAGATCCCATTCGCTACCTGCTTCCCAAATGGTGGATATTGATGTTTTTCTTTATAGAACTTTATTTTTACTTGCAATGCCCTGAGCCTCTCACTCGTACGCAAATCCAGCAGTTTCACCGTAGGTTTGGATTCAGGTTTAATGATCACATATAAATAATGACCACCGTTTTCGAAAGCAGTACCAGGTGTTTCACCTATCAAGCCTTTTTCCCTCAGCTTTGAAAAATCTATTTGATATTTCTGAAAAATAGGCGTATCTTCAGGCTTTGTTTTTATAGGCAGAAGACCGTTCGTCTGCTGTTGATAGGATGTGACTGCCTGCTGAATCTGGTCCAGCTGCACCTGATTAGGAATCTGGTTCTTTGAAAGCTGAGACTGCGGGTACAAACAGCCGCTCAACAGTAATAACATAAAGGGCAGTGTGAGCCACTTAAATCTCTTCATTATGTATCTCTTCCTTTCTAAGCTGTTGGTCCGCTGAACACAATATAAAAGATAATCAGACCGCCAAGAATCATAAACACATACGCAAAGAAAGCCACAATATAAGAAAAAAGTCCTTTCAACTTATGACGGCTTAATAAGATGAGACCAATCGCTAAAATTAAAAAAAGAATCCCAGCAAAGGATATGTACATGTTAAGCATCCCTATAGACATTATGGTTCCTCCTATAATCCTTTAAACTGTAGGTATTATACCATAGGTTGGCCCTCTCAGTTTAGATAAAAAAAACCGGAGCATACCCTATGCTCCGGGTGACTAAATAATTCCCGATCCAGCTCATGCGAAATAATTGCTGCGTTTTATTGTATGCAAAATCTTGAAGGACCGCCTCATCAGGCGCCCACTCTAGAATTAACCTTTAAAAAATTTGCCTAAGGTGTTCATATCAAGAGGCATGTTTTGTTTCACAATTGCATCTACAATTTTGTCTTCTTTTTGTTTTGAGACAGGTTTGTTCGCGATTTTTGCTAATTGCTTAACTAACCGCCGGACCGTTTGTTCATCAGAGAAATCAGCATGCTGGACCGATTCTGCTACTTTATAAACGTCATCTGGGTTAATGTTCGCCTTCTTCTTCAAATGATCGAAAATATTCTTTTCAAAACCATTCATCTGGTAATGACCTCCTCGTGCGTTAGGTTCTGGATAGTATATGCACGAAGAGGTATTTGTGTCAGTCATTCATTTTTTCATCCAGGATATTGGTTAAGTCCTCCATCTCGTGCCGTCTTACACGAGTCATTAATTGATCCACTACATCTCTTGGATCTGCATCTTCAAATAATACCTTATACAGCCCTGTAGTGATCGGCATTTCAATTTGTTCGTCTTTGGAGAGCTGGTAAGCTGCTTTCGTCGTTCTTACTCCTTCCACAACCATTCCCATCTGCTCCAGGACTTCATCGAGCTTGGCTCCTTGACCTAATTTATACCCTGCTCTCCAATTCCGGCTGTGTGAGCTTGTACAAGTTACGATAAGGTCACCAACCCCTGTCAGTCCTGAAAAAGTCAACGGGTTTGCTCCCATCGAAGTTCCCAACCTGGCGATTTCTGCTAGGCCGCGTGTTATTAACGCTGCTTTCGCATTATCTCCATACCCTAATCCGTCAGAAATTCCTGCACCAAGCGCGATAATATTTTTTAAGGAGCCACCCAATTCAACACCTACAAGGTCAGGAGAGGTGTAAACACGGAACTGGCGATTAATAAATAAATCCTGTACGTGTTCGGCTGCTTTGATATTATTTGCTGAAACCGTTACAGTCGTAGGTTTCCGCAAGCTGACTTCCTCAGCGTGACTAGGTCCTGAGAGCACGACAACGTCATCAAACCATTCTTCGGGTATCTCTTCAGTAATAACCTCAGAAACTCGTTTGTAAGTTTGCGGCTCTATTCCTTTCGAAGCATGAGTCACGGTAACTTTGTGATCCAATACCTCTACCAACTGGCAGCATACTTCACGAATCGCCTTTGTCGGAACGACTAAAATGATATCATCGGCACTTTGAACGACTTCACTTAAATCTCCACTCGCTCGTATACTTTCAGGAATAGTAATGCCCTCTAAGTATCTTTCGTTCGTATGAGCGTTGTTTATTTCCTCTGCCTGTTCTTTGCGGTGGGTCCATATATGGACATCGTGACCATTATCTGCGAGGACGATCGCCAATGCTGTTCCCCAGCTCCCTGCTCCAAGTACTGCTACTTTCCCCATGGTAAAAGCTCCCTTCCTTAAGGATTACGTGCGTTTTCTTGCAAAGATTTTTATCGGTGTCCCCTCAAATCCGAACGCTTCACGAATTCGATTTTCTAAAAACCGTTCATAAGTAAAGTGCATCAGTTCAGGTTCATTTACAAACACAACAAAGCTCGGCGGCTTCACTGCTACTTGAGTAGCGTAGAATATTTTCAGTTTCTGTCCTTTAATAGAAGGTGATGGATTCATGGCTAAAGCGTCTACGATGACTTCATTTAGAATATTGGTCTGCACACGTTTTGCATGATTCTCACTAGCTTCAAGTACTTTAGGCAGGAGGGTATGAATTCTCTTTTTCGTTTTCGCAGAAAGAAATACAACCGGTGCATAGTCAAGGAAACGGAAGTTCGACCTTACTTTATCTTCAAATTCTTTCATCGTTTTTTCTTCCACATCAACCGTATCCCACTTATTCACAACAATGATGACGGCTTTGCCAGCCTCATGAGCATATCCTGCTATTTTCTTATCCTGCTCCTGAATACCTGATTCAGCATCGATTAAAGTTAGAACGACGTCAGAACGTTCTATGGCTTTCAGCGCTCTCATAATACTATAGCGCTCAGTCGCCTCATACACTTTCCCTCGTTTTCTCATACCTGCTGTATCGATGATCACATAATCACGTTCATCCTTCGTAAAAGGGGTATCGATGGCATCCCGTGTTGTACCGGCAATTTCGCTTACAATCACTCTTTCTTGTCCAAGAAGGCTGTTGACTAATGAGGATTTACCTACATTCGGTCGGCCGATTAAACTAAAACGGATCGTTTCATCATCTTCTTCGTCCAGCTCACGCTCTGGAAAATGTTTGACCACATCATCCAGCATGTCTCCGAGCCCAAGTCCATGGGTCCCGGAAATAGGGAAAGGCTCTCCGAAACCTAACGCATAAAATTCATATATATCTTCCCTCATCTGCGGGTTGTCCACTTTATTTACAGCAAGAACTACGGGCTTATTAGATTTAAAGAGAATTTTGGCGACTTCCTCGTCTGCACCGGTAATGCCGTCACGTCCATTTACCATAAATATAATAACGTCCGCTTCATCTATTGCAACTTGAGCTTGAGCCCTCATCTGCACCAGCAAAGGCTCATCTCCTAATTCAATCCCACCGGTGTCGATGAGATTAAACTGAGTATTCAGCCATTCTGCCCCAGCATAAATACGATCCCTCGTAACTCCAGGGGTGTCTTCTACAATGGATATTCGATCTCCAACAAGACGATTAAAGATCGTTGATTTCCCAACGTTTGGTCTTCCAACAATGGCAACTATCGATTTTCTCATGAAAGGGTCATCCTTTCTTTCATTCATTATTTCATGTAGGGTTCATAGAAAAAAAATACTGCTCTCCTAAGGAAGAGCTGTTGACAGCTGAGTTCCAATAGAACAGCAGAAAGCCATAAACTTAACTTTATTATTTTAGCAGAGTCCACGCAAACTTACAACGTTATTAAGTTTGATCAAGTTAATGTTTAACGATAATATACATTTGTTCACTAAGGGCATGAGCAATACCATCTAATATGGCTTCAAGATTGGCAGCTACATTTTCCATTTCTTCAATTGTCTCACATAAAAATACCGCTGGACCACCACTGATTTTATTTTTATTTGAATGCAGTGTAATGACCGCAAGAATGTATTTTTCCATCTTCATAAGCGGGTGCCGTCCTTTGTAAATTTATGTTTCTTCCCTGGCATTTGGATCGCATTTTCCAACACGGGGACAGAAGCGATGATCTCTTTTGCCCGCTTAATATCCTTATGCTGCGGAAGAATAAACACTCCAATTCTTCCATCGTTCAAATCACGTTTGATCAATGGAACGAGAGCTGGTGTACCAGAATCACGAAAAACCCCAAGAATAGCAGATACGTCATGCAAAATTGCCTGTCTCTGGCCTAAATTGCCAATCGTAGAGCGAATGCTGAATGATTTCGGGGTAAGGATAAAACCCATGCCGTACCGTACAATTTCTTTTTGACGTTCCGGTAAACCGATGTTCATAATATAGATATTATCTACATATAGACCGGCTCCTTTAAAATAAAGCTCCGAATAGTCAATGTCCACAAGATCGCCAAGCTTAGAACCGCTCATTAATAAGCCGCTGATTACAAAAGTTATGATACTCGCGGTAATGGCCGCCCATAAATTAATGGCAAGATAGCAGAGTGTGACCGTAAATGAGGTAAAGATCACTAAGTAATTTCTGCTTTCAAAAGAAATGGCAATTCCCTCTATATAGGTTTTCCCGCGCGGGACTAAAGCATAGGAATCCATCTCTGTCAAAGTGTTTCTTTCCATATTTCTCACCTCTCTGAATTGAGAGGCAGCGAGAGTGAGAAACGTCACGGCAGTAAATTCTTTTTCCATTATTGATGGGACAGCAATGGTTCCTAAAGCAGCCGCAATAAATCCGAGAGATAAATGGATGATTTTCCCATGGAGATAAGTAGGGTATTGCCGGTAGTCCGTTCGGAGCATAAATACACGCACTGCTGTCCCTACTACAATTCCGAAGATGATCGGATAGGTATATTCATTCACGCGTGTGCAGCTCCTTTTTTACGGGATTGATTCCTGCTTCTCCTGACACTCCTTTTTAAACGTGCCATTCCAAATAAAATGAACAATAGGACCATTCCTTTTAACAAGAATACGATAATATTTTCCGCAATAATAACCTGCTCCACCTCTACCTCTTCAAGTACAACTATGGTAACCAAAGAACCAAGACCATTAACCAGCATCCAAAAACCTACAGCACTTGAAAAAGACC
The DNA here is from genome assembly GCF_022919095.1 of Halobacillus salinarum. NCBI lineage: Bacteria > Bacillati > Bacillota > Bacilli > Caryophanales > Bacillaceae > Halobacillus > Halobacillus salinarum. The sequence continues at coordinate 2,340,585 of NZ_CP095073.1, read as the reverse complement.
CGCTAAACCAGTGCAATACAAGAATAAAAAGGACTAAACTAAGCTCAAAGCCAGGGAATTGGTGCCAGATTGGATGAATGAAAAGAAACATTTGACAGGCCGCATAACCTAAGCAGAGTATGAACGGCCAAAAGTGAGTCACTAATGATTTTTGTTCGTTAATCCAAAAAATAAGTCCAAATATAACAACGATCCCCAGCAGGAGTATGTCATGGAAGCCTGTATTTTGAAACAGTCCATAACTGCTCATTAACAGAAGAACAAACACAGATAACCCTTTTTGAAGGTGACTAGGTGGGAATAGAAAATAAACGATAATAAATACAAACCAGCAATACCAATAATATTGTGCTTCCATAATCCTCCCTCCTCCGTTTCTATTATGTCTGTCGGTAGATTTTTTTAAACGAAGTCCCGCATTTTTATTTGGAAAAGAAAGAGTCAATCCGTCCATTTCCATAACTGACACAGAGTTAAAATATGAACATATCAATTAAATCACATAAAAAAGCTGTCGAGATCACCTCAACAGCCTTTAACTCTATTAATATATTGAGTGATTATATTCTTTGATCCAGCCATTCCTTCATTCTCCCAAATTGAACATAAGGACGGCTTGAAAGCTCGGAAATTTTGCGGGCATTAAGCAGCATCATTCCCATCTGAATTTCATAATGAATATGAGCAATCTCCGATAGCACCTTTTCTTTCCCTTCCTCTACAAGAAGCCGAAGCAGTCCGCCTGCCATTCCGAATGCCTGTGCACCAAGCACCAGCGCTTTTACTCCATCTAACCCGTGACGGATGCCCCTGAAGCAAAAATATTCATGTCTGAAGCAGCTGATCTGGCTTCTGCAAGAGAAATAGGTGTAGGAATTCCCCAATTTTCAAAAGAAGCAAACGGCTGATCTCTCCTTATATTTTCCACTTTTGAAAAGTTGGTGCCTCCTTTTCCACCAATATCGATGTAACGAATACCGTGTGCGTACAACGCTTTCACTGTTTCTTTACTCATACCATAACCAACTTCCTTTACAATAACTGGAACCGAAATTTCTTCCGCTATGGTTTGAATGTTTTCCATCCGCTTGCTGAAATTCCGATCTCCTTCAGGCATGATGAGTTCCTGTAATGTATTGACGTGTATTTGCAAAGCATTAGCTGCAATCATATCTACTGCTGCACAGGCCTGCTCTTTCGAGGCTTCGCTGCCAACGTTGGCAAAAATGATGCCGTCAGGATTTTCTTTTCTTACAATTTCATAACTGGATCGTTCAGCAGGGTCTTTTAGAGCTGACATTTGGGAACCAACAGCCATGCTGATGTTGGCTTTCCGTGCTACCTGAGCGAGTTCTCCATTAATTTGTTTAGTTTTTTCACCACCACCGCCAGTCATCGCATTAACAAAAAGGGGGGAACTTAAATAAAGTCCCCCCACTTTTGCAGATAATGTAATTTCCTCCCAGTCCAATTCAGCTAAGCTTTGATGGACAATCTCCATATCATCAAAATGATTATGGAAATCTCGATCATGATTTAGCGCATGGTGAATATGTTCGATTTTACGTTTAGCTCTGGACATATTTTTCACCAACTCGTTAGTTTTTGTATTTGTCTAATTTATCACCGATCATATCGCTGAGAGAGAAGCCGGAATTATCTTCTTCCTTTTCGTATTGTTTAATTTCAGAACGGCTTTGTTCACGTTCAAGTTCTTTCATACTAAGCGACAGACGCTTCGCATTTTCATCAACATCCAAGACTTTCACATTTACTTCCTGACCTTCTTCAAGTACTTCGCCAGGTGTTCCAATGTGACGGTTGGATATTTGCGAAATGTGCACCAGCCCTTCTACACCAGGAAGGACTTCAACGAAAGCGCCGAAACTGACTAAACGTCTCACTGTACCTTGCAAAACTTCGCCTTGTTTAACTTTATTTTCAATATCATGCCAAGGCCCCGGCTTAGTCGCTTTTAAAGAAAGAGAAATTCTTTCGTTATCACGATCCACGGAAAGGACTTTCACTTGAATCGTTTCCCCTTCTTGTACTACATCCGAAGCTTTCTCGACATGTTCATGCGAAAGCTGGGATATATGTACAAGTCCGTCAATTCCACCAAGATTAACAAAGGCTCCGAAATCAGTGAGCCGTTGAACCGTGCCTTCAACCACTTGACCTTCTTCAAGAGATTGAAGAACCTCCTGTTTGCGGGAAGCCTCCTCAGCTTCAACTACAGCCCGGTGGGAAAGGATCACACGATTCTGCTCCCGGTCCAGTTCCACAACCTTTAAGCTAAGCGTCTTTCCTTTATAGTCTTCAAAATCCTCTACATAATACGTTTCGACTAAAGATGCAGGAATAAATCCTCGCAGACCGATATCTACAACTAGTCCGCCTTTAACAACATCCTTCACTTCAGCTTCAAATATTTCACCATTTTCAAATTTCTCTTCAAGGTCCTGCCATGCTTTATCTGCATCTACTGCCCGTTTAGACAGAACGATCTCATCATCTTCAACTTTTTTCACCTGCAGGGTAAGCTCGTCCCCTTCACTTACCGCATCAGAGGCTTTTTCCACGTGAAGGCTGGATAATTCACTAATGGGTACAATCCCTTCAACTTTATATCCAACATCTACAAGGACTTGTTTATCTTCAATCTTAACGACCTTACCAGTCACGATGTCCCCTGCAGAAAATTCTTTCATACCTGATACTTCCTGATTCATTTCATCCATACAAAGCTACCTCCTTCAATTTCCGACACAACCTAAATACAGAAATGCCCTTTTTTCTAACTTCTAATATTTGAAGCATTTTGTCAAGTGATTACGCTTCATCTGCTATGAAATTTATGCAATTGTCTGATTTCTTCCATAATACGGTCTGTCACTATTTTTGCAGAGGCTTTCTCCTGGCGGTACTTAGTCATATCAATGGGTTCTCCATAAACGACTTTCAGCTGCTTAAATTTTTGATACGGCCCGATAATCGCACAAGGTACGATGGTCGCTTCTGATCTTAAAGCAAAGAACCCTGCTCCGGAAAGTCCTTGTCCAATCTCGCCATTCTTCTGACGGGACCCTTCTGGAAACAAGCCGAGGGCATGGTTATTCTTTAGTACGTCCAGTCCCTTTCTTAAAGCATTCCTGTCTCTCATTCCTCGTTTAATAGGAAAAGCATGAACTCTTTTGAGTATTCCCCCTAAGAATTTATTTTCAAACAATTCTTCTTTGGCTAAAAAATATATATTTCGGCTGCTCGTGATCCCTACTACAGGTGGATCAAGATTTGAAATGTGATTCGAGCAGATGATAACCGGACCATCTTTTGGGATATTTTTTTTCCCTACCACATGAATACGAAATAAAGGATAAAGTAAAATGCTGCAAAGCCATTTGCCAACCTGGTATAAACTCAAGAACTATTCCCCTTGGTCTTTTCCACAATGGTAAGTATCCGCTCCACTACTTCATCTATGGAAAGCGATGTAGTATCCACTTCAATTGCATCCTCTGCTTTTACAAGCGGTGAATATTCCCTTGTCGAATCAATAGCATCCCGCTGTCTGATCTCTTCTTTTAATTGTTCCAAATCAGATGCAAATCCTTTTTCCTGATTTTCTATATGTCTTCTTTCTGCCCTCTCTTCAACAGAGGCTACCATAAAGATTTTCACATCCGCGTCAGGAAGCACATGTGTCCCAATATCTCGACCATCCATCACAACGCCACGCGTTTTCACCAGTTGGCGCTGGCGCTCCACCATAGCTTCCCGAACCGTTTTATGTTTTGCAGTAAAGGAAACTTGATTGGTTACCTCCTGCGTGCGAACCTCTAAGGAAACATCCTTTCCATCTAGCATAATACTCTGCCCTTCTTTTGTCTGCACAAGGTCTATTTTTGTTTTGGAGAGCAGTCCACTCAATTCCTTTTCATCGTTTAAAGAAATGCCTGCTTGAATGGCTTTCCAAGTCAGGGCTCGATACATGGCTCCCGTATCTATGTAAGTATAGGAAAGCCTGCGCGCTACTTTTTTAGCTACTGTGCTTTTTCCAGCAGCCGCCGGTCCATCAATCGCAATCGTCAAATTCTTTGTCATTCCAGTTCCTCCATCATTCCATTACTACTAGCAAAAGCGCACTCGTTCTTCAGCATAAGCGCGCTTTTTATTTGCTGGATTCTTATTTCTTACCCTTGTAAGAATAACATAAGGCTTCCTTAAAAATCCACGTAAATCAATTTCATTTCAGCTGTCTTTTTCTCATATTCATTTGCTGCTCAAAACAAAATTTAATGATTAATTGACGGTTCTGTTCGGAAATGGATTGGAGTTCAATGGAAGCAAGCTCTTTTGACAAATTGGTTTTATTGATAAGTCGAATTACGACGGCTTCTGTTTCTATGTAATGATACTCTCCGCTATTCATCGGTAATACCATGGTTAAATTCAGGTTTTGCATATGCTTAAGCTTACAACCTTCTGGAACGAGAATGGCCGCCCTCCCCCGCTGACATCCTGAGTAATACTTGTAAAAGAAGCTTCGCTCTCGTTATTCAACTGTATAGCTACATCAATAGAAGTTTCTACTCTTACATAACGCCTGCGCTGTATTCGTACAACCTGATCTTTACCCGGAAATGTCAGCACAAGTACAGGAATTTTTAATTTTCTCCTGGCCGTAACTTCTGATTTAAACGAATACACAGAGCCGTCTTTCCCGACAAAACTGACTTGAAATCGCGTTCCTTCAAAAAAGAAGGACGTACGTCCCGTATTCGTTTTAATTGGATAATCTATATAAATGTAGCCTTGCGAATGGTCTACTAGTGTACATTTGTATCTTTCCGGTTCTTCTTGATCTTGCTTAAATAATTCTAAATTCATTGTCGTCCCGATCTTTATCACCTAAGCTCCTCCATTCTCTTTAGTGCGCCTTTAGTCGTAATTCGATTATCTCATGGCTCGTCGAAAAAAGGAAGGGACCAACGTTGAGGAATTATTGTTACAGCAAGAAAGCCGCTGAAAGTTCAGCGGCTGACTCATTAAATATTATTAAATTTCACTTCAGTGCCTTTGAGAGTTTCCACTTGTTCTTCCTCACCGTTCCAAGCATTGATGAAAATCCGGTAGGTTTCGTTTCCTTTTGTAGCTAAGAATTCATAACATAACACTTGTTCATTTAAATCGTTTTCAATTACGGCCATATGCTTCTCCTGAATTTTCAGGTTAGGGTTAACGTTTGACTTTGCTTCCTCTTCAGAAACATTCGCCTTTTTAATGTCTCGGTCATAGTGGTGACTGAAATAATCAAGCGTCGTCATTCCTAATAAATCACCATTATCAAGTGCAACCTTAACTTCGATAGCATCTGGATAATAACGGACGCCATCTTTTTTATAGACGAACCTGAAAACCCCTAAACGCTCATACTGACTGCTTTCTATTAAATCAAAATCGGCATCTTCAACGTTCAGCCCTTCCAAGTATTTCTTCGCTTTACTATACGCTTCATGTAAACTCACCTGGGCTTTTTTCACTGGCCGATTCACCATAACAGTCAGCGCGTGACCGCCTTTGACTGAAATATCCATATACCCATTGATCTTGTTTTTCTGAAAAGAAGCTGTGTACGTTTGTACATCTGCTCCTTTCCCTGATTTCGTGATTTTCAAATCTTTAGGTTTCACGTCTTTCAACCACTTGCCGGCAATAGATTTTGCTTCTTGCTTGGAAATCTCTTTTCCTTTAATGTTTTTAAAATCCTGTGCTGTCCCGGCAACAGAAACACCAGATTCAATGTTGGCTTGTCTGAATCCATCCACAGATTTCTCTACGGTTTTAAAACCGTCAACGATTGTATTGTCACCAGTTTCGTTATTTGTAGCAAGGGCAAGCTCTACATCCATCCATCGTAAATTGTCTCTTAATACGACATTCTGAACCTTTCGGAGTTCATTTTTAATTTCACCAGATTGTTTATGAAGGCTTTCGAGTGCCTTAACTTCTTTTTCACTTAAAGGTTTTTTCGTTAAATCCCTCACAGCAGTGCGATAAGCAAAATCCCCGATATCAGACAAAAATTCTTCTGTTTTATTAAAAGGCATCAAGGATAGAGGGAGCTGTCCTACATCAGCGTTGGCATCAGATGTAATTCTCCAAATTTCAGCAAGCTGAGGAGACAGCTCCTTCCTGGAGTTCATAGCAAGCGTCGTCCCGATTTTATCATTCAGTACATCTACGTAATAAGTCAGCTCGTGAAAAGCACGCTGGTAATTATTTTCCGACTGAACAAGGATTGCATTTTTATCCTGGTGTTCTTTATACCCCCAGATCCCTGCTCCAATGGTTGTTAAACTCAATACCACAATTGAAATTATTCGCAGCATTTCTACACCTCCTATTTACAGAAAATATGTTTCCCTATTTGCTTAATTTGCGGACGGGACCATATCCAGTCTGAAGTCGCGGTGTTGGGATTGAAATAATAGACCGCTTGTCCTGATGGGTCCCAACCATTGATGGCATCTAATACAGCTTCCTTCGACCGGTCATCGGGCTGAAGCCAAATCTGGCCGTCTGAGACAGCAGTGAACGCCCGCGGTTCAAAGATGACTCCAGACACAGTATTTGGAAACGAAGCACTGTCCACCCGGTTTAAAATAACGGCAGCTACAGCCACTAAACCTGCATAAGGCTCTCCTCTTGCTTCGCCATGAACTGCATTAGCCATTAACTTTATGTCGTTTTGTGAATATCCGCTAGGCACATTCACCGCAGTCGGTTCCTGGGTTTTCTTTTCAGCTGACTGTTTTTGCTGGTTTGACGGTTGTTTCTGTTTTGTTTTTTCAGTTTGCTTGCTCTTTGGCACTCCGCCATAATGAGTAAATTCATTTCCTTGACGGATCTGTTCTTTTACAAAACCTTTATCGTATTTACTGGCTTTCACAAGTTTTTGTTTCATTTCAGGTCCAACCAGACCATCAATATCCAGTCCAAATTCATACTGGAAGTTTCTAACGGCCCAATATGTGCCCCATCCGAAGACTCCATCAATCTCTCCGTTATAATAACCTAAGTATTGCAGTCTAGATTGCAGTTCAATAACATCATCTCCAGTGGCCCCGTGTTGGATCACTTGATTGGAGAAAGCGTGAACCGGCTTTAATTGTGCCCATTCCGATAATGGAAAAAACAATAAGGTAAAGCCTACACAAGTAATGAGTGCTTTTTTCCAAACCATCTGCTTTTACACCCCTGATCAATTGATTTATTTATAAGCCTATTGTCTAACTAAATTATTTCTTTATACATCAATAACCATAGAAAAAAACCGCCATAGTATCATAGCGGTTTACATCGGCCTGCCTATTAAATCTGCTCAGGTTGAGAATTGGCAAGTTTAATTTTTCTTACTCCTATAACCCACAAAATCACCATAAACGGTGTGATCCAAAACATCCACCCCTGCTTATTCACGGATAAAATATAATCGTAAATGCTGTGCAGAAGAAAAGGTATAATAAATGAATACAGCAGGTAAATGCGTTTATGGTGAATTGAAAACTTCGCTTTTCCTATATAATAGCCCATGAGTATTCCGAATAATGCATGCGATGACACTGGGAATACCGCACGTAATATCGCTATTTCGATGCCATTTGCAAAAAGATAAATAATATTTTCCAGCGTGGCAAATCCAAGGCTGATCGCTACACCATAAATGATCCCATCGTAAGGATGGTCAAAATTAGCGTGACGGTAGGCAACAAATAATAAAAAGAACCATTTAAAAAATTCTTCCAGCAGCCCCGCCAGTACCAGAGACCTCATAAAGTGAGATTGGAAGTAACCCTCACTCTCAAATGCGTATTGAATAAACATAAGCGGAAAGACTAGAATGGCTCCGATAATAAACATTCGAATAATTAAAGGAAGGGGTTCCAGTCCTATTCTTTTGCTTAAGTAGATAAACGTCATGATGGCAATAGCAGGAGCAATGGCCGCCGTTAATATGGCCATAAATCATCAGCCCTCTCTCATTCATTCCCTGTCTCTCATCGTATCACGAAGAATTCAGAAAAGGAATAAACGATAAGGGGATTTATCTCCGAAACCGGCTCGTAAAACTTTGTCTCAATATTTGATTTCACCTTCAAAATCTGAGGCCAGAATTACAGATAGCTTAATCCTTGCTTTTTTACTATCATCGTCATCTCCAAGAATTACTCCGTGCTGGTATAAATCATATGCGCTTCCTAAATAATCATAGGTGGTGTAGACAGCACCTTCTTCTGAGGTGGTCGTAATCACAATTTTTATCCCGGCTTCCAACGATTTAATAATTTCTCCCATCATCCCTGGTGAGACTTGCCCACGACCTACCCCTTCTATGACGATGCCTTTTGCATCGCTCTCTCTAGCTGCTTTAATAAACGAGCCGTCTGCCCCAGATAAGCTTTTATTATGTCAACTCTTGGAATATCCTCCACCAGCTGGTAGTATTCTCTTTTAATCGGTTTTTGATAGATCTGCACTTTATCGTTGTCAATAATTCCAAGGTACCCAAAGCCAAAAGCGTTGAACCCCTGTAAATTGGAAGCATGTTCCTTCTTTACATATTTGGCCGGAAAAATGCGTTCATTGAAAACAACAACGGCGCCTGCGTTGTGCAGGTCTTCGCTGCATGCCGAATAAATCGCATGTCTTAAATTAATGTACGCATCACTTCCCATTTCTCCAGGGGACCTTTGAGAGCCGGTAATAACAACGGGCCGCTCGTCACTTATTGTCAGGTCGAGAAAATAGGCTGTCTCCTCCAAAGAATCTGTTCCATGAGTAACAACGATACCTGAAACTGAATCATCCTTAAAATAGTTTTCAATTTTCGTCTTCATCCTTACTAAATCATTAAAGCCAATATGCATGCTTGGTTTTTGAAAAACAGACTCAATGATTACATCGATCTCTCCAGGGAGATGAAGCATGTTGGCTAATTCTTCTCCTGTAAGAGCACCAGATGACAATTTTCCGGATTCTTTGTTAGGCACACTTGCAATTGTACCCCCTGTTGTTAATAGAACCACTTTACTCATGGACTCGCCTCCATTTAAGATTCGATTCACAGAACTATGTAAATAAAAAGTCATGTGCAGCCTTCTCTACACATGACTTGTTTCAGGCTTTTCTTTGAATAGATTCCGCTATCTTGCCACCGTGATGGCGGCCGTTTTCAATAAAGATTTCATTATTATTGTAACCTGCAGCAATGACCCCGGCAATGTAAATATTAGGGACATTAGTCTCCATCGTTTCTTCATTAATAAATGGGCGGCCGGTTTCTCTATCGAAATCTACTCCCATTTGCGTAAGAAAATGCTGATCCGGCTTGTATCCGGTCATGGCAAACACAAAATCATTAGGAATTCGTTTTTCTACACCGTTACATTCATAAATCACTTCTTCTTCTGTGATCTCTTTTAAGTGGGCACAAAATTCCATTTGCACAATTCCTTTATTCACCAGACCTTCAAATAAAGGCAAAATCCAAGGTTTTATACTTTTTGAATAAGTCTCTCCTCTATATAGAACAGTCACCCTAGCCCCTGCTTTTTCCAATTCTAAGACTGCATCCGCCGCCGAGTTTTTACCACCGATGACGACGACATCTTTATTGTAATAAGGGTGGGCCTCTTTGAAATAGTGCATAACTTTAGATAGCTCTTCGCCTTTGACTCCCATCATATTCGGCTGATCGTAATAGCCTGTTGCTACAACAATCTGTTCAGCAAAATAACGCCTGCTTTCTCCTGTTTTCAATTCTGAATGGAGGATGAATCCTTTATCCTGTTTCTCCACTTGCATAACCCGCTCAAACGCGTGAATGTTTAATTGTTCCCGCTCAGCTACAGCCCGATAATAAGCCAGAGCTTCGTTTCTTACAGGCTTCTGTCTTTCTGTAATAAACGGAATATTACCGATCTCAAGCCTGTCACTTGAACTGAAAAATGTCTGGTGAGTCGGGTAGTTATATATAGAATTTACGACATTCCCCTTTTCGATCAACAGAGGATTTATGCCTTGTCGTTGTAGTTCGATTGCCGCGCTCATCCCACACGGACCTGCTCCGATAATAATGACCTTTTCCTGTTGCAACTTTGTCACTCCTCATTTCAAGAAAGCATTTATATTCTGTATCTTTCCATAATAAATCTCCTACCACATAAATGATAGGAGATTTGTAATAAGTAATCAACTTAAATCCATCCGCGGAATCTTGAAGCCTCTGCCATTTTTCTTACTCCGACCATGTACGCAGCGAGCCTCATATCCACTCTCCTTGTTTCAGCCGTTTTGTAAACATTATCAAAGCCTTTAACAATGACTTTATGCAGCTTTTCTTCTACTTCTTCTTCCGTCCAATAATAACCTTGATTGTTCTGGACCCACTCAAAGTAAGAAACTGTAACACCACCTGAAGAAGCAAGCACGTCTGGAACCAGCAGTATGCCTCTCTCAGAAAGAATCTTTGTTGCTCCGAGAGTTGTCGGACCATTTGCCGCCTCTACAACAATCGAAGCTTTAATGTTATAGGCATTCTCTTCAGTAATCTGATTCTCAATCGCTGCAGGAACCAAAATATCACAATCGAGCTCCAGCAATTCCTGATTTGTAATCGTATTTTTAAATAGGTTGGTGACTGTACCAAAGCTGTCACGGCGGTCCAATAGATAATCGATATCCAACCCGTCAGGATCATGAAGACCACCGTAGGCATCAGATATTCCAATAACTTTTGCTCCACGGTCATTCATGAATTTTGCTAAGTAACTTCCGGCATTCCCGAATCCTTGCACAACGACACGGGCGCCTTCCACATTAATGGCTTTTTTCTTTGCCGCTTCTTCAATACAAATCGTAACCCCTTTGGCCGTTGCTGTTTCACGGCCGTGGGAACCTCCAAGAACCAGCGGTTTCCCGGTAATAAAACCAGGATTATTAAATTCATCAATGCGGCTGTATTCATCCATCATCCAAGCCATAATTTGCGAATTAGTAAAGACATCTGGTGCAGGAATATCCTTTGTAGGACCAACAATTTGGCTGATTGCCCTTACATATCCCCGGCTGACACCTTCTAGTTCACGAAAGGACATATTGCGGGGATCACAGACAATCCCGCCTTTTCCGCCCCCGTATGGAAGATCTACAATCCCTGCTTTTAAACTCATCCAAATAGATAAAGCTTTCACTTCTTTTTCTGAGACATTCGGGTGAAAACGAACGCCGCCTTTTGTAGGTCCAACTGCATCATTATGCTGTGCCCGGTAACCCGTAAAGATCTTTATAGAATCATTATCCATCCGCACGGGAATGCGGACAGTCATCATTCGAACCGGTTCTTTCAGTAGATCATACACTTCATTCGGATATCCTAATTTATCTAAAGCTTTTTTGACCACCGTTTGAGTAGATTTTAAAACATCAAGCTGGTCATTGTTTTCATTTGCAGCATCTGCTGGCTTATCGGCTACCATCCCATTTACCTCCTATATCAAATCCATTGGCTTCGGGTCATCTTTCAGTCAATAGTATACACGTTCTAGCCTATGAAAGGAAGCATTGAACCGCTTATTTTCCTATCTTTTTGTAAGCGATTACAACGCCTGTTTCTTCTTCTTTGCAGAAAGTTCAACAAATTTCTCAATTAGTTCATCATAACTCCAACCAATGACTTGGGCAGAGTCTGGAAATAAGCTTGTCGGCGTCATTCCAGGAAGCGTGTTCACTTCCAGAATAACTGGTTCATTTCTTTCATTGATTATGAAATCCACGCGCGAATAAATGCTGCAGCCCAGCAGTTGATGAGCGAGAACAGCTTCCGTCATTAATTGCTCTGTTAAGCTTTCTTGTAATTCAGCAGGAACAATATGCTGGCTTCCACCTGGCTGGTATTTGGAATCAAAGTCATAATACTCATTCTTAGGTATGATTTCAATTACTGGGAGGGCTCGTTCTTCCCCAGGAAGACCGATGACAGGAACTGTCACTTCTCTCCCTTTCACATACTCCTCCACTAAAATTACCTGGTCAGATTTTGCCGCTGTCTCAAGGGCTTGCTCGATTTGCTCTTCTTGCTTAACAATAGTTAAGCCAAGGGTCGAACCCTCCTGGTTCGGTTTGATAACAAAAGGCAGTGAAAATTGAGACCGGATATCTTTGGCAATTGTTGTTTTATCAAATGATTTCGCTATATCATAGGTTTTGCTATTCGCTGTTTTTATACCATTTAATTTAAAAACCTGTTTGGATTTTGCCTTATCCATAGCTAAAGCCGATGCCAGGACACCTGAGCCTACATAAGGGATTTCCAGCATATCAAGCAGTCCTTGGATTTTGCCATCTTCTCCATACTTTCCATGTAACCCTATGAAAACCAAGTCTACGTCAAGTTTTAGAATTTCTTTTATTTGATCCGGTTGAAAATCTATTCCTATCACTGAATGACCTTTATTTTTTAATGCTTTGACGATCCCTTTACCGGTAGAAAGAGATACTTCTCTTTCACCTGAGGTCCCCCGTATAAAACCGCAATCTTCATTCCATACACTCCAATCCCTAATGGTTACCAAATAAGATAAACTCCATTATATATCTTAACACGTTCAATCAACAGCTTCTATTTTAAAAATAACCTTCATTCTCCATTTACCCGAATCATCTTTTCCAGCACAGGAGCAGACCCAAAAGTTCATTAAATGCAGCCGAGCAGCCCTGGACTTTTATCAAAGTGTTTCGAATATGCTAAATGGAAAGATAAAAGAGAATTTGAAATAAAAAAGAACGAAGCTTCTGCTGAGCATCGTTCTATCTGCATTAATTCGAAAAATGATGAAAAATTGTCGCGCATGCCTGGCCGTCCATAATGACTTTGCCGTACTCCATTAAACGGTGGGAAGTTGCAGCAGAAGCTGAAGCAAACTCGGATAACAAAGCAATAACTTGTTCAGAATCTAAATGAATAATATCTTCATCCTGTAAAAGCATATAATATTCCCCGTTATAAGAAAATACACTTCCGCCGGTTACATTCAACTGATGCAGGTGAATGCCCGCCTGTATGATATCTTCAAAGTCGTTGAAGATAAACATCATTTCTTTGCTTTCATCAAGAGTGACTTTCATTTCCATATAATCTTCGTCTTCGTCCATTTCATCTCCCTCAGTCCTTGTCACTACAACAAGCATTCCCTGAGCTTTTAAAAGATACACTTGGACAAGAAGTACGCCATTTAATTCAACACCAAGCTCTGTTCCCGCATCATACATCATATCGCTGAAGATACGGTGAACCCTTGGAAGATCACTCCAAAGTTCATCACGAGTTAACCCTCTATCCATTAAATCATCAAATGTAAGAAAGATTTTAAACTTTTCATTTGTAACTCTTTCAACTCGCACATGATCGCCCCCTGTCTCAATTATGTGTTATCTTTATCTTATGAAGCTAGGCGCAATATTGGCACCTTTTTTCAAATTATATACGACAATTTGGATGGGGGACAACTTTATAAAAAAGGAAAAGGAGTCAATCATTCAGCCATATCTCCCAATCACGCTTATTGTTTCCCACTACAAAAGGCTCCATTCTTATTTTATCCACTTCGGAGAGTCCTTCATAGGCATAGCCGCCCAAGCCTATATTCAGTTCAGGAAACTTCTTTTGTAAGCTTTCAGCTAAGCGAATGGAAATGGGGATATTTTTTTTCATCGTACAGGACATAAATAAGTATTTGGGGTTTATTTCATTTATAACAACATCGATATCTCCCCCGGCTATGCTTTGTCCAAGATAAATAACTTCATACCCTTTGCGTTTCAAATAAAGCGCAAAAATTAATAGTCCAAGTTCGTGCTTCTCATTTGGTCCGCAAACTAAAACGGCTTTTGGAAGAATCGCATCAGTAGGAAGAGACACTAGCATCATACCCATCCGCGATCTCAGAAAATTACTTGCAAAATGCTCATGGGCACTTGTAATTTCATTGGTCTCCCAGAGGTCTCCTATTTTAACAAGAAGGGGGCCAATTACATCAATAGCAACCGTTTCAGGAGAGAATAAACTAAATGCCTGATCCAGATTATGCTGCGCTTCTTTCTCATTAAAGGACAGCAGGGCATCAAGTAAATCGTCTCCGATTTTTCCCAATTCACTTTGATCTGCATCATAGTGAGAATGCATGACGGCTTCTTCATTATTTTCCATAAGTGCTACTGCTTGGGAAATGGTAAATCCCTTATTAACCTTTTCTTTCAGCCATTTTAAAATACGAAGATGTTCGTCCGTATAAAGTCTGTGGCCGACATCATTGCGTACGGGACGTATCATCTGGTAACGTCGTTCCCAAGCTCTTAATGTGCCGGGCTGCACCCCTATCATTTGGGAAATTGCTTTAATGTTATACTTTCCTTTCGTAGCTGCCATAATCCCTTCCTCCACATACAACTTTTTACTATTATTATAAGTGAAAGAAAATTATTGTGTAAAATTTGTATATTCTTTTTTAACTAATACCTATCCTCACGTTCAGGAAGCAAATAGATCATGTGGCATTCCGCTCTCGTACTTAAACGCAATGGTACTGCAGAAGTACCGTACCCTTCACTAATCAGCAGAGTATAGTCTTCTTTAGTAAACCACCCTCCGCGGGTATAAGGACCAAAACCAAACAAACGAATCTGCCCTCCGTGAGTATGTCCTGTCAGCACTAAGCTGAACCTGTCTCTATCTTCCTTATTCATCTTTTGAAACACATAAGGATCATGGACAACTAACAAATGAAAATCCTTTGTATCATGGATATAGCTGGCATGCCTGCGGGAGGTAAGGTAATAGGGATCCACTCCACTAAGGGTGCACGGAAGACGGTCGTCAAAGGAGAGTTTTACATCCTGATTGGATAACACATGGACTGATTCATTTTTTAATACATCTACGATCCTGGCTTCAGTCAGTTCATGATCATTATTCCCTGGAATAAAATAGACAGGCGCTCCCCAGCGTTTCAATCGCTTCACATTCGTGATGAGCCTGTGCAAGGGCACGCGTTTATCGACTAAATCTCCTCCGACAATTACAACATCTACATTATCTTCGACCCTGCGAAGCATTTTCTCGTTGATTACCCGGTTATGAACGTCTGAAATAAAGAAAATGTTCAGCCGCTTGGACGCATGATGGTAAATCTCATGTTTATCTATATAATTTCCACGTGCTTTAAAATACATGTACATCAATAATAGAGCAGCTGCTCCTATGAGACTCAGGAACCATTCCAACTCACAACACTCCTGCATTCGATATAACCCGCATTATATAATAAATCAGCCAGGAAAAACCACTAAAACGGATAACCCCGATTCAGTGGTTTTTTCTAACTTCTACACTTCTTTTACACTTAATATTCGAAATCCGGTTTTCTCCAGCTTTTTCGTAAATTGTTCGATATTATTATTTTTTTCTACTTTTAAAACGATTCGTCTCGCTAATTTATCGGTTTCATCGAAGGTAGCGAGAGAGATCACATTCTCGTGATAATTTCTAATAATATCACCTAATCGCTCGATTCTGCCTACTGATTCTTCGGAAGTAAAAGCAATACGAATTCCTTTCTTCCGAATACCAAAAGCACTTTCAAACTGTTCAATTACATCAAATCTGGTCACCAGCCCTAAAAAATTTCTGTGTTCATCGACTACAGCTAATACCGGAAAACCTTTAAATGCAGGAAGAGTGCGTTCAAACACTTCCTCATTATGAATGAAATAATCCTCTTTTTCTACGATATCTTTTGCTTCAGTAGAAAGTAAGAAATCCTCTTTGTCTTTTCCATTCTCAAAAAAGGAGCGGTAAATAATCTCCTTGGAGATCATACCTGTGAATCTCTGACCATCCAGCACAGGCATAGCCTGAATATCTTCTTTATTCAAAATCTCCAGAATATGTGCTAATGACGTATGAACGTCTGCTGTGAGTGACTTGTGCGGTGGTTTCATTAAACTTTTTACAAACATAGCTTCCCTCTCCTTTTTTTTACATACATAATTATTAGTTCTTCTTTACTTTGTGAAAATCCTGCCTTCCTAGTAGAATAGTCCAAGCTTTATCTACATAAAGTTTGTTGACAAGACTAAAGAGGTGATATTTTTGTACACTCCTGTTAAATGCTACAGGCCCTATTATGGACCATTCGATCCATGTCCACCTATAGAAATTAAATGTTTCTCTACACCGCCCCAGCTGTATGTTGGATTTCAGCAGCCAGGATTGCCTCAATTTTCTCTTCAGGAAGCACTCTGCCGTGGTACGCTTTGGCCGTGCTTTTATGACCCTTATCCTGCTGTGAAAGGAGAAAGCTGATGGATCAGCAAGGGAAAACGGCACCGAATCGTTATGAATTAATGGAAAAAATTCAACAGGTGGATTTTGCTTTAGTTGAGCTGACCCTTTATTTAGATACTCACCCACAAGACGCTCAGGCTGTACAGCAATTTAACGAACTGGCTGCCCAAAGTCACGAGCTGAAAAACTATTATGAGCAGTGTTTTGGACCTTTGAGACAATTTGGGGCAAGTTTTTCAGGTTATCCCTGGAATTGGAAGGATTCACCTTGGCCGTGGCAACTATAATTCTTCTATAGGAGGACATTCTCGTGTGGTATTATGAAAAAAAACTTCAGTATCCTGTCAGAGTCAGTGAGTGCAACCCACGTCTTGCGAAATATCTCATTGAACAATATGGAGGTGCAGATGGAGAACTGTCTGCAGCGCTGCGTTACTTAAACCAGCGTTATTCCATTCCGGATAAAGTGATTGGTTTATTGACGGATATTGGTACAGAAGAATTCGCCCACTTAGAAATGATTGCGACGATGGTTTATAAATTAACAAAGGATGCCACACCTGAGATGATGAAAGCAGCAGGTCTTGAGGATCAATATGTGAACCACGATAATGCACTCTTTTATAATAATGCTTCCGGCTCTCCTTGGACGGCCACTTATATTCAAGCAAAAGGAGACCCCATTGCTGACTTATATGAAGATATCGCTGCTGAAGAAAAAGCACGTGCTACTTACCAATGGATCATTAATATGTCCGATGACCCCGATTTAAACGACGGGCTGAAATTTCTTAGGGAAAGAGAAATTGTTCATTCACAACGGTTTAGAGAGGCAGTCGAAATCCTTAAATTTGAAAGAGACCGTAAACAGATTTTCTAACGGTGAACAAAGAGCTTCCATTAAGACCGGAAGCTCTTTTCCATACCTGCATTCTGAATTAAGACAAAATGGGTTTGATTTTGTTCCAGCCCATATGACGTCGTTTGATGAATAGGATTGCTTCCAAAGACTGGTTCCAGCCAGCCGCCCCAGTAACGATAGGATAAAGCGATCATGACTAGAAGGATAATGATTAAGATAAGGACTCTGAAAAAAATAAAATTCAACTTCCATTTTGTTTTTGCCTTCTTGTTCGCATGAACTTCTTTTCTTGGGGGAAGGTTTAACACATCCATTTCATATTCAGGGGCTTCTTTTTGCTTTTCATCTTGATTCGTTTGCTGCACCAACCAGATCACCTCTTTGTCTATATCTAATCCATAATGCTAAAATGACATCCACGATAAAATGAGTCGTAATTGTTACGGTGATACTGTCCGTTATTTCAAATAACCACCCTAGAAAAAAACTGACGAAAACTACAGAGCCCAGTAGCAAAAGCTTAGCCAAATATCTGAAGTGCATAAGCGCAAATAATAGACTTGCAACAAAATAACCAAATTCTTTCTGGATGACCCCTCTGAACAGCATTTCCTCACAAACTGCTACTAATAAGGTGACAGCAATTATTGATCCTAAAGACCGGTTTTGAAATACCTTTTCATTGATGCCCCCATCATCATAATACCTTTTAGGAATAAGACGAAGCATCAGTAGATCAATGATTAATACGAGCACTGCTGAACCAACCCCGTATTTTAGCCACTCACCAGAATGAAAGCGGAAGAGATTTCTCCAATCTAAAAGAAAAGAATCAAACAAAAACAAACTGACTAGGATGGCTGCAAATAAGATTACAAACTGGGTAAGCACAAGCTGGACAGTGACTTGCCGATCGGAGAGCTGCTTAATGAATTCTGCTTGCTCAGAAAATTTCATAATGATCTTCCTGCTGAAACATTTTACGCAGACGAGACTGCCACGAATCTACGCTTGAACTCTCTTCCCAGTTTTCCACTTGTAAATCTGCGATATTAAAACCGCAAGAATCGCAACAAGGAACATAGGGAGGTCTTATATGATCCTGAAAAGGTTCATACAGCTTTTTTCTTTTACACCCTTTGTGATGTACCCAGTTTATCATTTCTTTTAATTTCCCTTGTTTATAGTGCCATCTCTCCTTAAGAAATTGTTCCACCTTTGTTTGCATTCTTTCCCATTCTTCTATGCTTCCTGAGATTTTTCCATCGGAATAGCATCCATGCTTTTCCAGTTGATATTTAATAAAATTCCATTGAGATTCTGATAATTCCATTACTTGCACAATTTCTTCTTTGTGAGGCAATGGTTTATTTCGGAAGGTATCCAACACCCTAAATATCTTGTGAAGTTCATTTGTTTCAGGAAGCTCGCTTTGAATGAGCATTTGCGGCAGGTAATAGTCTCTATGTGTAAATAGGACAAGACTGGCACATGGCTTACCGTCTCTTCCTGCCCGTCCTACTTCCTGGATAAATGATTCAATCTGGGTAGGAACATGAAAGTGAATAACATAACGGATATCCGGCTTATCCAAGCCCATTCCAAATGCACTTGTACAGCAGACGATATCAAGCTGATCATTCATGAATTGCTGCTGGATTAATAAACGATCCGTCTGTTCCATCCCTCCATGATAAAACGCAATTCTCTGCGATAATTTTTGCTGTAATGCTGAAGCAGCGCGCTCGGCCCATTGCCGGCTTGAGAAATAAATCATGCAGGCGGCTTTCCTGCCGCTCAGAATTTCAGCAATCCGTTCAATCTTCTCCTCCGCAGACGACATGTGTTCCACAGCAAAACTGACATTTATTTTATCCATAGAATGTACCCTTTTTATCATGTTCGGTTTCTTAAGCTGCTTGAATATATCTTCCTGCACTTCTGGGGTAGCCGTTGCGCTTAAAGCAAGCACCGGGGGATCTGCTAATTCATGAATAATCTGGTCTAACTTCAAATAGTCTGTGCGAAATTCATGGCCCCATTGTGAAATACAGTGGGCTTCATCAATCACAAACAAGTCAATGGGAAGCTTCTTTAATGCTTGTAACATCCTTTGATTTTGCAGCATTTCCGGTGACAAGTAAATCAATTTATAATCGTGTAGCCGTTTCAGAACTTCGGTTCTCTCTTGCGGGTTCAAAAAACTGTTTATAGCGACTACTTTTTTAATACCCACTGCTTTCAATTGTTTTTCCTGGTCTGACATTAATGAAATCAGAGGGGAAACAACTAGGGTTGCTCCTTGAAAGATAAGAGCAGGCAATTGGTAGCACAATGACTTTCCCGTACCAGTCGGCAAAATACCGAGCACATCATTTCCATTCAGTACATCTTCAATAATGGGGCGCTGCCCTTCTCTGAAGTTTTTATAACCAAAATGAGCCCACAAATACTCTTCAATGTTCTGCACTTGCATAACTGCCTCCCTGATCGGTTTCGTGCTGCTTTTTGGCCAATACAATTCTTAATTGAAAATAAGTGTAACGGCCGTCCAAATACTGATAAATAGATTTTAGCTTCATCGTTTTTAAACTTTCGGCCGCATGAAAAATAAGCATTTGATCTTCATAATCAATAAACTGCTCAATTGGAAAATTCTTCATGACTAACGCTGCTTCCACGATATGATCTTGAATTGTACTGACCTTAAGATTTCTTTTTCCTGCAATCTCTTCTAATGACAACCCGTGTTTTAGGAACTGAAAGGTTTTCTCTGAAGACTGGGTAACAAGAGAAGAAGGGTGTAAATCGTCCACGCAATACCTTAGTTTCGGGAAAGATTGAGGGGACTGGCTTAGCTTAGAATAAATATAATGGAATACATGTTCAAGCCTTATATCTACCTCTTCGATTGTGATCTGACAGAATCGTGCCAGCTGTTCCCTTGTAAAACCAATAACAGGTCCACCTGACAATCGATACGTGAACAATTCTGCCTCAAGATCTTCTAAGTCGTCTATGAGCGAAAACATTTCTTCATAGATGAGGAACGCTGAATTGCTTTTATTCTTGACATGCTGTTTATAAAAGCTCTTAACCCAAAGCTGGACTTTGCGATCCTCTATCACCGGGAAAAAATTACGTTTCCCGGAATTGACGTTAGCGACCGTCTGAACCAATAACAGAAATCGGCTTTTTAATAGTTGCACAGCCTGCTGGTTTCTCAGGCCACTAAAATAGAAATCTGAAGTCCCCTGCTGTAAGAGAAAGTTTTTCCCCTTCTGTACCAGAAATGGATATTGATGTTGATCAATTACGAGAATCTGCTTGTCGGCAAGCTTCTCAAATATACGTTTTAATCGCTTCTTTTCAAGCGAAGGATAAATACCAAAAAAATGATCCAAGCGGTAACCTTTTGAATCTTGAAGTGTTTGTGAGGAGCGTTTTCCAGTCAGAAGATTATGTATTCCTGAGATTGTTCTTTCCCCATTCATGGCGTCTACACATGAGAGTAAGATAGTAAAAAACATGGAAGTCCTCCTTCTTTATGCTTAAGGGCATCTATTGAAAAGTTCCCATGACCGATTTACAATAATATTGTAAAGAAGCTTGATCCTCTAAACAACAGCTTCTACGCGCATACATTGAGGAGGTTCAAAACATGGGGAAATATACCATTGTTGATCAGGATACATGCATAGCCTGCGGCGCTTGTGGGGCCGCAGCTCCGGATATATTTGATTACGACGACGAAGGAATTGCTTTTGTTGTACTTGATGATAACAAAGGCCAGGAGGAAGTCCCAGAGGTTTGGGAAGATGATATGGAGGATGCTTTCGAAGGCTGTCCGACCGATTCCATTAAAATTGCAGATCTTCCATTTGACGGAGATCCTTTGAAACATGAATAAGGTTAATCCCCCTTCGCTTTGAAGGGGTTTTTTATTTGTTGGTCAGCTGCTTGAAACGCATAGCGGCATCATTTTCATCGAAGGTAGAGAACCAACGCTGAAATTCGTTGTCAATAATTCGATAATGCTGGCTTATGATGTTTTGCTGGAGAGTAAAGCCTTTTTCCTCCCGCAAGGTTGTCCACCATACCTTCCCACCCATTGTTTTTCCTACAGGGTGATCAATTTCCTGATGGGCAATGGTTTCAGTAATCTCTAATGGAGCGTCACCAAGTAAATTCTTTAAAACTTCGCTGTCTTGAAATAATGCACATACAGCAACTACAGTAGTCCAGCTCGCCGATGTCCGTTCTTTTTCAATTTGGACAAGAGTTTTTTTAGACAGACCCAAAACATCAGCCATCCGGTTTTGCGTATAGCCATACTCCACGCGAATCAGCTTCATCTTCTGAGAAACGTCGTTAATGAGTTCTTCCTTATCCATTTACAATCGTCCCCTTTACAACTTACCCTTATTTTAACATGACAATGGCTCGGTTTCCTATTAATATTCCCTGTAGTTGCCAATAAAAAAGAATCCTTCTTCCATGAAGTGACCAGTTAAAAAGTTCTTTCTAATTTACATATTTGTTATAGTTTTCCATTGTTACTCACGAATCGCTTGTCGGTGGATACTCGACACAGGCGTCAACCCGTCCGCTCATCGTGGAATCAACAAAGGGCAGCCTAAAAAAAGAGCGAGGCAGGCGTGTAAAAGGAGAGAATAGCCGCCGTAATAAGTAGTAAGAACCAAACCTTCTCATCGATCGTATAAAAGCAGCCGAATCGGACGATTTTATCGTTCAATTCGGCTGCTTTTTTTATGAAGAACTCAAAAAGTTTTCAGTGTTTCAGCGTCTTCCCTAAATAAAGGAATATCTTTCTTATTGGTTCGATGATGATTTCACGTAAGGATTGAAACTGTCCGGGACCTCAATCGGCTTATTGACTTGGTACCCTCCTAATTCAGTAAAGCCCATATTAAGAAACTTCACATTTTTATAACCGAATTGTTTTGCCGTTAAAAGTACAGCTTGCAAAGTAGTGAAAGCTTCCTGTCGATCCGCCCATTTCCCATGCCTCACCTCTATCATTAAAGTATCTGCTTCACGATCTACCGTTTTTAGTTCAACATGATCAGGTACGGCCGCAGATACATGTTTTTTGCGGCTGGGAGCGTGTAATTGGTCAAGCGCCTGCTGCATGGAAGAGTGTTCATCTATTTTTACAGGAATAAAGAACTTAGGTAGTTCCGCTTTATATTGATAGAGTTGAAAAATGTAGCGCTGACTGGAAACAGGTTTAACTTCCTGCGTCTTTGACTGCTTATCTGATTGTTCCGGCCGCTTTATTTTTATTTTTTCCGCGTGTAGCGGTTCCGCCTCCCAGCGGACTGCTTCGATAAATGCCTGCTCTTCTTCTACGTCCTTTGAAAAGAATTGGGCTGTTGCAACAGCAGATTTCTGGTCATAACTAAGCTTGAACTTGTCAGACAGATTATTTGAAAGCCCTGATTCAGTAATGGGGATGACTTGATCTGACTGTTTTTCTGATTCAGGTACAAAAGTGACAGGTATAATTACATCAGTCTTTTCATTAGAATATACTGAAGTGTCCATCGTTCCACTCCTGACAGAAATCAGCAAATCTTGAAGCTCTTCGCTGCTTTCTTGTGGCGCTTCTTTTGACTGCAGCGTAAAAGCTTTATCATCCGAAGCCTTTGATTCAGCAGATTCTTCTGGTGTTGAGCTCGAAGAAGAATCACTGCTTTCGTGCATCTGCTTGTTTTGGTTCACAACCTGCAGAAAAAGTGGAATAGCTATGACGAGTACTAGTAATGCAGCTAACGTAGACAGGACAGGCATTAACCGGGGGTTCTTCTTCCTTTTCCCCGGCTTAGAACGATCAGCCACCGCCTCATACCAATCACTCTTGGACTTCGTATCTTCCATTTTAGGGAGACGCTTCAAAAGCTTCTTCAGCTCTTCATCATTACGCTTCATGCTCAATCCCCCCTTCACCCATGTGTGCAAGCATTTCTCTTAGTTTCTTCATAGCTCTATGCTGAGTTGTCTTCACTTTGCTCTCGCTCCACCCTAAAATCTCTGCCGTTTCTTTAATTGACAACTGCTGTATATAACGCAAAATAATGACCGTTTTTTGGTCAACTCCACACTTTTCCATCGCTTGATATACTTGCTTCATTTCTTCATTTTCTACAGCAATTTCTTCAGGAAGAGGCTTATGATCAACAAGCCTTTCCCCTTTGGCACCCCAGTCAAAATAATCAAAGATTCTTTTTCTTTTTCTGCTTTGCTTTCTAAAGTAATCGACTGTAACGTGACGAGCGATGGAAAACAGCCACGTTTTCTCACTGCTCCTTCCATCGTAAGTATGAAAAGAGCGTATCAGCTTCACATAGACTTCTTGAACAAGATCCTCAGCGACTTGCCGATCTTTGACCATGTAAGCTACAAATTGAAATAAATCCTGATGATATTTTTCATAGAACTGCTCAAAGATCTCATCCACTGCTTTCCCTCCGCTCTCTTTAATAGTCGTTTTATGTAAAAGAAAGTTACATCCATCATAATATGGATCGCACAAGTTGCAAAGATATGTACGTTTTTTCTAATTTTATCAAAGTATACAAAAAAACAGCCTTCAGAGCCAAGAAGGCTCTTCAGGCTTTTCATTATTTCTACACTCTTGTTATGGCGTGCTTGTTTCGATATTGCTGGAATAATCGGCTGAGCACTGGCGATAATACAAGTATAAAAACGAGATTGGAAGCAGCGTGGTTCAAATCAAATGGCAAGCCTGCCAAATAATACCCCCAAAATGGCTGGCCAGCTGCTTTCATTGTAATCGATATAATGAAGCCATAGAATAGTCCACTGAAAAAGCCATACAAAGCTAGTCCCCATATCGGAATATCTTTAAAGAATTTTCCGAGCAAACCTGCTATCAAACCAATCATACCCCAAGCGGTAATCTGCCAAATCGTCCAATACCCCATCCCGAGCAGGACATTTGAAAGCAGGGTTGTTAGAACCGCCATCGCTATTCCGGAAATTGGACCAAGCCAGAAGCCGGATAAAATAATGATAGCCGTCACAGGCTGCACATTCGGAACATTAGCCATGACCAGCCTGCCTGCGACTGCCAGCGCGCTAAGCATAGCAATGAGCGTCAGTTTATATGTATTCATACCCCATCATTCCCACTTGTGCATGTCAAATACAACTTCGTCTCCGGATTTCAATTCATATTCGCTCGCACCAACCGTTGCTTCTTCTCCATTCACTGTGTACATCCAGGCTTGTTTTTTGCTCTCATCAGCAGTAACTCCTTCGATCCCTGTGATGTATCCATCAGATTCCTTCACTTCAAACTTATTTTTCATCATTTCCATAAGCGTCTTGCCTTCTTCTACTGACAGTTCTTTATCAGCTAGTTCTTTTTCCCCGTTATTTGTTGAAATAGTGACATGGACACTTACTTCCTGTTTTTCTTCCGTTGAGGAGCCCGCTTGTTCAGCTTCATCTTGCGATTGACAACCTGCTAGCACTCCTGCGGTTAGAATGGCTGCTAGGAACAGTGAATACAACTTCTTCATCTTTTTCCCTCTCCTTTTAGTTAGTCAGCTTCCAATGAATATTAGGGGGAAGCACAATAAAAAACCTGCCTCATGAGGCAGGTTTAAGACATACCAGGAAGGGGGTCAAAACATCCAACCAGGCTGTCCCATACGCTCAATCCCCGAAGCTTGGAAACGGTGGACTAAGGCAGGTCTACTGACTTATGGGTCATTCTACTAGAGCCCCTTCCCGTGAAAATGTACACAGTGGATTTACTCGTTCGTCGCCATTTACAGTTGCGAGGACAGTTCTGGTCTTTCACCAGATTCCCTATTAAGATATTACACCTTTATCCATTATTCAATTCATTAAATAGATTAACCTAAAACACTAAAGTGCGCAACTCAAACTGCTAATCGTTGAAACTCTTTGGAATTCTGAATGTGAAGGTCGTACCCTCTTCTTTTTTACTATGAACTTGAATTGTACCATTATGAGCTTCAACGATGTTTTTGGCAATGGCCAATCCTAAACCGATGCCTTTCTTTTCTTGACCTGGCATTCTTTTTCTAGATTTGTCAGCTTTATAAAATCGTTCAAACACAAAAGGAAGATCCTCCTCAGCTATTCCTGATCCCGAATCAATGACTGAAACAGTCCATTCATTCTCGGAGTCTTCAGTAATCACTTCCACTTTTCCACCAGGATCTGTATGGCGGATGGCATTATCAACTAGATTTGTCAATACTTGTTCAATTCGATCTGCGTCAAAAGCAAACCAGGACGATGCATTCCATTGCTTGGCTTCAAGAAGCACGTTCCTCTCCTGCGCGACCACTTGGAATTTACGAATAATCTTCTGCATAAATGGGTCCCATTCTATATTCTCTATCTCAAGTGAAATATGTCCCGCTTCCATACGGGCTAAATCCAGCAGCTCATTCACTAATCTTCCAATTCTCAACGACTCATCATGAATAATTTTTGCAAGCTCATTCTTTTCTTCCTTCGATTCAGCTACGTCATCAACAATCGCTTCACTATAGCCTTGAAGCATGGAAATGGGAGTTCTTAATTCATGAGAGACATTGGCAATGAAATCTTTTCTAAGTTTGTCCAATCTTCTTTCTTCGGTCATATCCCTAAGAATCGCAACAGCACCTCTTACATAATCATTGTCATATAAGGGAGTCATGATGATCACCCACGTTCTTCCTTGAATCGTTACCTCTGTCATTGCCTCTTTTTCATTGTGAATAACTTGACCGAATAACTCTTTAATTGGTTCAGGAAGAGGAAAATCTCCACTGCTTAGTGATTCAACCTCAGCTTCATAGTGGGAGGCTTCCAAGTATTGATTGGCAGGAGGATTGGAAATCAGAACTTTTCCCTTTCGATTGATAGTAATGACTCCATCAGCCATAGAACGAAGGATCCCGGAAAGCTGCTCCTTTTCCTGGCTCAAGGCATTGATGTGAAATTTCAATTGACGGCCCATTCGATTAAAAGCCATTGCTAATTCGCCTATTTCATCGTGGGTTAATATAGGGACTTTCGTATTGAATTCCCCTCTTGCAAGCTCCAAAGCTCCTTCCCTCATCTTTATTAGAGGAGAAGTGATCCTAGTGGATAAAAAGAAAGCAAAAACCGTCGTTAAAATGATTGCAATTCCTGCTCCAAGAAAAATGATTTTTGTCGTATGCTGAGAAGTTTCTTCAATCGTAACCAGTGATTGATAGACGAACACCGTACCTTTATTATTGGAGATCGGGGTCCCAACAATCATAATCCCGTTGTCTGAATCGTCCACTTCCGCTACCTTTTTCACATCCTGTCCGTTTTCCATCACCTTCGCCAGCTCTTCATCGGAAACAAACCAGTCATAGTTCAGCTTCGGCAATTGAGGCGAGTCACTTTCAGCGATGAGTGAATCGTTATCATTAAAAGAAATGACTACTCTGCTGGATGGGTCCTTAATTAAGTTTGTCGTGGATAAAATTAAACTTCGATCTTCATACTGGTTCACCACCTCTGACACTTTTGAGGCGGTTTGCAGTAACTCCCGTTCGGCTTCAACAATATGATAGTTTTCGAAAAACTTAAGTAGAAGAATAGTTAAGATAAACAAGACAAAACAAACTAAAAAGAGGATGGTAAACCACAGTTTTCCGACGACACTACGCCAGAACATCAGTCGCCATTCACCTCAAATTTATACCCTACGCCCCAAACAGTTACGATCATTCCAGCTGCGTTTGAAGAAACTTTACTCAATTTTTCACGAAGTCTCTTCACATGGGTATCCACCGTTCGGAGATCTCCAAAAAACTCATACTGCCATACCTCTTTTAATAATTGCTCGCGATCATAGACTTTGTCTGGGGATTGAGCCATATAATTTAACAATTCATATTCTTTCGGGGTTAGAGCCACTTCTTTTCCATCAGCTGTCACACGATGAGCATCGTTATCGATGGTCATATGCGGAAACACGAGCACATTTTTAGTGGATGTGTTCGTTTCCAGAAATTTTGTTGAGGATGACCTTCGCAGGAGCGCCTTGACACGCAGTACGACTTCCCTTGGACTGAAAGGTTTTACGATGTAATCATCAGCCCCTACTTCGAACCCTTGGACACGATTAGCTTCTTCTCCTTTTGCGGTAAGCATAATAACAGGAGTGGCTTTTTTCTCCCGCAGCTCTCTGCACACCTCGATACCATCTTTGCCAGGGAGCATCAGATCGAGAATAATGAGGTCATAATCTTCCTGCATGGCTTTGTCTAAAGCTTCTTCTCCTTCTTCTGCCTCTTCAATTAAATACTCTTCCCGTTCCAGATACATTCTGATTAAACGACGAATTCTTTCTTCATCGTCTACTACTAAAATTTTTGCGTCGTTTTCCATCATCCATGCCTCCAGCTTCTCATTATTTGCTAGTCTTATTTTACCTCAATTCGCGAATATACAAACGGCAGAAGGCTCTTTTACACCTTCTGCCTTATTCTGTACTTATGCATAGGAATGCAGTCCGGCAATTATTAAATTCACAGCAATCAGATTAAACATAATAATTGCAAAACCTCCGACTGCAAGCCATGCTGACTTCGTTCCCTGCCACCCTCTTGATAAACGCAAGTGCAGATAGGCAGCATAGAAGAAAAATGTAATGAGTGCCCAGACTTCTTTCGGGTCCCAGCCCCAGAAACGATCCCAAGCCTGCTGTGCCCATATCATGGCAAAAATAAGCGCACCCAGTGTAAATACAGGGAAACCAATAGCTACAGCTCGGTAGGATACTTCATCGACAAGTTCTGGATTTACTTTCTTTAATAGCGGCTGAATTGCTGCCGCTACTCTCTTCCTTAGAATCAATCGAGCCAAACCGTAAATGATGAGACCGGCACATATCGACCACAGCACCGTATTCAGCTTTTTAGCTGCATCCTTTCCTCTCATCCAAGAAGGGGCTTCAAACCAAGGCGTCATTCCTGCCTTAGTCACTTGTTCACTTTGTGATGGTCCAGCAATAGCAGGAATTTCATAATTGATTTCTGTCATTTGTCCTTCTACCGGGGCGTTAAAAGTTTCTTTGTACCCAATTGCGCTGAAAGTAGACGACACAATGATAAAACCAAGAGTTGCACAAATCATAAACATTACAAATTCAAGCCAGAACGTCTGCTTGGATTTCCGTGACTGGTCCACTTGGCTGATTAAAAAGATAAGACCAGCTGCAAAACTTACGGATAATATAGCCTGTCCAGTAGCAGCCGTGGTTACATGTATGTATAGCCAATACGACTGCAATGATGGGACAAGCGGCGAAATATCTGTAGGAAACATGCTGGCAAAAGCGATGATCAATAAAGCAACAGGCATCGCGAATAATCCCAATATGTTCAGACGGTAAATAAAATACATAATGACAAAAGCAAAAACAAGCATCATGCCAAAGAAAGTGGTAAATTCAAACAGGTTGCTCACAGGGGCGTGCTGACTTGCAATCCACCGCGTAATAAAATAGCCTATTTGTGTCATTAAACCAAGTATAGTAATAGAGATAGCGATATTACCGATGCGACGACTGTCGCTTTTTTTCTTATCCCGTATGGTCGCTGCGTAGAAAAAAGTGGCAATCAAATAAAGTATGAAAGCAGCAAAGAGTAGATTGCTGCTTATAGAACTCAAATTTCCCATCTTCATCCTCCTTACATGCGTCTAGTCTATCCCTTCATTTCCTGTTGATCTTTAGGTTCAGTAATCCCGGTGCTATCGATAACCTTCGTTATTTCACGACGGAGGGCAAACCAGTTTTTATTTGTATGACCGGCGATCCACACTCCATTCTTTCTAGGCTGAAGCCATATCCGCCTATGGTTCCAATACATGCCCTGCATGACACCTATCATGAAGATGATACCGCCTAGAGCAAGAATTGGCAAAGTCCGGTCTTTCCGGACAGTCAGCCCCGTTACATCCCTGACATCAAAATTAACAAGACCCAGCTTATACTTGTTCTCGCCAGTGGCATCGATATTTGCACCGATGCCTACAAAGCTGACTTCAGGATCCGAGTTATTTCCTGGAGGGTAGACTTTAAATACAAAAGCCGGGTTTCTAGGATACTTAGATTTACTTACTGGTTCTCCAGAGTCCATTTTATATTCCGGATAGTATTGTTCAATAGCAACTTTGAATCCACTGTCTAAGTTATATTCTGCTTTTGGCTCTGATAAATCCACTGTAAACTGACCATAATCTTTGTCTTCATTCCCTTTATCATGGACCTTCAGCGTCAGGCTTTTGAACTCATCCTGCTGGTAGCTTGCCTGGTAGAGCGCATAACCGCCAAATTTAATAGGGTGGTTGACGCGGGCTTGAGCTTCTTTTATTTCTTTCAGCTCTGGCTCTTTACCTGCAACAATGGGGTCTGTTCTTTCATAGATCACGGCATTGGTTTGAAAATTTTTCGGTACCGGACTGCCGTTTTTCTCGAGCGCTTCCTTGAAGCGTTGATCGTCTTCATCATACGTATCCAAGATAAAGTCTTTATTTTTAATGTAGTACTTGCCGTCAGTACCGTTGACTACAGCTGTTTCTCCTTCTCTTACCCAAATAAAATCATCGGTGTACATCATAGGGAGAAAACGAAGCAGCGCTCCTAAGAGAAAGATAATGAGTCCAATATGATTAACGTATGGCCCCCATCTTGCAAACCTGTTTTTTTCAGCGACAATATGACCGTTCTCTTCCTTTATTTTAAACCGCTGTTTCTTTAACTGGTTTTTAAACAAATCAATATCTATGTCCGTGCCTTCTGTCTGGCCGAATATCCGCTGCTTTTTCATGAACTGTTCATGTCTTTTAGGTTTCTGGTGCTTCAAAGTTTTATACAGAGGGACAAACCTATCAATACTGGCAATAATAATCGAAATACCGATCATCGCCAGAAGGACCATATACCACCAGGAACTAAATAGTTTATGAAAACCAAGCTGGTAATAAATTTTTCCTAAAATGCCATATTGATCTTCGTAATGAGCTGCTGGATCTACATTAGATGGTATGTACATTTCCTGTGGGAAAATCGTTCCTATTGCTGAAGCAATCAGCGTCAGTACAATGAGCCACACTCCAACTTTTACAGAAGAAAAGAAATTCCATATTTTATCAATCCAAGTTCGGTTGTAAGTTTGCGAACGACGGGCGCTTCCATCGTATCTCATATTTAACAAAGAAGAGCCATTGGTTCCATCAGCCGCTTCGTTCTGATTCAGTGGCTTTCCGCATGCTTCACAGAGCACAGTTCCTTCTTTATTCTTATGTCCACACTCGCAAGTAATCATGTTCATATAAAAACCTCTCAATATCGCTTAAACTCAGTCCTCAGGTGTAATTTCCTTTAAATAGCCTTCTAATTTATCCAGCGTCAGCTCACCTATAACCTTATCGACAATCTCCCCATCTTTATTAACAAATAAAGTAGCAGGCAGGTTGTCCACGTTATAAAGATCCATAACCTCTCCACTCTTGTCACGCAGTACAGGAAATGATAATTGATACTTATTAATAAATTTCTGTACGACGAGATCGGTGGAGTCTAAATTAACTGTAACAAATTCAACGCCTTTATCTTTATATTTCGAATATACTTGTTCAAAATAAGGCATTTCCTCTTTGCACGGCGGGCAATACGTCGCCCAAAAATTAATCATTACGCCTTTCCCTTTAAGGTCCTCGAGGGCAAGTGTTTCCCCATCAGATCCAAACTTCTCAAGCTGGAAATTTGGGGCTTTTTCCCCTTTTGCTATTACTTGCTTGTCGTCATTCCGGCTTGAAAATATAGCAAAAACAACCAGGCCGGCCATAACGACAAGGAGAACGGCACGAAAAATTAAGCGTTTTCGTTTTTTCTTAAATGTTTTTTCCTTCATTATAGTCACTCCCAAATCATTATAACATTGATTGGAAATAGAAATTTTGAAAATTATTTAACATTTTTCTCTGCGAGCTGGCGCAGCTGTTTAACTTCATGTGGTTTCAATGGACGGCAGTCTCCCGCATTTAACCCTTTTAAATCCAGCTGACCGTATTTTTCCCTCTTAAGTTTGTCTATAGGGAACCCGAGATTTTCAAACATTTTGCGGATTTGTCTGTTCTTTCCTTCGTGCAGAACTACTTGGATAATCGCAGTGTTTTTCTTGCTGTCTGCGGAAACTAACTTAGCATGAACAGCTTTCATATATTCCCCATCTAAAGTAATGCCTTGTTTAAGCTTTAAAAGCTGCTCTTTTGAAGGAATCCCCTTCGTTTTCGCAATATAAATTTTATCCACTTCATGTTTCGGATGCATTAATAAATTGGCGAATTCGCCGTCATTCGTTAATAGGATCAGACCTGATGTATCATAATCCAGTCTGCCTATCGGAAAAATCCTCTCTTCAACTTCAGGAAGATAATCCGTGACGACCTTCCTTCCTTTATCATCCTTTACGCTTGAAATAACGCCTCTAGGCTTATACAGCAAGTAGTAAACGGGCGCCTCCTTCGTCAGCGGAACCCCTTCCACTTCTACTTCATCGTTCGAGGAAACCTTCGTTCCAAGCTCCCTGATAACTTCTCCGTTTACTTTTACTTTCCCATCTTCTATAAGCGTTTCAGCTTTGCGTCGTGAAGTTACACCTGCATTGGCAATAACTTTCTGCAGTCTCTCTTTTTTTTCCATCATATCAGTCACCTGCTTTCTCCTATATCGAGCATTTTAACAAAGCAGAAGCCACGCTGATCACATCCAGCGCGGCCAAGCCAGCTTCTATCCATTATACACGTTTTAAAGTTAATTAATCGAATTTCTCCTATTCAGACTAACTAAACAAGAGGGTAACGATGACAACTGAAGCTATTATACCAGCTAAATCAGCCAGCAGTCCAACCTTTAATGCATCTCCCATTCTCTTTATTCCAACAGCCCCGAAATACACAGTAATGATATACAGAGTTGTGTCTGTGCTGCCTTGCATCGTTGAAGCGAGCTGTCCGATAAAAGAATCCGGCCCGAATGTACGGATCACTTCGGTTGTCATGCTTAAGGCAGCTGTACCTGAGATCGGACGAACGATAGCTAAGGGAAGGACTTCCTTTGGAAAACCGATCAGATTCGTGAAGGGAGTGAGAAAACTGAGTACTGCATTCATGGCACCAGAAGCTTGAAATATTGCGATAGAAACCATCATACCTAACAGGAATGGAAGTAAAGAAACAGCGATGTTCAGTCCCTCTTTGCTTCCTTCTACAAATACTTCATAGGCAGGAATTCGCTTTACAGTCGCGGTCACAAGCACGACCAGTATTACTCCAGGAATGAGCCAAATACTTATCATTGCCTGCTCACTCGTTTCCTTCGGTAATAAAAATAACGGTCAATCATCAACGCAGCCATCGTTGAAATAATGGTTGCCAGTATTGTTGAAGCTACAATACTCGTGGGATCAGCTGATCCATATTTCATACGAATGGCTATGACAGTAGTTGGGATCAGCGTAAGGGAAGAAGTGTTGATGGCTAAAAAGGTAATCATTGATCTACTTGCTTGGTCACTTTTGGACAATTTTTTAAGCTCTTTCATCGCTTTCAACCCCATAGGAGTAGCTGCGTTCCCAAGACCAAACATATTGGCTGTCATATTGGAAAGAATATAACCAAGTGCCGGGTGATCCTTAGGAATTTCAGGGAAAATACGTGTAACAATTGGCCTGAATAATCGTGCTAATCCATTTAGCAAACCCGCTTCTTCAGCTATTTTCATAAGTCCGAGCCAAAACACAAGGACACCTGCAAGGCTGATCGTAATCATCACACTGTCATCCAAGGTTTTGAAAATTGCCTGATTGACCTCTCCCATCGTTCCATGAAAGGCAGCATATAGGATTCCGCTCACTGCCAGAAACACCCAGATTAAGTTGACCATGGGGACACCCCCGACATGTGCTGAAGAAAAGAAAGAAATTCAGTTTGCCATGAACGTTCAGGACGCTCATGAAAAACAGGGGCTTTTAAAATAGGGGTAGAACCAATCATAAATTCTCTGACCCCTGCAAGGTTATCTTCGACCGGATTTGGCTGATACCTGTAAAAAGTGGCCTGCAGCTCTTCTTTCTCTTCCTTCGTCAGCGGAAAATAGATGTCCCGTGGTAAATAATAGCCTTCTCCATTCGCTTTAACTTCTCCTTTTTTTTGGAGCTGGTAAGTCGAATAGTTTTCAAATCCCCATTCAAACATGCGTTGATGGTCATTCCAGTCATCTGGAGCATTCAGGGTAACTGCCACCAGTTCCATTCCATCCTTCTCAGCCGTGCTCACAAGTGTCCGTCCAGCTTTTTTTGTATAGCCGGTTTT
Source organism: Halobacillus salinarum (assembly GCF_022919095.1). NCBI lineage: Bacteria > Bacillati > Bacillota > Bacilli > Caryophanales > Bacillaceae > Halobacillus > Halobacillus salinarum. Next base: position 2,306,890 of record NZ_CP095073.1, on the reverse strand, counting down.
ACCTCCAGTAGTTCGATCATAGTAAATTGTTAAGAGCTTGTTTTTATTTTTCCAAGGGTAATCTCGATTTTCAGATCGATAGCTCTCACTGCCAGTGACATCTCTAAACGCTTTATTCTTCATGGCATAAGACATGAGCAGCGCCAAGTCGTAAGCACTCGAGTAGTGGGATTCGCCATCCAAGCCATGCGGATTTTCAAAATGTGTGTGTTCCATTCCGAGCCATTCGGCTTTCTCATTCATCAAATAAGTAAATCCTTCGACGCTTCCTCCTACATGTTCTGCAATCGCTACTGCTGAATCATTACCCGAACGCAGCATTAACCCATAAACTAAGTCCTTTAATGGTATTTTTTCATTTTCTGTTAAATAGATGGAAGACCCCTCTGTTCGAACAGCTCGTCCACTTACGTTCACTCGTTCATTCAGTTTTCCAGATTCTATTGCAATAATGGCTGTCATTATTTTAGTTGTACTAGCTATCAATGCAGAATCGTAAGCATCCTTTTCATACAATACTCGGCCGGATTTCGCATCCATGAGAACAGCATGTTCTGCTGATACTGTTATACTAGGGCCGCATGGACAGGAGCGCTGCATGCGATTTGAAAAATAATGAATGTGATAATAATGAGCCCAAGACACTTTTTCAAGAGGTGTCCCCTCCCTATTCTAGTCATTTGGTTAACTTTATGCAGGAGAGTACAAGCTTATGAAAAGGACTCACTGGACAAAAAATAGACAAGGCGTTCATCTACCTAAAAAATCCGAACGATGGTGAAATTTAATCAAAAATTTCAACACCATTCGGATGTTAGAGTGACCTAAACGTTTTTGTGTTTTTTCCTTCAGGACAAATGAAGATCATCGTTACCGTAATACTCAAGCTCCTCTCTAATAGTATGAAATCGCTCTTCTAAAGAAACCAGAAGCTTTTGAATGGACTCTGGAGGGACATCGTGATAGGTAAGCGAGCTTTTTCCGACATAAACAGCCCGACTGTTTTCATACCACGGATCCTCTTTAGGTGAAAAAAATTCATGAATACATTTATGATAAATACGGTATAAAGTTCTCTCTGCAGACTTTTTCTTAAAAGCAGGAGCTTCAATTAATCGGTAAAGCGAATCCTTTGCTTCTTCACTCAGTACAGCCAGTCTTCTTAAAGCTTTCAATACAACCCGGTAATACTCAGGGTCCTGACAACCAACTTCGCCTAATAAATCTGCAAGCGAATGCCTGTCCAAATAACTATTCAACTCGGTGGAAACGTCATCAAGAAATGTGTACACTTCAGCTGTTTGTGTTTTTACATCTGGGTCGTTCATTTATTTTCCTCCTATTATTTTCCCTATGCTTTTCTTTATGTAGGGGGAGGCAAACAAATGACTGATGATTCTAAAATGACAAATAAATTATTCTTCATCATTTCCCTTCGAATGATCCAGTTCCTGAAACTTTTCAAAAAAGAGATCCGCTTCATCCTCTACTTCTGCATCCTCCTTCAAGTCCTCTAATGGAGGCAGTTCTTCAATAGAACTTAACCCAAAATAGATAAGAAAGTCCTTCGTAGTTCCAAACAATACAGGACGTCCAATCGCATCTTTACGTCCTTTCTCTGCAATTAACCCTCGGTTAATAAGGGTTTGCACTGCACGATCACTTTTCACACCTCGCAAATCATCTATTTCCACCCTTGTAATTGGCTGCTGATAAGCAACTATAGCCAATGTCTCTAATGCTGCCTGGGACAAACGAGTCGCTCCAGGGGTATTTAACAATTGTTTATAGTAAGAGGCGTGCTGAGGTTTCGTAGTGAGGTGCAAGGTGCCATTTGAATCCATCATGCTCAGCCCACGCTCTTTTGATTGGTAATCCTCCATCATTTGGGCAGCCACATCTTTAACATTTTCCTGGCTGAGATCTAATAACTGCGCAAGCTGGGGTAAGTAATTCCTTCTTCTCCTGCTGCAAAAAGCAGTCCTTCAATAATGGCTTTATATTCTGTTAATTGCATCATTCATCCTCCATGTTATACACCACTAGTTCGTCAAAATGCTGCTGCTGGATACAAACGACGTCCTTACTTTTCATAAGTTCAAGCAATGCCATGAACGTTACGACAACTTGGGAACGGGTTCGATTTTGGAAAAGCTGGAAAAATGGCGTTCCACTGCGGCTGCTTTTCACTTGGTCCAGGATCTCATCCATTCTCGTCTGGATAGGAATCTCATCTCTTTGGACTTTAGCATTAGGAGCAGGACGGTCTTCCCTCTTAACCATAAGCTTACTCATCGCCTGAATAAGGTCAAAAACATTGGCTTCTCCTGGCTTCACAGGAGGATATCCATCTTTCGATTCTTCATGGCTCATGACAGGTCTCGTATAAATCCGATTAGCATCAATTTCTTTTTTCTTTAACGATTCAGCTGCTTGTTTATATTTTCTATATTCGATCAAACGACGCATCAATTCTTCCCGCGGGTCTTCTTCTAACTCTTCTTCCAATTCCTCGTCCACCACAGGGTTAGGCAGCAGCATTTGACTTTTCATAGCTAACAGACTTGCCGCCATCACTAAATACTCACTGGCAATATCCAGTTCCAATTCCTGCATGGTGTGAATGAACTGCATATATTGAGTAGTAATTTCTGCAACGGGTATATCATAAATATCTATTTCGTACCTGTTAATTAAATGAAGTAATAAGTCCAGAGGACCTTCAAAACCCTCAACTTTTACTTGATAGCTTTTCGTCATCGTTTTCTTCCTCTTCTCTAGTGCAGTGAAATAATCTCTTCTCTCAATATTATCAAACCAGCGCTTTACAACAAATCAGAATATTGTCTTACGCACTATTTTCTTTATAAAATAGAAATGAGGAGGAAGATGTTATGTATCCTGATGCTTATATTGATTACCTTGCCCATTTTCATGGAACTAGAGATTACTTTGAATGTCATGAAGTACTTGAAGATTATTGGAAAGCTACAGATCCAAAAAACCGTCAATCCGTCTGGGTTCTTCTTATACAGATTGCTGTAAGTCTTTACCATTATCGCAGAGGGAATATAAAAGGGGCAGAAATTCTCATTAATAGGTCTATAAAGAAGCTTGAACATAATCAAAGACAGCTCCGCGGCTTAGGCCTGGATGAAAAAATTCTTGAGAAACAATTAAAAAAAATACAAGAACAAATTCTTTCTTCTGAGCCTTATGTAAGCATTCAGCTGCCTATCAATGATCGTGAATTACTGAACAAAACAATCCAACGCTGTTATCAGTGGAACGTCACGTTTTATAGTACGAGTGACCTCTCCAATCCCGAGCTGGTGGATAAACACAAAAGAAGAAAATAGTCATAGAAAAGGAGGTGTTCTGCGACACCTCCTAAGATCTATACTTGTGACGACGCACTGCCTGACTCGCATTTCTCCACAAACGATTCTGTGGCTTCATCTGCACATACGTGATAATCATTTTCAAAATGTTCCTTAGCTTTCTGAATCATCTTTCTCCCAATTCCCAAATTGCGATGGGAGGGGTTAACGGAAACGTGCTGAATAACTGCATCGTTTCCGTGCAGACGAACGCCTACAGTCCCAAGAATATCTTCTTCTTTCCAGAGAAATAAGTGCCAATTGTCGTTGGTCTCATATTCCCTTATTGTTTCCTGAAGTTTTTTTACATCCTTTTCCTCAGGCATAAAGGAAAGAAGACCCATAGCTATTTTTTCAAACGATTTTTTATATCTTATTAACATAGTTATCCCTCAATTATGAAAATAACTTGCCAATCATGGACAATAAGAACACAACGGCTACAATCATCATCAGCCAAAACAAGCGTTTTTCGTGGTTGTTGCTGTTATTCATGTCATCATCCTTTTTTGGCGATGTTACTTTAGAATACCAAACCAAACAAATAAACCCCAGAGCAGGCTAAATGTTAACAGAATGGCAAGTAAAGTCAAATTTTTCTTTCGCACCCTATTGCCCTCCAGCCCTCAAACTTATCTAGGCAATAGCATAGCGGAATTTACAATATTATTCAACCCGTATCCTCGTTGCTCTTACAAATCAGCTGAATAAACCTGTATCCGTCAGAGCTTTTCCCTTTGATTCGAAAAGGAACCAGGTTAACAAGTGCCAGATAAAGATTGAATAATCCAAACAAATAAACGCTGAAAGATATGTGAACGAGAGAACTCATCCAAAGTACAGCAGCACCTGCCGCATTCATGACAGGGCCGCAAATACTGATAATCGCCCTTTCACGTAGTGAGAACTTTTCATTTCTTTCATTCAGCGAGTAAGCTCCGTGAAATAAAATAAGCCGGCATTGGAAATGAAGTTTTCCAATCCTTACTTTCATAATTTCTCGTCCGCTTCCTACCGAAATCAAGGAAAAATCTGACCTGAAACACAATGCAGGAATAACATGGCCGCACTCGTGAATGAATAATCCTAATGGAGCAGCGAAGAAAATAAAAACGAGCAGCTCACGGATAAGGATCATCATATTCTACTTATTTGTCTTCAACTCTCACCTTTTGCATGACATCTCCTGGGCTGACCCGATCGACGATCTCCACGCCATCTGTGACTTTCCCGAAAACTGTATGGCGGCCATCGAGGTGAGGCTGGGGAGAATGGCAGACAAAAAACTGACTGCCTCCCGTATCTTTCCCAGCATGAGCCATGGAAAGCGTACCACGCTCGTGTTTATGAGGATTTCCCTCGGTTTCACATTTGATCGTGTACCCAGGGCCGCCTGTTCCATTTCCTTTTGGACAGCCTCCTTGAATAACAAAGTCCGGGATTACCCGGTGAAATGTGAGTCCATCATAAAATTCACTGTTAGCTAATTTTTCAAAATTTGCCACTGTATTAGGTGCGGCTTCGTCGTAAAGTTCAATATCCATTTGCTCCCCATTTTCAAATTGAATGGTTGCTTGCTTCATATTAAGTTCCCCTCTCCATAATCATAAGTACAATCTAAACGAGTCATTTCGCGATAATCTTCCCGCCTGACTACAATCTGGTGCCTTCCCTGCTCCACAAATACAACTGCCGCCTTTTGAAAGCGGTTGTAATTATTCGCCATAGCATAACCATACGCTCCTGTGCTGAACATTGCAAGCAGATCATGATGTTCCACTTTTGGAAGTTCCACATCCCATATTAGCATATCTCCAGATTCACAGCACTTTCCAGCGACAGCATATGTTTGTTCAATGGATTCGTGCATTTTATTTGCAAGCACAGCTTCATATTTTGCCTGGTAAAGAGCGGGGCGGATATTATCCGTCATGCCTCCATCTACTGAGATATAGGTTCTCACTTGAGGAATATGTTTGATGGAACCCACGGTGTATAAAGACGTCCCTGCATCCCCAACGATCGCCCGACCTGGTTCAATCCATATCTCCGGCATAGGGTATTGGAGTTCAGAAGATTGTTTCTTCACTTCTGTGATAAGGGCATGAGCGTATTCATTCAAATCCAATGGATCATCTTCTTTCGTGTACTGGATTCCGAAGCCTCCGCCAAGGTTTAACACTTCAGCGATAAAGCCATGATTTTCACGCCAAAAAGCCATTGTTTGAAATAATTTTCTCGTAGCCATCGTGAACCCGCTTGTTTCAAAAATCTGAGAACCGATATGGCAGTGGAGCCCTTTGAGATGAAGGCGGTCCTCTATTGCTATTTGTTGGAAGGCTTTTTCTGCCTGTCCACTTGACAAATCAAAACCAAATTTCGAATCTTCTTGGCCAGTCAGGATGTAATCATGTGTATGGGCTTCGATCCCAGGAGTCACTCGCAAAAGCACATCCATATGCTTATTTTTTTCATGCAGGAGCTGGGATAAGAGATGTATTTCAAAAAAGTTATCAACGACAACGCATCCAATATTGCTATCGATCGCCATCTCTAATTCCTGCACACTTTTATTATTTCCATGCATATGAATTTTATCTCTTGGAAAGCCAGCTTCAAGTGCAGTATGTAATTCTCCTTGAGAAACTACATCCAGGCTCAGTCCCTCCTGTTTTGCTACCTGGAGCATGGCAATCGATGAAAATGCTTTACTTGCATATGCGACTTGAGCATTCACTCCATACGTGTTAAAAGTATCAATAAACGCCCGGGCATTTTCACGAATTCTTTCGACATTATATACGTATAAGGGTGTACCGTAAAGATCAGCCAGTTCCTGGGCACGAACACCGGCAATTTGCAGTTCCCCCTGCTGATTGATATCTCGCTTCATTAGCAACCGCCTTTCCAGCCTTTCATAAAAAGAAAATGCTCCTTTTAAAGGAACATTTTTAAATTACATTAAATTTATCACACCGTTTTTAAACCGGCAATACATTAAGGCTGCCGATCGTTATTTTGCGGATGTACAATACTAGGACGAACTTTTGATAATGGCACAGACAAACGGAATAAGATTTGAGCAAATGCTAAAGCATTAAATGGCAGAAACGGCCATAAATAAGGCGTATTTAATGATTTAGTCCTTGCAAGGAATAAAATGTAAGCTGTGAAGCCTATGACGAGTCCTTTCAATCCTAAAACCGCAGTAAAAATGACCAGCCCCACCCGCACCATTTTGTTTGCTACGGAAAGTTCATAACTTGGAGTGGCATAAGAGCCAATCGCACTGACGGCAATATACAAAATAACTTCAGGCTGAAACATACCCACATCAATAGCGATCTGTCCGATTAAAACCGCAGCGATCAATCCCATTGCTGTCGACAAAGGCGTCGGAGTGTGAATAGCAGCAATTCTAAGCATTTCCAACCCTAAATCTGCAATAAGCAGTTGAAAAACAATCGGGATGCTGCTTTCTTCATTAGGACCGATAAATGCTAGAGCATCGGGTAATAATGAAGGGTTAAGATTGAACAGCATCCAAAGCGGCAGAAGAAAAATTGAAGCTAAAATTCCAAAAAAACGAATCCAACGGACGAAAGACCCTACAGCTGGTGACTGCCGGTATTCTTCAGCATGCTGGACGTGGTGAAAATATGTGGTCGGTGTGATGATCATACTTGGCGAAGTATCGACCATAATCAGAACATGTCCTTCAAACAAATGAGCGGAAGCTACATCCGGCCTTTCCGTATATCTGACTAGCGGGAAAGGGTTTCTTCCCTGCTGAACAAGGAACTCTTCCAACGTTTTATCAGCCATCGAGAGCCCGTCTATGTCAATGTTCTGAAGTTCCTGTTTGACTAACTCTACTAGACCCGGGTCGGCGACGTCCTTAATATAAGAGATGCAGATATCTGTTTTTGAACGGACTCCCACTTGCATGATTTCATGGCGAAGTCGTTCATCACGAATTCTTCTTCTCGTTAATGCTGTGTTTTCAATAATATTTTCTGTATATCCATCTCTGGAACCACGAATAACCTTCTCCGTGTCGGGCTCCTCAGGAGTTCTTCCAGGATAAGCACGCACATCAACAATTAAGGCTTCCGTTTCCCCATCAATGAAAATAACAATTAACCCTGATAACATTTGGGTAATACATTTTTCTATGGTTTGGACAGATTCCACCTGCTGATGAGGAATATCATTTTTTATTCTTTTATACACTGTACGCGGTTCTTCACTGGACTCATTTAATTCAAACAGCTGGCGCATGAGTTCAACGATTACCGGAGTATCACAAAGTCCTGTAACGTAATAAATGTCCACTTCATGACCAAATTTATGAATACTTCGATAACCCAGGTCAAAGGACTGTTCAATGCCGACCCGATCGTTCATGATCTTACGATTTTGTTCAAGCTTCATCACAATCGGAGTTTCCTTCTGTGGATGAAGCTTCGTTTCCTCTGTCTTTTGATCCGGTGGTTTTGGCGTCTCTGTGTTATTTCCTTTGGTGGTCGACATCGATCCAGCTCCTTTCTTTAACCTTTAGGTTTAAAAATGACCGCAATGATAAAACCAAATAAGATCGCTGAAGCAATACCTGCAGAAGTTAATTGAAAGATTCCAACCGCCACTCCTATTATTCCATGTTCATCAGATTGTTCCATAGCTCCATGAAGGAGGGAATGTCCAAAACTTGTGATCGGTACAGTTGCCCCCGCCCCGGCAAATTCAATTAATTTATCATATAAATCAAAAGAGTCCAGTACGGCCCCGGCTACAACAAAAGAGGACATGACGTGTGCGGGAGTAAGCTTGGCAAAATCCAGCAGCAGCTGCCCAATGACGCAAATCGCTCCACCTACTATAAATGCCCATAAATAATCCATAGTTACACGTCTCCCTTCGTAAACACGACCGCATGAGCAATACCTGGAATCGATTCTTTTTGCTGAATCATCATAGGGCTCATTAATGCCCCCGTTGCCACGATCAAAATTTTGTTATACGTCCCTTTTTTCAAATCATTTAGCAATTTCCCATATGTGACTACTGCAGAACAAGCACATCCACTACCGCCGCTGAAAACAGGCTGATCGCTGTGATAAATGAGGAGTCCGCAATCTTCATGTATTTCCGATACATCAAACCCATCCTGTTTGAGCAAATCACGTACAATAGGTGATCCGACTGCGGAAAGGTCTCCGGTTGCGATTACATCGTAATCCTGAGGTACTCTCCCCATATCCTCCAAGTGCACTTTTATAGTATCCCACGCAGCCGGAGCCATAGCTGATCCCATATCAAACGGATCGGTAATGTTATAATCCATCACTTTTCCAATCGTTGCTGCCTCTACGCGTACCGGAGAAGGTGCAGTCGATAGTAATGCCGCTCCGCTGCCCGTGACTGTAAACGTTGCAGTTTTAGGTTTCTGCCCTCCATATTCTGTTGGGTACCTGAATTGCCTTTCAGCGGTGGCGTTATGGGAACTGACTGCTGCAATGGCCTGCTTAGCATACCCGGCTTCTATTAATGCTGATCCTGTGGCAATGGTCTCCATAGATGTAGAACAAGCACCGAACATTCCGAGTAAAGGGATACCTAGCTGCCTTGCCACATAGTTACCGGTCACATTCTGATTAAGAAGATCTCCGGCAAGAAATAAATCCACTCCAGATTGGTCAATCCCTGCCTTTTGCAGACATGTATGGACCGCCTTGTTCATTAACGCTCGTTCAGCAAGCTCCCAATTGCTCTCCTCACAATGCAGGTCTTTATAAATATAATCAAACGTGTCTTTAAGAGGACCTTCGCCTTCCAAAGGTCCCACGGCAGTCCCTGTTGACTGAACATATACGGGTTTTGTAAAACTCCACGTTTGTTTACCTGTCTTACCCATTCTAATTCCTCCTAAATGATAGCTCGAAAAATATAGCGTAATAAACCTAATACGTAAGCCGCTACTACTCCAAAGACAATAACAGACCCAGCAAGCTTAAAGAGATTGGTAGCGACCCCAAGGACCAATCCTTCACTTTTATGTTCCAAAGCAGCAGAAGTGATCGAATTTGCAAAGCCTGTAACGGGAACAGCAGATCCCGCACCAGCAAATTGCCCGAGTCGATCATAAACCCCTAAACCTGTAGCTAAAGAAGAAAGAAGAATCAGCGTTGCTACCGTCGGATTGCCTGCATCCTTCTCCGAAAAACCAAACCAATGAATATACATATTGGTTAATAGTTCTCCAAAGATACAAATCAAGCCACCGATTATAAAAGCTTTTAAAGTATTCATAAAATAAGGCGGCTTAGGTTGATAATTTTTACTGATTTTGCTATAGTTTTTTTCATTCATTGAGTTGTTTTTCATAAATTTTTCCTCCTAGCGGGAAAATATGATCCATTGGAATAAAGAGCCGGCAATTTTACCTAAAGCGATTGCCATCATTAAAGGAAATAGGAAACTTTCTATTCCTACACGTTTAAATAACAGCGGAAATACATTCAATACTTCTGTCAAAGCAGCAGCGAGCATACCGATAAATAAACCATGCAGCAACCCCCAAACGACGATGCCTACGGTGGTTATGTTTATAGAATGCTCACCAAATGATAAATAAATCCCGGCAAAGACTCCTGCAATAATCGCTGACTCATAAAAACGAAGCTTAGATACGGAATGGCTGAGCTGCATCAATCTCGGAACGATTCCGAGCACCGTTAAAAATGCGACAAAACCAGTTCCTACTGCAATTCCTGATGCCAAACCAATAAGTATTTCAACGATCCTCATGCTGGTTTTCCACCTTGTTTTCATTCACGGCTGCATAGTGGTCAAGGTTTTCCTGATAATTAAACACTTCCACTTCCATAGGGCTTGGTTCTTCATTGAAGCGTTTTTTAAACCAGTGATTAAAAAAAAGGATCATTCCTACTCCAAGTCCGATTGAATAGGGAATTTGAATCCATAACGGGTGCTCTTCCTCTTGTCCTGTGAGCATATAATGTAGTTTCTGCTGAACTGGTTCCATGCTCACATCGTAATGAAAATTCATGATCGCCATAGCAGCCCCTACGAACAGCAGCAGCCAGATAAGAGCGACTATGACTAACGAAGGCTTTGCTTTCATTTTGTTGATATGAACGACGCAATGGGCGGGTCCAATCAGTTCTATTTCCTGGTTAGGAAATAAGACGACTATTTGTTCAACGATCGTAAATCCATCAATAACCACTATATTTTGATCTTCTTTTGAAACGTGATGAAGTACCAGTTCCTCCATCATTCGTTTCAAATGTACCGGTCCAGTTACCCGGCCAACATCTTTAAGTCTAATTTCACTCTGAGGTTCTACTCCGATCGATTGTTTTAAGCGAATATAGAGAGGAGCAGTCATTCAAATCGCCTCCCCTAAAAGGAAATCTTGTCATTATTATGTGTGAATCGAGGATTTCCATGCACACAAAAAAGCTGCGCTATTTAAGCGCAGCTATGAACTACTGTCTCCCATCGATTCTTTCATCTGTTCTAATATTTTCTTTTCCAGCCGTGATACCTGCACCTGGGAAATCCCTAATCTTTCAGCTACTTCCGTCTGGGTTTGATCTTTAAAATAACGCAGATAAATAATAAGCCTTTCGCGTTTGTCCAACCGGTTCATGACATCTTTTAAAGTCAGCTGGTCGAACCATCCATTTTCTTCTTCCGCAATTTGGTCGACTAAAGTAATCGGATCCCCTTCATTCTCATATACGGTTTCATAAATGGATTGCGGGGAGCGGCCTGCATCTTCTGCCTGGACGATTTCTTCTCTTGTAAGATCAAGAGCTTCAGCAAGTTCATTAACTGTCGGCGATCTGCCGTTCTGCTTCATCAGCTCTTCCTTTTTAACCCGCACCTTATGATTTAATTCCTTTAGACTGCGGCTGACTTTAACAGTTCCATCATCCCTGATAAATCGCTGAATTTCCCCGATAATCATTGGAACGGCATAAGTCGAGAACCTCACATCATAGCTAAGGTCAAATTTATCTACGGATTTCAATAAGCCTATACATCCAATCTGGTAGAGGTCATCCGGGTCATACCCGCGCCTTAAATAACGTTGCACTACAGACCACACGAGACGTGTATTATTCTCTACTAAAAAATGCCGCGCTTCCTGATCTCCTTGCTGACTCTTTCTAATCAGTTCTTTGACATCGTGGTCGGACAGCCGTTCTTTCGTTACATCTCCGCTCATAGGCTCTGCCCCTAATTACACAAAGCCCGGGTTGAAGTCAACTGCTTCATCATACGGATCATTGTGCCTTCCCCAGGCTTTGAGGTAATGTCCACCTTATCCATAAAATTCTCCATAATTGTGAATCCCATACCGGACCGTTCCCATTCGGGCTTTGAAGTATAAAGCGGTTCTCTTGCGACCTCAATGTTGTCAATACCTATCCCTTTATCTTCAATGATTATTTCGATTTGTTCATTTTCCATTTTGCAAGTAAGGGTTATTTTCTCTTCGTTTTTATCTTCGTAACCGTGGATGATCGCGTTGGTTACTGCTTCTGATACGACAGTTTTAATATCCGTCAGTTCCTCCATGGTTGGATTCATTTGACTGATAAATGAAGCAACTGCCACTCTTGCCAAAGATTCATTTTCACTGATACTGAGGAATTCAAGCTTCATTTCATTTTTCATGAAGCCACCCCCAGAAGCTGAAGAGCGAAATCTTCATTATCGACGAGCTTGACGATTTTAAACATCCCTGAGAGGTCAAACAAGCGTTTTACTTCAGGAGAGATCGAGCAGATGACCATTTCTCCACCTGTAGTCTGAATCTCTTTGTACCTTCCCAGCAGTACTCCTAAACCGGAGCTATCCATAAAGTTCAGTTTTTCTAAGTTTACGATGACGTGTCCTACATTATTTGATTGCAGCTGTTCCTGCCAGGCTTCCCTTAAACGGCTTGCTTCGTGATGATCTAATTCCCCTGCCAGACGTACAAGCAGGACATTTTCTCTGGTTACGAAATTCACTTGAAGACTCAATATTTTTCCTCCTCAATCAATTAGAGTCTTTAAGTGTTTCGAAGAGAAAGTACGTTTTTCCTCCCTAAAAACAATACTAGTTAGAAAATGCTAAAACCTCTGAAAGCTCGTCAAATTCCTCCAGGACCGCTGCCACAGAGTCAAAAATCCAGCCCGGTCAATTTGTTCGCCAGCTACCAGCTTAACTTTTGCTACTTCTGCTTCTTTTTTCTTCACGATCATCCATCCAACCTGATCCCCTTTTTGTACAGGAAGATTTGACTTGTTCGCCAACTTGATCGTCGTTTCATAGGAATCCTTAGGCTGTGATTTTTTCTTTAAAATCACGACATCTTTCTCAGGTGAGATATTCATGATTTTCGGCTTTCCTCTTGTAATGGTTTTTTTCTTCACTACTGTATTTTTTGAAAATAGTTTAATTCCTTCATATTGCCCAAAACCATAGTCCAGCATACTGGCTATATCAGCATTTCTCTTCTTAGGTGAATCTGCTCCCATAACAACCGCAACCATATGCATGCTGTCTCTCTTGGCAGAAGCGGTTAAGCAGTATTTTGCCTCAGAAGTGAATCCTGTTTTCAACCCATCCATTCCTGGATAGGTTTTAATCATCTTATTAGTATTCACCAGCCAGAATTCATTCTTTTGTCCTTTGCGTAAATAATCTTCATAAATGCTCGTATATTTCGTAATCGTGTCATGAAGCAGCAGTTCCCGAGCCATTACGGCCATATCATGAGCCGTGCTGTAATGGCCTTTAGCTGGAAGACCGGTTGGGTTTTCAAAATGAGTGTTCTCGAGGCCAAGCTCCTTCGCTTCATCATTCATCCGTTTAACAAATGCCTGTTCTGTGCCTCCGATCCGCTCAGCCATAGCTACACTGGCATCATTTCCTGAAGCGACTGCAATTCCCTTAATCAAATCATTGACTTTCATTTCCTCGCCCGCTTCAAGAAATATTTGTGAACCTCCCATAGATGCAGCGTGTTCACTTACTCTTACTTTTTCATTTAGTTTTAGATGATTGTTCTCAAGCTCTTCCATAATAATTAACAGCGTCATTATTTTCGTCATGCTTGCAGGTGGTAATTTTTCATCTGCATTCTTTTCATACAAAGTCATTCCACTGTTTTTCTCCATTAAAATGGCTGATTTAGCAGAATTCACAATCTCATCCTTCTTTTCCGCAGCGTGCGTAGTGTAAGGCATGAGGAGTGAAATAGTTAAACATAGTGATAAGGTAAATCCGATTACTTTTCTCATTATTTTGCCCTCCTGTGCTTTAAGTGTTCCTATTTTTCCCTGTGTTAGGACTTCTATACAAAATAGAGGACAATAAAAAAAGACTTCATGAACGCTCATGAAGCCTTAATTTGTTCTTTTATTTAATTACTTTATGAATGAGGGCAGGTGCTTCAATTTTTTCGTCAGCAATCGTATACGCCTCTTTCACTTTAGAAATGGAAGCTTCAGGCTGCTCTTGATCACTATGCAGCGTCACAAGAGGCTCTGAGGCAGTTACCTTATCACCAATCTTTTTGTGTAATGTTATGCCGACACCATGGTTAATTTCATCATCTTTCGTAGCTCTTCCTGCTCCTAAGTACATAGCAGCCACCCCAATTGATTCTGCATCAATTTCTTTTACGAAGCCATCCGTATCAGCTTTGACTTCAACAGCATATTTTGCCTGAGGCAGTTTGTTCAAATCATCGATCATGTCCACATTGCCTCCTTGAGCTTCAATAAGAGTACGAAGAGCGTTAAACGCTTTTCCGTTTTCTAAGTTCGCTTCAAGCGCCTGATAAGCTTCTTCATAGGAGGAAAACACTTCAGCAAGCAAGGTCATATGAGCAGCGATTTCCAAAGACAGCTCTCTTAAATCCATGACTTTTTTTCCTTGCAGGATTTGCGCCGCTTCTTTAATTTCGTTAGCATTTCCTACTTCATACCCAAGCGGCTGATTCATGTCACTGATGACTGCTACGGTGTGACGGCCGAGATTATTGCCGATATTCACCATTTCACGTGCCAGTGCTTCAGAGTCTTCCAGCGACTTCATAAACGCTCCGGAACCTGTCTTTACATCAAGTACGATGCTATCAGCACCAGATGCAAGTTTTTTACTCATTATCGATCCTGCGATTAAAGGCATTGAATCAACTGTGGCTGTCACATCTCTAAGGGCATAAAGCTTTTTGTCAGCTGGAGCGAGGTTTCCTGTCTGCCCCGCAACGGCTAGTTTGTGCTGATTGACGTTATTGATGAACTGTTCCTTTGTCATTTCAATCTGTAGTCCTTCAATCGATTCGAGCTTATCCAAGGTACCACCTGTATGACCTAACCCTCTACCTGACATTTTAGCTACTGGAACACCCACTGACGCAACAAGCGGTCCAACGATAAACGTTACTTTATCCCCGACGCCTCCCGTCGAGTGCTTATCTACGATATGGCCTTCAATCTGTGACAAATCAATTGTTTCCCCAGAATCAACCATCGCCTGTGTTAACGTAGCCGTCTCTTTTTGCGACATCCCTTGAAAATAGATCGCCATCGTTAAAGCTGAAGCTTGATAATCCGGGATCTCCCCTTTTGTATAACCTTCAATAAAGAAATAAATTTCTTCTTCTGTTAATTCCCCGCCGTCTCTCTTTTTAACGATAATGTCATACATTCTCATCTCAATTACCCCTTACTCTTTTGTTTTAGGCTGGCAATGCTTTTAGCAGATCTTTAACAAAACCGAGAAAATCTCCTCTAACTTGGGCAGTCGTTTCAATGACTTCATCATGAGTTAATGGTTGATCAAGAATTCCGGCTGCCATATTAGAGATACACGAAATACCTAACACACGCAGCCCTGAATGTGAGGCTACAGTGACTTCTGGCACAGTTGACATCCCTACAGCATCTCCGCCCAAAATTCGCAGCATCCGCACCTCTGCTGCCGTTTCATAAGCAGGCCCGGTATTTCCTACATACACACCTTCGCGGACTTTAAGGTCAAGACGCTCCGCACAAAGTTTGGCTAGTTTTATAAGATCACGATCATAAGCTTCGGACATATCCGGGAAGCGTGGCCCCAACTGCTCGTCATTAGGTCCAATCAAAGGACTGTCTCCCATGTTGTTGATATGATCAGAAATAATCATTAAGTTCCCAGGCTCAAATGTTTCATTAATTCCGCCGGCCGCATTGGTGACAAATAATGTTTCCACACCTAACTCTTTCATCACTCTTACAGGAAAGGTTACCTGCTCCATTGTGTACCCCTCGTAATAATGGAAGCGTCCTTGCATGGCAATGACTTGACGACCTTCTAATTCTCCTATGACCAGCTGTCCTTTGTGCCCTGAAACCGTTGACTCAGGAAAATGAGGGATATCCTTGTAGGGAATGACCGCCGGATTTTGAATTTCATCAGCAAGAACCCCTAACCCTGAACCTAAAATCAAACCTACTGTAGGGGATATATCCATTTCCTTCTGAATAAAATTAGCTGCATCTCTTAAGTACATTTTGTTCATGCTCTCTCTCCTCCTTCTGAAATATTTTTTAAAAAGCTTTGGCCGTATGCAGGCTTCTTCACTGAGAAATTTTCCGCAATAGTAGCCCCAAGATCTGCAAATGTGTCTCTTTGTTCTAATTCCCGACCTTCTTTAATAGCTGTATGGTAAGCAATCAGCGGCACAAGTTCACGAGTATGGTCTGTCCCGTGGTGAATTGGATCATTTCCGTGGTCAGCCGTAATTAGCAGCAAATCTTCAGGCTGTAATTTTTCAAGAACTTCTGGTAAGCGTTTATCATAAGCCTCCAGTGCCTCCCCATAACCCTGTGGATCACGACGATGGCCGAACTTTGCATCAAAGTCCACCAGGTTTAGAAAAGAAATTCCATTAAAGTCAATGTCCATAGAAGCCACAATCTGATCCATACCATCCATATTATCCTTTGTACGCACAGCTTTCGTAACCCCTTCACCATCGTAGATATCTGAGATCTTTCCAATTGCGATGACGTCATAATCTTCATCTTTAAGTTCATTCATCACAGTACGTCCAAAAGGTTTCAAGGCATAATCATGGCGGTTGGAGGTCCGCTCAAATGATCCTGGTCTGCCAACAAACGGCCTGGCGATCACTCGACCCACCATATATTTTTCATCAAGCGTCAGCTCACGGCAAAGTTCGCAGATTTCATAAAGCTCTTCCGGAGGGATAACCTCTTCGTGTGCTGCAATTTGTAAAACAGAATCCGCAGAGGTATAAATAATTAAATCTCCAGTTTCCATATGATGTTCTCCGAGTTCTTTAATAATCTCAGTTCCAGAGGCTGGTTTATTGCCAACGATTCCACGACCCGTGCGTTCTTTGATCTCGTTTAACAGTTCTTCTGGAAATCCGTCAGGAAAAGTTCTAAAAGGCTTATCTATATAAAGACCCATGATTTCCCAATGCCCCGTCATCGTGTCTTTTCCGTTAGAGGCTTCTTTCATAGTGGTATAATGAGCTTTTGGCTTATCGGCAGGTTCTATACCTTGGATAGGTCGAATATTGCCCAGACCAAGCTCTTCCATGTGCGGCATATGTAACCCGTTCATATGCTCAGCAATATGACCAAGTGTGTTGGCTCCTTTATCATTAAACTCTCCGGCATCAGGTGCTTCCCCAATACCTACGGAGTCCATTACGATTACAAAAATACGATCAAATGTTTTCATTCTCGATCCCTCCTAAGTTTTACTTTCCCAAACAAATTAAAAATTACGCTCATCTTGCAAGATGTAGGATGTCAGACAACTAAAAACCCAAAAAAAGTTTACGCTCGTGGATGATAAGAGCGATAAACTTCGTTCAACCGTGATTTTGTCACATGTGTATAGATCTGGGTCGTAGAAATATCAGCGTGGCCGAGCATTTCTTGAACAGCTCTTAAATCTGCTCCGTTTTCAAGTAAATGAGTCGCAAAGGAATGCCTTAGTGTATGGGGGGTAATTTCCTTTTGAATCCCCACTTCTTGGGCAACCGCTTTCAGAATCTTCCAAAACCCTTGTCTGGATAAAGAGTTTCCATGGTGATTAACGAAAAGTTCTTCTGTCGTTTTATGCTTGATCAATGTACTGCGATAATCTCTTAAGTAGACTTCAACAGCGTCTCTAGCCAAATCCCCAAGGGGCACAATTCTTTCTTTGGATCCTTTACCAAGGCAGCGGACAAATCCCATCATTAAATTTAAATCTGAAACTTTTAATGATACGAGTTCTGTTACGCGAAGACCTGTTGCATAAAGCATTTCCAGCATGGCTTTATTTCGTGCTGTAAAAGGATCCTCAGCTTCCAGACTTAACAGTTTCTCCACATCTTTTGATGAAAGGACCTTCGGAAGTTTCCTTTCTTTTTTTGGCGTTTCAATATGTAAGCTGGGATCCTGACCGGCAACCTTCTCACGAATTAGAAATTGGTGGAAAAGCCTGATCGAAGAAAGCAGTCTGGCTACAGTGGCACGAGAGCGCCCCTTATCATTCAACTCATACAAATATTTCATAATATGAGTACGTGACACACGGTCCCAATCATTCACACCTTCCTGATTTTCAAGAAAGTTCATATATTGAGTCAAATCACGTTTGTACGATTGAATGGTGTTCTTAGATAAGCCTCGTTCCACAGTTAAGTAATGTAGAAAGTCATCAAGTGGATGCTGCATCATGACTTTTATTCCCCCAGTTGAAAAAAAATCGATAAACGGTCTGTCCAATCTTGATCAGCCGGTTCAAATACTTTTACAGCTGAACCGCCTGGCGGGTCGTATCGATGTTGTCTATCATACTCCTCATGTACCATACGCAATGCGAAATAAAATACACATGTACAAACTACAAATACAATAAGGACTTTCAGCAGATCCTCAATTGTGCGCTTTAGCATCGCCTTTTGGGCCTCCCTTTTCTATGACTATAGTAAAGGATATGCCTAAAAAACACACAAATATACATGTCAGCCTTATCTAATCATAACCTACACGATTTTATTTCGTTTGTAAATAGATTCCTCCTTCCACTCTAATTTACTCTTTTTTCTGAAAATACTGCCTGCTGTTTCTTTTAAACAAAGAAATTGCTAACCGTTAAGAAACTATTTACACTAGAGAAAAATGAGAAAGGATGATGAACTTGAGCCAGGATATTTCAAAAAAAGTAGCATTTGTAACGGGAGCAAGCAGAGGAATAGGGAAAGCTACTGTCTTGCAGCTCGCAAGCGAAGGAGTTCACGTCGGACTCATTGCCCGAAACGAAGAAAGACTTGATGAAACTGCAAAAAAAGCCGCAGACTTTGGGGTGAATACGGCATCGGCTTCTGCTGATCTTGCTGATCTAAAGGAAACAGTACAAGCCGTAGATTATTTAACTGCCAAGCTTGGGTCTCCAGATATCCTTATTAATAACGCCGCAATCAGCACCAAAGGCTCTTTTCTAGACATCGAACCAGATGAATGGAAACGAGTACTGGAAGTGAATGTTTTTGGCACCTACCATATGACAAGAGCAGTCTTACCAAAAATGATAGAAAAGTCCAATGGGGATATTATTACTATTTCTTCTAGTAACGGATTAAAAGGAACAGCCGGTTCTACGTCCTACAGCGCTTCCAAGTTTGCTGTACAAGGAATGACAGAAGCTCTTATGCAGGAAGTCAGAAAAAATAATATCCGCGTAAGTACACTCAACCCAAGTCTTGTAGCTACGGAGTTGTCAATGGGAGACAAGCTTGAAGAAGCAGATAAAGAGAAGTTTATGCAGCCTGAAGATATCGCCGAATACATGGTTTCCCTTCTTAAACTTCATCCGAGGATTTTTATTAAAACCTCCCTGCAATGGGCAACAAATCCATTTTAAAAACAAATGACCCGGCTTCTGTATAGAAGCCGGGTGTGTTAAGTACTCGTTCCTATTCCATTAACTAACGCTCATTTTGTTCATTGGAGCCATTGCCTGAACCTGCTGCGACTTCAGCCTTCTGGCATTGACGGCATACACCATGAAAAGTTAAGCGGTGGTCTTTAACTTGAAACCCCCACTCACCTTCTACCAGCTTTTCTACATCACCTAATAAATCTTCTTCAATTTCTTCCACCGACCCACATTCGATGCAGACTAAGTGGTGATGGAAATGTTGTGCGCCTTCTTTTCTTAAATCATAACGGGATACTCCATCCCCAAAGTTAATTTTATCCACGATTTTCAGCTCTGATAGTAATTCAAGTGTGCGATAAACAGTTGCAAGACCAATCTCTGGTGCTTTCTCTTTTACGAGGAGGTAAACATCTTCCGCACTCAAATGGTCTGCTTCGTTCTCTAAAAGCACACGTACTGTAGCTTCCCGCTGAGGTGTTAATTTATAGCTCTGGGAATGCAATTGCTTTTTAATTCGCTCTATGCGATGCTCCATCTCGTTTGTCCCTCCCTCGTAATTCCAATTTTATTATAATCAGAGACAGAACGAGTGTCAAATTATAATGATTACAATTTATTATTTATAATTATTATTATATGATAATCGATTTATTGATAGATCCACTTTAAAATCATCTCCAGAAATGAATTTGACAAAAACACTTCTACAGTTGACGCGATCACTAACCCTGTCATTAGAACTAAAAACAACATGCTGTAACGAGCAAAAGCTTGTAGAATGGGCTGATGGACGCGCCGAATAAACAGCTGTCTGCACAAGGTCAAAGAAAACATTAATGCAAGTGCCCCAGCCGCTAAATAAACAGGAATGATCAAAAGGTTCTGCGGGGCAATCGCTGCTGATGAGACCAATAGTCCGTACCATCCCATCTGATTGACTAGGAAACCTACAGAGAAACCGACGACTAAACCTTTAATAAATAAAAGAACCGTAATGATCGGCATGCCTACGACGGATATTCCGAGTAGAAATAAGAGGAGCATGTACTTGATGTGATAGAGCATCGTTTCCTTCCAAAGCGTTGCTTTGGTTACACCATCCACATCGATCGTATTTTCAAAGAATTTTTTAAGATAGAAAAATAAATCTTCTTTTTGGACGAAGTTCATGCTGTTGACGATCACGGCTCCAAATACCATTCCCATGATAAATAACACAAAAATAAACACGAAAATATTCACGTGGCTTTGTATGTCTTTTCTTACGATCCGGACACCCTGCTGCATGAATCTTTCACCCTTTCATATACGGTCTATGACTAATCTATGAAAGAGTGGCAGTAAATAGACCACTGCTGCTAAATCCAGTATTATTTTTCCATTAGTATAACCGCCTCCTGCTTTACTAGGCAGATGGCCATCTCTCAAATGAATGATAGTCTTCTTTGGTTTTCTTTTCCGGACATCCGTAAATCCTCTCTATCCCTATAGGTCATCATTTTCTCGTTTCTTTTACTAAATGGTTATAGAGTTGGAAGTACCAACTGCTCTTTCCACCCGGTTTGAATATGTAACTCAGCGAAGCAAGAACGCAGGGTTACTTCTGTGCTTCCTTCAACTTTAGAAAGAGAAGAGCATAGGACGTTTTCACATCGTGAATTCTTTCTTCTTTCTCTAGTTGAACCGCTTCTTCCAGCGTAATTTCCATCAGTTCTACAAATTCATCCTCATCCGTTCCAACTGCTTCTTTCAGCGGGCGGATATTATCAGTAAAATAAATATGGACAAGTTCATTAGCGAATCCTGGAGACGTATAAAAAGATGTGATATATTCTAGATGCTCGGTAGTGTATCCTGTTTCCTCCTCTAATTCCCTAAGTGCAGTAATCTTAGGTTGTTCTCCTTCCTCAAGCTTACCAGCAGGAATCTCCACAAGGCTTTTTTCCATTGGTTTACGGTACTGTTCGACCATCACCAGTTTCCCTTCTTTGGTCAGGGCAATCACAGCAACAGCACCTGGATGGTCAATGAGTTCCCGTTTAGATGTTTTTCCATTGGGTAATGTAACTGTATCGACTCTGAGATCGACAATCTTTCCTTTATAAATGGATTCTGTTTCAATCGTTTTTTCTTCGAATTTTTTCATGCAAACCATCCTCTCAGGTTTAGTCTATTATTGATTCTATCACAGGAATGGATCATTACCCGAGTTTTTCGATAGGATGGAAAAAGAAAGGATGTGGATGATGAATAAACGTCAACTAGGCAATTCAGAATTATATGTATCCGAAATCAGTCTGGGCTGCATGTCCTTAGGCACAGATAAAGAGAAAGCTAAATCAATCATCGATAGGGCATTAGATGCAGGAATCAATTATTTAGATACGGCTGACCTTTACAATTTCGGTTTAAATGAACAAATTGTTGGAGAAGCCATTAAAGGGCGAAGAGAAGACCTCATTCTCGGGACAAAAGTTGGAAACCACTTTACTCCTGGACAGGAAGGGTGGACGTGGGATCCTTCCAAGACTCATATCAAACGAGGAGTAAAGGACAGCCTGCAGCGACTGAAAACAGAGTATATTGACCTTTATCAGCTGCACGGAGGTACGATAGATGATCCGATTGATGAAAGCATAGAGGCGTTTGAAGAACTCAAGAAGGAAGGATATATCAGAGCGTACGGGATCTCTTCCATCCGCCCGAATGTCATAAAAGAATACGTTGAAAAATCTTCGATTGCAAGCGTAATGATGCAGTATAATGCCCTCGACCGCAGACCTGAAGAAGAGGTGCTTGAACTACTTGGAAACCATAATATAAGCGTACTTGCCCGCGGACCTCTTGCTAAAGGGATGCTCTCTTCCAAGGGGGAAGAAAAAGCCAGCAAAAAAGCAGAGGAAGGGTTTCTTGATTACAGTTATGAAGAGCTGATGGCCATCATAAAAAAATGGCAGGATTATGCGAGCGACGATCGCAGCCTTACTGCTCTTGCGCTTCAGTACGTGCTGCACCATCCAACAGTAGCAACCGCGGTATTTGGTGCCAGTTCTCTTGAACAGCTTGAAGATAATTTGAGCTATTTAAAAGCTTCTCCTTTAACAGAGCAGATTTTTGGAGAGCTTCAATCGATGACCTCGCCGATCACATACCAAAAACACCGTTCTTAATGAAGTAACTCTGGTTTTCTTTAATCATTATAAAAAAATAAAACCGCCTGAAAAAATTAAATTTCAGGCGGTTGCATTTATCTTTTGAATGATTTCCAGTCAAGGTCACTTTCATTCAGCAGCTCTTCAAAGCTTTTGTTCGCTTCTCTCTGCCTTTTTTCTTCGAGTCTCCGTTTTCGTTCCTTTTCTGCTAGTTCTTCCTGGTGTGCTTTTAACTGAGACTTTTTAGATTGCAGCTGTTCCAAGACGTCCTTATTCAGCTGATCCTTAAGATTTCCGTGGTTGTTCTTGTTTTTCAAAGTACCGCCCCCTCTTTTACGTCTTTTGAGGATATTATCGGATTCAAAATACCTTCAGGACTGGAGAGACGAAAACTTCCTTTAAGAAAATCAAGCTTCATTTCCGGCTTAAAAAATATCGCTTGCTGGTCATCAATCACAACAGAAAACCATTGATTGTCTACTGTTTTGTCAGTTTCACGCTTCTTTTGGTCAAGGCGAATCGTCGGCAGACCGTTGACACCGCAACCACACCCTTCGGTATCGTAGAATAATCGAATCATCGGCTGTTGCTCACCAGACAACCTTTTGAGCTGGGAAGCTGCTTCGTCGGTAATCGATAACTTCATCAAAGATCACCTCTTTTTACATATAATAAGCAAATCTAAAAGAGGAAGCAATCTTTTTGTTTATTTTTTATTAAATTGGCTCTTCAAAGCTTTTTCCATTAGAGACGGAGCTAAATGATAAACCTTACTCCCTGAATTCATCCACAGAGGCAGATTGATTTCCCGCTTATTCTTAAACAGAGAACGGATAACTGATAAAGCAACGGTATTAGGATCAAGCATAATTGGTTCAACCGAATGCTTATAAATACCGGATGGATCTGCATTCTTAAAAAAGTTCGTCCTTACCGGCCCTAAATTTACTGAAGTCACCATAATGCCCCGGTCTTCTACTTCCAGCCTGAGTGCATTTGTGAACCCTATCACCGCATGTTTTGAGGAGGAATACACCGCAGACTTAGGCGTTGCAACTTTACCTGCTTGCGAAGCTATATTTACAATATGTCCTTCTCCTCTGTTCAAAAAATGCGGCAGCAGCTGGTGGACAGCACGCATGAGCGATTTCACATTGACGTTCAACATTTGTTCGATATCCTGCCATTTCGATTCAGCGACCAAATCGAAAACGGCCATCCCTGCATTATTAATCAAAGCATCAACATACCCGTGATCAAAACAAATTTGATCTATGACATCCTTCCATTCCATGTCATTCGACAAATCCGCTTTATACCAATAACAGGAACCCCAAACTGTTCTTTAATCTTTTCTGTTATCAATTCAAGACGATCTTCCGAGCGGGCAGTCAAAATCGGAACTGCTCCGGACCTTGCTGCATGAATAGCTAGATACATCCCTATTCCGCTCGACGCTCCAGTAATAAGTATCTTTTTTCCTTGTAATCGATTGACCATATTAAACCCCTTAGTTTACATAATATAATTTTTGTCTACTATCATATGAGCTTGCTATTTCCTGAATCGATTCTAAGTAATCAAGTTGTCCTATCGTTTCAGACATGGTTAACCCAAACTGACTACCCATTTGCTTTGTAAACAAATGCTCGCATACTTGATACGCATTCATCGGTGAATGACTGCCGATGATCTTCTTTACTTTTTCAGCGCGTGCCTCCTGACTTTTGAAGCGTTTATGAATTAATTCATGAGCGCCTGAAAAGCTCTGACCGTGGCCCGGATAAACCCTGGATACGGAATAACGTAAAATTTTATCCATTGAATGTCTATATTGCAGCAAAGGCTTTGGACGTTCACTACCTGGCTGAAAAGGAGGCTCCAATAAAGGGTTGGAAGAGATATGAGGCAGCAGATGGTCCCCGCCTAATAAAGCTCCATCAGCCGACCTGAAGAAGGATAAGTGAGATTGTGCATGGCCTGGGGTTTCGATCGTCTCCCAGTCTTCATGTCCTGGTATTTTGTCGCCTTCTTGAAGTTCCAAAGTCAGCTTGCTTTGAGCCGTCCATTTTAACGGTTTTCTCAGTGTCTTCAAAAAAGAATGGAACGTTTCAGGAACACCCGCTTCTTCATACATCAATGTAAAAAACTGTTCGTACCTCTGTAAGTACTGTTCACTTCTTTCCAGCCACGGGCGAAGCTTGTAGTGCCCCGCTATAGTTCTTAAATGAGGAAAAGACTCGATGAGTCCCATGTGGTCAGGATGGTGGTGAGTGAGAATAATCTGCTCCACATCTTCCGGCTCGATGTCGAGCCTCTTTAACTGGGACTTAAGTTCCTCCCATGCCTTCGATGTTTTTACACCTGCATCAACTAAGGTGACTGTGCTTCCTATTAATAAATAGCAGTGTACTTCACCAACAGCGTAAGGAGTAGGCAGTGTTAACGTATGAATCATATCTTTCATTGTCTGCATGACTTGTTCCCCCAAATAAATGAATGATCATTCATTAAATTACTCTTATTGTAGCAGAAATTTCTGTACCAGCCCACTCTTATCTCCAGTAAGAATTAGCACGCTTGAGTCCTGTAAAACTCTAAATTCCATTTTTTCCATGTATTCGAAAAGCAACCCTGCCGGCAAGTTACCGACAAGGTTGGGTTCTCATAAGTTCAGCCTTTTTCAGGAGTTTCGAAAAAATGCGTAATTGTTTTTGCAAGGATTTTCGGAAGCATTTCAAAACTATAAGAAAGTTCAAGCCGCTCTGTCCATTGATGGGCGTCTTTACCCAACGGGCCGATATTAATAATAGGCATCGTTATCGATTCCATGACATCCGTTGGGAGAAGAAAACCTTTCCCTTGGATAGGCATTTGTTCAATCAAATTTTCGATTGGCGACTTACTTGAGACCGGACCGATAAAGCTTAAATCCGAAAGCCCGGTAAAATATTCAACTTCCTGCACTTCTACTCCGTATTCCTCCTTCGCATAATCCATGGCTACCTGTGCGCCATGTTGAATCATCTTGTCGCTGTGCGAGGATACTGATGGATAAAAAGGCGGGCTGTAAAAAAGAATGATCATTGGGCCTAAATCCTTGCACAATGCAGCCAGGTTTTGAACAAGCAGCGTGGAAAAATCCCTGTCTCCTTGATCCCTCTGGTTGATCAATAAATTCTGGTGCCGATCTACTTCTTTTTCGCCAAACCGCTTAACAGCTTCTTCATAAAGGTCCTTATAGGTAAGTATTTTCACCGTAGGTTTAAAGGAAGAGGTCTGCCCTTTCTTTAAATAGTTCGCCGCTTGTTTTTCATAATGCTCTATGATTTTCGGCCGTGCACGTTCACAAGCCCGCAGCAGCTTTTCATTAAGTTCCTCAATGGTCTGCTTCATATAAAGAACATTATACATCGCTACAGCTGCTTGAGGTGTCTGCACGGAGTATTCATGTTTTAAATCCCGTTGCATCAAGCTGATGGGCGGTGGCGTTCTCTCGCCTTCGACTTCTTCAATAAACGCTCCGTTCAGTTCCATTTCCTGAGCGACATAGCTGAGCATTAAATTGGCATTTAATCCTCCAAATGGTTCACCGGCATGTGTTTCTTTCCCATAACATAAAAATCCAGGCAGAGTTTTGCCGATGGACCCTGTGTACAAGTAATAAGCTGGATCACCAGGGTATTTGCTAAACATTGGCTCTCCATTAATAGCAAGCTTGTAAGAAAGCTCTTCGCTCTCTTCTAATTCCTTTAGTATCGGAAGTGCGGCGAGCATCCCTTGAGAATTGACCTCTTCATCAGGTACGGCAATCAATAAGAGATTGCCGTCAAAATCTCCTTCCATAGCTCTCTCTAATAATGATAGATGAACGGTCAGGCCTGCTTTCATATCCATTGTCCCCCTGCCAAAGAGCCAATTCCCAGCGTTTAAATCCTTGGCAGCATCTTCTGGTAAGTCTTTTATATGTTTACGGAGCTCTTGAGTGAGTTCCTTAGGGTAAAAGGCAAGGTTTTGGTATGACCCGTAATCCTGTACACCGACGACATCAGCATGAGCTATTAGGACGATTGTTTCTTGTCTGCCTTCTTTTTTAACGAGAGCTGACATGAGCTGACGTCCATCCTCCAGAGGATGAAGACTTACGTGTCCGGGATGTTTTTGATAATATTTCTTGTCCGCTAAAATATAATATAAGTATTCGATGATCGCTATCTCGGCGTTACTGCCGGTAATACTAGGGTATTCTACTAGTGAGCAAAGCAGTTCGGTTAACTGCTCTTTTGACTTCCATTCACTCATAACAGCCACTCTCCTAATCATTGACTTTTCTCTGCCGATCGCCCACAATCAAAACGAGCATAACCTAGATAAGAGGTGAACCTTTTGACAAAAACTTTCATTTACGCCCACCGTGGAGCAAGTAAACTGGCTCCTGAAAATACGATGGCCGCTTTTGAACTTGCCCGCGAAGCTTATGCTGATGGTATAGAGACAGATGTGCAATTAACAAAAGACAACATCCCTGTCCTTATTCATGATGAGAATTTACGAAGAACAACAAATGGAACAGGCTTTGTTCAAGATTATACATATTCAGAGCTTCGTTTATTGGACGCTGGCAGCTGGTTTTCACCGAAATTTTCAGACAGCTCCATTGTAACATTGGAAGATTTTCTTTGCTGGTTTCAGCCTCAGCCTATGGTATTAAATGTTGAACTAAAAACAAACGTGATTGCATACAAACATATTGAAAAAATAGTTTACGAATGCCTTAAAAATTACCAAGTCCTAGATCGAACAGTTATCTCCAGTTTTAATGCAGACAGCATTATGAAAATGAAGGAGATCAATCCTTCCATCCAAACCGCCTTTCTTACGTCTACTAAAATGAGAAACCTGGCCGGATATGCGGCATCAATTCACGCAGATGCCTTACATGTTAAGCATCGCTTGTTAGATAAAAAGCTTGTAAAAAGCTGCCAGAAACATCGTTTAGATTTAAGGATCTATACGGTAAACCGCCCCACTCTTATGAAAAAGTGTTTTTCCTTAGGCTGTAATGGATTGTTTACAGATGTTCCTTACGAAGCGGTAGAATACTGGAAGCAATGGCAGAAAAGAAAAGACAAGAAATAGGGCGCTTCATTGGGCTGTACAGTTCAATTATTAGCAGACTGCCATCCGTTTTGGTATTTTAAAGTTGTGTTTGATTTATCTATTGAAGGAGGCCGCCCTATTGAAAAATCTGCTCTTTTCTCCCTATACCGTTAAGAACGTCACGTTAAAAAACCGCATCGTGATGTCTCCTATGTGTATGTACTCTTGCGATAATCAGGATGGTAAAATCCAGCCTTTCCATATCGCCCATTATGAAAGCCGTGCGGCAGGACAAGTGGGCCTTGTCATGACTGAAGCGGCAGCAATTCTGCCTGAAGGTCGTATATCACATGAAGATCTGGGGATCTGGAATGACGAACAAATAGAAGGTCTGAAAACGATCACGGATGCCATCCACAGGCATAATGCCAAGGCTGGAATCCAGCTTGCTCATGCAGGTCGTAAAGCGAATTTAAGGAGCACCATTTATGCACCAAGTGCTCTTGCTTTTAATGAATCCTTTAAGCAGCCACAAGAAATGACTAAAGAAGATATCAGACGGACTATTGCAGCATTTAAGGATGCAGCCCATCGAGCTTCTCTAGCCGGATTTGATATTATTGAGCTGCACGGAGCGCATGGATATCTGATCAATCAGTTCCTCTCTCCCTTAACGAACAAAAGGGATGATGATTATGGCGGAAAGGCTGAGAATCGATATCGTTTTCTAAAAGAGACGATTTCTGCAGTGCAGGAAGTGTGGAACGGTCCATTATTCGTTCGTATTTCTGGGGAGGAGTACCACCCTCAAGGAAATACCCAGGAGGATTTTATTTACTTTGCTAAGCAAATGAAAGAACAAAACGTAGATTTGATCGACGTTAGCTCGGGTGGCGTTGTTCCTGCCTCCATAGACCCTTATCCCGGCTACCAGCTCAGGTATGCTGAAAATATTAAGTCAGGAGCTGAGATTGATACAGGGGCTGTCGGACTGATTACAAGGGGCATTCAAGCTGAAGAGATCTTGCAAAATAAGCGGGCAGATTTAATCTTTCTTGCCAGAGCTTTATTAAGAAATCCTTATTGGCCGAAACAAGCTGCGGATGAGCTTGGATATAAGCTCGATGGGCCAAGACAATACAATCGCGGATGGTAATTAAAAATGGCTGGCACGCACGTGTTTCAGCCATTCTAATATCCGAATGATGGTGAAATCTTATCACAAAATTTCACCATCATTCGGATTTTTTATAATGGAAAAACGCCTTATTTAATTCCCGTTATTTCTGTGGGCAGTAGTTTTATAGGATGAGAATAGGCGACGTCCGCCAGCTTTTTCCGGCTTCCGCAGTCTGCCGGATGCAGGCAGGGATAGGCGGAGCTTATTTTCAAAAGTCATAACTATCGACAACTTCGGAATTTCTCTATCTTTCCTTGTTTTGTCTTAAGACGGGTTGCTATTCATCTACTCCCAGTCTCTATTGATTACTTGTCTCTTCGGCAAGGGCGAATTATGTACTTCTATAAGGTTCAGGTGGTATGATGAGAAAAAAGGAGGGATAACTTTTGGAATTATTCTTTCTAGGAACAGGCTCAGGAGTGCCTTCTAAAAACCGCAACGTTTCTTCTCTCGTATTGAGGCTGTTAGAAGAACGTGGAACGACTTGGGTATTTGACTGCGGAGAAGCCACTCAGCATCAAATTTTACATACGTCCGTCCGACCTCGACGAATCGAAAAAATATTTCTCACCCATTTACACGGCGACCATTTATACGGCCTTCCCGGCCTACTTAGCAGCCGGTCCTTCCAGGGAGGGGAATCTCCTGTTACCGTGTATGGCCCTAAAGGTGTGAAGGAATACGTTGACATTAGTTTGAAAGTAAGCGGAACTAGGTTGAAGTACCCTCTTTATATAAAGGAAATCGAAGAAGGACTGCTGTTTGAAGACGAGCAATTCCAAGTTGAATCCATTGCCTTGGACCATGGAATGGAAAGTTATGGGTTTCTAATTAATGAAAAAGATAAACTCGGTGAACTGCAGCCGGATAAATTAACGGAACAAGGTATTACACCCGGCCCTATTTATCAGCAAATAAAGAAACAGCCCGTTACCCGGCTTGATGACGGAAGGGTGATTTATCGTGATGACGTCGTCGGGCCCCCGAAGCGGGGAAGAAAATTGGCCATATTAGGGGATACGAGATATATTCCTTCCTTGAAGCAAAAACTTGAAGGCGTAGATGTCCTTGTACACGAAGCCACATTTGCAAGTAAAGAAGAGCAAATGGCTTATGACTACTTCCACTCGACCGTTTACCAGGCTGCCTCACTAGCAAGAGAAGCAGATGCTGGGACTTTGATTCTCAATCACTTTTCATCGAGGTATCAGGACCAGGACTTGAGTATCTTAGAAAAAGATGCAAAAGCGATCTTTCCCAATACGATTCTTGCTTATGATTATTATCAGCATTATATCCCTTTCCATTTGTAAAGGAGAGAGGTTATGGAAAACTTAGTAAAGCTACAGAAACAATGGTTTGAAGAAGGCCACACGAGGAGCTATGATTTTCGAAGGAAACAGCTTAAACGTTTCAAGCAAATGCTGATTACCTTTGAAAAGCCCATTTTACGTGCACTCCGCTACGATTTGAGTAAATCCGAATACGAGGCTTACGCTGGTGAGATTGCAGTCTTAAAAAATGAGATTAACGAGCAGTTGAAGCATATTAAGCAATGGATGAAACCAGAAAAAGTAAAAGCTCCCTTCACTCACATTGGTTCACGCAATTATATACTAAAGGATCCCTATGGGCTCGTACTGGTAATTGCGCCTTGGAACTATCCACTTCAACTTTCCCTGGCTCCTGTAATTGGCGCAATAGCTGCAGGGAATACCATTATTTTAAAACCGTCTGAAGTGACGCCTACTGTCTCATGGGTATTAAAAAAGATGATCAACCAATACTTCAAAGAGGAATATATTGCAGTCGTAGAAGGCGGTAAAGAAGTGACGGAGCAGCTCATGATGCAGCCATTAGATTACGTCTTTTTCACTGGGAGCACATCGGTAGGAAAAAAAATACTAGCTCAGGCGAGTTCCCGCCTGATCCCTGTAACATTAGAATTAGGAGGAAAAAGCCCGGCTATCGTGCACAAAGATGCTGTACTTCATCTCGCTGCTAAACGGATAGTCTGGGGTAAATTTACAAATGCCGGCCAAACGTGTATAGCTCCGGATTATTTACTTGTGCACCACACTATTAA
Organism: Halobacillus salinarum; assembly: GCF_022919095.1. NCBI lineage: Bacteria > Bacillati > Bacillota > Bacilli > Caryophanales > Bacillaceae > Halobacillus > Halobacillus salinarum. Next base: position 2,276,017 of record NZ_CP095073.1, on the reverse strand, counting down.
GAACGAACTTCTTGCTCATATCAAATCTTACATTCAGATGTTTTATGGAGACCAGCCTGTAAAAAATGGGAAATACGTAAAAATTGTTAATGATCATCATTATAAACGATTAAAAAAACATCTTATTGCCAGCGAAATCATTTATGGCGGAGAAGTTCATGATGGCAACCAAAAAATCGAACCTTCCATCCTGGATGGCTTAAACAGCCATGAAGCTCTTAAAGAAGAGGAAATATTCGGCCCTCTTCTTCCGGTATTTACTTTTTCTTCTTTGGAGGAAGCCGTCAGTATGGTAAAAGCAAAGCCAAAACCTTTAGCCCTTTATTATTTTGGCGAAAACAAAGAAGAACAAATGTTTATTACGACATCCCTATCCTTTGGAGGAGGCTGTATTAATGATACGCTTTATCATACTCTAAACCCTCACCTCCCATTTGGAGGAATCGGCGAAAGCGGTATAGGAATGTATCATGGTCAGGCCAGTTTTGAAACATTCACCCATACTAAAAGCATTACTAACCAATCGACAAAGTTTGACCACCGTTTTCGATATCCTGATTCAAAAACCGGGCTTTTTTTCATAAAAAAAATCTTAGGATAACAAATAGCAGCAGACGCATGGTAGGTCCTAGTGTCTGCTGCTTCTCTGATTAATCTTGTTGCTTTTTTAACGCTTCCTGAAGGGAAATCTTTTTTAATTTACGTTTCGACAGAGACAAAGACACCCAGTACGTAAACCAAATCACCACAAGTCCTAGAACGACCATCCCCCGGTAAGTGTGGTCGGAAGGAGGAATCCTGTTTGTTCCACAAGGCTGTTAAATGTAGCTTTCAGTCCAAGCACAGCTAATGGAATAGAAATAAAATAGGATAAAAACACTACAGGAGTGTACACATTTAAAACCAGTTTGGAAACCTCCTGGTTCGTGTAGCCCATTACTTTAAATAATGAAATTGAAGGTGAATTTTCTTCTACAATTAAATTTGTAAGCAGAGTCAAGACGATGACACCGATCATAATAGCGAATCCGGCCATGCCAAAGACAGAATATCGAGTAGCCCCCGAAGACGCTTCAAAGCTGTCAATGACCTTCTGCTTATCTTCAATCATAAACACATTATTAGTAACTTCAGGTTTATTCTTCTGCCAAACTGCTGTATAACTACCCTTTGGATAGCCTAAGAATGCATTAACCTTTTTTAAAGGAAGATAGAGAGTTTTTCCGATGTAAATATCTGTAACCCCCTGAACCTGGGTATCCCATTCTTTTTGGTTCAGCGTATTCGTCAGCGTCAAGGAATCCCCTTTATTTACCCCGAGTACGGCAGCTAATGGCCTACTAATTACAACTCCATCATTAAGAGACTGATTCAGCCTCTCTTCCCCATTCATTAAATGTAAATAATCTGTTTCAGGTATAATTCCGTATAGACTCGCTTTCGATTTTTTCCCCTTGTCATTTGCTATTTTGATTTCCGACATCACAAATGGACTTTCGGATTCAGGCACTTCATCCGATTGCAAGGATTTATAATGGACGGCGTAATTATAACTCTGAACATCCTGATAAGTTGTATCGACCAGCTGGTTCATCGAACGAAACGCAATAAACCCAAACAGAAGGAGTATGGTGGAAAACATAACTCCAAGAAAAATATAAAAACTTCTAGCCTTATTTCGAACGAGCAGCCTTAACCGGAATCTTCTTATAAAAGTACCAGTTTGCATCCATGGAAGCTTCTCAAACCAGGATTTCTTTCCACTCGTTACTTCCTTCGGTCGAAGCAGAGTTAAAGGATCCAGTCTTAACGTTCGGTGAATTACAACTGTTGTCAAAAGTACTAACAGTATAATCGGCATGAAAAAACCTATCAATAAGGCTGAAGGACTCCAGTCAAACATGGAAACAGCAGGTAAATTAAAATAATTCGAATACATATTGGATAATGGAACAGATAATCCTGCGCCTGCCAATATTCCTGTAACACTTCCTGTTAATCCAACGATCCAAGCATAGCCAAGATAATGGAATTGCAACTCATTCCGTCGGTACCCTAACGCAAGCAGTGTACCAATCTCTTTCCTTTGAAGCTCCAAACGTCGCTTCATGAGCATCAAAATCATTACTATTGAGAGAATGAGAATAAAGGTGGAAAGAGAAGTTATGGTCGTACTTGCCCCCTCAATTTCTGAATCTATATATTGGATTCTCGCATTTTCTTCATTTTCAACATATTGCAGAATGGCTGATTGTTTTTTTACATCAGTAAGAAACTCATTAGGTATTTTGCCATTTTCCTTAAATCCCAGTACCTCTGTCTGCAATGGCCGATTCGTTTTTGAAAACGTGTCTTGTACTGTAATCCCAATTCCAAACTGCTTTGGATTGCTTATAATGTCGTACTGGTGCTGAATCATATAGATGTAGTCAGGTAAATATACAAAACCTGTAATTTTCCCTTTCGTACCATTTAAGTCAATTTCATCACCAATTTGGAAACCATTTTTCGCTGCAAAAGCCTCTGCTACAGCAATTTCCCCAGACTTATCCGGCATCTTCCCTTCAGAAATAAAAGGAATGTTTATTTTATTCGTTATTCCTAACAACCGCAACGTTGTATCCTCAGAAACTTGGAGGTTCTGGTAATGTCTTTCTTCTAATTTAAAATGATACTCATTTTCCCATGTCGACAACTGCTCTTTAGAAAGCGTATCACTTGTTACTAAATGAAAGCTTTCCTGGTTGTTTTCTTTGGAAAACTGCTCATTTCTCTTATCAAGGGTAGAAATTGCCATCGACAAACCTACATACAGCATCACAGAAAAGAAGAGCAGAAGCGTAACCCCTGAATATTGAAATTTTTTCTCTCTGATATTTCTTGGTATTGTTTTTCGTAAGATCATGCCCAGGTCACCTTCTCTGGTTCGATAGGGTGTTCATTGATAAAAGAATCAGTAATTTCCCCACTCTTCATTCTTATGACACGATTAGCCATATCTCCTATCCCTTGATTATGAGTAATAATTAACACCGTTGTCCCATAGATGGAATTCACATATTTCAATAACGAAAGGATCTTTTTGCCCGTTTCTTCATCCAGAGCCCCGGTGGGTTCATCACACAACAAATACTTTGGATTTTTAATAAGCGCTCTGGCAATTGCTACGCGCTGCTGCTCCCCTCCGCTAAGCTGATAAGGAAATTTGTTTTCCTTATCTTCCATTCCTACCTTTTGTAAAATATCCTCCATATCTAACGGCTGGCTACTCAATTCTTTACCGACCTCTACATTTTCCTTTACCGTCAACGTTGGGATGAGGTTGTACTGCTGAAAAATGAATCCGATATTATTTCTTCTGAATTCTGTTAGCTGGCTGGATTTAAGCGTTTCCAGATAACTGCCTGCTACTTCTATACGTCCGGTGTCAAACTGATCAATCCCACCAATAACATTAAGAAGTGTGGATTTCCCTGAACCGGACGGCCCTAGAATTGTCACGATTTCATGGTCAGGAACCTCTAAAGTGGCCTCTCGTAACGCGTGAATATCTACTTCTCCGCTTCTGTATTTTTTGTTTACATTTTGTACTTTGATCGTCATTCCCATCAACTCCACTTTAATTTTGAAATATATTCTATGTAATATTTCAATTCTACAATCATCTTACAACACTTAACATTGTCCTACAACATTTTTTGAAATATTCCAATCGAAATATTTCATTTTATTATATGTTATTTATGTGAATGATTGGCAAGAAAGGTATGGATCATTAATCTCGGGGAATACAATTGGAAGTTATTAATAAATGATATTTATCATCTATCCCTCAACAAACATAAAATTAGCTTGCAGAAAAATCTCTTCTGATTTCTCTGCAAGCCGAAGCTCCCTATATTATTTGCTCATTCTTTTTTGTAATCATCAAGGAAATCCTTTTGAAAGCTCGTAGTCACCTGTCCTTGTTCTGAAGAGGATAAAGACTTAAATGTATCATTACCATATTTTTTATTGATTTTCTCAATGGCGTCATAAAGCTTTTCTTTGCTGGCATAAGATTCATAATTAAAAATATTCAACTGCTGGGTTACTTCTTCTTTATCAGCTAAGTCTTGAGCAGTCACACCAAGTAGCCTGACAGGTTCCTGCGTCCAATGAGCTTCAAACTGCTGCAAAGCAATATTAAAAATGTCATCAGCCGTATACATATAATCTTGCAGCTGCCTGCTTCTCGTCACCGTTTTCCGATCATAATAACGAATCATAACCTGGACATTTCTGCTTAATACCTGCTTATTCTTCATTCGCTGTTCCACTTTCGCCGCGAGTCTTCTCAAGACTTTGCGAATTTCTGTTTCATCAGTAGTGTCGTGTGGCAATGTAGTAGAAGTTCCGATACTTTTAAATTCGTGGACGGCTTCCGGATCAACAGGTTTCGTATCGATCCCATTTGCTTTGTTCTGCAACCGCTCTCCATTGATTCCAAGGATTCTTTTTAATTCTAAAGGAGAAGCAGCCGCTAGTTCACCAACCGTTTTTATTTGTAAATGATGCAGTTTTCCGGCCGTTTTTTCTCCAATCCCGTGCATTTCCTCCACTGGAAGCGGCCACAGTTTTTTTGCTAAATCCCTTTTTCTTAAAATCGTAATTCCCATCGGCTTTTTCATATCTGACGCCATTTTCGCGAGAAATTTATTTGGAGCAATCCCTATACTGCAAGGAAGGTCAAGTTCGTGATGAATTCGCTCCTGAATATACCTGGCAAGCTCAGGAGGCGTCCCTTGAGCTTCACAATCAGTAATGTCCATATAACCCTCATCAATGGAAACTGGTTGGACAATGGGAGTAACGTCAGCTAGAATTTTGAACATTTCCTTCGAAGCCGTCCGGTACCTTTCAAAGGTGGGGCTCATAACGATTAAATCAGGGCAGAGTCTCCGTGCTTCTCCTACCGGCATGGTCGTTTTCACTCCATACTTCCTTGCTTCATAACTGCTGGTTACTACAATTCCTCTTCTTTCTTCAGGATTACCAGCGATAGCTAAAGGTTTGCCTTTAAGAGAGGGATCGAAAGCCATCTCTACGGAAGCAAAAAAACTATTCATGTCAACGTGGAAAATGACCCGGCCATTTTTTGGATACCATTTGGACACGATTATCCTTCCTTTTCGAACAACTGTTCTTTCCATTATATCACGAAATTCCTTAGCTGCTGAAACGAATACTTTTCTCAATCGTAATTATTAGAAAGCTTATTTTAGGAAGTGTTCTATTTGAACCTGATCATAACCATTCTTCTCTTTTTTTTACTCGTTTATTTTATTGCTGGTCTATTAGGGTATAAAAAAGGCACCATAATTATTGACTTAGATGAAAAATATTTGGTGTTTAATCAGAATTACGTGAATGCGATCATTGAAGAACTATCAAAGCAAGGGAAAACAGCAGTCTATATTGATTACAGAAGATTTTCGATTGATGGCAGAGATTACATCGCCCACGAGCTTCATTGGGGTTTTCTGCAAAGAACATTATTAAAACCTGACAGAACTAAAAAGAACCGTCCATAAGAGTCATCTTATGGACGGCTTAAAATCTTTCAGGAAAGTTCCCTAGTTCAGCTATTCACTTAAGTGAAGCTTAATGGACGTGCCCCTTCTCTAACAGCGATAAACTCCGGACGTTCTTTACCTCCTGAAAAAGGTTCCACTAATTTATTCTCTACACTGTTAAATACCATGAATAAGTTGTTACGGCTATATGGGGTGATATTTCCATTTGATCCATGCATTGTATTGCTTTCAAACAGAGTAATCGCCCCAGCTTTTCCAGTTGGTACAGAAATTCCGCCGCCATTATCGGCAAGCCATCTTAAGCTGTTATGATCGGGTACCCCGAGCTTTTGTTTCTTTAAGGATTCCTTATAGTTGTCCTCAGGAGTCTCCCCTACGCAGCTTACGAAGTAATTCTGAGATCCAGGGATCAACATAAGCGGACCGTTAAAGGTATAGTTGTCAGAGAGAGCAATGGATAGGCTCACAGCTCTCATCCTTGGCATCCCATCTTCCACATGCCATGTTTCAAAATCTGAATGCCAGTCGAATTCCTTACCTGTAAAGCCTGGTTTGTAGTTAATGCGTGATTGGTGAATGTAAACATCACTACCTAGTAAATATTGTACTATGTCTAGAATCCGCTGATCATTCGTAACCTTTTTAAAGTATTCATCGTCATTGTGAACGTGGAAGATCGAACGTATTTCATCACTTTGAGGTTCACGGATCACTTTTTCGGATTGAACATCTTTGTTTGTATCCTGTAATTCAAAAATTCCTTTCTGCATATCCGATACTTCTTCATCGGAGAAAAAATTCTCAATTTGCAAAAATCCATTTTTTTGATAAAAGTTGATTTGCTCTTCAGATAAAGGCCCTTTCTCCTTTGTAACATCTGAATGAATGACTGGATCTTTGCGTTCAATGATTTCTGGTTTGTTATTTTTGCGGGAAGGATAGAGATCTTGCATTTACAAACACTCCTTGTCAAAGATTTATGATCTCTTCTAAGCTGTGTTAGTGAATTTTTCCCCTAGGGAACTCTCCTACGTACTCCCCACATTCCCACTGTTATTGTTGATAAACATCAATTTTTTGAAAAATTAGGACAAAAATGCTCACAAGTCGCGTCAATGCTGGCTGGGATCCATTTTATATTTTTTTATATATTTAAATAACAATTATTAAAAAGGACATGCTTGTTAAAATAACAAACCAGAATATTAACTATTTCAAAATATTAAACCGTCATTTTGATTGATTCTATTACTCGTATATCTTGCTCATCATGTAATCTGTCATCATAAACCCCATTTTTTCATAAAGGGCAACTGCTCTTTGATTATGCGCAAAAACATGCAGACGCATTTGTTTGATTCCTTCTTTAAGACAGTACTCATCTAGAGTGTACATGGCTCCTTTCCCCAGTCCCGAACCTTGATGCTGTTCGTCAATTTTAATATCAAAAATAAATCCTTTCTTCCCGTGATTGTCTTCCGTAATATTCAGCCACAATATCCCTACATTCCCTAATTCATGATCATAAAGAGAAAAAAAGTAGTGATTTTCGGTCTCTAATCCTTCTGGTAGCAGTTCTTTAAACTGTTCCTCTGCTTTTTGAAGGGCCTCTTCTTCGGTCCAGTTTCCAGCTTTTACGTGCTCATAGGCATATTCCCCAAGTGAAATCTTTAAGTAAGAGTTAAAGTCAGTCTCTTCCATAGGTACAAATGTTATGGTCATCATCATTCCTCCTTTAAAGACTCTTTACCTTGTGGAACCTGGCAGATCATTAACTTTAACAGCAATGGACGCACCCTCCTTACAGAGTTGAAGTAATTTGAAAAGCGAAAATGATTACCCCTGTAAAATATAGAAAGAAATAGAAGTCATATTTCGAAAACCCAATTCGATAATAATACGTTCTTTTCTGAGCATCATTGAATCCTTTTGCTTCCATAGCCACTCCCATACGATGGGCGCGACGAATACTTTGAGAAAGCAAGGGGATGGAATAAGCTTTTAACGTTGTAAAAATTCCAGATATAGATTTCTCTCTGTGCATGCCTCTCACTTTTAGAGCGAACTGAATGTTACGTGCCTCTGATACCATTAAAGGAACCATTCTTATGGCAGCCATAAAACTGTAGGCAAATTTCGGCTTCAGTTTCAATTGCTGCATAAGTGAATAGAAAAGACGGACAGGAAGCGTAGTGAGGCTGAAAACCACTCCCAAAGCAGCAAAGACCACACCTCTTACTCCAAGAAATAAACCTCTGTAAAAGCTTTCTTTCGTTATTTCTACTATTCCAAAGCTAAACCAAGTCGTACTCCCCTGGCCAAAAAGGATCATGGAGGAAGAAGAAGTAATAAAGATTAAAAGAAAAGGGACAGCGATAAGTGCCAATCTCTTCATCGAATGCCCTGTAAAGGCTACGTACAATAATAAACAGCCCATTAAGAACACAAGCAGATATTCCAGAGAATCGACCCACAGCAGATGCGTAAATAATACAATGACGAAGATAAATTTTAAACTTGGATTTACTTTATGAAGCCAAGTCTCGTTATCATAAATTGTTTCATCCATGGTGAACTTCTCCTCTATCTTGAAAACTGTCCATTTCTATAATAGTACCATCTGCTGCATGCCAGGTTTTAGTTGACAAATGCTTCACAATATTTTCATCGTGAGTAACCATAATAATGGCTGTCCCTAACCTTTTTAATTCTTCTAGATGATCTAATATGGCAAATGTATTTTTTGCATCCTGTCCAAAAGTCGGCTCATCCAATAAAAGGACTGAAGGAGCAGCAGCTAATGCCGCTGCGAGGCTCAGCCTTCTCTTTTGGCCCATTGAAAGTTGATAAGGATGCATGTTCTTCTTTGAAGTTAGGTGAAAACGAGAAAGCAATTCCTGCACGCGGTTTTCAGCCTTCTGAGAATCCCATTTATGCAGACGAAGGGTATGAGCTACTTCTTCCTGCACGGACTGAGTAACAAATTGATGTTCTGGATTTTGAAAGACGAGCTGTACCTCGTTGGCAATGGATTTTGTTTTGGTTTTCTTTTTACCACAAACCATTATGTCTCCAGTCGATTTTACCAGTCCCATTAAAGCATGTAACAAAGTGCTTTTCCCAGCTCCATTCTTTCCGGTTACTGTAACCCATTCTCCTCGATAAGCACACAATTCCTCTGCTTGAATAATAGAAGTCCTGCCTCTAACAGCGTTCAAGTTTGAAACGGACAGTACTGGAGGTTCACTTAACAAAGGATAGGACTCTTGTTTTTCTTTTTTTTCCAAGTATGATTTCCATACACCGGGATGCCAAATCCCTTGTTCATCCAATACTCCCTTATACTCAGTTAAGATATCCTGCGGACGACCATCTGCAATCAACAAACCTTGTTCGTTCATGACAATCATTCTGTCAGCAAAGTCAATCGCTTGGTCAATTTTATGCTCAACAGCAATAACCGTTCTGTCCCTGCTTATCGACTTTATCGTATTCCATACCTCCTGCGTGCCTTCTCGATCAAGCAATGCTGTGGGTTCATCCAGAAAAAGCACTTCGGGTTCAAGCGCAAGTACAGAAGCAATCGCTGCGCGTTGTTTCATTCCACCAGACATCCAACGGATTTGCTGGTGGCTGGTTGCAAGACGAAGCCCCACTTTTTCGAGATAAGAGGAAATATACTGATCCATATCTTCCCTTGCTATTTGTAAGTTTTCTAACACAAAGGCAATTTCTTCATCCACATAAGGCATGCAGAATTGGCTGTCAGGGTCTTGAAAAACAATTCCTCTGCTTTCTGGAAGGTTAGCCGCGTCTGTTTTTATCGGCACTTGAATCGAATGTGGAATCAAGCCGGAAAGAACCTGCAGTAATGTAGATTTTCCAGACCCTGAGGGCCCCACAATGAGAATTTTCTCTCCTTTGTTAAAGGTAAAGGTTACATCTTTAAACAAGAGTTTTTCAGTCTGAGGAAATTTCAAACGCAGATTCTTAATACCGTACTTCTCTGTTATTTCAGTCCAAGGATTCATAATCAAGTTCTCCCGCAGGCCGAACCAGAGAAGCGACCCCTGTCTTTTCAAGTGAAGCAACTAAATAATAGCTGAATACCCCGGCAATTCCTATTGATCCTGCGATTCTTGCGACAATTAGTATGAACAAGTTCCAAACGGCAAGCTCACCTAAAAAACTATAGTAATAATCGATGAAGATGGAAACTAACGCAGAAGCAGCCGCTGCTAATGACACAATTATCAAGTCATAGCGCCGGTAACGGAACGCAGCGAAAACTACTTCTGCTGCGAGACCCTGGCCCAGGCCAAAGATAAGAGTAGCGACCCCCCATTCACCTCCAAAAATAAATTCTCCATGAGCAGCTGCCACTTCCGCCAATAAGGCCACACCAGGTTTACGAATCAATAGGTAAGCGACCGGTGCCGCAATGAACCACATGCCATAGATCAGTTGTTCAAGCTGCAGGCCGGCAGCTGAGACTATGCCATATAAAGGGCCCCAGACTTTATAAATGATTCCAAAAATAAGCGAAATGACGATCGTAATTAAAATGTCTGTTAATTTTAGTCCTCTTGTCAATTTTATCCTCTCCTTGTTTGATTTCGATCTGGTTACAAGAGGAAAAAAGTGAAAAAAAAGAACCACTTCTTTCCTGAGCAAAAGAAGTGGTTCTGCCGAATATCATCAATTGTTTATAATAATCCGCCACTCCACTTCCCTCCGCTGGTGTAAGCCAGATCAGGTTCTAAGGGTCTTAAAGTATGACTTTAATCTCAACCATTCTCCGGCTGCTGCCGGAAAGGTCCCCTAGTGGAAAAACATCATTCAATTATTTATGCATTTATCCTACACCATTCGCGTGAGTTATACAATCCCTACCTATAATTTTCACTGCTGTTTTCCATAGGGATAACGCAGTCTTTGCTCCCTGTATCTCTAAACAATCATGATAGTAAGCATTATGTTTGTGTGGATCATTCCATCACAGTATAATCTTATAAATAGTGAGCACGTTAAATGGATTTTTTATGTAATGGTATCATTTTTGTCATTAAAGTCATTAAGGAGGGTGTTATCGTGACGACACAGCCTTTCAATAAAATATTAATTGCTTCTCTATTACTGGCAGGTTCTTTTATCGCAATATTAAACCAGACATTGATGATTACAGCCATCCCTCCCATTATGGAAGAAATGCATGTGTCTGCAAATTCTGGACAATGGCTGACCACCGTATTCATGTTAGTCAACGGCATTATGATTCCTATTACAGCTTTTCTTATTGAACGCTTTACAACGAGACAATTATTCTTATCTGCAATGAGTATTTTTGTAGTAGGAACCATTATCGGAGCTATTGCTCCCAATTTTCAAATCCTGCTCCTCGGCCGTATTGTGCAGTCGAGCGGTGCTGGTATTATGCTTCCTTTGATGCAGACCGTTTTTCTTTTGATATTTCCAGTAAATAAACGCGGAGCAGCCATGGGGTATATTGGACTCGTCATTTCCTTTGCCCCTGCTATCGGCCCTGCCCTATCAGGCTGGGTTACGGAGAATTACTCGTGGCGGCTGTTGTTTTTAATTATCCTCCCTATCGCTATTATTGATATTATCATTGCCTTCTTTGTGATGAAAAACGTAACCGAACTGACCTATCCGAAAATGGATCTATTGTCCATCATGCTTTCCTCAATAGGATTTGGAGGCTTACTTTACGGGTTTACTTCAGCAGGTAATTACGGGTGGGGAAATACACAAACGATTCTGTTTATTTCTTTAGGCGTCGTTTCACTTTTGTTCTTTATTTTAAGGCAGTTGAAACTGAAACAGCCTATGCTTGAATTCAGAGTATTTAAATACGCTGTTTTTACCATAACCACAATTATAGCGATGATTGCCTTTATGGGATTGATTGGGGCAGAAACTTTAATTCCGCTTTATATGCAGAACATGCGTGATTTTACAGCTATGGAATCAGGGCTTGCAATATTGCCGGGAGCTGTCATTACAGGTTTTATGTCACCGATTACTGGTAGAATATTCGACAGAATTGGTGCCAGGTGGCTAGCGATCGTAGGCTTATCGTTAATCACGCTATCATCGCTCGTTTTTTCCTTTTTAGGTTCATCCACTACGTTTACTTTTATTACCGTGCTTTACGCCATTCGAATGCTTGGATTATCTATGGTTATGATGCCTGTAACTACAGCAGGATTAAATCAGCTTCCTAACAAGCTGATCCCTCATGGAACAGCGATGGCCAACACGACCCGTATGGTAGCTGCTTCGATAGGAACTGCCATTTTAGTAACGGTTATGACAACAACAGCCCAACGGGCACAATCTCAGCCCGCTATTGATTATCCTGCTATTCACGGAGTGAATGTCGCATTTTTTGTAGTAACTGTCCTTTCTTTGATTGGAGTAATCTTATCCTTTTTTATTAAGAAAACTTCTCCACCAGAAGAAGAGGAAACCGAAAAAGTGAGTTATCGCCAGGCAGAAAACATGTAAGCATAAAGGCCTTAAGAATTCTCTGATTCTTAAGGCTTTTTTTGAAATCATTTCTAAGTATGAGGTTTGTTTAATAAGCTACACTAAAAAAGCATGTGATTATTAATTTCAGGAGGAAGATGAATGCAGTATCCTAACGAAATGAATCAAAATCAAAACAGCATGCCTCAATCCGAATATATGCCAGCTCCTATGAGCCACGGTGGCCATGAATTGTTTGATGCACATGAAATCCTTGGATCTATGGTCGGGTGTATAGACAATTACACTCTTTATGAAGGTTATGCACAGGATAATGAGTTAAGACAGATGATTCAAGCTCAGTCCCAGTTTCTCAACCAAATGTATAATACAGCCGTAGAAAGCTTAAAAACGGGGCAAAAGCCTTCAGAACCTACCCAGGTGTATAACATGGATGAAAGCAATAACGTCACCTTTGGACTTAAACCTGGCGCTCCCAAAAAACCGATTCAATCTACAAGCGAATTAACAGAAGACCACATTTCCTCCTTTATGCTGGGGCAAATGAAAGGGCTTTCTTCGTTAATGGCTATGGCTGCTGGAGAGATTACAAATCCAGTATTAAGAAGGGTTATAGCGGACAGCATCCCTAATACAATTGAGATGAGTTATGAAATTTTCCTTTACCGAAATGACAGGGGCTACTACCAGGTCCCTCAACTAACTCAACAGGATATGCAAACGATGATCAACAGTTTTGCACCTTCATCCCAACAACCAATGAACTAACTAAAAACCGCCGGCAGTTTTGCTGCCGGCGGTTTTTAACAATTAGAAATCCCTAACTTTACCATTTTAAAAGAGGCCCCAGCGTAACTGCTAAGACCTCCATGACGTCACAATATTCGCTTCATGCTGTAACCTTATTGTTGTTCAGCAGCTTCTTGAATGATCGACGTAATCAGCTCTGCCGCTTTTTCCAGCTCGCTGACCGGCATGCGCTCATTTGTGGTATGAATTTCCTCATAGCCGACTGCCAAGTTGACTGTAGGAATACCGTGTCCTGCAATGACGTTTGCATCACTGCCTCCGCCGCTCGTTAATAATTCACTATCTCGTCCGATACGTTTGGCAGCTCTTCGTGCAACTTCTACGACCTGATCGCCTTCTTTTTGTTTAAAACCAGGATACATAACATCGATTTGAATTTCGACGTCTCCTCCCATTGCTGAAGCTGTTTCTTCAAGTGCTGATTTCATTTTATTCACTTGTTCTTCCATTTTTTCAGGAACCAAAGATCTCGCTTCTGCAAGAATTTCTACATGGTCACATACTATATTGGTTTGTTTTCCACCTTCAAAACTTCCTATGTTAGCCGTTGTTTCTTCATCAATTCGTCCAAGAGGCATGTTGGCAATAGCCTTGGAGGCGAGAGTGATCGCTGAAATGCCTTTTTCAGGCGCAACGCCTGCGTGAGCTGTCTTTCCTTTGACTACTGCTTTTAATTTAGCCTGGGTAGGAGCAGCTACGATGATATTCCCTACTTGACCGTCACTATCAATAGCATAGCCATATTTAGCAATTAAGTCTGATTTCTCAAGAGCTTTTGCTCCAACTAATCCGCTTTCTTCCCCGACTGTAATAATAAACTGCAGATCACCATGCTCCATTTTGTTCTCTTGAATAGTTCGTATAGCTTCCAAAATGGCAGCGACTCCGGCTTTATCATCAGCTCCAAGAATGGTGCTTCCATCCGAAACGATATAACCATCCTTAATCGACGGCTTGATTCCGTTGCCAGGAACGACAGTGTCCATATGAGAAGTAAAATAGATAGGATCAACATTTGCTTTCGAACCTTTAAGCGTGCAAATCAAATTGTTGGCCCCATGTCCAGTAATATCTTTTGCTTGATCTTCTTTTACTTCCACGCCTAATTCAGCAAATTTATTTTTCAGCAGTTTTGAAATTTTTTCCTCATGCTTTGTTTCTGAATCCACTTGCACAAGTTCCATAAATTCTTCAATCAGGCGTTCTTTATTCACATTTACCATTTGACTTTTCCTCCTTATATGTAGGCCTCATCCTCTTAGTACGTTAGCGGATCACTAAGGGCCTGTCAATTAAAGAGGAATGTTGCCATGCTTCTTCAATGGACGTTCCTCTTGTTTATTTTTCAGCATATCGAGGGCTTGTATGAGCGTTTTTCTAGTGTCTCTTGGATCGATGACGTCGTCTACCATGCCAAGTCCTGCTGCAACGTATGGATTAGCAAACCTTTCCCGATATTCGTCAATTTTATGCTGTCTCGTCACTTCAGGTTCTTCACTATATTTAATATCCTTTGCGAAAATAATGTTAGCCGCTCCTTCCGGACCCATGACAGCAATTTCAGCATTGGGCCATGCATATACCAGATCTGCACCGATCGATTTACTATTTAACGCTACGTAAGCTCCGCCGTAAGCTTTTCTGGTAATCACGGTCAATTTTGGAACAGTCGCTTCCGAATAAGCGTACAGAATTTTAGCACCATGACGGATAATTCCGCCATGTTCCTGTTTAATTCCTGGAAAGAATCCAGTGACATCTTCAAAAGTAACAATAGGGATGTTAAAGGCGTCACAGAACCGGATAAAGCGAGAGGCTTTGTCACTGGAATCAATATCCAGTCCGCCAGCCATATATTTAGGTTGGTTACAGACGAGCCCAATCGTTTTTCCGTTTAAGCGAGCAAAACCTACCACAATGTTTTTGGCAAAATCAGCGTGAATTTCAAAAAATGACTCTTTATCGACCACTTCTTCAAGAATGGTTCTCACGTCATAGGGGCGGACCGGGTCAAACGGAATTTTATCTGTCAGTTCCGGCCGGTAATGGTCTTTTTCTTCAATCTCATAGACAGGAGGCTTTTCATTATGATTCGAAGGCAGGTAACTGACCAGCTCTTTCACCGAATCCAGAGCACCTGCTTCATCCCTCGCTTTTAAGTGAGCATTACCGCTCAACGTATTATGTACATTCGCCCCACCCAAGTCTTCTGCAGAAATCTGCTCGCCGGTAACCGTTTCGATAACTTTAGGTCCTGTAATGAACATCTGCGAAGTTTCTTCAACCATAATGACGAAGTCCGTTATGGCAGGAGAATATACGGCACCTCCAGCACAAGGTCCCATAATGACTGAGATTTGCGGAATCACACCAGAATAAATGGAATTGCGATAAAACACATGTCCATAGCCATCCAGGGAAGAAACCCCTTCTTGAATTCTCGCCCCTCCTGAATCATTTAAGCCGATAAAAGGTGTGCCGTTTTTAGCGGCCAGATCCATGACTGCTGCAATCTTTTTGCCGTGCATTTCGCCTAGTGCTCCTCCAAACACTGTAAAATCCTGAGCGAATAAATACACGTCCCGTCCATTGATCTTTCCAAATCCAGTCACTACACCTTCTCCAGGAGCTTCTTTAACGCCGAAATCTTCATGACGATGCTCCATAAATGGATTTAATTCCACAAAAGTCCCCTCATCCAGCAAGTAATCAATTCGTTCTCGAGCCGTCCATTTCCCTTTTTCATGCTGTTTGTCGATTCTTTGATCTCCACCGCCGAGTTGTACTTTTCTTCGTTTATCATATAATTCGTTTATTTTGTCGTAAATGTCCATCGTATTCTCACTCCTTCTTACCTGGCTGACAAAGCTCGTAAAGCACGCCATTAGCAGCTTTTGGATGGATAAAAGCAATCTGGCTTTCATGGGCTCCGGTTTTAGGCTGATCATTGATGAGTGAAACATTCTGCTCTTTATACTGGGAGATCCTCATTTCAATATCATCCACCTCGAGTGCAATATGATGGATGCCCTGTCCTTTTTTCGTAATAAACTTTTGAATAGGTGAGTTTTCGGAAGTGGGCTCTAGCAATTCAATTCTAGTATCGCCAATTTTCATAAAAGCTACGCGAACCTGTTCGGAAGCCACTTCTTCTACAGCGTCTATAGATAGTCCAAGCGTATGCTGATAGAAAGGAAGTGCCTCCTCCAAACTTTCCACAGCAATACCAATATGGTTTATTTTTTCAGGGGAAGTAATGGTTTGTTTATTCATGAGCTGCCTGATATAAACGGCTATAGCTTCCGTAGGTGATCCACTTGTAAAGATTTTCTTGACTCCCTTGTCCTCCAGGTAGGGAATATCTTCTGCAGGGATCACTCCTCCTCCAATAACAGGAATGTCCTGGGCTCCTTCTTCGGCAAGGGCCTGAACAACTTTGGGAAACAAAGATTTATGAGCGCCTGAAAGGGAGGATAAACCGACTACATCAACATCTTCCTGGACAGCCGCACGGGCAATTTGCACAGCCGATTGTCTTAAACCGGTATAAATCACTTCCATCCCATGGTCTCTTAAGGCCTGGGCAATAATTAATGCACCTCGATCATGCCCATCCAGTCCTGGTTTAGCTATAAGTACGCGAATTGGTTTCATCATTTGTCCATTCCTTTCTAGATCCCACTGTATTCCCCAAATTCTTCCCGGAGAACATTCGCAATTTCTCCTACAGTTGCATACGCCTTAACTGCCGAAACGATATGAGGCATCAAGTTATCACTGCCTTTTGCCGCTTCTCTTAACTGCTTTAATCGTTGCTTTATTTGCTCATCATCCCGATTTGCACGAACTTTTTCAAGCTTACGGATTTGTCCAGCTTCCAAAGCCTCGTCTACACGAAGAAGATCCGGATTAATCTCTTCTTCTAATGTAAATTCATTCATCCCTACAACAATGTCCTCTTTCGATTCGATCCGTTTCTGGGCATCGTATGCTGCTCTCTGTATTTCTCTTTGCATATAGCCATCTTCAACCGCTTGAACAGCACCGCCAAGTTTTTGAATACGTTCTAAGTACCCATTGGCTTCCTTTTCAATCTGATCCGTCAAAGCTTCTACATAATAAGACCCGCCTAACGGATCGATCGTATCCGCAACGCCGCTCTCATGGGCGATGATCTGCTGTGTCCTGAGGGCAATTCTCGCTGAATCTTCGGTAGGCAGCGCCAGAGCTTCATCCCTTGAATTGGTGTGAAGGCTTTGAGTACCACCCATGATCGCTGCAAGCGCTTGCAGCGTAACTCTGACAATATTGTTATCCGGCTGCTGGGCGGTTAATGTGCTTCCTCCCGTCTGAGTATGAAAGCGCAGCTTCCAGCTCTTTGGATTCTCTGCTTTATAATGGTCTTTCATAATTTTCGCCCACATTCTCCTAGCAGCGCGAAACTTTGCAGCCTCTTCAAAAAACTGATTATGAGCATTGAAGAAAAATGCCAGACGTGGAGCAAATTGATCCACTTCCATTCCTGCTTCTAATGCCGCATCTACGTATGCCATACCATTGGCGATAGTAAACGCTACTTCCTGCACTGCAGTGGAGCCTGCTTCCCTGATGTGGTAGCCTGAAATGCTTATCGTGTTGAATTTCGGAAGGTTTTGGTGACAATAACTGAAAATATCTGTAATCAGCCGCATAGACGGGCGGGGGGGATATATATAAGTGCCTCTTGCAATATACTCTTTTAGTATATCATTTTGAATTGTACCGGTCAGTTGTGCAGGGTCTACTCCCTGTTTCTCGCCAACTGCGATATACATGGCAAGTAAAATGGATGCTGGCGCATTGATCGTCATTGATGTGCTTACTTTGTCTAAAGGAATCTGGTCAAACAGCTGCTCCATATCAAAAAGCGAGTCAATGGCCACTCCAACCTTTCCTACTTCCCCTTCCGCCATCGGATCATCCGAATCGTAGCCGATTTGGGTAGGCAGATCGAAGGCTACGGATAAGCCCGTCTGTCCCTGGCTCAGCAGGTAACGGAAACGCTCATTTGTTTCTACCGCAGATCCAAAACCTGCATACTGACGCATCGTCCAGTAACGGCTTCTATACATGGTGGGTTGAATTCCCCTTGTATAAGGATACTCGCCAGGATACCCCAGCTCATTTATGTATTGTTCTTCCTGGATTTCGGGAACGTATAAACGTTCAATAGGCAGTTCTGAACTCGTTACAAAAGATTCTTTTCTTTCTGGAAAACGTGCAGAGGCTTTTTCTACAGCCTTCTCCCACGATTTTTTCGGGTGATTCTCCGATGAATGTCCCATCATTCTGCCTCCTTATGATAAACTTACCATTCCTATCATAACAAAAATTAAAGCGCTTACCATCCATAAATTAGGTAGTCTATCTATTCCTATTGTAATTGATTTAGCTCCCTTGTCCAATTTGTTTTTTCCATGTAAAATAACCTTAGGAATGAGCAAGAAGGAGGTTAAGAACCTTGGCTTCAAAACAAACAGAAAAACATCCGCCCAGGAAGAAAAAATCCAAAAGGGAACGCCGTATGAAAGCAGTGGTTATTTTAATGATTGCTGCAATGGTTGTTTCTTCCCTATTAACAGGTGCTGCTTTCTTCATGTAATGCATACGCCTATGCGTATGATCTTAATAAACATCAATAATGCCCTCTGCCTAAAAGCAGAAGCTGAGCCATTAGGAAAAACAGACAGCAGGACAAAAAAGATTCCCTCTCTTGATTTTTGAGAGGGAATCTTTTTTTAAAACGCATACAGTTGAAACCGGGGTATTACTGCATCATCGATTGAAGGGTGTTTTTTTCCCAGTCATGGTAGATTTGGGCCAAACTCTTATTTTGATTAGTCACAATAATTTTATCGCCTGCTTTGACAAGGTCATACAATTTCTCTACATTTTGATTCTTCATTCTTATACATCCTGCTGAAACTGACTTTCCTATTGACGCCGGCTTGTTTGTCCCATGTACTCCGAAAATCCTGCCATCCGTTCCATTGGCGTCAAAACCAATCCAACGGCTCCCCAATGGGTTTCTTGGGTCCCCGCCAGGAATATTCTTCTTGCGATAATAGGGGTTTACAGCTTTGACTTTTATAGTAAACACACCCTCGGGAGTTAATTCTTTTGTTTTTCCAGTCGCTACAGGAGCATGAAAAACCTCCCTGCCATTTTGAAACAAACCAAGTTCATGAGTGGCTTTATTGACTACAATAACTGGGTCCCCTGATGCCGTAGGCGGTACAAAAGAACCTATAACGAATAACAATATAACAGCGAGTTTCATCCAAAGTCATCCTTTTACAAAGAGTTTTCCCGATCCTTACTCGCTTATACGTCACTCTTCTTAAAGGACCGCTTAATAATTAGGTATTGTTCAATTTCTTTTAATAGCTGGTACAGGCTCGCCCTTACTTCAAATTCTTTTCTCGATTTTGGAAGGTCCTCTTCTCGAAAATGATCCCAAATCCGACTAAGCTCTTCAAGGTAAATGACAGCGGTATTACCCGGATGAACAGCATCCGCCAACTTTTCAAAAAAATCACTAATCTTCAGAGAATGAGAATACTTACCTGAAATTCGGCTGACAAGGGGAAGCATGCGTTCGAGCAGTTCAAATTGTTTTGTCCGCATTTGAAAATAATGATAATGCTTGTTGTGTGTGCGCAGCAGATGATTCTCTACGTCACGAAATGATAAGGATTTTGCTTCTTCTAATAAGTGGGCTGTTTCGGTTAATTCTTTTCCTGTCCAAACCTCATTTCCATCATGCAGATACTTCGCAATTTCTTTTAAAATCGTTGCAAAGTTCTGCTCAATCTGCTCTTGGTAACTCAACAGCTTGGTCTCTAAACTAGGCATGTACAAATTCAATAATAGAGCTGTACCGATTCCGACGATTATTAGCAGCAGTTCATTCCAAATATTGCTCCAAGTTATATGAGAAGTCCCATATAAATGCAGAATAATAACGGAGCTGGTTACAATTCCCGGAGTTAAATTAAGCCAGACCGTTGCAGGAATAAAAGCGAACAGCATCAATCCGATGGAGATTGGATTATACCCTACCGTTTCAAAAAATAAATAGGAAAATCCCATGGCCAGTACACAAGCAGAAAAGCGATGCCATGCGGTAAGGAAAGAACGTTTTCTAGTGACCTGAATGCATAAGATCGTCAAAATACCTGCAGACGCGAAGTTAGTAAGTCCGATTAACTGGGCAATCCAAATAGCAACAGGCGTTCCGAATGCTGTTTTTATTGTTCGATACCCTATTTTCAAATTTCTTCCCCACCTCTTTTCTTGCAAATAACGTAAAAAAGGATCTTTGCTTAAAACAAAGATCCTTGCAAGACCATGTTAAACTTCTTCGCAATATTCATCAAACAACCGCTGCAGCTTTCCGATCACTTCCATAGGTTCAAACCCTTCAATATCATGACGTTCAACCATAGATAAAATCTTACCATCTTTCAATAAAGCGAAGGATGGAGAAGATGGAGGATAACCTTCGAAGTATTCACGTGCGCGTTCAGTTGCTTCACGGTCCTGACCGGCAAATACGGTGACTAAATGATCCGGCCGCTTATCATAATGAATCGCATGAGCAGCTGCCGGACGGGCAACGCCGCCTGCACATCCACATACTGAATTCACCATGACAAGGGTTGTACCTTCCTTTTGCAATGCGTTATTAACTTCTTCAGGAGTTGTTAACTCCTTGTACCCTGCTTTATTAATTTCATCACGTGCCTGTGTGACAACGTCGTTCATAAAGATATTAAAATCCATCACTCTGGCTCCTTTACTTCGTTGTGTTACGATTAGTTTATCAAGTAATTCAACTGCTTTCAATCAAATCGTACGTGAATAAGGGGAATTAAGAACCGCTATCATGGAACCTCCATCTTTTTCAAGATGAAACATTTCTTTATTGTGTTACCAGTTTTGTATTAATTTATCGATCTCGAAAACGGCACTCTCAATTAATTCCTTGGCATGGACGTTTCTGCTTAGTCTTGCCCCCTGCCCTGACCATAATGACATCCATTCAGGTTTATTTTGAGCCGCCGCTTCCCTGCGAATAGATTTCGTCAACGTATTTTGAATGGGATAGGAAGGAATGGCGGAAAAACTTTTCAAGTCTTCCATAAACTCATTATAGATGCCGCGCGCTGGTTTTCCGCTGAAAACCTCAGTCACAAGCGTATCATTCTCTTGTGCTTTAAGTACCGCTTCCTTGTGCTGCTTTTTAGCACCACTTTCAAAAGTCGTTAAAAAAGCCGTTCCCAGCTGGGCTGCTTGAGCCCCTAATGTTAATGAAGCCAAAATCCCTCTGCCGTCCATGATTCCGCCTGCCGCAATCACCGGAATGGACACTTGGTCCACAGCTTGGGGGACTAGAGCCATCGTTCCTACCATTGACATGTCAGCAGAATTTAAAAAGGTACCTCTATGTCCTCCGGCCTCACTCCCTTGCATCACAACCATATCCATTCCTGCTTTTTCATTCAAAATGGCTTCCTCCACTGTAGTCGCTGTTCCAATCAACATCATTTGATGTTCTTTACACGTATGGATAACTGATTCAGGAGGAATTCCAAAAGTGAAACTGCAGATTTTTACTTCGCTTTCTATGATTACTTTCATTTGCTCTTCAAATGGAAAAGTGAATTCAGAAGGAAGCGGCTCCTCAGGGATTTGCAAAGTGCTTCGATATTTCTCAAGTTTGGAACTTGCTGCTTGTATTTCTTGTAGATTACTATCGGGTGAGCCAGGTACAAACACGTTTACTGCAAAAGGAGAGGAAGTGAGCTGTTTTATTTTTTCCAAACTTTCCTTCAGAGAATCCGGATCCATATATCCAGCCCCAAGGGTTCCAAGTGCCCCGCTGTTAGAGACAGCAGCTACCAGCTCCGGCGTCGTTACCCCACCTGCCATACCTGCTTGAATGATCGGATAGGAAAGTCCTAACTTCACTGTTAACTCGTTTTCATTCCACATCTCCATTCTCCTTTCTTAATTAAGAGCATGAATGCCTTTTACACAAAAGGTTTCTCAAACTATAAGAGGGAATCTAATCCTGGATCATGTATTTTTACGCTGGATTGGATTATTCTCACTTGAAAAAATTTTTTTCTGATCGCCAAAGAAACTTTCAACCATTGGATTTTCTGAAAGCTGAAAATCTGAGAGCAGTAAGCCTTTAGCTTTGCTTTAAGAAGAAACAACTGTAAGCAGTTGTGCATTCACATTCTTTTCAACTAACCCCCGTGGTAACAAACTATTCGGTCAATCTCTTTCTCTTGAACTTTTTTAACCGAATGAAGGGCCTGATTCATGTCTAACGTATGCTGGGCTGAAGGTTTTGTTAGAGAGCCATTTGAGCCCATCAACGCGTCACCAGCGATGAGTGTTTTACTTTTCTGTACGTATAAAGAAATATGACCGGGAGCATGTCCAGGGGTAAAAATCACTTCTATACCACCACAATCAGGCAGTACTTGTGCATCGGTTAGTGTTTCTGTAATCGGTGCACGGGGAGGATTAAAATACATATTCTTTTGTCCCTCTGATAAACTATCCCACTTTTCTTTTTCCATTTGGTGCGGGTCTGCTTTAATCAAATGTTTCTTTCCTTCAATATAAGGTTTAGCCAGTTCATGTGCCAATACTCTTACTTCTTTTCCAGCCGCCTCAAGAATTTCAGGTAAACTGCCAATGTGGTCTAAGTCCTGATGGGTGAGTACAACTGTAGACAACTTTTCAAAAGGTACTCCTGCTTTTTCCATTTCCGCTCTGATTTGCTTAAGCTGTCCTGGGACGCCCGTGTCGACGAGAATGGCTTCATGATCATCCCAAATAAGGGTCGGGTGAATTTCTATTCCGTGCATATCAAGAGTTAACATCTCGATACCTTTAGCGATTTTCACTTTTACAGCTCCTCTCATAAACTGTATCTTTCTATATAGACATACCATATTTTTCTTCTCTCGTTCAAAGAAAAGTAACTGAACCTTGAAAGAAAACTCATTTCATTTACGATCGTATTATTGGTCTCTAAGTTTTTTCGTGCATAAAAAACAGCCTATAGAAAAACCGTTGGATTTTTCCACAAGCTGGGATTCTATAAGCATAGAGAACAAACATTAAAAACTACTCTTTCTACTCAAAATCTTCGTTTTTTCTTCTCCGTTTCCTTGGAATAATAACAAACAGCCAGTAAAACAGGCTTGGCATAGGAAGCTGAATTAATCCCCAAATTCCCCATAACCACGCATAGTTTCCCTTCTTTTTAGCATCTGTAAATAACAAAGTGCTCTGAGTAAGCAACAGAACAGCAAGAACAGGTAATAATACAAACATTTGCAGCTTTGTCATAACCTCACATCCCCTTTCTGTCTGCTATTTTTGTATAGCCGGAAAAATATCACAGGAAGAATAAAGGCCGCTACAGCTTGAAGAACTAAGAACGCAACCGGAGCTTGTAAAACACTCATGATCAGTCCAGCTAAAATAATAAAAGCAGTAAATAAAAACAAGCCGAATTCCAGGAAAAAGGCTTTTTTCCTTTCTAGCTTTGTATCAACTATATACTTCAGCAGCTCTTGTTTAGAAGGTGAATAATCATTAATCTGGTCAAACTCGTTCCAATCTTTCCTAAGCATTATTAAAACATCATTTTTGTCTTTACCCATTTTCTTCCTCCCGCTTCTGCCTGAGCCATTTTAAACCATTGTGAACCCGGGATTTGACTGTACCTGTCTTTATCCTTAACATCCGGCTGATTTCTTCATAAGTATATCCGTAATAGTGGTGTAAAAGGATCGGTACCCTTTGATCATCAGAAAGCTCGTTAAATTCAGAAAATGCTTCGCTGAATTGGATACCTTGAGCTTCAGCCTGCCAATTGAGCTTTCGTGAAATGGCTTTCTTTTCTTCTCGCAGCCAGTTCAGTTCTCGTTTTCGCTTTCTAAGGCCATCCATATATAAATGGGAGGCAATGGAAATCATCCAGGTTGAAAACTTGCCCTTCTCTTTGTACGATGTTAGCTGGGTATAACATTTCATCATGGTCTCTTGTGCAAGATCTTTGCTTTCATGCTCATCAAGCGTTAGTTTGAGTAAATATTTATAAAGAAAGGAATAATAGCGCTCAAAAAGCAGGGCGTAGGCTTCTTCTTCCCCGTTCAGAGCTTTGATAATTAATTCATGATCTTCCTCATGTTCCATAGCAGGCTCCTCTCTGTCCGGTCAGCTATAAGACGTATAAGGAATGAAATTCGTTCAGAATATATTAAAATCTTTTTCTTTTCTATAAAAATAAATAAGGCCATAACTATACAAAAAAAAGCCTTTGGACCCCTCGCTTAATGCCTCCTATTTCCATAAAGGCAGAGAAAACAGAAGTTCTTCTTTACGTCGATTATTCGTTAAAGGAACGGCTTTAATAAGAGCAACACGATTTATCTTTCCATGGATAGAGTGATGTACTTGCAAGCAATAGTTATATGCTTCCAGTAATTTATCATGTCCCAGTCTATTGGCAAGCGTACAATGCGGTATCCATTGGTCAGGACGATATAAAGGATGCGATTCGCTGTGCCATTCCTCAAATGTCCGGTAATGGAATCTGTGAAGCTGCATTAAAGCTTCGGTCAAAATAGGTGAATAAAATAAGGCACCTGATTGAAGAAAAGAACCAATGGATGGAAAGGTAAGTTCCAGTTCGGATTGATTTTCATAAGCCTGCCGGATTTTTTGAATGTATTTTTCTTCATTTACATTCACATAGCTGGCCAGCGTGAGATGCGGCCTTCGATCCTTCACCTGCTCTGCGTAAGAGGAGATGGACTTTTCCTCAAGCTCCTTCCATATTGCTCGAATTTTCATCTCAGTTTCTCTGTCAAAAAGCGCAATAAAACCATACATGTTCCGACCCCCTGTAAATTGCAGAATACCTTGATTCCCTAGTTGATTTGGCATAGGATAATAGATAGAAAGACCATACGTTCATGGAAAGAAGAGGATGCAATGAAACCGTTCAGAAATCAAAAAGTAATTATTTTTTACGATGGCTGGTGCCCTCTTTGTAAAAATGCAAAAGCAAATCTAGAAAAAGTGGATACGTTCCAGTTACTTGAATTTGAAAACTTTCGAGAAAAGTCCGTTATGGAAACGTACTCGCTTGATCAGCAGAAATTAGAAAAACGAATACAAAGTAAACGAATAAACAGCAGGAAGCATAAAGAAGGGATCTCTTCCTTGATTCAGATTACTAAAAGAACGCCGTTATTGTGGGGAATGACTTTGTTGATGTCTGCAGCCAAAATCATCGGCATAGGTGATCGAATTTACGACTACGTGGCACAAAAGAGATCCATCGTTCCTACGGGACACTGCAAAGATGGAGTTTGTCCTCTGGATCAAAGTAAAAATTAAATCGTAAGGGCAGGGTTACTCCCAAAGTCTTCTCGCCGAAAGCATTTCCCTGCCCTGAAAAGTACATAGATAAATGTCCGGCATGCTAAGCTGCTCCCAAAAATAATAGTCAAAGGCTGGATTAAAATCATTCATCATCAATACCATTAAGTTCCCATGAGTGGAGATGACCAGCTTTTCCCCCTTGAACTTCTCCAATAATGATTCTAATCGCTTTGTGCCTCTTTTCTTCGCCTGGACATTAGATTCTCCGCCTGCCCACCTGAAATGTTCATTTATCCATACCTTTTTTACGGCATCCTGAAAATTTTCCACAGGTTTACCAGCAAGCTTTCTTTCTTTAAAATCCTCCTCGATCATAATTTCTTTTCCCGTTCTTGTTCCTAAATCTTCTATAGTTTGAACAGCACGTCTGTATGGACTGGAAAATATACGATCGATTTCTTCCTGTTCTAATCGATCAGCTACTTTCTTTGCCATAATTGTTCCTTCCACGGATAATGGTCGTTCCCGTTCTTCAGGAGTATAGATAGAATGCGCGTGTCTAACAAAATAAATACTCGTATACATTTCTTCATCACTTCCTTGGATTTACTTTTACGAGTGCCAGATGAGCGTAACGATTTCTGCGTTTCCTGGAAAGTCATCTCTTGCATACGTCTTATTCTCAATGATTTGTCGATAAGATGTAATCGTTCCATCATGTGTCACAATAAATACACGACGCAGCAGCATCTTGCTGCACCAGTTCAGCAATTCATGGGCAGCCTGCTGAAAGAGCGTCTCTTTTACCTGATTTATTCCTCTTTGCCACCATTCGGTATGTAGGATTTCAAAATTGGGAAACCGATTTTTTACTTCTGATACATCCAACAATTGATCACACGGAAGGGATGTTCAATTTTTCAACTGCGGAAACATTCTGGGTCCAACGAGAGGAGTTGTAACTCTCCTGCAATCTGATCCCTTTGTCCATATGGATGCTGTTTCAAGGGTTCGAGTTAAAGGACTTGCCAAGAGGAGATCGCCTTCTTCGAGCGAATATAAATGTCTCAATTTCTCAGCCTCTTTCTTTCCCGCAGACGTTAAATGTGGATCTTTTTTATGCAGACTTGCAGGAACATTCGATGTATGCTCTCCCTCTCCGTGCCTTACTAAATTCAATTCCATAATGTAATCTACTCCTTTTCCTCCTGGCAGTTGATACCCAAGGTCATATATCTTGAATTAAAGATTTAACCGCAGTAGGATAGTAGTATAGTGAAAGTATGAGCTTGTATACTGCCCAAAAAGGGGGAACGGCAATTGAACGAAATCAAAGGTCTTCACCACGTAACTGCCATTACGAGCAGTGCAGAAAAAAACTATGAATTTTTCACGTATGTCTTAGGAATGCGGCTTATTAAAAAGACCGTAAACCAGGACGATATTCAAACGTATCATCTGTTTTTCGCGGATGACAAAGGCAGTCCGGGGACGGACATGACTTTTTTTGATTTTCCCGGTATACCAAAAGGCCGTCACGGGACAAACGAAATCGCAACGACAAGTTTCCGGGTTCCCAATGATTCAGCCCTGGATTACTGGTTGAAAAGAATGAATCGGCTTGACGTAAAAAACAACGGAATTGTGGAAAGATTCGGCAAAAAAATCCTGCCTTTTTCTGATTTTGATGACCAAGCTTATGAGCTCGTCTCCGATGAAAATAATAAAGGTGTGCCTGCAGGAACGCCATGGAAAAACGGCCCGATTCCATTTGAACATGCCATCACCGGTCTCGGACCATTGAGAATCAGAGTGGAAAACAGCCAGTACTTTCATGAAATGCTTGAAAAAGTACTGCTGTTCAGAAAAGTGGCTGAACAAGAAAACCTTGCCTTATTTGAAGTTGGGGAAGGCGGAAACGGAGCGCAAGTGATGGTTGAGCATAACAACGAGCTTTCACCTGCTAAACAAGGCTACGGAACCGTTCACCATGCAGCATTTCGTGTGGCAGACAGAAAAGCGCTGGACGCTTGGATTGACCGTATCCCTAAATTCGGATTTCGAACTTCTGGTTACGTGAACCGGCATTATTTTGAATCCCTTTATGTCAGTGTTGCTCCTCAAATCCTTTTCGAATTTGCCACTGACGGTCCTGGATTTATGGGAGATGAACCATACGAAACACTTGGCGAAAAACTTTCTCTGCCCCCGCAATTAGAACCCAAGCGCACCCAAATCGAAAAACAAGTCCGGCCGATGGATACCGTAAGAAGTAATCAGCCGATGGAAAAAGAATACGAATAATGAAAACAGAAGCTGCCAGCAATGGCAGCTGTTTTCATTATTCACCCTATCCTTATGCCACAAAATTCATTAACTTCTGATTTCCAAATCTGTTTTCCTTGATATCGTAACATAAAGAAAGCATGAGTGAACGTCACTCATGCTTAGAAAAAATGATTCTTTATTGGTGGATAGCCGCTAAGGTTTTTGGGGTTAAGAAATGTTCCATGGCATCCATGAAATCGTGGAACTCTTGATGATTCATTTGCTGCCCAGCGTCCGAAAGAGCAGATACCGGATTTGGATGTACTTCAGCCATAACCCCATCAGCTCCGATCGCAACGGCCGCTTTCGCAGCAGGGATAAATAGATCCTTTCGTCCTGTAGAGTGTGCGACGTCTACGATTACAGGAAGATGTGTTTCCTGCTTTAGAATTGGAACGGATGAAATATCGAGAGTATTTCTTGTTTCCGTACCAAATGTACGAATGCCCCGTTCACATAGAATAACGTGGTTATTCCCTTCCCGCAGTATATATTCAGCTGCCAACATAAATTCTTTTATAGTGGCTGCAAGCCCTCGTTTCAGCAATACAGGTTTACCCGTCCGTCCCACAGCTTTAAGAAGCTCAAAATTCTGCATGTTTCTTGCTCCAATTTGGATGACGTCCAATAAGTCATAAGCTTCCTCCAGCTGAGAGGGACTCATAATTTCTGTAACGACAGCCATTTGGTGATCACGGGCAGTTTTGGAGAGCGATCTTAACCCCTCCATCCCCAAACCCTGAAAATCATAAGGAGAAGTCCGAGGCTTAAATGCTCCTCCCCTCAATAATTGCAGACCTCTTTTTTTCATTTCAGAGGCAGTTTGATTGACTTGTTCCACACTTTCAACGGAACATGGGCCCATAATAAAATGGCAGTTCCCGTCACCTATGAGGTTCCCATTGACATCCACCACCGTCTGTTTCCGCTGGCTTTTTCTCGAATATAAAAGCGAATGAGTTTTAATTGTATTGCTCTGCATTTTCTCTATATCTTTCAAAAGAGCTTGTAAAGCGTCATAGGTGTCTCCATCAAAAATCGACGCAGCTTCTTTCATTCTTCTCTTACACTCTTCAGCGGATTGAGCATCCAGCAGTTCACTTCTTTTTCTTAATAGGAAGGCAAGCTCATGATTGATGTTAACGAGTTCATCTTTTGGATTCCTTTCTGCTGGCACTGCCTTCATCTCCTTTCTTTTTCGATTGATTTTGTTTTCACGGCTTTGACATGGTATAAAGCGGATTCAGAGCTTACGATGTACTCTGGTTTTGGCTGTCCACGACTGGCTCGGTGTCCCGCCAGATGAGCTTCGCTCCTCTCCCACTGTTGCCAGTAAGCTTCTGATTCCCAGCGAATCATGATAATGACTTCTTCATTTCCTCTGTTTGCTTTTTTCACCATGACAGATAGGTCAATAAACCCCTCCTGTTCTTCGATCACTCCTTTCCTTGTAAACCGCTCGACCACATCTTCTGAATTTCCTTCCGTAACTACACTTCTTCTCATTTGTATAAACATTAAAAATCTCTCCGCTTCATTCTATATTAGGTCGTAAATTCGTCTTGTTTTTGAAATTGGGCGATTAGTTCAGGAAAAGACAGCCTGTTGATCTGAAGATTAAATTGATGATCAATTGAAGTGACAGCCAATTTATGTTGTTTGTCTATTTGACACAGCTTTCCAAAGCTCTTCTTTCCGTTAGTTAGATCATTTACCTGGTAGGTATCTATAGAAAGCCTTTCAATAGTAATCGATTCCATCGGGACGTACAATCCCTTCCCAGTCGCTTTCAGATAGCTTTCTTTCGCTGTCCAGACTTCATAAAAGTACTCCAAAGGTCGTCTACTTCCGCATTGTTGCTGACCTTCTGTTTTCGTTAATACACGGGCCATAAACTCACGATCCAAAGGAAGAATTTTTTCAATATCGATCCCTGCCGGGTGATCATCTACCACAGCTGCAATCCAATTCCCCGAATGCGAAATGTTAAAATGAAAAGCAGGACATCCGCGAATATAGGGTTTTCCAAATTCATTTCTCTGTACACCCACGTGTTGATTACTTAAACTTTGGACGTGCCGACACTCCATCCTTACGATTAATTCACCAATCAGGCTGCGGTAAGCATCCTCTAGACGAAACAACCTTTGAACGTTTCTCCTTTTGTCCTCGTCAACAAACCGCAGAAGTTCATGTAGTTCATTTTTACTTCTCCGCTCAGGGAGGGGGCAAAGGAGTACTTTCATCAATTTTTCTTTCACCATCCATTCCTTTTATTTAGCAGCTTGGACGTTTTCTGCAGCCGACTGCTTGCGTTCAGCTTTTTCTTCTTTATATTTCATAGCGGTAACAAAAGAAAGAAGTAAAAATAAGGATGCTCCTCCCATCGCCCATTGGTAACTATGGAAGCTGACATTCACACTCTTATTCATACTTAGTACACTCGAAAGAATCGCTACCCCAAGAACTGATCCTAAACGATTCTGCACTTGAAACAAGGTCGTGGCTCTACTCATTTGTGATGGTGTTATGTTAGCAAAGGCTGTTATTTGTGAGGCTCCAACTGCATGTCCTAAACAAAATCCTACGCTGAACATTAACATCCTCACTAACCAAGGATCGGATGATACAGCAATCGTTAGTAAAAGAAACGTGAAAAAGGAAGCTGTTAAAGATACGAGCAGTAATTTACGCGTGCCTAATCTCTTCATCGTCCAAGGCATTAGCTGTGAAGCTGCCATCAGTCCAATGGCTTCCGGGAAGGAAGTAAGACCTGTATCTAAAGCCGATTTATCTAAAGCATTTTGATACATAAGAGGAAAGACATAAAGCATCCCTAGTAATGCTGCAGCAGTGAATAAAGCAATCATACTCATATAGCGAAAAGACGGTTCTTTCAATAATCTCAACTCTAGAATCGGCTGGTCGATACGTGATTCTACTATTCCAAGTGTGACCAACAGGATAAGCCCAAAAGCTCCTGTAACCAAAACAAGGGGGGAATACCAGCCAAGGGCAGGTCCTTGAACAAGGGCATATACAAACAGGCCAAATCCTGAAATAGATAGGAAAAAACCTTTTATATCAAATGTTTTTGCTATTGATTTGACTTGTTCGTGAAGGAAAAGGCTGCCTATTAATAGAGCAAGTGTGCCAAAAGGAATATTGATAAAGAATACCCAGCGCCAGGAAAGCTGGTCGACAAATACTCCTCCGATAACGGGGCCTAAGGCGGGGGCCAGTGCAATAGGAACGACCAGCATCCGTGATACTTTTGGACGCTCCTCATGAGAAAAGGTCCGAAATAGAATAGCCATCCCTGTCGGTGTTAACAATCCAGCGCCAATTCCTTGGACAACACGAAAAATAGTTAATATGATCAAAGAATCTGAAAAACCGCACAAAATAGAAGCCAGTGTAAATATACTTAAAGCCCCTAAAAACACCCGTTTCGTTCCAAATCGGTCTCCAAGCCATCCCACAGCAGGGAGAAACATGGCAAGGCTGATCAAGTAACCGATATTCACAGAACCAGCTTGTGAAGGCGCAACACGAAGATCTGCAGCAATAGTAGGCAGTGCAACATTGATAATGGTTGCATCTAATGCTGACATAAACATAGCAATCACATAGATAAAACCAACCACAGCTTTTTGATTGGACAGTAATTTCATGTTATTTCCCTGGCGTTGTTACTTCAACACGCTTCAAACGAGCAGGAATCATATCTTTCCAATTTGTTGAAATAAAATGGAGACATTTATCCCGCGATTCCTTTCCATAAACGATTTCCCATCCGGATGGTACGTCAATAAAGGCTGGCCAGAGCGAATACTGGCCTTCCTCATTGATCAATACCAGGTAGTCTGATGCTTCATTTTCAAAAGGGTTACTCATCCCCTTCACTCCTTCCTTCTATTGAATTTGCTTCAATTGCTCAGCAAGGATGCTTCCAATTTTTTTAAGCGGTCCAGGCTGGCACATATCTTTATGACGGCAGTCAATATCATACTGTTGCAGAGTCCCAGTGATATAAGGAGTCCATGTTTCTGTTTCAATCGGTTCAAACCATTCAGGGATAATGGTTGACCGGAAAAATAATACATTTCCTGCAAACGCCTTTGGTTTATATTCACTTAATATGCGAACGGAGTTGGCATAGGTTTCTTTGAGATTATAAATGGTTTCATCATCCAGACTCGCCAATGCACTGCCATCACTTCGAAGAATTTCTACAGCATTTTCCATATCCAGTTTTTTGTCTCCTAAACTATCTGGATCATAGCCTCCGAGTGCCAGTAGTGCGATGAGAGCTTCTTCATCATCTGGAGCACTCTTAATGGGAAGATAGTGACTCGGATAAGCATCAAGCATAGCCACTAAACCAATTTCTTCGCTTTGGCTTTGCAATTGCGTGGCCATCGCGTGAATGACATTTCCTCCTAAGGACCAGCCAAGGAGGTAGTAAGGACCGGCCGGCTGTATTTTCTTCATTTGTTTGATGTAATCTGCAGCCATATCATCAATGGATTGCGGCATCTTTTCTTGTTCAGATATCCCCGTGCCTGTAGACCATAGATCGGATAATCTCTACCGAGTTCCTTCATGAGTCCTGCATAGCACCAACTCAAACCACCGGCGGGGTGCACACAAAACAGCGGCGCTTCTTTGCCGTTTTCCCTGATAGGAAGGAGTACATCAAGGGCAGATGGGTTCCCTCCACTTTCCAGCCTTTCAGCAAGACCAGCAACGGTCGGCGCATCGAATAGACTTCCAATACTCAATTCTTTGCCAAAGGATTCCCGGATCTTCGTCATCAACCTTACGGCAAGCAGGGAATGGCCCCAAGGTCAAAAAATCCATCATCAATCCCAACATGGCGCAGGTTGAGAATATCCATAAATAAATCACAAAGCACTTCTTCTTTTGGCGTTCTTGGCCCCCTGTCTGTTAAGTTCACAGCAAAATCAGGAGCAGGCAATGCTTGCTTATTGAGCTTTCCATTCTCGGTTAAAGGCATGTGATCAATCGTCTGCATGGAACCCGGCAGCATATAAGAAGGAAGCCTCTCCGCCATAAACCTGCGTAAATCTTTCACCTCGGTGCGATCTTCCTGATGCAATACGACGTAAGCCACCAGCCGCTGGTCGTCCTTTTGATCTTCCCTAACCATGACAGCCGCATGTTTTACGTTTTCATGACTTGTAAGGACTCCTTCAATTTCTCCTAACTCGATCCGGAATCCCCTAATCTTAATTTGATGATCAGCCCGGCCGATGTAATCAAGAGTCCCATCTTCCCGCCACCGTGCTAAATCACCTGTTCTGTACATCCGATTACCAGATTTTCCGAAAGGATCAGCTACAAATCTGTCAGCTGTAATATCAGGTCTACCCAAATAACCGCGAGCCAGCCCCCTCCAGCTACATACATCTCTCCGACAACACCGGGGGAACAGGATTCAGAAAATCATCCAGTACGTACACAGAAAGATCTGGAATTCCAACGCCTATCAAGCTGTTTGCATTTTCAGCCACCAGAGACTGATCCAGTTCCAAATAGCTGACATGGACTGTTGTTTCAGTAATCCCATACATGTTAATGAGCCGTGGAGCATTTTGTGGATGATGCTTATACCACTCCTCAAGTCTCTTTAAATCTAATGCTTCCCCTCCAAAAATGACGTATCTTAAAGAGAGCCTCTTACCAAGCTCGTGGTTCTCACGGTCTGCCTGAATGAATTGGTAAAAAGCGGACGGGGTCTGATTTAGAACGGTGACCTGCTCCTGTACCAGTAATTTCAGAAACTCTCTTGGAGACCTGCTAGTCTCATGTGAAACTACAACTAAACGCCCCCATGAAGCAGCGGTCCCCACATTTCCCAGACGGAAAAATCAAAGGCATAAGAGTGAAACAGCGTCCAAACATCGTTTGAATCAAACGAAAACCACTCTTCCGTTGCACTAAAGAGTCGAATAACATTTTGATGAGGAATCACCACACCTTTTGGAACACCGGTCGACCCGGAAGTATAAATAATATACGCCGGATTCTGTGGAGATACAGGCCTAAGATTTACTGGATTCGAAGTGAGCAAATGGGAAGGTAGATGCTCTTCATTATCGAGTTTAATCCTAGGTTTATCCGTTTCAGGAAGAACTTCTGAAATCGTCTCGTTCGTTAAGATACATGCCGGGTTCGCATCATTCAGCATAAAAGCTATCCGCTCGCTTGGATAATGAGGATCAAGAGGAACATATCCTGCCCCTGATTTAAGGATTCCTAGTAAACCTGCTACCATTTCAATGGAACGAGGAAGAGCTAAAGCTACAAATTGTTCCGGACCTATTTCCTTCTTCAATAAAGCGTGGGCAATTTGATTTGCTTTTGCGTTCAGTTCTGCATAGCTTAGCTTTCTTTCACCAAATACTACAGCCGTTGCATGTGGTGTTAATTCTACTTGCTGTTCAAATTTTGCTGGAATCGTAAGTTCAGAAAATTCAATTGTACTTTTACTCCACTCATCTAAGAGCAGAT
Organism: Halobacillus salinarum; assembly: GCF_022919095.1. Classification (NCBI taxonomy): domain Bacteria; kingdom Bacillati; phylum Bacillota; class Bacilli; order Caryophanales; family Bacillaceae; genus Halobacillus; species Halobacillus salinarum. The sequence goes on along the minus strand of NZ_CP095073.1, from coordinate 2,241,797 downwards.
GATGCTCTTTTTCTTCAAGAATGTTTAATTCCCCTATCGTCTTATGGGGGTCATTTACGGCCGATTCTAACAGGATCAGAAAGCGCTCTGTTATCTTTTCTATCGTACGACGTTTAAAAAGATCCGTACTGAATTCAACAAATCCCTCTATTCCATCAGGTTTTCCTGTCGAGGAGACTTTTTCTCTAAATTCAAAGGTCAAATCAAACTTGGCCGCTCCAGTGTTCTTTAATTCAATACTGGTTTCCGTTCCCTCCAGCGAAAGCTCAGGTTCTGGAGTATTCTGTAAAGCCAGCATAATTTGAAATAACGGATGCTTAGAGCGGGATCTTGCCGGGTTTAACACCTCTACCAGTCTTTCAAATGGAAGGTCCTGGTGCTCATAAGCTTTCAAATCTGTTTTACGAACGCGGCGAAGCAGATCTTGAAAAGTTGGATTTTCGGAAGTGTCTGTCCTTAACACTAACGTATTAACGAACAAGCCAATGTTGTTTTCTACCGCATCGTCAGTACGACCTGCTACCGGACTGCCAAGTGGAATATCTTCCCCGGCCCCTAGTCTTGTTAAAAGGGCAGACAGTCCGGACTGTAGAACCATAAATAAACTTGCTCCATGATCTTTGGCTAAAGTATGCAGCTTTCCGTGCAGCGCTGCGTCAATCGGAAACGTAAATGTTTCTCCCTGAAAACTGGACTCGGCTTTCCTTGGGAAATCCTTAAGTAAATCAAGTTCTTCAGGAAGGTTCTCTAAAGCCTTTTTCCAATAATCCAATTGTCTGGCTGCAAGACTATCCGCATCTGATTCTTCTGCAGTGAGTTCATGCTGCCAAATCGCGTAGTCCGAATACTGGACAGGAAGTTCATTAAAGCGGGGTTCTTTCCCGTACAGCCGGGCATTGTAAGCATTCATAAGATCCTCAGTTAAAGGAGTTAAAGACCACCCATCCGCTGCAATATGATGCATCAGCAGCAACAATACATACTTACTTTCTTCTATTTTAAAGAGTTCCACCCGAAACGGAGGTTCATCATCCAGCTCGAAACAATAGCTTACGGATGAAGCCAGCATTTCTTTTAGGTCGTTCTCTCCGATGGAATGAAATACAATTTCCGGCACTGCCTCTTCAAGGGCTAGTATTTCCTGTACAGCTGCTCCATTCGCTTCCGGAAAAATAGTTCTAAGGGATTCGTGCCTGGCTACAACATCATTTAAAGAGTTCTGCAGTACATCCAGATCTAACTCCCCGGAGATCTCTACCGCAAGAGGAATGTTATAGGTCGGACTTGGTCCTTCAAGACGATCCAGAAACCATAAGCGGCGTTGGGCAGAGGATAATGGAATCTCTGATTTATGCTCAACCTTTCTCACAGGTGGTTTTGCTTTTTGCCCATAAGCAAGTTTACGAGACAACGCATATGGAGTTGGGTGTTCAAATAGTGTTGCAATTCCAATCTCCACCTCAAATACATCCCTTATCCTGTTCATTAACCGAGCCGCTAGGAGCGAGTGACCTCCTAATTCAAAAAAGCTGTCTTCCAATCCAATTTTAGTGATCCCCAGCACTTGGGCAAAAAGTTCGCAGACAAGTTCTTCCTGCGGTGATCTCGGTTCACGTATGTTTGGACGGACTTCGCTTTCAGGCACTGGTAATGATTTACGGTCCAATTTTCCATTGGGAGTCGTTGGGAATTCGTTCAGAAATAAAAACGCAGATGGAATCATATATTCCGGCAGGCTGGCTGCAGCATAGTGATGCATGTCGGAATAATCTAAGATGAATCCAGGTTTGGTTATAAGATAGGCAGCAAGTCGCTTATTCCCCTGATGATCTTCGCGAACGAGAACAGCGGCGCGTGATATGCCTTCATGGTCGTTTAACACCGTTTCTATTTCACCTAGTTCTATTCGAAACCCACGAATTTTAACTTGATCATCCGCTCTCCTGAGATATTCAAGTTCCCCTTCAGCGTTAAAGCGGGCAATATCCCCTGTCCGGTACATTCTTGAACCTTCCGGACCATATGGATCAGCTATAAATCGCTCAGCTGTTAATCCAGGCTTATGAAAATACCCTAGTGCCAGGCCGCTTCCTGCGATATATAAATCCCCTGCAAACCCTGGAGGCAATGGTTGAAGAGCCTCATCCAATACGTAAACCTGCGTATTCCAAATAGGTACACCAATGGATGGCGCAGTTCTGCTGTCTGCAGTAACATGGGACGCAGTAGACCAAATGGTTGTTTCAGTCGGCCCATATAAATTCGTCACTTCACAGTTTACTTTAAGCAGCTCATCCTTTAGATGGGCAGGCAGAGCTTCTCCCCCCGTGAGAACCCTTAATCCCTGCAGTCCTGATGGCTGCTCTGCTATTAAAGCCTGCCAGTGAGAGGGAGTAGCCTGCATGATGGTAATATTTTTGGACTGGATCATGTCCAAAAGCCTGAATGGATCTTTTACAGTTGCCCGATCTGCCAAAACACAAACAGCACCGTTAAGGAGGGGAAGGAAAAGTTCGAGACAAGAAATATCAAAGGCAATCGTAGTAACTGCTAACAACCGATCGTTTTGATGAAAACCGACCTGTTCCTTCATCGATTGAAGAAAGTTTACCAGCCCTCGCATCGTTACAACTACCCCTTTTGGTTTTCCAGTTGATCCTGAAGTATAAATCATGTAAGCAGGATTCGATAACGGAAATCCTGTTTCTATACAATTGCCTGAACTGGAAGTGGTCCGCCTATACTCTTCACCATCATCTATTACATACATTGACTTTCGGGAGACAGGCAGACGATCTTTGACTTCTTCGGACGTCAAAATGCATAAAGGATCCGCATCTTCCAGCATATAACGGATTCTTTCCTCGGGGTAATCAGGATCAATGGGTAAATAAGCAGCACCTGTCTTTAATACTGCAAGCAGTGCAACCATCATTTCAGGTGAACGCGGCAGTGCAATGGCTGCAAATTCCCCAGGACGAAGTCCCTTGTCAGACAGGAAACAAGCAAGCTGATTGACTCTACCGGCCAGTTCCTTATACGTCAGCACATTGTTTTCCATTTCCAGTGCTGCTTTATCAGGCGTTTGAGCTGCTTGATCGGCAAATAAATCAGTAATTGGTCTTTCTGTAATGGTTTTTTTAGTAGAGTTCCAAGTTGTTAATACTTTTGCTTTTTCGTCTGGCAGACTTACTTCCAATTTACTTAACGGGTCCAGCTCTTCGAATTCTGAAATCTGGGTGATCACATGTAAAAATCTTTGAAGATGTGCAGTTATTTCTCCTTGGGAATAGATCTCTCCGTTTCCATCCAAATCAAACCTTAATCCTTTTCCATCTCTCTGGTCATAAATATTCATGGATAAGTCTTCTACAGGTCCAGTTGCAAGCTTATGAGTAGTTCCACGGATACCTCCGAAATTCACCTCATACTCAAAAGGCATAATATTTACTTGTGGGCCAAACAGCCTCTGGCTCTCTCCTACTAATTTCAGATTCCTGCGCAGATCTTCATGACGATAATTTTGATGGTCTCTGATTCGGTTTATTTCGTGTTGAACTTCATTGAACACTTGATAAAAAGTCATTTCTGATGACACTTTAATTCGGAGTGGAAGTAAGTTCATGACCATTGCGGGAACTTTAAGAGAGTTGGAACCGAATCGACCCATCATCGGAAAACTAAGAACAACATCCTCGGCTGCTGTTAATCGGTGCACATAAACCGCCATCGCAGCTAATATAGCTTCATACCAGCTTCCCTTTAAAAGCCGGGCTTTGTGCTTTAGTTTTTCTAATGTTTCATTTTCTAAGTATTCGGTATGTTGAAACGACGTGCTTGAAATTCGCTTAAAGGTTTCCGATAAACTCCTCACTTCAGGCTGGTCCTTAAATTTTTCCAGCCAATGTTCCTTATCTTTTAAAAACTGGTCCGAAGTACGGTAAGTCGTGTCTTCATCGACCACATATTGTAAGGGATCGAGCTTTCCTTGCTGGTAAGAGTTCCCTTCTACTAGGGCTGAATAGATCGCTGCAGTTCTTTGCGTAATTAATGAGAAACCATATCCATCTGCAGCAATATGGTGAATTTTTTGATACCATACATACTTTTCTTCTCCTACTTTGAAGACGACTTCCCTAAACAACGGATCTTTATTTAGGTCTATGACTTGAGCTAAATCCTCTTTCATCCAGGCAACGGCTTCACTGAACGGTTCTTTTTTATCCGAAAAATCTTTAAGTGGAAGAGAAAAGTCCCTGCCATCCTGTATATATTGAACCGGTCCATGATTATTCTCTTCAAACCTAACATGTAAACTATCTGCTTCTTTAACGGCTTCCTTCAAAGCTGTTTCAAACAATGTCAGGTTAAGGGGGCCATCGATTTCCACATATTCCCCTGTATTATAGATAGGATTGGCAGGATCCAGCTGCTGAGCATACCAGATCCCTGCCTGAGCCCCTGTCAACGGGTTTTTCTTCAGTGTTGTGACGGTCATTAAAGAGTGCCTCCTTAAACGAATGCTGGTTTGCTTTAACTAGGAACTTCAGATGCTGATAAAAGACTCCACCAATGGACTAAAGTGGGGGTTTCTGCAAGTTTCATAAAATCAACATCGGCTCCCATCTCTCTCCATTCTTCTACAAGACTCATCATCCGGATCGAATCCAGGCCCATACTGATTAAATTTGCCTCATCATCTATTTTTTCAGGATTTGTCTCAAGAATTTCTGCTACTTGTTCTTTTACTTCTTTATAAGAAAGACGATCGTCGTGCTTTTTACTGATAGGGACTTCACCATTCGATTGAAGCTGTTCCAAAACAGTTGTTGAAGCAGCAGCAAATCCACATCTTGAAGCAGCATAATTTACAGCTGTTTCGTGGTCTTTTCTAGAAAAATCCGCGATCGCATCTGCAATAAAAAAGGCTTGGATGTCGTCCATAAAAGCTTCAGCTGCAGTAAGCAAACAGCCTATATGAGCATAAACCCCACAGATCATAAGTTGATCACGCTGCTGGGATTCCATCATTTCTTTTAAGTTTGTCCTTTTAAAAGCACTATAGCGCCATTTCGTTAATACTGTATCCTCTTTATCTGGTGCGAGTTCATCCACAATCGAAGTTTCAGAAGGATCTTCAGAAAGCCCCTCTCCCCAGAAATCCTGCAGCAATGCACGATCCTCAGATTTTTGGTTCCCAGGCTGCGCTGTGTAAACAACGGGAATTCCTTTAGCTTTACAAACATCTCTGATCCTTCTTATATTGGCAATAAGTTCTTTAACAGGGGATTCATGCTGGTTAAAAGCACCAAGAAAATATTTCTGCATGTCATGAATGAGCAGGACTGACCTTTTAGGATCAGCTTTCCAGGAAACCTTGTTTTCCGGTAAATCTGAAGCCGTTGGCATGGAATATGATGGAATAGATGGCAGACCCATCTAATCACTTCCTTTCTAATGATAGAAATTTATACTTTTTATTTTTTAATTGAATGGCTATTTTTTCGCGTAAAGACTTTTTACTTACTTTTCCTAACGCTGTCTTCGGAAATTCACTCACAAATTCAAAGCGGTCAGGGATTTTATACGCAGCTATTTCCCGCTTATTTAAAAATTCTCTGAGCTCTACTGGGGAAGGCTTGCCTTTATCTAAACGGATAATATATGCACATGCCCTTTCCCCTAAATATTCGTCCGGCATGGCCACAACAGCTGCATCAAGGATTTCTGGATGTGCTAAGAGGTGGTTTTCGATTTCTTCTGCTGCAATTTTTTCTCCACCTCGGTTAATTTGATCTTTGTCTCTGCCTTCGACAATGATATTTCCTGAATGATCAAGTTTGACGAGGTCGCCGGTTCGATAATAACCGTCAGAAGTAAACGCTTTGGCATTATGTGCTTTCGTCTTGTAATACCCACGTATTGTATACGGACCTCTCGTCAAGAGCTCGCCTACTTCGCCCCTCTCCACTTCCTGGTCTTCTTCATCTACAATTTTTATTTCGTCATAAGGGGACATCGGACGTCCTTGAGTATGCACAATTACATCTTCCGGATCGTCTAAACGTGTGTAATTCACTAATCCTTCCGCCATTCCAAAGACCTGCTGGAGCACACAGCCAAACGCCGGCTTTACGTTTTTGGCGCTTTCCGAGCTGAATTTCGCTCCGCCTACCTGCATCACTTTCAAACTAGACAAATCCCAATTACGAGATTTAACTGCCTGCATCCAGATCATTGCGATCGGGGGAACTACAGCTGTAATCGTGACTCTTTCTTGTTCTATTAATGGAAAAGCTTCATCAGGACTTGATCCCGAAGAAAGCACGATTCTCCCGCCAGCGTAAAGGGTTCCTAGAACACCGGGTGAACTTAGAGGGAAATTGTGAGCAACGGGAAGTACAGCTAAATACACACTTTCTTCATTCATTAAGCAAACTTCATTACTTTTTTTCAGACTATAAATATAATCATCATGAGTTCTTGGGATGAGCTTCGGCTTTCCTGTGCTTCCTCCTGAAAGTTGTAAGAAAGCAATATCATGGGAAGAAACCTCAAACTCCTTTTCAAAGGGCTCATGAAATAACTGTGACAGGCTTATAAACTCCTCTGGGTCGCCAGCTACAATGACAGGAAGATTCTTAAACCCTCGATCTTTCATCTTCCTTGCCAGCTTTCGATAATCATATCCATCAAAGGAGTCTGGAATGATATAAACTTGAGCTTCTGTGAATTCACAAAAATATTCCACTTCACTGCTGCGATGAGAAGGAAGAGCAAAAACCGGCAAAGCTCCTATCTTAAATAGAGCGAAGATGACTTGGAAAAACTCGACATCATTAGGCAGCTGTACGACCACTCGGTTATCCTTTTGAATTCCTAGTTTTGAGAATCCTGCTGCCAGCTGGTTTGACTGCATGTCAAGTTCTGCATAGGTAATTTTTCTTTTTCCATTAGTAATAGCAGTCTTGTTTCCATAGAGTTCAGCTTTTTGCCGAAGCATAGAGCCAAAGGTTTCGCCTCTCCAGCAGCCTATTTCGCGGTAATGCTCAGCTAATTCTTCCGGCCATAATGGGCAGTCACTCAACATCTTTTATTCCTCCTGTTCCTCATTAGAGTTGATGAATTCCTATCGCATTCAGCATCGTCTTAAATTTTGCTGAGGTTTCTGCTAATTCCTCGTCTGCTTTAGAGCCCGCGACGACACCTGCCCCAGCAAATAATCGGATCGATTTATCAAATACTTCAGCACAGCGAATGGAGACAATCCATTCACCATTCCCAGAGGAATCACACCACCCGGTCATTCCAGTAAAGAATCCACGATCAAACGGCTCGATTTCTTTGATTTTTTCTTTAGCTCTCCCGGCAGGTTCACCACAAATGGCTGGGGTGGGATGAAGCGCTCCTGCCAGCTCAATTGCACTAATATGAGGATTCGTTAATTCCCCTTCAATTTCTGTAGAAAGATGCCACATCGTTTCTGTGGATATGACAGATGGATGATCTGGAACATTAAATTTTGAACAATAAGGCTTCAACGTTTGGGCCACCTGATCAATGACTACAGCATGTTCATGCAAATCTTTTTGAGAAGTTAATAATTCCTCTGCATTTTTTTTATCTTGAACTGGATCGCTGCTTCGCGGCCGAGATCCTGCCAGTGGATTCGCTGTTACCACGTTTCCTGATTTAGCTACCAGGAGCTCTGGACTTGCACCGATGAAAGTCCGGCGCTTCTGTAAAGATCGATCTTTCTCATTAACCGGCAGGTCGACTGCAAACGTGTACCCTTTAGGATTGTGCTCACTTAGCTTAAATACCAGGTCTTGAACATTAAGAGGGCGGGGCGAAGTTAAAGTTAAGGAACGGGAGAGGACAATTTTGCTGAGCTCTCCGTTTTTTATGTATTCAATCCCTTTATTTACCGCTTTTTTGTACACAGTCGGTTCAGGGGAAGAGTGCATATCGAAGGACGCATCTTCCGTTTGATTCACATGACCACCCATGTTTAGCTTTTCAGCCTGGGTAGTGGAAATTTCCACGTGTTCTGGAACAAATAAATGCGGACTTTTCAATGTATCAAACGGAATAGCCCCTGCAACGACTGGATGATCTATCCCTTTTTCTTCTGCTTCGATCAAGGCGTTTTCAATGGATCCCACCATATCTTGAAGCTTTGAATATGACTTTTCAATTGGAGTAACTTTAAATAGCATTCCTTTTCCCAGCATGGTCTGCTGCGGAGTAGATAATAAAAAATCACCTGCTTCGTATCGGTGAACAAGTGATTCCTTTGTATGTTCGGAAACACTGGATTGTGACATACTTCCTTCCTCCTCATTGTTATAAAAGTTTTTTAAACTCCTAAAGTGGCGCCACCGTCTACTGTGAGATTTTGCATTGTGATATGCCAAGACCGTTCCGAAGCTAAAAACATCACGGCTTCAGCTACTTCTGACGGTTTCGCTAATTTTCTAAGCGGTATGCCTACTCGATAATCTTCAAGGACTCCATTAATGGAATCCGATGCACCATTTTCATCTTTCCACAATTGCTTCAGCATATCGGTGTCAGTGGACCCAGGCGAAACGATATTGCAGCGAATATTGTACTGAGAAAGTTCAAGCCCCAGACATTTTGTCAGCATTGCGGCGGCTGCCTTCGAAGCTGCGTACGCAGCCATTGACGTTCGAGGTGTGCAAGAAGCATTCGATCCAACTGTAATGATGGATCCTTTTCTTCGATCGATCATAGACTTGGCCACAGCTCTTGAAACATTAAAAACCCCTGTTGTATTGACAGAAAAGGTTGCATTCCACTCGTCATCAGTAAAATTCTCAATGAGACCTGGTTTTAAGATGCCGGCAACGTTTACGAGTACATCTAAAGGTCCTACACTATATTCAATTTCTTCAATACGTGTATTTACTTGCTGGCTGTCGGATACATTTAAAAGAGTCATTTTTCCTTTATAATTATTTTTTTCAAATAATTGATTTAATTGATCTAGATTCTCTCTATTAATATCCGCTCCAATTACAGCTGCGCCTTGTTCTGCAAATTTAAGAGCGATCGTCTTGCCGATCCCTCCTCCAGCCCCTGTAATCAGTACATTTTTCCCTTCAAATTCTTTATCTTTCATTCCACCCAACCTTTCAATGATTCTGATCTCTCAAAAGAAATCGAAGTAATTGATAATGATTATCGTTATCACCTTTCGTTCTAAATGATAACGGTTCTCAATTTTATAATCAAACCCTTTTCACATAATTTTTATTTTTGGTTTAAAAGACCTAAACATATAGACTTTAAAATTATTTAATTTTTTCCAGTACATAATATTTCTTTTATTTCATGCCAATGATTGTCCTTTTATACAACGCTCATTGAATGAGTATGACGAAAATCTTACAAATCCCTATTGAAAATAATTCTCAGTAAGGTTATAGTTGATAATGATTATCAGTATCGATTGCGTCTGCTGAAATAGTTAAAGTAAGGAGTGAATGACTTAATCTTCTCTTTGCTGCCCATTTATCCAAATGCAGCAAAGTACATTTAACATTGTTAAAATCATAGGGGGTAAGGAAATGAAAGAAAAATGGAAATATCTACGCTGGACAGGAATTATTGCTTTACTTTGTTTATTACTAGCAGCATGTAACGAGTCAAGTAATGCTACAAGTGATGAATCGAGTGACTCAGATCATAATGATGAATCCAAAATTGAAGAACCTCAGGAACAGACAATCACATATCTTGATAAACAATATACGATTCCTAAAGAAGTGAACAACATTGCCACTGCCAGCCTGGAAGCGATGGAAGATGCTGCCGTTCTCGGAGTTCAGCCTGTTGGAACAATAACCGTCGGCGGACAGATTCCGGAATACTTAGCAGAGGAACTGAAGGGTGCTGAATCTATAGGTGAAAAGAAACAGCCCAGCTATGAAACATTACTTAAGTTAAAGCCTGATGTGATTATGGGGAGTTCAAAATTCCAGCCTGAAGTTGCCGAAAAGCTAAACGAAGTGGCTCCTATGTTTCCGGTCTCCCATATTTCTACGAACTGGGAAGAAAACTTAAACCTCATGGCAAAGCTGACTGGAAATAAAGAAAAAGCAGAGGAAATCATAAGTCAATATAAAGAGGATGCAGATCATCTCACAAAAGAACTTGGCAATAGACTTAAAGACAAACAGGTAGTAGTAGCTCGAATCCGCGGGGGAAATATTTTCTTATATTCCGAAAGTGTATATTTCAATCCTGTCTTATATAAAGATTTAGGACTTCAAGTACCGGAAACTATCAAAGCTGTAAAAGCTCAGGAGATGATTTCCTTAGAAAAATTTGCCGAAATGAATCCTGATTATCTGTTTGTTCAATTTGCCGAAAGCGAAAATGCTGATAATCCGCAGGCATTGGAAGAGCTGCAAAAAAATCCGATCTGGAAAAGTATGAAGGCTGTTAAAGAAGAACACGTATTCATAAATAAAGTAGATCCAATGGCTCAAGGCGGAACTGCCTGGAGTAAAACCGCCTTTTTAAAAGCGGTGGAAGAGAATTTAGTTAAACAATGATAAGGTGAGTTGAATGTCATGGCGAAAAAGCCTTTAGTACCCATTTTTATAATTATGACCGCACCCTTCCTTACAGGTGCGGTAGTGCTTATGTCGGTCCTTTATGGATCAGAGGATCTCACGATAGAAGTCGTTAGGAATACACTGTTCCACTATAACAGCGGCAATGTAAACCACGCGATCATCATGACATCAAGGCTGCCGAGAGTGTTAGCTGCTCTTATAGTCGGAGCATTTCTCGCCATATCAGGAACTCTCATGCAGGGGATGACAAGAAATTATCTTGCATCCCCTTCTATTATGGGAGTGTCCGATGGTTCTGCCTTTGTCATTACACTTTGTATGGTAATTGTTCCAAATCTTTCTGCCCTGCAGATGATTGGTTTCTCCATGACTGGTTCAGCTCTCGGCGCAGGCCTTGTATTTGGTTTTGGATCCCTGCTCCGTAATGGGTTATCACCTGTACGTCTGGCTATCATCGGGACGGTGATTGGAACATTCCTCAATAGTATTTCTGCTGCCATCGCTTCCTATTTTCAAGTCTCCCAAAACATCAGCTTTTGGTATAACGCAAGACTTCACCAAATTGATTTAGATACACTTAGACTTGCCATTCCTGCTGGAATCTTAGGACTTCTTTTTGCATTATCCATCTCTAAATCAATAACTATCCTATCTTTAGGAGACGAAGTTTCAACGAATTTAGGGCAGAGAACCAGGCTGGTAAAAACAATGGCTATGCTCGCTGTCGTGCTATTAACTGGAACTTCTATAGCTCTCGTTGGAAAAATTGGATTTGTCGGACTGATCATTCCTCATATCAGTCGGTATTTAGTGGGAATTGATTATAAATGGACGATCCCTTGCGCAGGAATAATCGGAGGAGTCTTTCTTGCTTTGTGTGACCTCATCAGCCGGTTTATTAATTACCCTTTTGAAACTCCTATCGGGGTAGTAACCTCATTAATTGGAGTTCCTTTCTTTCTCTATTTAATTAGAACGAAAGGAGGGAAACAATTTGTCTAATTCAGGAGTAAAATTTTACAGTACATTAGCTGCCGTTCTATTGCTGATCATTAGTACCATGATCATTAGCCTGATGAATGGAACTTTCGAAATCTCATTCAATGATGTCCTCCGGGCTTTTTTCCGTATCCAGTCGACATCAGATACAGATCTCGTCATTTATCAATTCCGTCTTCCACGTATCGTTATTGCGTCAGCAGTGGGTTTAGGTTTAGGAATCGCCGGGGCCGTCATTCAAGGAATTACAAGAAACGGACTTGCAGACCCGGGAATTTTGGGCATCAATGCTGGAGCCGGTGCAGCCATTGTTTTATTTATGTTCTTTTTCCAATCTGAATTAAATCCGGATCAGTGGTTTTCTATTATGATTCAGCCCCTCTTCGGTCTAGCAGGCGGCCTTGCAGCTGCATTCATCATCTATAGCTTTTCTTATAGGCATGGTTCTCTTGATCCCCAGCGGCTGCTATTAACAGGAATCGCTATTGGATCAGGCTTCGGTGCTTTTTCGCTCTATATTTCTCTAAAGATGAAGGCATCGGATTTTGAAATGGCTACTGTATGGATTTCAGGAAGTATTTATAATGCCAATTGGCTCTATATTCTCTCGATGGTGCCGTGGCTCGTTGTGCTCGTTCCCATTATTTTTCGAAAAGCTTACATGCTGGATTTATTCCAATTATCCGAGACAAACTTGAAAAGCCTTGGGGTGGCTGTAGAAAAAGAAAAAGCGATCTTGCTGTTAACGAGCATTGGCCTTGTCAGTGCCTGCGTCGCGGTTTCAGGAAGTATCGGCTTTGTTGGACTAATGGCGCCTCATATAGCAAGACGGCTGGTCGGGACAAATCACCGGCACATTCTCCCCATTTGCGGCACAATTGGTATGCTGCTTGTTCTGATTTCTGACTTTATTGCAAAAAACGTTTTTGCCCCAGTTGAACTTCCTGTAGGCATCGTCATTTCCATCATAGGGGTTCCCTATTTTTTATACTTATTACTTAAAGAAAAAGCATAGGAGAGATGTTCACTTGGATATTCTAAAAGCCGTTGATATTGAAACCCGTTATGACAACCATTCGGTTTTTACGCAGCTCAATTTGAGAATTCCTGAAGGAAAAGTTACGACCTTGATCGGCCCAAACGGATGCGGAAAATCAACCTTGCTGAAAACGATGGGACGTATCTTAAAACATACGTACGGACAGGTATATTTACAAAGTAAAGAACTGCATACCCTCCCTACCAAGCAGGTTGCCCAAATGCTCTCTTTACTCCCTCAGCAACCTGAAGCTCCTGGGGAGTTAACTGTGGAGGAACTGGTAAGCTATGGAAGGTATCCGCACAGAAAAAACATGAACAAGCTCACCCGAAAAGATAAGGAAGTAATAGAGTGGGCGATGAATATTACGCGTATTCATACGTTTCGCAACCGCAAGCTCGCTACTCTATCAGGGGGACAAGGGCAGAAAGTGTGGCTCGCCATGGCCCTTGCACAGGAGACAAAAATTCTGCTTCTCGATGAACCCACCACCTACTTGGATATGGCACATCAGCTTGAAGTATTGGAAATCATTAAACACTTGAATGAAGCCCACCATTGTACGGTCGTAATGGTGCTGCATGACATCAACCAAGCGGCAAGATTTTCTCATGAGATTGTCGCCATGAAAAATGGCGAAATTATTACAACAGGCACTCCAAAGGAAATCATTCATTCAGAAGTCCTTGAAAAGGTGTTTCATATCCACGCAAGGACCATGATTGATCCTTATAATGGAGCACCAGTCTGTTTTGGTTATGAAAGTGCACTCCAAGAGAATACCAGCGAAACTGATATAGAAAAGGAGAGCATTAAGTAATGGAAATACGGTTAATTAAAAGCCATGAAGAAAAAAGAAAGATCGATGAATGGATAGTAGACGAAAAGGAACCTGATTATTCTTATCGTATTTTAGTTTCACAGCCAAAAGAACCCCCTCCTCCCTCTGGTTATCCTGTCATTTATGTATTGGACGGAAACGCCTTTTTCCATTTAGTGGAAGAAACGAATGGTCTTCAATCAAGGAGGTCCGATAAAACCGCTGTTCAAGCTGCCATAGTGATAGGCATTGCCTATCCTGGAGAAAAGTATTTTGCTCCCGACAGAAGATTTTTTGATTTTACTCCTCCTGCAGTCTCTAACGACCTTCCCCCTCACCCTAGAGGAGGTGAATGGCCGGAAAATGGCGGTGCAGATTTGTTTCTCAATTTTATTAAAAATGATCTTAAGCCTTTTCTGCGAAATCAATATCCTATATGCGTTTCAAGTCAGACGCTGTTCGGCCATTCTCTGGGAGGATTATTTACCTTATATGCTCTTTTTACCAATCCGGGACTTTTCACAAATTATATTGCAACCAGCCCTTCAATTTGGTGGAATAATCAGGCGGTGCTTAGCGAAAGGCATGCATTTTTAGAAAAACTGGAAAAGGTAAATTTCAAGCCCCGGCTTTTTTTATCAGCGGGGTCAGAAGAAAAAGAATACATGGTAACGGATCCTAAGGAGTTAGCGGTTGATTTACAGAGAGCCGCCAACAGCCGGCTGTCCGTGGGTTTTTTTGAAGCAGAAGGGGAAAATCACTTATCCGTCGTCCCTGCTACGATCAGCCGTTCATTGCGATTTACTAGTGGAAGCGATTCTTAATGGAAAAGTAAGCCCTCCTTTATAAATCAACTTTCAGCCCAAGTTCTCTGATATGCAAAATTGCTTTCAGGGAACTGGACTCTATGTAACCAATGATCTGTTCGAGCGAAAGAACATCCAGCGGTTCTGATCGACTCTTCGAGTTATCATCGATATCCGCAAATATTTCATGGAGAAAATCTTTTAACTTTTCTGAATGAAAAAAATCTGCTTGAAAGTTCACGTTTTCATAGTGTAATTCCCGCTTAAACCGTTCAGCTTTCTTATAATAATCCAGTAATTTGCCATTTAACAATTGAAAATCCCGATGGTAGCGATCGTACATCGCAGGGTCATGATTCATTCGATTTTTCAACCAGGGAAGGTAAAAGCCCTTCAGCCAAAGATCGTCTGCTACAAGATGGGTAAAATACCCAAGAATAAACTCGTATGGAGCTTCGTTCTGGTGCCTTTCATAAAAACCGATAAAATCAACCTCACGTGTAAATCTATTTACCTCTCCTTTATAAAAATGAGAATGGGTCTTCGGGATCAAAGCATCCGGGGCGATTCCTCCAAGTAGAAAAAGATTGTTATTGGTTACAACATCTAATTGATCTGCTACTTTATCAGCTATTAACAAATGCATAATTCGCGAACCCATTTAGTCACCTCTTCTTTGCTTGCCGATTAGATACTTAGCCATTCGTGTAAAAGGCTTCACTCGTCATCATAGTCCTTCAGCCACAACTCTGCATAATCCACGGCTTCCTTCAAGGAGAACAATTTGGCTGAAGCTGAACCTACCTGACCTTCTGCCACCTCATGCTTCTGCTCAAATTCCACGCCGATTTTTCCGAATAAATCATCCCTGAACTCAATATCATTCGTTTTTACCCACACTCTTCTCCCGTGGTGAAGTACAGGCGCACCTCTCGTAGTTACCGTTTGCTTTGGAATACGATATTCCGCTAAATGAAAACAAGTACAGCTCTCATAAGAAGTGCCAAGGAATAGCACGTGCGCGTCAAGATCGTACAGTTTTTGTAACGGTGAAAGTTTTCCAAGTCCCGTATGAAAAAAATGATCCTTTATTACAGTCCGACTGTTTCTGCCCCAACCGGCAAAGGATAAAAGAGGGTGAGCACTTCTTTTTACATCAGGAAAGGTACGAAAAGCTTCTACAATCCTGCCCATTCTTAATGCAGGAGTATAGTCAGGATGGTAGGCGGGAAGAGTTCTTTCAATTTCCTCAATCCATTCCTCAGGAACAGGCGGGTTTGTCCACTCTGCGGGGTCAGACATATCGTCTGATTGCGATGGCATGATGATGGTTCCTTCATTAGAAACGGCATCCATTAATGCTAAATTCACTGCAACCGCCCCACCATTCACCCAGCCAATAGAAGATAAAGATGAATGCACAAGCAAGGATGTCCCCTTTTTTACCCCTAAGGACCTTAAGTCTTCAAGGATCGTTTGTCTCGTTCTAGGTGATTGCTGTTTACTAAGATTCTTCATCAACTTTTCCACCTGCCTTTATGTTAATTTAACCATAGCATTCCTGCTCACTTATTTTCAATTGAAGATTTTCTTCCTTTCACACACGTTTAAATCCCGGTTAAAAAAGGGATGTATTTATAAAATGAGACCTTTAAGGAGGGCCAGTATGAATGTAACGTTTGTTGGATTAGGTGTCATGGGAGGAGCGATGGCGTCAAACTTAGCGGCTGGTGATGTGGATTTGACCGTATACAACCGTACAAAAGAAAAAGCAGCCCCGCTAATTAATCAAGGAGCCCATCTCAATGAATCTCTCCATGAAGCTGTTGAAGATGCTGACCTTGTATTTACGATGCTTACAGGGCCTGACGCTGTACAAGAAACAGCGCTAGGGGACCTTGGTTTTGTTCAATCGATGAAACCCGGCTCCCTTTGGGTGGATTGCAGTACGGTTCATCCCGCATTTACAAAGCTCTGTTACGATTCTGCTCTAAAGGAGGATGTAAGATTTATGGATGCTCCCGTTGCAGGTACAAAAGGACCTGCAGAGCAGGGTGAGCTTGTCTTTTTATTAGGAGGTGAAGAAAAGGACGTAAACGAGATCGCTCCTTACACTTCAATTATGGGAAAGAAGGCTGTGCACGTAGGTCCTGTGAGCCATGGAACCTCTCTTAAAATGGTCGTAAACTTAATGCTTGCTACTAATATGGCCGTTTTCACAGAAGGTATGATGTTGGGAGAAAAGCTTGGTTTGGAAAAGGACTTTCTATTGGATACGCTGCCTGATATGCCTGTAGCCGCTCCATTTTTAAAAATGAAGGCTGATAAACTCAGGCAGGACAATTATGATGAGGAATTTTCTTTAAAAAATATGCATAAGGATCTCCATTTAGCCTCCTTATCGGGTTTTGATCACCATGCGGCTCTTAAAATAACGAATATCGTAAAGGAAGCCTTTAGTGAAGCAAATGTCAACGGATATGGCGATCTAGACTTTTCAGCTATCTACGAATACTACCGCAGTCTCCACAACCTGGAAAAATAAAAATCAGCCCAAAGGCAGTGGATTCACACACCTTTGGGCTGATTTTTATTTACATGCTTCATGGAAGATGGCGCTCCATATCCCCCTTAAATCTTAGTAGATCGACGTATTGTCCTCTGACATTCTTTCTAAGATTTCCTTCACTCGTGCGAGGAAGTTCCCTGCTACCAAGCCATCGAGTACTCTATGATCGAGAGATAGGCAGAGATTAACCATATCACGCGCACCAAACATCCCATCCTGGTAGACAGGTTTTTTCACGATTGATTCCACTTGCAAAATAGCGGCCTGTGGATGGTTAATGACACCCATAGACTGGACGGATCCAAACGAACCAGTATTATTAACCGTAAATGTGCCGCCTTCCATATCCTGAGAACTCAATTTACCTTGCCGTGCCTTCATGGCTAGTTCCGTAATATCTTTGGCTATGCCTTTGATACTCTTCTCATCAGCATCACGGATCACCGGTACGAATAATTGATCCTCATTTGCAACAGCAATGTTTAAGTTAATGGCTTTCCGTTGAATGATTTTATCACCCGCCCACGTGCTGTTAAGCTGCGGGTATTCTTTTAATGCCTGAGCGACAGCTTTTACGAAAAACGAAAAATACGTCAAACTGTAGCCTTCATTTTCTTTAAATTGCTTTTTCTTGGCATTTCTTAGATTGACGAGATTCGTAACGTCAACCTCTACCATCATCCATGCATGAGGGATCTCCGTTTTTGATTTCACCATATTCGCAGCGATTGCTTTCCTTACCCCTGTTACAGGGATTTCCTTATCACCTGCCGCTGCCTGCACATTCCGAGCAGCTGGTTGTTTAGCTTCAGACTGACGAGGAGCTTCCTCAGATGGTGCTTGTGCTTCCTGCTTTTCAGCCTGTGCCTCTCCAGACTTAGGAATACTTCCGCTCTCTATAAGCTTCTCGATATCTTTGCGAGTAATCCTTCCGCCTCTACCTGAGCCGTCTACTTGGTTCAAGTCAATGTCATGTTCCTGAGCGAGCGTCATGACAGCTGGAGAATACCGTTTTTTATTCTGGGTTGATTTTCTTGTAGTCTGTTGTTTTTCCTGAGGAGCCTGGCTGGGCTGCTTCGCTTCAGTTTCTTTCTTTTCAGTCTCGTCTTTCGCATCAGCTGATTCTGAACCTGCCCCCTCAACCTCGATGTAGCACATCAGGTCTCCGACAGAAATCGTATCACCTTCATCAGCCACTAATTCTTTAATGACTCCGGTAAAGGAAGAAGGTACTTCAGCGTTTACTTTATCGGTCATGACTTCAGCAATTGGGTCATATTTATTGATCGTATCACCAGGTTTAACTAACCAGGAACTTATCGTTCCTTCGGTTACACTCTCGCCAAGCTGAGGCATATTGATCTTTTCTAGTCCCACTACTATCCCTCCTTAATTAAAATTCAGCGAGATCTCGCATCGCCTTTTCTACTTTGTCCGGGTTCATCATAAAGAACTTCTCCATCGTCGGTGCATAAGGCATCGATGGAACTTCCGGACCAGCCAGTCTTTTGACAGGAGCGTCAAGGTCAAACAGGCAATTTTCGCTGATAATCGCTGAGACTTCAGAGATAATGCTGCCTTCCTTATTGTCTTCCGTAATCAACAAAACCTTTCCTGTCTTCTTCGCTGCCTCAATAATACTCTCCTGATCAAGAGGGTACACGGTTCGCAGATCTAATATATGAACATCTATCCCCTCTTCAGCCAGCTTATCTGCTGCTTGTAGAGCAAAGTGTACACATAACCCATAAGTAATAACTGTAATATCTGATCCTTCCCGCTTCACATCTGCTTTTCCAATTGGAAGGGTGTAATCCTCTTCTGGAACTTCCCCTTTAATTAAGCGGTACGCTCGTTTATGTTCGAAAAATAATACCGGGTCATTATCACGAATAGACGCTTTTAATAATCCTTTCACGTCATAGGGAGTCGAAGGCATGACAATTTTTAAGCCGGGCTGATTAGCAAATACGGCTTCAACTGATTGTGAATGGTAAAGAGCGCCATGGACCCCGCCTCCATATGGTGCACGAATCGTAAGCGGAACATGCCAGTCATTGTTGGAGCGGTAGCGTGTCTTAGCTGCTTCTGAAATGATTTGGTTAACAGCAGGCATGATAAAATCAGCGAATTGCATTTCAGCAACCGGTCTCATGCCATACATAGCTGCTCCGATTCCGACTCCCGCAATCGCGGATTCAGCAAGAGGAGTATCGATTACTCGGTCTTCGCCAAATTCTTCATAAAGGCCGTCTGTAGCCCTGAAAACCCCTCCTCTTTTCCCTACGTCCTCACCTAAAACGAACACTTTTTCATCCCGCTTCATTTCTTCTTTTAAAGCTTGGGTAACGGCTTGAATATAAGAAATTACTGCCATTATGTCTCCCCCTCCTTACTCTTCATATACATAGTGCAATGCAGACTCAGCTTCCGCGTACTCAGCATTTTCCGCATATTCAGTCGCCTCATTGACCAGTTGATTAATTTCTTCATTCAACTCTGTTTCTTTTTCTTCCGTTAAAATGTTCTGTTCACGCAAATAATTAGCAAACGTTACGATCGAATCTTTCTTTTTCGCTTCATCCACTTCATCTCTTTCCCGATACGTACGGTCATCATCATCACTGGAGTGAGGAGTCAGCCTGTAAGAAACCGCTTCGATCAGCGTAGGCCCTTCTCCTTTACGCCCGCGTTCAGCTGCCTCTTTCACTACTTCATAAACAGCAAGAGGATCGTTACCATCAACTGTGTAGCCAGGCATGCCATAACCAATCGCGCGATCAGACACTTTCTCACAAGCCAATTGCTTTGCTACTGGCACAGAAATGGCATATTTATTATTCTCCACCATAAAGATGACAGGAAGCTTGTGGACACCAGCAAAGTTCGCCCCTTCATGAAAATCGCCCTGGTTGGAAGAACCTTCACCAAATGTTACTAAGGATACATAATCTTTCTTTTCCATCTTAGCTGCAAGCGCTATGCCTACGGCGTGAGGTACTTGCGTCGTAACGGGGGATGAACCGGTTACGATTCTGTTCTTTTTTTGCCCGAAATGACCAGGCATTTGCCGTCCGCCTGAATTTGGATCTTCTGCTTTAGCAAATCCTGAAAGCATTAAATCTTGAGCAGTCATGCCAAAAGACAGCACCACTCCCATATCTCTGTAATAAGGAAGAGCGTAATCTTTTTCACGATCCAGTGCATAAGAGGCTCCTACTTGTGCGGCTTCCTGACCTTGACATGAAATAACAAAAGGTATTTTCCCGGCACGATTCAACAGCCACATACGTTCGTCAATTTTTCTTGCGAGGAGCATCGTTCTAAACATATCTAATACTTGTTCATCGCTTAAACCTAGTGATTGATGGCGGTTCTCAGCCATTCCAATCCCTCCTTAAATGTCTATCCATGAATTTGGTTCCCGTCTACGGCCATGGCAGCCTCTCCAATAGCTTCCGCAAGAGTCGGATGCGGGTGGATGCTTTCTGCAATCTCCCAAGGAGTGGCATCCAAAACTTTCGCTAATCCAGCCTCAGAAATCATATCCGTTACATGTGGTCCTACCATATGCACACCAAGTAAATCATCGGTTTTCTTATCTGCTACGATTTTTACGAACCCATCTGTTTCACCGAATACGAGTGCCTTGCCAATAGCCTGAAAAGAGAATTTACCAGTTTTCACTTCAAACCCCTGTTCTTTGGCCTGCTGCTCTGTTAACCCAACGCTTGCTGCTTCAGGGTTTGAATAAATACACGACGGCACATGTTCATAATTAATCGGATGTGGATGCTGATCTGCCATATGTTCCACGGCAGTTATGCCTTCGTGGGAAGCCACATGAGCAAGCTGCATCCCGCCAATTACATCTCCGATAGCGTAAATATGGGATTCTTTCGTCTGGTAGAATTTATTCGTTTGAATAACACCTTTATCTACTTCAATGGAAGTATTCTCTAAACCGATGTTTTTCACATTGGCTGCGCGTCCTACCGATACAAGCATTCGCTCAGCTTTAAATGTTTCTGTCGATTCGTTCACTTCAGCCTCGATGGAAACGCCTTCACTTGTTTGCAATGATTCAGGGAGAACTTTCGCACTGGTTACGACTTGTACTCCTTTTTTCTTCATCTGTTTCAAGATCTCTTTAAAAACTTCTTCATCTTCTGTCGGCAGAATTTGAGGGAGGTATTCAAGCACCGTGACTTTCACACCAAAGTCTGCAAGCATAGAAGCCCATTCTATTCCAATGACCCCTCCTCCAATGATAAGGATGGACTCAGGCAGTTCTTCCATATTCAAAGCTTCATCCGATGTCATCACAAATGTACCGTCTGCTTCCATTCCAGGGAGCAGCTTAGGACTTGAACCCGTGGCGATTAACACATTTTTGGGAATAAGCATTTCATTCTCTTCACCATTGTTCATTTCCACAGAGATCGTACCCGCAGTTGGAGAAAAAATCGATGGGCCCAAGATGCGGCCAAAGCCTTCATAAACATCAATTTTCCCTTTTTTCATCAGCCCTTGAACACCCTTATGTAACGTGTCGACAATGGACTGCTTTCTCTCCTGTACTTTCGGAAAATTGAGAGACGTATTCTCTGCCACTACACCGTAAGTATCAGCTTCCTTCGTCTGCCGGTAAACTTCTGCACTTCGTAAAAGTGCCTTAGAAGGAATACAGCCGCGGTGCAGACACGTACCGCCAAGCTCTCTGCTTTCTACTATTGCAGTTTTTAAGCCCAGCTTTGAAGCACGGATGGCGGCCACATATCCGCCAGTGCCTCCTCCTAAAACCACTAAATCATACTCTTCTGCCATGACGAGACCCCTTTCTATTCAACGAAATTAGGATATTGCTTTGGTATTTCTTCGTGATTTAAAATCCGTAATGTTCCTTCGTTTAAAGCTTCCAATTCATTCTCACCTGGATAGACCAGCACATCTGCAATCCAATGCACGCGCTTTGATATTTCTTCTACGAACGCTTTCCCGTAAGCCAGTCCCCCAGTGAGCACAATGGCGTCCACTTTTCCTTCCATAGCTGCGCTCATGCTGCCAATTTCTTTAGCAATCTGATACGCCATGGCATCAAATACAAGCTTAGCCTTGCGGTCTCCGTGTTCTATCATCTGCTCTACTTCCCTGCCATCATTGGTGTCAAGGTAGGCCATTAAACCTCCCTGTCCAACCAGCTTTTTCATGACTTCATCACGAAAGTACTGACCTGAGAAACAGAGCGAAACCAGGTCTCCAGCAGGTACAGTACCCGCTCTTTCCGGTGAGAAAGGACCATCGCCGTGAAGACCGTTATTTACATCGATTACCCTGCCTCCTAAGTGAGCCCCGACTGTGATGCCGCCGCCCATATGAGCAACGATGAGACGTGAGCTTGAATAGGTCTGGTGTAAATCAACCGCCGCTCTCCTTGCCACTGCTTTTTGATTCAAGGCATGAAATATGCTTTTTCTAGGAATTTCAGGGACCCCTGATACTCTCGCAATATCTTCCAGTTCATCTACAACCACCGGGTCTACAATATAAGCACCTATATTCAGACCCTTCGCAATTTCATGGGCGATGATGCCTCCCAAATTCGAGGCATGCTCTCCATTATAACCATCTTTCAAATCTTGAAGCATGGCTTCATTTACTTCATAAGTACCACCTTCGATCGGTCGAAGGAGACCGCCTCGTCCACAGACAGCACTTAACTTTCCGATATTAATCCCTTCTTGATCAAGCTCGTCCAAGATCACTTGTTTCCGAAAGTCAAATTGGTCAATTACTCGTTTGTAGGGGGTTAATTCTTCAGGCTTATGACGAATCGTTTTTTCAAAAACTTCTTCTTCATTATCAAAGACACCTATCTTTGTAGAAGTTGAGCCTGGATTAATCACTAGAATTCGATGTGTTTGCAAAACCATTTATCCTCCGTTACTTCTATTTTCTGCTTAAAATATGATGACCATTCTGCAAAAACTGGCTGCGGGATTTGCGTAACTTCATAATGCGCTCTTCCGCCATTCGATCGGCAGCTTTGTAAGTAGGAATTTCATCACGTTTTGAAATTTCAAAAACCCGGGCCACATTATCATAAATCGTTTCTACCCGCTTCATTGCACGTTCTTTATTATAACCATGCAGCTCGTCCGCCACATTGATCACGCCGCCGGCATTGATGACATAATCCGGAGTGTAAACGATGCCTTTTTCATGCAGGATGTCTCCGTGAGTCGTTTCTTTTAACTGGTTATTCGCCGCTCCTGCTATGACTTTAGCTTTTAGCTGAGGAATGGTTTCATCATTCAGCGTCGCTCCAAGTGCACACGGTGCATAAATGTCACAATCTACGCCGTAGATTTCATCCGTCCCGACTGCCTTAGCTCCGAATTCGTCAACGGCACGCTGAACGGCCTCTTGGTTAATATCCGTAACAATTAAATGAGCTCCCTCTTCATGAAGATGACGGCACAAATTGTAAGCGACATTTCCAACGCCTTGAACGGCAACGGTTTTTCCTTCTAAAGAATCAGAGCCAAACCCTTCATTGGCTGCAGCTTTCATTCCGCGATATACCCCGTAAGCCGTAACGGGCGATGGATTTCCCGAAGAGCCAAAAGCAGGTGAGATTCCTGTCACATAATCAGTTTCCTCGTGAATTAAATCCATATCCTGTACAGTAGTTCCTACATCTTCAGCGGTGATGTACCTGCCATTCAACCCTTGAATAAAACGACCGAAAGCACGGAACATCGCTTCATTTTTATCTTGCTTAGGATCTCCGATAATGACAGTTTTACCTCCACCTAGATTAAGGCCGGCAGCAGCATTTTTATAAGTCATCCCTTTGGCAAGCCTCAAGGCATCTTCAATAGCTGCTTCTTCTGTTTCATATGTCCACATTCTTGTCCCGCCAAGTGCAGGTCCTAAAGTGGTGTCATGAATAGCTATAATTGCCTTTAAACCAGATTGTTCATCCTGACAGAAAACTAACTGCTCGTAATCGTATTTGGTCATATAATTAAAAATTTCCATGTGTTATTCCTCCTGCTATTTGTTTGAATTTAAAGCAAGTGCCAAAGAGTACACTTTGCTGGCTGCTGTATCTGCTCGTGAAGTTAATACGATCGGAGCTTTAGCACCGCTGATAACTGCTGCCACTTTTGCATTCGCAAAGTACATAAACGACTTATATAACGCATTGGCTGCTTCGATGGTAGGTACCACTAGAATATCTGCTTGTCCTGCGACTTCCGAGTGTATTCCCTTCTCTCTAGCTGCTCTCAAGTCAACCGCATTATCAAATGCAAGCGGACCATCAACTAGGCAATTCTTAATTTGTCCCCTTTTGTTCATCTGCGTTAGTACCGCCGCATCCGTCGTAGCTTCCATCGAAGGATTGACTACTTCAACCGCTGCGAGAACTGCAACCTTAGGCTGGGACCACCCTGCTTGATTAGCAACATGAACCGCATTATTAATGATTTGTACTTTTTCATCTAAAGTAGGCGCAATGTTCATCCCAGCATCAGTTAAGAATAGTAAGCGGTCCTGATTAGGAATTTCAAACAACGCCACATGTGATAAGACTCCTCCCGCTCTCAAGCCATACTCTTTATGGAGGACTGCCTTTAAGAGGGTTTTTGTATCAATGTGTCCTTTCATAACTACTTGCGCTTCATTCATATGGACAGCTTTAACAGCTTCTTCAGCCGACTCCTCTTCTTTACAGTCATAAACAATGATGTCATCCCTTGAGGTATTGAGCTGGATTTCTTCAGCGAGCCTTTCAATTTCTTTAGAAGAACCGGTTAATAAAAACTTCGCCATTTCTTTTTCAGTCGCGAGTTTAACCGACTTCAGCACTTCTGGATTTGCTGCCTGTGCCACAGCTACTGTTTTCTTTTCCTGTCTATCAAGCTGATCAACCATTTCGTCTAACGTTTTCATTCTTTCACCTCTTTGCCTCATAAGGCGCTTAAACATCTGTTTTTTTATCTAGCTGGTACTTATCGAGCTTATAGTACAAATTCCTAATTGAAATTCCTAAAGCCTTTGCGGTCTGCGTCTTATTATAATCATGAGAACGAAAAGCATCTGCTAATAATTTCTTCTCGTATTCATCTACCGCCTGCTGCAAGGTTTCCCCTAGCCATGTACCTGAGATAGTCGACGCTTCTTCTTTAGAAGGCTGTTTTATCAAGGCTGGAATATGCTCTTCCTTTATGATATCCTGCTGGTTTTCCATAAATATCATGGCTCTTCCTATGATGTTCTCTAATTCACGGACGTTGCCCGGCCAATGATAATCTACAAGTTTTTCCAAGGCTTTCTCTTCCATCCCTGTAACGTTTCTTCCGTAATCTTCGTTCAACTTTTGCATCAGATGATGAACCAGTAATGAGATATCTTCTCTACGCTCTCTTAACGGCGGAATATAGATAGGTAATCGATTAAGCCTATAGTATAAATCTTCCCTGAATGTCTTGTTCATTATAGCTTTTTCTAAATTTTTATTCGTTGCAGCGATGACTCTGACGTCGATTTGGACGGGCTTGGTTCCACCTACACGAATGATTTCATTTTCCTGTAATACCCGCAGCAGTTTGGCTTGCATAGGCAGGGTCAGTTCTCCAATCTCATCCAGAAGAATGCTTCCGAAATTCGCTTCTTCGAACAACCCTTTTTTTCCGCCCCTCTTAGCCCCTGAAAATGCTCCATCCTCGTATCCGAACAATTCACTTTCAAGCATAGACTCAGCGATCGCTGCACAATTCACTCTAATAAACTTATTGTGACGCCTTTTGCTCTCATTATGAATAGCATGGGCAAACAATTCTTTTCCTGTACCTGACTCCCCCGCAATAACACGGTAGCCGGGGTTCTTGCTCCTACTTTAGCCTGCTCGAGAGCAAGAGTCATTTCTTGAGATTCTCCCACTATATCGTCGAACGTGTACTTCGCTTCCAAACTACGGATAATCTGTCTCGCTCGTTTCAGTTCACTCGTCAAAGCTTGAATTTCTGAAACGTCATGGAGCACTCCTACACTTCCTTTAAGTTTTCCATCAACAATGACGGGAGCAACATTTACAAGTACATCCTTTTTCGAAGGACCGACTTTCATTCGCACTCCGCGAACCGGCCGTCTCGTCTTTAATACTTTTAAGTGCATGCTCTCGCCTTCTGATATATCGACAGTCGCCGGCTTACCGAGAATTTGTTCTTCGGTTAATCCTGTAATTCTCGTGTAAGCTGGATTAATCATTAAACCGTTTCCATTTTCATCTACGACGGAAATCGCTTCATCAGAGGACTGAATAATGGCCTCCAGCATAGTCTTTACTTCTTTTAAATCTGTAATCTCTTCCGCAAGGTGAACGACTTCTGTGATGTCTTTAAATATGGCGTAAGCGCCGATGACTTGGCCATGGGCACCGATCATCGGTATTCGCGTTGTTATGACTTTTTTTCCGTTTTCCAATTCAAGCTTCTGATTGACTTCTTTGCGTTTCGTTTTCAGCAGTTCAGGAAGCCGGGAGGCAGGAATGATTTCTTTCACGGACCTTCCCTCAACTTCGTCTCTTGCTTTGTTCAAAATCCGTTCCCCACTCCGGTTAATAAAGGAAATGTGCTTGTCAGCTGATATGACAATCATTCCATCATGAATCGAATTTAAGATGAGGTTTTGGTTCTCCGTCTGCTGTTTTAATTCCTGGAAAAGAGATTCCTTTTCTTCCAGAAGCTCTGAGGTAATATAAGCCACATCTCCTGGAATCACTACCGTAGAACGTGGACGCACTGCTCGTATTTCTTCAAACACTTGATCGCTTCCAGTAGCTTCTATTACGATATCAATATCTTTATGTATCCAGTCCTGCCAATCGCTTCCCACTGCAATATTGTACTCTGACGCAAGGGTTAAGCCGGCAGCTTGAGGGTTGATATCCGTTACAGCAACTACTTGCATACGATCCGTTTGGTTCAATAGTCTAAGCAGGGCAGTTCCGCCCTTACCGGCCCCAACAATTAGTACGCGTTTCATTTCACCACACCCTGCAATATTTTGCGCACTTCTATCCTACCTTACTCTGCATGATTTAGCAAGCAGGTTTATATTTTCACACCAGACTTGTTTTGATATACTAAAATGACTGACTTACACAAAGGAGATTCTTTATGCGGTTGATAGCCTTACTTCTGTTAGTATTACCGGGGTTCTCGCTGTAATTGGGATAAAAATTATGCGGGATGCCTTGTTTGGCATATTCCATCCTATATTTCTGCACATCGTAATCCAAGGTTTTGCAGGATTCCTTCTCTTAATAGGAGGAATCGGTTTTATTGGAGGGTACATTTTACATAGAGATAAGAAAAGAAATTTAACAAAAGGACGCTTCAAACAAAAGTAATAAAGCTGTCGGAAGCTTACCGGCAGCTTTTTTCAAGTCTTGTATCCATTTTTCCACCGCTTAGTCTTTAGGCAGATTCTCTTCTGCCAATGACAGAGGTATTCTGAAGCTTTTTTGATATACTATGTACGAAAGAAGTACGTCTTTGAAGGAGTTTTACACCGTGTATGAACAGTTCGAATTGTATAGAAAACAATATCCATTTGACCTTTTAACAGAAGTAGAATTTGCTGAAATGTTTGGAAAGGCCGAAGTGAAACACTACAGCGCGAATGAATTTCTGCTCCATGAAGATCAGAAGGATGAATCCATTGATATTCACTTCCTCGTTTCAGGCCTTGCAAAAAATATCATGCATCGTTCCAATGGAAAACAGCTTTCTGTTCGTTTTTATTATCCAGGGGACTTAATTGGAGTTATGATCCTATTAACCAGCGGTGAAATGAGGTTTTCTGTCCAGGCCCTTGAGCCTTTGCAAACTCTTTGCTTTGAGAGAGAGTCCTTCTTGAAAATCATGTCCAACAATACACAATTTTCCAAAGTAGTAATGGATGGAATCAGTCACTTAATGAAAAGTTTATACGACGAGATTAAATACAAAAGCTCTACGAGTGATGAACAGGATGACCGGGAGTTATACAAGAAACGGGCTGATTCCTACATGGAAACTCCTGCCTTTATCCATCCCGAGGATTCCATTGAAAAAGCTGCCCGAATGCTTCAGCAGGAAAAAATTGAAGCCCTTATTGTCAGCGAAGACCAGCGGACAATGCTCGGAATGATCGGCTATGGGGACTTGCTTCGTGCGTATTTCGATAATGATCATAACAATCCAGTGAAAACTTACATGGCAGAAGAATCATTTTCTATCACGGATCAAGAATTTATTTATGATGCTCTCAGTTATCTCAAACATCATCCAACGGAAATTATCCCGGTTCTTCACAAGGACAAAATTGTTGGGGTTCTCAGGCAGAGTTCCTTCTTTACAATTAAGAACTCCGTCTATTTTGATTTAACGTATCGTATTTCCAATGCCTCGACTCTAGAAGAGATTCACCAGCTGTCCCCTGTTCATAATGAACGATTTCAACAATTTATCGATTCCCTTATTGACGATGGCATGCTGGCATATGATATTGCAGAATTGATGACGAACTATAACGACCGCATCCATAAACAGATTGTTCAGTTAGCTGAAGATCACATGGTAGCAGATGGGTATGGTCCTCCTCCGATTAATTATTGTTTCTTAGTGATGGGAAGTGAAGGAAGAAAAGAACAGGCTTTTTCAACCGACCAGGACAATGGGATTATTCTCGCCAATTACGAAGACTCACCTAACAAAAATGAAATTGATCATTATTTTTCAGTGTTTACTCGGAAAATCAATGAAATGCTTGATCACTGTGATTATCCGTTCTGTAAAGGAGGAATCATGGCACGCGAACCAAAATGGAGGCATCAATTGAAGGAATGGTACGAAAGCATTGATCACTGGATCAAAAAAATGGACGCTGAGGAGATACGCGATTTTACAATATTTATGGATTTTCGCCCCATCTTTGGGGACTTCTCCCTAGCCTATGGTTTAAAAAAATATGTCACCGAGCGAGTTAAAAAATCTCTGAATCTTCATCAGCTTCTCATGAAGGACACCCTTCGCTTCAGAGTGCCTGTTCAGCCTTTTGGACGTATATCAGGTGTTGGAAAAAAGCGGACGTTGAATATTAAAAAATCAGCCATTATGCAAATTGTAAATGCGATTCGCATTTACAGCATGAAGTATGGCATTGAAGATATTAACACAGTTAACCGGCTCGATTCTTTAGCGGAGAGTGAACGATTTCATCCAAGGGATGTAGAAAATGCAAAAATTGCCCTGCATCGTCTGATGCTCGTCCGCCTAAAAGAAAATTTGCGGCAGTTAAAAGACAAAGAACCATTGACTAATGAAATTGGCCTGAATCATTTAAAAAAAGACGAGAGACGTTCCCTCCGTGAAGCATTAGTCATTGCTAAACGTCTGCAGCAGGTGCTGGAACTCAGTTATAACCGAAATCGGGTGGTTTAATGTTACCGACGGATCTGCAAATACTAAAATATATTCTATTCGAAAAGCCAATGTATTATTTCAAAATGAAGCCCTATTTCCGATGGCATTCCTATGAACAATTAACAAAAGAACTGACCTCGTTTAACAAGCGGGCTGTCTCTTCAAAAGTAATGCATCAGAAATCATTAACAGAGCTTGAATACACCATCTTTGACTTGGAAACCACTGGTTTCATTCCCGAAATTGGACATGAAATCATTTCAATTGGGGCCATTCGCATCCAAGGTCTAGAATCATGTTCCGTTCGTACGTTTCATCAACTCGTTCAACCGATCCGTTATGTCAGCAGGTACACGCTGAAATTAACAGGATTAACCCGAAGCCAGTTGGAAAACGCGAGCCCTTTTTTTGAAGTGTTTCTCCGGTTTATGGAATTCAGCCGAGGTTCCGTGTTAGTCGCCCATCCGGCCAAATTTGATATGCGTTTTTTGCAGACGATGCTAAAAAGGTGGAAGCTTCCCGCTTATAGTCCGTTCGTGCTCGATTCTCAAAAGATGGCCCAGTGGCTGATGCCTGATTCACGACATCAACTTGATCCATTACTCCGTCAATTTAAGATCGAAAAAAAAGAGCGTCATCATGCTTTAAATGATGCGATTATGACAGCAGAGCTTTTTTATAACCTTCTACAACTCACTTTGGAACGTGAAGTTTCGACATTAGGCAGTCTGAACAAAAAGCTTAATCAATTAAGTAAAGAGTGATGAACGACTTGCTCCAAAAAAAAGCGAAGCCCTTTGTAGGAGCTTCGCTTTTATGTGTACCGAAGATATTCCAGCACCTATTCAAAAAAAGTATGGTAAAGTGATTTTACTGCTGCAGAAAGAGCGTCAGAATGAACCCCAAACATCATCGAAACCTCGGACGATCCTTGGTTAATCATCTCAATGTTGACATTCGCTTTGCGAAAAGCTTCGGCAGCTTGACTTGCGATGCCCACGGTTTGATTCATCCCTTCCCCTACCAGCATGATCATTGCCATATCTCGTTCGATATTGACTGTATCGACATCTAATTCCTGCTTGATGCGGTCCATCACTTTCATTTCCTTCTCCGCAGACAAGTGGTGCTCTCTGATGATTACGGACATATCGTCAATACCAGAAGGTGCATGTTCAAAAGAAATTTCTTCCTCTTCGAGAATTTGAAGGAGCTTACGTCCAAATCCAAGTTCCCTGTTCATCAGATATTTACTGACATATAAGTTGAGAAACCCTTTGTCACTTGCAATCCCTACCACATGCTCTTCTCTCTCCGGCAAATCAGCAACGATCATTGTCCCGTTCCCTTGTGGGTTGTTCGTGTTTTTAATACACACTGGAATTTTCTTTTTAAACGCTGGAATTAATGCTTCATCGTGAAACACGGAAAAACCGGCATAAGATAGTTCACGCATCTCTTTGTAAGTAAGGGACAAAAGCTGTTTTGGATTCTCAACAATAGCAGGATTGACACAGAACACAGAATCCACATCCGTAAAGTTTTCGTATAATTCAGCTTGAACTCCAGCCGCAACGATAGAGCCTGTAATGTCAGATCCGCCTCTTGAAAAAGTAACCAGTGATCCTTCAGGAGTGTAACCGAAAAAACCAGGGATTACTAAAATTCCTTCTCGTTCTCTAAGTCCATAAAGCTTGTCAAAGCTTTCATCCATGACCAGCGCACCGCCAGGCTGATCACTGACTAATATCCCTGCATCCTTAGGGTTTACATAAGAAGAAGTGTGCCCTTGAGTTTTTAAATAAGCGCTTAACATTAATGCGGAGCCGTCTTCTCCGCAGGATTTCAACGCATCCATGGCATTTTTTTGTTTTGACTGAAGCTGGGTGACCGCCTCATCAATCCTTGATTTAATGGTATGTAAGACTTGTTCTTCAAGCTCCAGTTCAGCCGTCATTGAAGAAAAGCGTTCGATAATTTGTTCATATATTTGTGAATCCATTTGATCATTTTTAATGGACTTTCCTAATTCGATTAACAAATCTGTAGTCTTTGTGTCTTCAGCGTACCGTTTGCCTGGTGCTGATACTACGATTACCTTTCGTTTAGAATCATCTTCAATGATGCCGGTAATTTTTCTGATTTGATTTGCATCGGCTACTGAACTTCCACCAAATTTGACTACTTTCATCTGTACAACTCCTCATTTTTCAACTAAAGTGTTTAATAATTAAGAATTGTACCACAAATGCCGTGCACAAATGAACCCAAAGCTTAAATTTTTGTCGAATCTTACGCATTTCTTAACAAATAACAAAAAAGCACCTCTCTTTCTGAGAGGTGCTTACTTATTCGTTAAGAAGCTTTATGTTCGAGACGCAGACGGTCAGCTACCATCGCAATAAATTCACTATTCGTCGGCTTCGCTTTCGTATTGGAAATCGTGTAGCCGAACAATGAAGAAATGGCATCAATGTTGCCACGATTCCAAGCGACCTCAATTGCGTGGCGGATGGCACGCTCTACGCGTGAGGCTGTAGTATTAAATTTAGCTGCAATATCTGGATAGAGGACTTTTGTAATGGAACCCAGCAATTCAAGATCGTTGTAGACCATAGTAATGGCTTCACGCAAGTATAAGTACCCTTTAATATGGGCCGGCACCCCTACTTCATGAATGATATGAGTGATACTCGTGTCAAGGTCAGGCTTTTTCGTTTTCGCAGAAGAGTAACTGCTTCCGATTGCACGGTTAATTGGATCGCCTGCATGTTTGATTTGGCGGACTTGTTCAGCAAGATGGTCAAGGTCAAATGGCTTCATCATAAAGTATGCAGCCCCTAAATCGACGGCCTTTTTCGTCACTTCTTCCTGACCGAAAGCCGTGAGCATAATAACTTCAGGCTTCTTGTCCATCTCCTTTATCTTATTTAATACAGCTAGTCCATCTAAATGAGGCATAATAATGTCAAGGATTAAAACGTCCGGCTGCTTATTCTCTACCTGTTCCAAGCATTCTTTTCCATTATAAGCTGTCCCAATGACTTCAATATCCCTTGTATCCTCGAAATATTCCTCAAGAAGCTTTACCAGCTCACGATTATCATCTGCCAAACAAACTTGAATCTTTTCCATTCAATCTTCCTCCTTAGAAAATTGTCCTCTTAATTGCTTATTGACTTATTCGACATAAGTAAATTCAACCCTTCTTTATTATAACAAAAATATTTTAATTATTTAAGATTATCTTAAAAATGCTTCTATTTACTCTCGAATTCGTACTAATTCGATAAATTCCTACAATTGGAAGCTTTTGTTTGTCGAATTTTGTCGAATATAAAAAGGAGTTCTATTGTAGAACTCCTTTCGTTCAGCTTGCCTTTTGTTTTTCGTCCTGATAAATATTAATCCCTGCTTCATTCAGCATCCATTCAATGTGGACTCCGTAGCCGCTTGTTGGATCATTAACGAATACATGGGTTACCGCACCAATAATATGTCCATCTTGAATAATTGGGCTGCCGCTCATACCTTGAACGATGCCTCCCGTTTTCTTGATGAGTTCAGGATCAGTAATCTTAATAATCATTCCTTTTGTCACTGGTGTCTTTTTCGGCATATTGCTGACAATTTCTATATCAAATGCCTGCAGCTTATCTCCATCAAGGACAGTAAGGATTTTGGCAGGGCCTTCTTTCACTTGGTCTGAATAACCGACTGGAAGCCCTTCAGGGAATTGTTCATTGGCAATATCTCCATCAAGTTTTCCGAATATACCAAAAGGTGTATTTTTCGTGATGTTACCTAATCGATCATCACGCATGGAAAAATCGGCTTTCTTTTCACCAGGAATACCTTCACTGCCTTTTTCAATAGAGGTAACGTGCGACTTGACAATGGTACCTTCGTGTATTTCAATTGGCTTTCTAGTATCCATATCGGCAATCACGTGACCTAATGCACCATATTTACCGCTTCCAGGATGATAAAAAGTCATCGTTCCTATACCGGCAGCCGAGTCACGTACGTACAATCCGATTTGGTACTCTTTCTCCTGTTTATTAAAGGTCGGCTTCAAGGAAGAAGTAATAATTTGTTTTCCTCTTTTAATGGTAAGCTTGATGGATTGTTCCTTTTCTCCTGCTTCTTTCACAATGGATGAAAGGTCTTCCATACTGTTCAGCTCTTTTCCATTTCCCTTTAATAAAATATCTCCAACTTGAACGTTCGCTTTTTCTCCTGGTGAAGCCTGCTCTTCTTTTCGATTGACAAGATGATGTCCAACCACTAATACACCTTTGGTATGCAGTTCAACTCCGACAGACTGGCCGCCAGGAATTAAGCGGATGTCCTTCATTTTTCTAAGATCCGTTTTCTTGATTGGAATGCCGGCAAATTCATAAAATACCTGGCTTGTTCCATCTTGGGAGGAAAAGGCGGTCTCTGCTTCATTGGAATTGTTCAATACCGATGCAGTTTGTACGGAATCATTGGCACTGACTTTTAATTCCGTGGGAATGGATAAATAATTCTTGAGTGGGGTAAATAAAGGTAAAACGAGCATCATCAGCAGGAGGATAGAACCGCAAATTCTTTTTACATTCGATTGCTTCATGGGTCCAACACTCCTTCTTACTCCTGACCAACTAAATGGCTTACTTATAATGTGGTCGTAGAAGGCGTTTTTTAAACGAGTATTATTCAGTAATTATAGTACCGTTTACCTTGTCATGAAACATTCCCCAATCGAAATCTAAAGAATGGCGGAATCAGTGCTGAATTAATCCATAAACTAACAAAAGCACATGCTCAATTTACATGTGCTTCATCGTTATTGCTTATGCTTGGATGCCATAGCCAAAAGCTCTTTTGCATGTTCAAATGTGGTTTCAGTGAGTTCGGCACCTGTAATCATTCGCGAAATTTCCTCGGCTTTTTCTTCTTCATTCATCTCTTTTACGACCGTAGAAGTTCGATCATCATGCACCTGCTTTTCAATTCTTACATGAGTATCTGCCATGGCAGCTACTTGAGGAAGGTGAGAAATACAGAGCACCTGAGAGCCTTTGGAAATTCCATAAATTTTTTCAGCGATGGCTTGAGCAACACGGCCGCTTACACCTGTGTCCACTTCATCAAAAATGACACTGGTAACACCTTGATGACGGGAGAAAATCCTTTTTAATGCCAGCATGATCCTTGACATTTCTCCGCCGGAGGCGACTTTATGAAGCTCTTTTAGTGGCTCGCCAGGATTGGTCGTGATCAGAAATTTCACAATATCAAACCCATTTTTTTGAAGTTTCACATGCCGGTCTTCGAAGACAGGGTCTGTCGACTTGCCTTCTTTGATTTGAATATCGACTTCAAAGGCAGCTTTTTCCAGATATAGATCCTTGAGCTCTTCATGGACATACTCAGCTAACTTTTCAGAGGAGATCTTCCGGATATCATGAATGTTTTTTGCATCCAGCACAGCATCTTGCCCAAGTTCATGAATTTGTTGTTCAAGCCGGTGCAGGTGCGAATCTTTATTTTTTATTTCATCGATTTCTTCTTCAATTCTTGAAGCATATTCCAGCATATTTTCTACTGTTTGTCCATATTTCTTTTTCAAGCGGTTGATTTCATTTAACCGTCCTTCAATTTGGTTCAGGCGTTCCGGATCAAATTCAAGCTCATTCATTTGGCTGCTTAATTGAAAGGTTATTTCTTCGATGACGTAATAGGCGTTACTGAGTTCCTCCGAAAGTTTAGATAGCTGCTCATCAAAGTCTGCTGTACTCTCTAGAGAAGTCATGGCATGGCTCAGCCAGTCCAATCCCTTTTGCTCCCCATACAGTGAATGATAAGCATCGTGAATGCCTTGGTATATTTTTTCATAATTCATCAATTTATTGCGTTCATCCGAGAGTTCCTCATCCTCTTTAGGAACAAGCTCAGCTTCCTGAAGCTCACGAAACTGAAATTCAAGCAAATCCAAACGCTGAGCCATTTCCTGTTCATTTTCACTCAATTCTTTAAAACGTTTATTGAGCATTTGATATTTTTCAAATACTGATTGATAATCCTCAATTGAAGAAGAGAGCTGTTCAGCTGAAAAAAGGTCAAGCAGTTCTATATGACGATCAGGATCCATTAGAGATTGGGTTTCATGCTGACTGTGAATATCAATTAAAGACTGGCCGAACTCTTTAAGGATCGCAAGAGTAACAAGCTTGCCATTTACACGGCAGATGCTTTTGCCTTGATTCGTAATGGTTCTTTGAAGGACAACCATTCCATCCTCACTGATATCGATACCAAACTGCCCTGCTTTTTTGTACACAGGATGCGCGTCTTCTACAATAAATAATCCTTCAATTTCTGCTTTTTTTGTGCCATGACGGACAAATTCAACGGAACCTCTTCCGCCGGCAAGCAGCTGGATCGCATCAATAATAATGGATTTCCCTGCACCTGTTTCCCCTGTTAAAACAGTAAGACCTTCTTTAAAAGTGATAGACACTTCATCGATTATCGCGAAATCGCGTATGGATAATTCGGTTAACATGACACTCCCACCTCAGTTAAAGCATATTTAACAACTGTTCGCTGATCGTTTCAGTCTGATCCTGGCTTCTGCATATAATCAAACACGTATCATCCCCGCAAATCGTTCCCATAATCTCTTCCCACTCCAAATTATCAATCAGTGCACCAACAGCATTGGCGTTACCGGGAAGGGTTTTTAAGATGATAAAATGTCCAGCACGGTCAATACTGACAAAGGCATCCATCATCAGCCGCTTTAGCTTTTCAAACGGATTAAACCGCTGATCCGCAGGCAGACTGTATTTGTAGCGGCCATCCATCATAGGAACCTTTACTAAATGCAGCTCTTTTATGTCTCTCGATACAGTTGCCTGTGTTACGTTATATCCCATTCCTTTTAATCGGTCCACCAGTTCATCCTGGGTTTCAATATCATCATTTGTAATGAGCTCTCTGATTTTTATATGTCTCTGCCCTTTATTCATCCGTCCACCCTCCATTTAAAGCTTCTTCAGCAAATCTTTTCAAAGAAAATTTCCATAATAGACCTAAGAAAAGGGCTACTACATAGCCCTTATTATCTCATTATGAACGTTTACTGTGCTTTTGATGCGCCTCTTGAACCACATGTTTTACATCTTCTGCGAATTCATTTCCTCCCGTAAGATTTTCTGCTTTTAAGTAAGCTAAAAACTCGATATTTCCGTCTCCTCCCGTGATTGGAGAATACGTTAAACCAAGGGTGGAAAATCCTTCTTTAGCAGCAAATTCAAGAATATCTGTGATAACTTGTTCATGAATTTGCGGATCTCTAACAATTCCTTTTCTGCCCACTTGTTCTCTGCCGGCTTCAAATTGTGGCTTGATCAAGACAACTGCTTCACCGCCCTCGGCAATCAGTTGATAAAGAACAGGAAGAATTATGCGGAGGGAAATAAAGGAAACATCGATAGAAGCAAACTCAGGACGACCATGAGTTAATTGGTCCAATGTCATATAACGAAAATTCGTTCTTTCCATTACAATGACATTCGGGTCATTTCTCAATTTCCAGTCCAGTTGGTTATACCCTACATCTACAGCGTAGCTGAGTTTTGCTCCATTTTGCAAAGCACAATCCGTAAAGCCTCCGGTGGATGACCCGATGTCAATCATCACTTTACCGTTCAAATCGATGGAAAATTCATTAAGTGCTTTTTCCAATTTAAGCCCTCCGCGGCTTACATAGGGAATAGCTCTCCCTTTAATGACAATTTCCTTTTCTTCGTCAACTTTCTGCCCCGGTTTATCGAGCCTGATTTGGTCTACAAACACAAGACCCGCCATAATTGTGCGCTTTGCTTTTTCTCTTGTCTCCATGAGACCCTTTTCAACTAAAAGTACATCAAGTCTTATCTTTTTTCCCATATTCCTTAGGCCCTTTTTTGTTTATTTGGAATCATTTCCTTTAAGTTTTCTTCGATCTTTTCCTGAGTCAGTCCGATTTCTTCCCATAGCTCCTGCACACTGCCATGTTCAATAAAGCGGTCTGGAATTCCCATTCTTCTCACCCATTGAGCAGAATAATGGTTCTCTTCTGCAAACTCTAAGATACTCGAACCGAATCCACCTTGAAGAACAGCTTCCTCCACTGTTAAAACCGGGAGTTGCTGTTTCATAATATCGTGGAGCATAGCTCCATCATTAGGCTTAATAAAACGGGCGTTCACTACACGAATGGACTTGCCTTCTTTCTCAAGCTTTTCACTCGCTTTAATAGCCATATCTATCGTAGTTCCAAAGGTTAAGATCACTCCATCTGTACCTTCACGAAGAACCTCCCAGCTCCCTACAGGAATGGGATGTGAACTGTCATCGGTAGTTACACCTTTGGCATTTCCTCGAGGATACCGGACAGCAAACGGTCCATCATTGTACGTAACAGCTGTATGAACTAAATGCTGAGCTTCATTTTCATCCTTTGGCATACTAATAACCATATTAGGCACAGCCCTTAAGAAAGCGATGTCAAATACACCTTGGTGCGTTTCTCCATCAGCACCTACCAATCCAGCACGGTCGATGCCAAATACTACGTTCAGTTTTTGGCGTGCGACATCGTGGATGACCTGGTCATACCCCCTCTGTAAAAAGGTGGAATAAATAGCAAGAAAAGGCTTCATCCCTTGGGTAGCAAGTCCAGCGGAAACCGTTGTAGCATGCTGCTCTGCAATCCCTACATCAAATAAACGGTCTGGAAACTCCTCTCCGAATTTTTCAAGTTTCGACCCGAGGATCATTGCTGGAGTAACCGCTACAATACGCTTGTCCTTTCTTGCTTCTTTTCGCAAGGCTTCACTGATCACTTCACTCCATGCAGGTGGAGCATCCACAGGTTTAATCTTCTCACCTGACTCAATTTTGTAAGGGCCGACTCCGTGCCATTTATCTTTTTTATCCGACTCTGCAGGGTGATAACCTTTCCCTTTTTGCGTCATCACGTGAACGATAACCGGACCATCGGTTTTTTTAGCATAATTAAGATTTTCAAATAAATCCTGAAAATCATGTCCGTCCACAGGGCCGTAATAAGTAAATCCTAGTTCTTCAAAAAACATGCCCGGAACGATGAAATACTTCATGCTGTCTTTTAATCGTTCAGCTGCCTGAGCTAATTTACCGCCGACTGCCGGAATCTTCTTCAACAGCCATTCTAAGTCATCTTTCACACGGTTATATTTCCCCGCACTGCGCATTCTCCCCAGAGCTCCATGCAGCGCCCCGACATTTTTGGCTATGGACATTTCATTATCATTTAGAATAACAGTTACATTTTTCTTTTCATGTCCAATGTGATTCAAAGCTTCCAGCGCCATACCGCCAGTCAATGCACCATCTCCAATAATCGGTACGATGGAGTGATTTTGATGGTTTAAATCCCTTGCAATCGCCATTCCCATAGCAGCAGAAAGGGATGTGGAACTATGTCCGGTTTCCCAGATATCATGCTCACTCTCGTTACATTTAGGAAATCCACACAACCCTTGATACTGCCTTAATGTATCGAATTTCTCTGCGCGTCCAGTCAAGATCTTATGGATATAGGATTGGTGACCGACATCAAACAAAAATCGATCATCAGGACTTTTAAATACTTTGTGAAGGGCGAGGGTCAATTCAACTACACCTAAATTAGCCCCTAAATGACCGCCTGTGGTAGATAAATTCTCGATTAAAAATTTTCTTATTTCTTTTGCAAGCTCTTCCAATTGAATGGTGCTCATATCTTTTAAAAATGCAGGATTCTTAATTTTATACAGATCCATTAAAGGACCCCCTTGTATTTATCTTGTTTTTTTCGAAGAACTGGTCATACTTGTCAGGATATTAATCTTCAGCTTTATCTCTATCCATGCTATCATTTTTGCAGCAAAAAATATAATCCGGGTAGAAGAATGGATGGCAAAGTACTTACCAAGAGCTTTTCCCCCGACCGTAATAGCCGCAACGATACTTGTCAAAGCAACGGAAATTGTGATTTGAACGGTTGAACCTTCCTGATAACCCATTGCATGGGCAAGCTGAAGCACAACAACAGCTGACGCTGTACCACTCACTATACCAGATATATCCCCTATAACATCGTTACAGAAACTCGCGAACCGGTCTGCATTCCTTACAATGGTAATCGCTTCTTTTGCCCCTGTAACTTTTTCCGAAGCCATGGCATGAAAAGGAGATTCCTGTGCTGCGGTAGCTGCTATCCCTAACATATCGAAAATAACACCGATAAATACAATAACGAAAACGATGAGTAGCCCGATTATCCAGATAACTCCACTCAATACAGAAGAGGATATAACTGAAAAAATAGCCGCTAACACAAATGTGATAACGGCAATACTTAAACTAAATTTGATGGATTTTTTAAATCTGTTTTCCATATTTAACCTCTATATTACCTTAGAATTGGCTTCGTATGTATCGAAAGGAATGGTCATGAAACAGGTAAAAATTACGGCTTAGGTCTAGTAGGTTTTCCCAATCGGTTACCGAATGTCACCATTCTGGCGGTTCCCCTTTAAAACCGATTCAGCTCCGTCTCCGGAATCTGGACTAGATTGCCACTTAGTCCGCACTATAATTCCTGTTCCATGTCCATTGAACAGTCTAGGGGATTTCCCCGGCAGTCTTTGACCGTTCCTTAGCCTCTTTTGCAGTTGTGATTTCAAACAGTTACCAGCATCTTCACTTCAGTGGCCATCTGAACGTGAAAGATGTTCATACGACTGTAATCCCCTCATAACCACTCAAGGCAGGCTACGCTGCCCATATAGACGTTACTCCATATGAAGCAGGTTCATACCCCATTTCATAAAAGCTTCCGGCTCAGAAGCTATTACAAGAATGGGCCTCCGCGGAAGCAGGGTCAACGCCCACATGCCTTTGTGGATCGCCCTGCGACCTTAACTCCCAGCACCGACCCAAGGCTGGGCGCCTCAAGCCAGCACAAGGAACTTCATCGATGTGCCCTTTGGCGGATTTTTAGGCCCGCCTTCAGGAACGGAGGACCGACTAGAATACTGCACCATTCCTTTTGTAATCCTAATATATCACAATCATTGAGCTTCGACAATCAATTCGTTAATGGTCCCGTTTACTTAAATAGTCAATTAATTTTGATAACATGGTTCCTTCAGCACCGGCCGCGATTAATGATTGTTGAGCTTGTTGAACATAGTTGTTTTTCTGCTCCATCGCTCCGTCCAGACCGAGGAGTTTCGGATACGTGCTTTTGAAATTACCTTCGTCGCTGCCTACAGGCTTTCCCATTACTTCAGCATCTCCGGTCACATCCAAAATATCATCCTGAATCTGAAAAATAAGTCCCAGAGCTTCCCCCATGTTCACAAGTTCTTTTCGCTCTTCTTGAGAAGCGTTGCCTATGTAAGCCCCTGCTGATACAGCAAAATTAAGCAGGCGTCCAGTCTTATTTTTGTGTATCGTTTCAAGTGCATGGAGCGAGACTTGTTTATCTTCACTCTGCATATCAAGCATTTGCCCTGCAACCATCCCCCGGCCTCCGCTTGCTGATGAAAGTTCTTTTACGAGAAAGATTCTTTCTTCTGAGGTCAAGTTCTCTTCTTCTGCAATCACTTGAAAGCTAAGAGTAAGCAAGGCGTCCCCTGCCAGGATGGCAGTCGCCTCGTCAAACTTTCG
The DNA here is from genome assembly GCF_022919095.1 of Halobacillus salinarum. Lineage (NCBI taxonomy): Bacteria > Bacillati > Bacillota > Bacilli > Caryophanales > Bacillaceae > Halobacillus > Halobacillus salinarum. The sequence goes on along the minus strand of NZ_CP095073.1, from coordinate 2,200,748 downwards.
ATGACTGGTCATCTGCCCTCTGCGAACATCATCATCATCCATTGCAGGAAGATCATCATGAATTAAGGAATACGTATGAATCATCTCCAGAGCACAGGCAGCTGCCATTGCTTTTATCTCGTTCTCCCCGTAAGCTTCAGCAGTAGCTAGTAATAATATTGGGCGCAGCCGCTTTCCCCCAGCCTGAACGGAATATAGCATCGCTTCTCTAAGGCGGCCTTCATCTGTATATTCATAAATGTACTGAATCAAGTGATCATTGATATAATTTTTCTTCCTGGCGAGATACTCCGGCAAACCTTCCACTACTCTTCCTCCTGAATACTAAAAGATTCAAATTCACCATGCTCATTAAGTATTTTCTGCATTTGGTCTCCAACATGAACCAGCTTTTCATTACAAATTTTGGATAATTTCATGCCTTCCTGATAATACTGGATAGCTTTTTCCAGAGGTACATCTCCAGCCTCCAGTTTTTGGACGAGCTCTTCCAATTGATTCATGGCTTCCTCAAATGATAATTCCTGTTTATTCTCTTCCATCTTGATCCTCCTTTACCTCTTCAATTCGGCAGGATAGTGACCCGTTGCTTATTTTCACCGAAAGGAGGTCCCCTGTATCGACTTGGTTTACATTCTTAACGACCTCTCCATCAGGAGAAAAGGGAATAGCATAGCCTCTTTTCATAATATCCAAAGGGTTTAACAGCGATAATTTATCCAGAACAGCACGGAACCGGTCCTCTTTTCTTTGCCATTGGTACTGAAAATTTAATTGAAGCTGCTTCGTCTGCTTACGAAGAAACTCTGCCTGCTGTTTCGCATGTGCTTCAGGATGCTGCTGAAGGAGCCGCTGGTGCTTTTGTTTCCATCGGTCTTCCTTTTGTATGATGATTGTATTCGTCTGCTTTGTCAGCTGCTCGATCAGCCGGTCTAAATCTTGTTCTTTTTGCCGCATAAGCTGTTCAGGATATTTAAACGCATATGACTTCCTTAATCTCGTCAATCGGTGGGAAGCCTCTTTGTTACGGGCTTCCATTGCCCTTTGGGCACGGCTGGCAAGAGTCTGGATTGATCGTTTCAGTTCGCTAATCGATGGAACAGCCAGCTCCGCTGCTCCAGTAGGTGTGGCAGCACGGACATCCGCAGCAAAATCACTAATGGTAGTATCTGTTTCATGGCCAACAGCAGAGATGATAGGAATCTTGGAGTGATAAATGGCTTTAGCCACAATCTCTTCATTAAATCCCCATAAATCCTCAATAGAACCCCCGCCGCGACCAACGATTAACACATCACAATCAAGGGTTTCGTTTGCATAGCGAATGGCCTTGGCAACAGAACCCGCTGCCTCTTTTCCTTGCACAAGTACGGGCAGTATAGTTACTGGAACTACTGGGTAGCGCCTGTTAATGGTTGTAATAATATCCCTTACTGCTGCTCCGGTAGGTGAAGTTATCACACCTACATGCTTTGGATAAAGCGGAATTGACTTTTTTACTTCCGCTGCAAACAAACCTTCTTTTTGCAGCTTTTCTTTCAGTTGTTCAAATGCTAAATATAAGGCTCCTATACCATCAGGCTGCATTTCCTGAATATAAAGCTGATACTGGCCCATCGGTTCATAAACGTTGATTTCTCCCCTGACTAAAACGTTCATGCCGTTTTCAGGAGAAAAAGCAAGTTTCCGGTTGCTCCCGCGAACATCACCGCTTGGATTCTGGCATCATCATCTTTTAAAGACATGTACATATGTCCTCGGCTGTGGTGCTTAAAGTTTGAGATTTCTCCCCGCAGCCAAACATCTTTCAAATGCGAATCGTGGGAAAGCTTTCTTTTAATATACTTCGTCAATGCTGTAACGGTTAAATACCGGTCTTTCACATTTTATTCTCCTTATCGTAAGTAAAAAGAGTAGCTGATTCTACATGAATTATTTCATCATTTTAGAAAGCACTCCATTCACAAATTTACCGGATTCTTCCTCTCCAAAAGTCTTTGCCAGCTCCACAGCTTCATTAATAGCCACCTGTGAAGGGACATCTTCATTAAATTTCATTTCATAGGCAGCCATCCTGAGCGCCGTTTTTTCAACCTTTGGAAGACGATTAAAACTCCAATTAACAAGGTGGCCGGCAATCCATTCATCCAATTGCTGCTGGTTATCCGTCACCCCATGCACCAATTGATTTAAAAAAGCGTCATGGACGGGTTCATCTACAACATGCTGGATGGCCAGATCTGCTTCAATATCCCCGTTATTGATTTGAAATAATGCTTGAAAAGCTTTTTCACGTGCTGTTCTTCGATTCATGCCCAGTCTCCTTTTCGTTCTTATCCGTTTGAATAATAACATGTTCATGGCTGAAAAGCTATGTTCTAAAATGAAGAAGGACCAGCGGGGGGCTCCCCGCTGGCCGCTAACTAAAACTCTTCATTCTCGAATTCTTCTTCTTTACTCTCCATTTGTACTCCAACAATATGCACATTAATCTCTTTAATCTCGAGTGCCGTCATGTTCTTCAATGCCTGCCTCGTATTATCCTGGATTTTCTTTGCCGTATCAGGAATTGAAATTCCATAATCCATAACTACGTAAGCATCAATCAGAATTCCTTGTTCCGTTAATTCGACTTTTACACCTTTGCCGTGATTCTTCTTGCCTAATCTTTCTACAACCCCTGAAGCAAAGTTACCACGCATGGAAGCAACCCCTGCTACTTCAGAAACTGCAATCCCGGCAATTACTTCGATTACTTCGGGAGCAATCTCTACATTTCCAAGCGTTGATCCGTCGGTTACGTTTAAGAGATGATTCTCACTCATACTTGATCACTCCTTTAATCTTCTTCCTTCATTATAGTATATTTTTCTAAGAACTTTGTATTAAAGTCTCCACCAACAAAAATTTCATGCTCCATCATTCTTTGGTGGAAAGGAATGGTCGTATGGACCCCTTCAACAACGAATTCATCCAGAGCCCGTCTCATTCTCTGGATCGCTTCCTTTCGATCTTTACCATAGGTAATTAATTTTGCGACCATGGAATCGTAATAGGGCGGAATCATATAGCCTGGATATGCTGCAGAGTCCACCCTGACACCAAATCCTCCAGGAGGCAGGTACATATCGATTTTCCCTGCAGAAGGCATGAAGTTCTTAAATGGATCTTCTGCATTGATCCGGCACTCCATTGCCCAGCCTTCAAACTCAATGTCTTCCTGTTTGTAGGCGAGCTGTTCGTTATTGGCAACTAATATTTGTTCTTTAATTAAATCTACCCCCGTAACGAGCTCAGTTACCGGGTGTTCTACTTGAATTCTCGTGTTCATTTCCATGAAATAGAATGTTTCTTCCTCTTTATCAAAGATGAATTCAACGGTACCCGCACCTGAGTAGTTCACAGCCAGTGCCGCTTTCACAGCAGCGTCCCCCATTTTCTTTCTCATCTCTGGAGTGATAGCTGGAGACGGTGTTTCTTCAATGAGCTTTTGCAGCCGCCGCTGGATGGAGCAGTCTCTTTCTCCCAGGTGGATCGCATTGCCATGATTGTCAGCAAGCACCTGGATCTCCACATGACGAAAGTCTTCAATGAATTTCTCGAGATAGACACCAGGATTCCCAAAAGCTGTCTCTGCTTCCTGCTGGGTAACTTCAATCCCTTTTTTCAGGTCTTCTTCATTTCTAGCCACGCGGATTCCTTTTCCACCTCCGCCGGCCGTAGCTTTAATAATGACAGGGTAGCCGATCTCCTCAGCTATTTTTATCCCTTCTTCTTCATTTTTAATGATGCCTTCCGATCCTGGAACGACAGGTACCCCGGCTTCCCGCATCGTCTCTCTGGCCACATCCTTTGTACCCATCTTTTGAATGGCATAGGCTGACGGGCCGATAAAGGTGATGTTGCATTCGTCACACATTTCAGCAAACTCGGCATTCTCCGCCAAAAAGCCGTAGCCTGGATGAATAGCGTCTATCTCAGTTAACGTGGCAAGACTCATAATATTTGTATAGTTTAAGTAGCTGTCTTTACTTAGTTTAGGCCCTACGCAGTAGGCTTCTTCAGCGAGCTGCACATGCAGCGCCTCTTTATCCGCTTCAGAATAAATGGCCACTGTCTGGATGTTCATTTCTTTACACGCGCGTATGATCCGGACAGCAATTTCTCCCCGGTTTGCAATTAATATTTTTTTAATCAAAACGTGACACCTCCGTTACGACTTGACACGGAACAACGGCTGTCCATACTCAACTAACTCACCGTCTTCAACTAAGATCTCGACAATTTCGCCAGAGACTTCCGCTTCAATCTCATTAAAGAGTTTCATTGCTTCCACAATACAAACCACTGATTCCTCTTTTACTTGATCGCCAACAGAAACGTATGCACCTTTATCCGGGGATGGGGATTGGTAAAAGGTTCCAACCATCGGGAAGTAATTTCAACATCAAAATCTTTGGATGTATTTTTTTCTTGTTTTGGCTCGTCTTGTTCGCTGACTGCCTGAGGTTTTTTGTCTGAAGTTTCTTCAGCCTTTTCTATTGCTTCAGCAGGCTCCTGCTTTGGCGCTTCCGTTTTTACTGGTACTTCTGTAACTACCTGGCCTTGCTGTTTTTTCATGGAAACTTTTGTTCCATTTGTTTCATAACAAAATTCGTCGATGTTTGACTGGTCAATTAGTTTAATAAGTTCACGGATTTCCTGTACCTTTAACATGTTTGGCACTCCTTTATGTAGTATAACTTTATTATTTGGTACTAATAACTCCACCTAACATTCTACGACAGATTACCACTCCCCTGCAACTTCCCATCATGAAGCGTTTCCAGATCTTTATTTATAACAGGAAAAGCCCCTGTCATTTAGGACAGGGGCTTTTCCTGTTATTGCTCTGGCTGGAACTTAACATCTACTCGTTTTTCGCCAAACTCATCAGATACCATTTGAATGATTTCATTTGTAGCTGATTTAGAAAGTTCATTCGCTTTTACAGTGACGTGAACGACATCTTCATCAGAGCGAACAAGGACATCTTCATAAGGTGCGCTTGCCCGAATGGTGTTTTCTAAGATCGATTCTTTGGATTCTGCTTCCTGTAGTGCTTCCAATTTATTCATGGCATCATTCTTTTCTTCTGTACTAAAGTTGCTGGAAGCAACGATGTCTGAAAGCTGCTCCTGTAATTGATCTCTCTCATTTTGTTTATCAAGTCGGATGGCAGCAAATAATTCATCTGTAGAAAGTTGAGAAATTACAGTACCATCCTTCGTCGCATCCGCGTTTGTTTGTTCTGTATCTTTGCTTTCTTCATTCCATTGATTATCTTGAATAAAGGCCATTTCTCCATTATCTGGGGAAGTCATGTAGTAAACACTCAATACAATTAATAAACTCAGCATCGTCAACAGCCAAACCGTTTGTTTTTTTAACAAAGTAAACCCTCCTTATTGTTTAGGCAGTACAGAGATTCTATGGCTTGGTACATCCAGGACCCGTGAAACGGCTTCTACTACCCAGCCCTTCACAGTTAATTGATCCACGCCTTTAGCAGTGACAAACACTCCGCTTACCTTTGGTTTTTCGGTTTTTGTTAATAGCGGAACTTCACGGTCACCTTGACGCACCAATACCAGCTGTTCTTCTTTGGAATAGTCTTCAATCTCCCTTTCCCCCCATTCTTATCAGTTTCCTTCGTTGTTTGTTTTCCGATGATCAAATTTTTGTCATACACTTTGGATTGTGTAGCTGATAAATTGATCATGATGTCTACATCACTAACCCCTTCTATATTTTCTAAAAGTGGCTTCAATTGTTTTTCATATTCAGATTCCAGCTGTCCAATAGAATCAGTGGAGGCTGATACTTGGTCATTACTGGAGTGAGATTTTGTCTGTTCCGTCTGTTCTTGGGGAAGGGCGTCCTTGCCACTTGACGGTTTAAACCAGCTGCTTGTTAGAATGAGTAATACTCCAATTATTCCTAAACCGATGATGTACTTGGTTTTATTTAATTTTCGACCTTCTTTAGAAGATAATGGGCTGAAAAGCTTATTCCACCATTTATTCATCCTCTTCCTCCCAGCGGATTGCGATTTGATCTTTGTCAAGATCTAACTGTTTTGTGAGCCAGCCGACCACTTCCTCGTTTCTGTTTGTATCTTTTTTTTCTGGAGCATCTCCATCGATCGATATAGTAACTTCATCGACTGTGTTCTGCTCTTTGAAAGGAGAAAGTGTGACAATCAACTTGTCCAATGTATTTAATTCATAAGGTTCACCATCAAATGTCATCGACACATCTGTCAGCTTCAAGTTCATTTCTTCTTCTAAAGGCTTGGAGATCTCTTTAGAGACAGCCTGTTCGATCTGTTCTAATTTATATGCATCTTGTCCTTCAAGTATTTCATTTTTCTTCGATTCAATTGCCTCATTTAAATCTTCATCGTTGACTTGCTCCTTCATTGCCTGTTCCGCTTGATGAATAAATTGGTTTGGATCTACTTTCAAAATTTGAAGCAGCGGCCCAAGAAAGATAAGCAGCAGAAGGATTGACATGACTAAACGGGCGTATTTCTTCATGGTTCCAGAAGGCAGCAGTGCATCAGAAACCATGGCTAGTAACAGGAATAATACAATCCTTGTAATCCATTCAGTAAATAGATTCATAATCGACATCCTTATCGAACCATCATAGTAATATTGCTTGCTGCCACCATAATGACTATCACTAAAAAGAACATCATAGAAACCATCAGCAAGGAAGCGAAAATATACATGATATGGCGGCTGATCACTCCCATTGCATGAACGATTGGACCGTCGCCTAAAGGCTGAAGCAGCGCTGCTGCGATTTTGTAAATGATTGCAATCGCAAAAACTTTGATAGCAGGAAATATAGCAATTCCCAATAAAATGACGACCCCGGCAATCCCCAATGTATTCTTTAAAACGAGTGAAGCACCAAGTATTGTATCTGTAGCATCAGTGAAAAGTCTTCCGACAACAGGAACAAAATTCCCAGTTACAAACCGTGCTGTTTTCATCGTAACGCCATCTTGAACTGCTGTTACGGTTCCCTGTACACTGATGACTCCTAAAAAGATAGTTAAAAAGATCCCCATCGCCGCAAGTCCCGTTTTACGTAACAATTCAGCGAGCTGGTCGACTTTGTAAGTTTCGTTTAAAGATCCAAGGATGACTAAAAGAGCGGAAGTAGAAAACAAAGGAATCAATAAATACTTCACCAGCAACCCGCTCGACTGTACGAGCGCAACGATAATCGGGTGGAAAAATGAAATGGACATTAAATGACTGAAAGAGGCCATAATCCCTAGTAACAGTGGCAGGATCCCTATCATGAAACTGCTCATCCGGTCAATGGCATCTAGTGTATATTCAATGATTTGGTGAAAACTTTCGAGTGCCAGTGTCAAGAGCACTAGGTAAACGACCATATAAGCAATTCTGCTTACGACACTGTTTTCGAATGAAGATTGAATGGATTGAAGCAGCGTACTGAATAGTGTAAGAAACAAAAGGGAAGCCAACAGCTTTCCATTAAGCAGCAATTCGTGAAAGAAGAATTTCATCATTCCAGCCAACCAATCGTTGGATTGCAAAGGTGTTTCTGAGTTAAGAAAGTCCTGAAAATTATTCATGTTAAAGGTTGGCAGGTAGTCTCCATATTGATTGTTGATCTCATCCCAGCTCTTCTCCAGTTCCTGAGTGGAAATATGATCCACCAGAGAAGGGACGGCATCTGCAGATGTCGAAGCAGAAACGGCCAAAGGCAAGCAAAAGATTCCTGCAAGCAGACATATAAGAAAGGTTATCGATTTCATTTGATACCTCGCTAACTTACCCCGTGTGTCCCGGTATAAAGTTTAAAATCGTTTGGATAACAGCTGTCAGTATAGGTATAGCCAGCATAAGAATAAAAAGTTTACCCGCAAGCTCGACTTTAGATGCCAAAGAAGACAGACCTGCATCTCTAATTAATTGGGCTCCAAATTCAGCAATATAGGCAATGCCGATAATTTTAAGAATGGTTTTGAAATAAATCGGCTCTATATCCGCTTGTTCAGCCATATAGGACAACAATGTAAAAATATGTTTTACTTGATCAAGTATCGATAGAAAGATGACGATGACGGTAAAAATTAAGAGCAAAAAGGCTACTGATGACTTCTGCTCTTTTAACAAAATAATGAGCAAAGCAGCAACCAGTCCAAGAGAGACAATTTGTATAATATTCATGCTGCATTATCCTTGATAGAGAAACACCGATTTTATTTGGGAAAATAGTTCTGCCAGCCGGTGCAGCACGATAAACAGTACAATAATGAATCCTGTTAGCGTTACGACTTGAGCGATTTCTTCTTTTCCCATCTGTTTTAAAATACTGTGGATCATGGCGACTATGATGCCGATACCTGCAATTTGAAACAAAATGGACGCATCTTGAAGCACAATGTTCCTTCCCCCTTTTACATAATTAAAATGATGACGAGCACTCCGCTTAATACACCAATTCCTCTAGCCAGTCTTTGGTACTGGTCACACACCTCCAGAGCATCATTCAATTCCCTGTCCAGGTGATGAAGAGTGAGTTGAATTTGTTTTTGCTGCTGAATTAAGTCATGCTGACCTAATGTCTTGCCAAACTGTGTAAGGATTTCAAGTTCACTTTTCGTTAAAGCGTTTAAGGGCCAATGACTGTTTAGTTTTGCGGTCCAAAGCTCTGAAAAATCAGGACATGGTTCCGTATCCTGCACGATATCTGTAAAAAAGTAATGAATTGGCGCAGGAAGATTTCGGGAAATACTCCTGCACACTTCATAGAGCGAGGATTGACCATACACCATTTCTGCTTCAATCATTTGCAAGGCATTTTTCCATTGTCGAATGTGACTTGGTCTTTTCTTGAATTTGGATGCTACATCAAATCCTATCCAAGTCGTTACGCTAAGAATGAGGGCGGCTCCGATCCACTGCACGAATACCCCTCCCTTTTAATTGAAATAGCGTCTGACCGTTTTGATCATATACACTGGCCAATCGCTCTTTTCTTTCGGTCAATCTCTCCAGTACGATAAAGCGTTCAAATACGTTTTCTTCAATCAGCTTTTTCGCTGAAGGGCGATTCATTATTGAAGGGAGATCCAGCCCATGAATGGTACTGATAATTTTTACTCCTGTATAAATTGCTTCTCTTATTGCCTCGGCGTCTTTTTCCCCTCCAATTTCATCAACCACCAGTACATCCGGAGACATGGATCGAATCATCATCATCATTCCCTCCGCTTTTGGACAAGCATCCATCACATCGGTTCTCTCCCCAATATCAAGCTGAGGAACGCCGGAAAGACTCGCTGCAAGCTCAGAACGTTCATCCACAACAGCTACTTTCGATGCAGCCTGATAGGGTAGGTCAGTCGATATCCACTTCGTTAATTCCCGGAGGAGCGTAGTTTTTCCAGAATGCGGGGACCTATGATTAAGGTGTTGCACCATCTTCCCTCTTTTTTCAAGTAGGGCAGGAACCGTTTGGCTTGTCCTGCAGAAGCGCGGGCTATCCGGATGTTCATAAAAGATATGTTCTTAATGGTTTCCACTTTATAGTTTTCGGTGTTGACTTTGCCTGCCAGGCCGACCCGGTGTCCCCCCTCAATTGTAATGAATCCTTCTCTTAATTCATCTTTATATCGGTAGAGAGAAAACTGGCTGATTTGATTTAATACATACGATAAGTCAGCTGCCGTAAGTGCAAGATGACCGACCTTGGATCTTTGCTTCGAATCTAGCATTTCAATGGGTTGATGAATTCTTAAGCGCAGCTCCTGAACTATGGACCAGTCCACATGCTTCTCTAATAGCAGCTGGAATGATTCAGGGAACAAGCGGAGAATCTCTTTCATCCTTTTACTCCTTTGGTTTGATTTACTTCATATGTATGTGATTACTTTCTAGTTATGCCTTGCAAATGATATAAAATAGAGGGAATTTAAGAGATAGTAGAATGAAGAGAAACAAAAAAAGCTGCCCCTTAATGGAGCAGCTTTTCCGCTTCAAAATGCTTGAAATAATTAAGACTACCAGCACACATCCTGTGCACGGGTTATGCTCTTGATACGTATTTTCCATCACTTGTGTTGATCAGTAGCTTTTCTCCTTCATTTATGAAGAAAGGTACCTGTACGATTAACCCTGTCTCAAGAGTAGCGGGCTTCGTACCGCCGCTTGCTGTATCACCTTTAATACCTGGTTCAGTCTCAACGACTTCAAGTTCCACGTTATTCGGAAGTTCTACACCAATCGTTTCTCCTTGATAACTCTGGATTTGAACTTCCATGTTTTCTTTTAAATAATTGAGTTGTTGTTCTATTCGAGCCGTTGGAAGCTCCACTTGTTCAAAAGTTTCCGTGTCCATAAACGCGTGCATGTCTCCATTGGCATATAAATACTGCATTTTACGATTTTCAATATGCGCACGCTCTACCTTTTCCCCTCCACGGAAAGTTTTCTCCTGAATGTTCCCATTTCTTAAATTCCGAAGTTTAGAGCGAACGAAAGCGGCCCCTTTACCCGGCTTGACATGCTGAAAATCCAGCACCTGCCAAATATCTCCGTCTACTTCTATTGTTAAACCTGTACGAAAATCGTTTACTGAAATCATAATAATTCCTCCCTTTTATTGTTAGCCTTACAGGGTAATCAGTTCTTTATTGGAAAAATTGAGCCGCTCATTTCCCTTTTCAGTGATTACTGCGTCATCTTCTATTCTACATCCTCCAACCTGAGGAACATAAATTCCCGGCTCCACAGTCACAACCATCCCGGGCTCCAGAGTAACATCAGAGCGGAAAGACAGACCTGGACCTTCGTGAACATCCAGTCCGATTCCATGTCCCGTCGAATGACCAAAGTATTGTCCATAACCTTTCTCGTTGATGTAATCTCTTGTTAAGGCATCGGCGTCTTTTCCTGTGATTCCAGGTTTTAATCCTTCTATTCCTTTTAACTGGGCTTGTAAAACAGTTTGGTAGATCGTATGAAGCTCGTCACTGATTTCTCCTACAGCAACTGTCCGTGTGATATCGGAACAGTAGCCTTTATAGACAGCGCCAAAATCAAGCGTTACGAGCTCTCCTGACTGGATCTTTTTCTCTGACGCAACGCCATGGGGAAGTGCAGAGCGGTATCCGGAAGCTACAATAATGTCAAAGCTTGAGGAGGAAGCTCCTTGTTTGCGCATGAAAAATTCCAGTTCGTTTGAAACATCAATTTCCTTTACACCAGGCTTAATAAACCCAAGAATATGATCAAATGCTTTATCCGCTATTTTGGCTGCATCTTTTAAAATAGTAAGTTCCTCTTCGGTCTTTATTAAACGTAATCGCTCTACCAATCCTGAAGTTGGAACAAGCTCCGCTTCTAAATGATTGGTTAATTGTTCGTAAACATCATATGTAACATGGCTTTTTTCAAATCCTATTTTACTCAAACCAAGTTTGGAAACCTGTCTGCCTGCTTCTTCATAAATAGGGCCTTTATGTTCAATCATCTGAAAATCTTGAGCCTGATCTCTTGCCTGTTCAGTATATCGAAAGTCTGTAATAATCAGTGCTTCATTCCCAGTAATGAGAAGAACTCCTGAAGAACCTGTAAAGTCTGACATATATCTTCTGTTTTTAGGACTCTGGATAATCATCCCATCCAGTCCATTTTCATGTAAAGCTTCGCGAAGCTTTGCCAATCTATTCATTCCTCTATCTCCCTTCTTTTTCTATCATGTTCAGAAGACCGTGTGCTGCCATTCGGTAACCTTCGATCCCAAAGCCCACGATTTGTCCCGCAGAAACCGGGGCAATCATGGAGTGGTGACGAAAGGCTTCTCGCTTGTGTACATTAGAGATATGTACCTCTATGACAGGAACATCAATCGCGCTTACAGCGTCTCGAATTGCTATACTGGTATGCGTATAAGCTGCAGGGTTAAAAATGATACCGGATACATTATTTTGAGACTGCTGAAGTTTATCAATCAGTTCCCCTTCATGATTGGATTGAAAATGATCAAGCTCATAGCCGGCTTCAGCTGCCGTCTCATTCACCAGTTCAATAATTTTCTGAAGTGTTTCACTACCATAAGTTTCTGGCTCTCTCTGCCCAAGCAAATTTAAGTTTGGACCATTTAATAAAAGTAATCGCTTCATCGGGTCATTTCACTTCCTTGCTTAAAAGGTCACACAAGTGTAGTTTATCATATTCATCCTTCTTTTGAATAATTATTCGCGGAATGGTTGAACTGGTTATATTCATAAGAAATTGAATAACCGATGAAAACTCCATATAACAAAAACAGACATCCTGTCGTTACAAGGGTGTCACTTGATAAATCCATAATTCCCGGCACTGCTGGAAATAAGGGATCAAGAATAACGAAAATCAGGACAAACAAAGTGACTGCCAAAAACACGCCTGGCCACATGCCATTTTTTCGTTTTAAACACATATAATAGATAAAAGCCGTTATGATCGACAACAAGGCAACCACAATAACAGCCAAAACTTCTCCCAACCAGGTTCCTGTCCAGCTGGTTTGAAAGTAGGAGCGGAAAATAAACGAGGCAGCAGAAATTTGAGTGAAATGAAAATAGTACGCAAGGACTCCAATTGCTCCCCATAAAGCACCAGCTACAAAACCTATGAGTAAAGATTTAGATAAAACGCTCTGGGCAGGTTCTTTTTTATTCTGTTCATGTGTTTTATCGGACATCATTCATCACCTCAGTTTTTATCATATCCTGTCGAACAATTTTCATGCTTAGCTTTCTATGTAAAAGGGTAGTGATTACAGCCATAATAAGGTAAAATAGAAGGAAGAACCTAAGGATGACGAGGTGTAGAGATGCGAGAAAAGAAACAGACTGCTTACGGAGGTCAAGCCGTTGTGGAAGGTGTTATGTTTGCCGGCCAAACGAGTTATGTGACTGCCGTGAGACGAAAAGATAATAGTATTGAATATTTTGAGCTCGATAGGAAAGAATCTAAAATAGCAAAACGCCTAAAGAAAGTCCCTTTTCTGCGCGGACTGGTGGCCTTGATTCAAGCAAGTGCTAATGGAACCAAGCATTTAAATTTTTCAAGTGAACGTTACGATGTTCATCCTGATGAAGATGAGAAAATAAAAAGTGAAGAAGAAACATCAAAGCTGGCGATGATCCTAGGTGTAGGGGCTTTAGGAGTATTGTCCTTCCTGTTTGGTAAACTCATTTTCACCATTACACCAGCTGTAGTTGCGAACTTTTTCAGTCCAGTGATATCAAGTAATGTTGGTCAGATCATGCTGGAAAGCTTTTTCAAGCTCATGCTGCTGCTTGTCTACATTTATTTAATTTCGATGACCCCCATCATTCGCCGGGTCTTCCAGTACCATGGAGCTGAACACAAAGTGATCAATGCATTTGAAAACGGCGCCCCTCTGACAGTTGAAGGAGTTCAAAAACAGTCCAGGCTGCATTATCGCTGTGGATCAAGTTTTATTCTATTTACGGTCATAGTCGGTATGTTTGTTTACATGTTTGTCGCCACTGATCCATTATGGTGGAGAATTTTGAACAGGGTTTTATTAATCCCTGTAGTCATTGGAATCTCATTTGAGGTTCTTCAGTTAACGAACAAAGTACGAAATGTACCGCTTTTAAATGTTTTAGGCTATCCCGGGCTTTGGCTTCAACTGCTTACTACAAAAGAGCCGAAAGATGATCAAGTGGAAGTGGCTATCCATTCATTCAAGAAGGTGCTCGAAAATGATAAAAAACGCCAGAAAAGTGGTATATATAATAGTAAGGTGATTTCTTAGGCGAGTTAATTCAGAAGGGAGGAACATAAAATGTTTCGCAAATGGATGACCCCTGTTATTTACACTCTTATTGCCCTTGCTGTTTTCTATGTAGCCAATCAACTGTTCACTAATACTACCGGATTTCTTACACGAATTGTCATGATGATCGGTATCGCTGTCTTAATCTACGGAGCGATTTACTTTATTTTTCTACGTAACCGTTCATTCGCTGGCGGCAACCGTAATGAAATGAAAAAATATAAACAAGCAGTAAAACAGTCCAAGCAAAAATATAAGGCTCCGACTGTTAAGAAAAGCACCCCTGCCAAGCCTCAGATGGCTAAACCTTCACCTATCGGGAAGAAAAAGCGCAAAAGAAACAACAGCCCTCACTTGCGCGTAATTGAAGGAAATAAAAATAAAGGTAAAAATCGAGCCTCATTTTAATAATGGGCTCGATTTTTTTATCTACTCCATCTTTTTAAAAACATTTCTGCCTGAGTTCTTCCTATTTGCAGTAGTCGTTCTTCCTGTTCATTCGTCATTTGAAATTCTGTCGTATTCACTTCATTTACTGGAATAAAAATTACATCTTTACTCGTAGAGGGAGAAATATACCGTGCATCATGAGCTTGTTTCATCGTTTTGAAGAGAGCATGAAACATTTGGATGGCATTACGGATTTTTCTTTCCGGAAGTTTGTCAGGCGGGTCGCTTAGCTGCATTCCGAGTATAGGGCGTTTACGCGCCCCTTTTCCATTATCCCAAATCCAGATGGGAAAGTTACTTAGTACTCCGCCATCGATAATAATGGATTTTCCTTTTTTTCCATGTAATTTTACCGGCATGAAAAAATAAGGCAGCCCCGCACTCATTCTCACCGCTTTTGCTACGGAAAACGTGGCTGGATCTATTCCATAGACCGGCTTTAAATCATCGGGAACTACAATCATTCTCCCTAATGTTAAGTCTGAGCAGACGACCTTTAAGGTTCCTTTTGGTATATCGGAAAAAGTCCGGACCCCTTTGTTTTCCAGCCAGCCTTCTATGATTTTTTCTAATCGGTTACCCTTATATAAACCCATCCGATAATAAAGAAGCAGCCACTTCGAGAAAGGAAAAAACCGCTCTGGAACGGGGACGTCTATTAAATCCTCCAGCGAAATAGTTTTTAATAGCGATTGGAGATCCTGGCTTGAATATCCCGCAGCAATTAAACTGGCCATGATCGCACCTGCTGAAGTTCCAGCAACACGCGCGAAGGTATACCCATTTTCTTCAAGAACTTCATAAGCTCCTGCAAATGCTAAAGCTTTAACACCCCCGCCAGAAAACACTCCATCAACCTTCATTCCACTCACCCCGCTTTTACTTCATGTATAAACGGGAGGAAGTGTAATTAGAACAGGAATAAAGGAAGATCGTGAACACTACATCTATTGTCATAAAGACAGATCAGCTTAGATATGTCGAACAATTTCCGAATGATTCCTTTCATAGGCGAATATATAAAAAAGCTTGCAGATAAGAGTATTTATCTACAAGCTGAAGTTCACATTATTCTTCATTTTGTTCTTCGTTTTTACGCTGTACCTCTCTTAATTCACCAACTCGTTCTGAGTTCTCATCGAAATACTGGACAAGATCCCCAATTCGATCAATCGAGTTCCAGCTTAAGTGATGCTCGATTCCTTCTACGTCTTCGTAAATATTATCCGAATCCACACCAATGATTTCTAAGAATTGTTCTAGTAGTTCGTGACGGTAGACCAGCCTCTTTCCGACTTTCTTTCCTTTCGGAGTCAGGATAAGCCCCCGGTACTTTTCATAATTTAAATATTGATCTCGATCCAGCTTCTGAACCATTTTTGTCACAGAGGAAGGATGAACCTGGAGATTTTCTGCGATGTCGGATACACGAGCATATCCTTTATCTTCTATGAGTATATAAATTTGTTCAATGTAATCTTCCATGCTTGGTGTTGGCATGTTAAACCCCCAATATTGCCTGTCTTTATGTACATTCTCCATAAAAATGATACACTAGTTTCCTTAAGCTGACAAGCAATGACTGATTAATAAAGAAGCATCGGTCTGTAGTTACCGATGCTTCTTTATCGCTTATTATAACCCGCACTTCAATTGAGCATTACAATTCGTGCAAGTATTACATCCGCCTATATCTTCCACTGTTCCTTCACGGCAGACCGGGCATGTATCTCCGACTTCAGAACCGATCGTGACCTTTGTTTTATCTAGTTCATGAACCGTATCCATTAATACGACTCTCGGTTTCTTATCTTCTTCGAAGTCAAATTCTGTCTGCTCCCCTTCAAATTCATTTTCTTCTGCCTTCAAAGTGAGAACTTGGCTGTCCCGGCTGCCATCGACATAGACCGTTCCGCCTTTAGCTCCACCTCGGTATAGGCGCTGATACACTTTCTCAACCTGTTCCACTGCATAGCCTTTTGGAGCATTGACTGTCTTGGAAATAGAACTGTCGACCCAGCGTTGAATAACACACTGAGTATCAGCATGAGCTTCCGGGCTCATCGTCATGGCAGTGACAAACCATTTCGGAAGATTCTCAGGATCCTGATCCGGGTGCTCTTCTAAATATTCTTTTACAATGTCTGCTTTTACTTCAATAAACTTACCTAACCTGCCGCTTCTAAAGTAGGAAAAGGAAAAATAAGGTTCAAGTCCTGTACTCACTCCTACCATAGTACCTGTGCTTCCAGTTGGGGCTACAGTCAGCAAGTGGGAATTGCGAATCCCGTAATTTCTTATGCCATCCCGAATATCTTCAGGCATGTTCTTCATATAGCCTGTGGAAATAAATTGTTCGCGCAGCTCTTTCGTTTCCTGTTCAGTTGTTCCTTGCAAAAATGGGAAGCTGCCTTTCTCCTTCGCTAGTTCTATTGAGGCTCGATAAGCCGTTGTCGCTATCGTCTCAAAGATTTTATCCACGAGGATATTTCCTTCTTCAGACCCATATTCTGTTTCACAATAGATGAGAAGATCATGAAGGCCCATCACGCCAAGACCAACACGCCGCTCTCCCAGCGCCTGTACTTTATTATCCTCCAGGAAGTAAGGCGTAGCGTCAATAACATTATCCTGCATTCTTACCCCGGTCTTTACTATGCGCTCCAGCTTTTCATAATCAACTTTCTTTGCGCCTTTATCCGCAACAGATGCAAGATTCACAGCGGCAAGATTACATACTGAATACGGGGCAAGCGGCTGTTCCCCACATGGATTAGTCGCTACTACTTTTTGGCCGTAGGCGGTCGCATTTGTTTTATCATTGGCATTGTCAATAAAGAAAATCCCTGGTTCTGCAGAATAGGTAGCACAAATATTAATTAAATTCCATAATTCTTTTGCACGTACCGTACGGTAATTGCGAATGCCAAACCCTCGGGTCTCCCACTCACGTACATCTCCGCTGTTCTGCCACTCTGTATTGTAGACCTTCATTTCTTCCGGGGTATAGGATTCAACATCTGGAAAACGAAGCGTGTAGTTCTCATCGTTTTCCACTGCATCCATAAATTCTTTCGTAATACAAACGGAAATATTGGCGCCGGTCAGAAAATCAGGATTGTGTACGGTATACGTTCCCCCAGTGTTTAGTTTATCTACAGCTTCACCAAGACCTTTATCGGTAAATCCGCCCTGTCCCGGCATCGTTTTGTAGTTTAGGACACTTTGGTATAAATCTTTCTCCGTTTCTGTAAGCGGGGTGAATTTCAGCTTATCCTTCGCCAATTGCTTGATGAGTTCATCTTCTGTATTTTCAATTAAAAACCTTAAAATTCTAGGGTTCTGCATTTTAGAAATAATAAATTCAATAATATCCGGATGCCAGTCCGCCAGCATAATCATCTGTGCTCCACGCATTTTGTTACACTTCTTTATTGAAGGGCCGGGTCATTTCTGCCAGGCTCTTGTACTTTCATACAAGGTCAGACTATATCATCAAAGTGAAAGTCACTTTGTCTCGCGCCTCATAAAGACGTTGCCATCCTTATGATTTACTCTTCCCATAGAAATGACTCCTTAGGGAATTTCAATAGTCGTTGAACTTTTATCTCCATTTCCAGAGATACTTAGCTGCTGATTGCCCAATCCTGATTATTTTTATACCTTCATGCTTACTGTTACCAGTCACATTGTGGTTAACCAGGCTCTAAGGGGGTTCCAGCAATTCACGAGATTTTAATCCCGCCATGGTGTTAACGGGATCCTCCTTGCTCCACTAAATGTGTGAGCTTGGCAATATCATCGAGCCACGAAACAGAGCCGGATGATTTTCCATTTACGCCTCTTGCCAATGTATTTCGCGGTCTTAAAGTGGAACCGTTTGTTCCGACACCCCCGCCTCTTGACATGATTTCCATCACTTGTTTCCGATGGTCCGAGATTCCTTCCCTCGAGTCCTGAATATACGGCATCACATAACAATTGAAGTAGGTGACATCCGTATTTGAACCTGCCCCATAGAGAACTCTCCCCGCAGGAATAAAGTTCATCTCAGAAAGTTCCTGATAGAAGCGGTCGAAGCTTTTATTCTTTTTCTCTTCCGTTTCTTCGACCTCAGCAAGCCCGGTTGCGTTTCGTTTAGCTATTTGTTCATAAAAAACTTCAAGAGGCTTATCAATAGTGTCGAGGTTTCGTGTAATCAGACCTGTCTGCCTTTCTTCTTCATGGTCCAGCACATTGACAAATTCATTCTCCACTTTCACAACAGCTTCATGTTTTTCCCAATTAATGGACTCGATAAATCCAAATCCTCTAGCTGGAAATTTAGGGTCGTCCTTGACCGTCAGCACGACAAAATCTCCTTCAGCTAATGTCAGCTTTTCCGTATCTTTAAATGCGTAACGGTCCAGCATAACGAGTCGTGAGACCCCGCGGTGGGTCAAGTGCATGTCCGAAGTAATTTCGTGAACTTGAGGAAATTGCCTGATATCTGCATTCAAGCGATCCACGTTAATTTTTGCATGGGTTTCATCAGTGGCAGTCGTGTGCATCTAAAAACCTCTCCCTTACGAATAATAATAATTTACGAGTTGCTTTATCTATTGTTGTCGGTTTACAATTACTTTATTGTTTATAAGTAACATACCACATTTATTCAGCTTTAATCAATATATTGTGTTTATTTAAAAACTTTTTTCTATATATAGTATCCTTTGAACGGATATATCGAATTTTGTCAATTGTTGAAACGTCAGAAATGAAAAGCCTTTGCAAGCTAAGGAAAGCAATCCACCTGTTTTTCTTACTAGACAGGGTTTTTTCTACGTTGCAAAAATAAAACTCCTTTTCTCCCTCCCTTCAAGCTTTTCATAAGCAGCAGGAAATCAAAAATTCTTTGAAAAGCGACGATTTCAATCCTATAATAGATTAGGGAAAGAGAATGGGGGGAAATCAAATGGATACGAACTTTTGGATCTTGTTAGGCATACTTATCGTCTTAATTGCTTTTAGTTTGTATAGATTCCTGAAAGCTAGAAAAATTGTCACGACTTTGTCGGAGGAAGAGTTTCGTCAGGGTTATCGAAAAGCCCAATTGATCGACGTCCGGGAACCAAAAGAATTTGAAGGCGGCCATATATTAGGGGCACGCAATATCCCGCTGTCTCAAATGCGAAACCGGCTGATGGAAATTCGTAAAGACAAGCCTGTGTACCTTTACTGCCAAAACAGTACACGCTCGACTCGAGCAGCACTGATGTTGAACAAAAAAGGCTACCAAGACTTGAATGTACTTCAAGGCGGATTCAAAAAATGGACAGGAAAAATTAAAAAGAAGAAATAACAATGATTCCCCGTAATCCTACTTCTCTTACAAGGACTACGGGGAATGTTTATTTTAAACCTGCCCTCTTTTTTATGGACACACAAAAAAGTAGAGAAATGAATTCTTCTCTACTTTTTCGCAGCAGCAAGCGCAGGAAGTTATGTGTGTTTTCCTCAGTCAACTTGCCTTACAGCTGATTGAGTTCGATTTACTTTTCTTTTGCATAAGATAAGACTGGTTTACGAGCGGCCTGTGTTTCATCCATACGGCTCACGATCGTCGTATGAGGAGCATCCTGGACTTTTTCAGGATTTTCAACAGCTTCTTCAGCAATTTGAAGCATTGCATCAATAAAAGCATCCAATGTTTCTTTAGATTCAGTTTCTGTTGGTTCTACCATTAAAGCCTCTTCGACATTAATCGGGAAGTAAATGGTAGGTGGGTGATAACCGAAGTCCAATAACCGTTTCGCAATATCAAGAGTCCGCACCCCTAACTTCTTCTGTTTTTTTCCGGAAAGTACGAATTCATGCTTACAATGCTGATCAAATGGCAGCACGTATTGCTCCTGCAGGCGCCTCATCATATAATTCGCATTCAATACTGCATATTCACTAACTTTCTTCAATCCTTCAGCACCCATTGTGCGAATATACGTATAAGCTCTCACATTAATTCCAAAGTTTCCATAGTAAGGCTTAACCCTTCCGATAGACTGAGGACGATTGTAATCAAATACAAATTTCCCTTCTTCTTCGACGAGAAGCGGTTTCGGCAAATAAGCTGCCAGTTCTTCAGTCACTCCTACCGGGCCTGATCCTGGACCACCACCGCCGTGAGGACCAGTAAATGTTTTATGGAGATTTAAATGTACGACATCAAAACCCATATCTCCAGGTCTCGCATATCCTAAAATGGCATTTAAATTCGCGCCGTCATAATAAAGTTTTCCTCCGGCCTCGTGAATGATGGCTGCCATTTCTTCAATATTTTCTTCAAATAACCCCAGTGTGTTCGGATTCGTAAGCATCAAAGCGGCCGTGTGTTCATCAACTACACGTTTTAGATCTTCGAGATCGACTAATCCTTTATCGTTTGACTTTACAGTAACCGCTTCAAAACCTGCCACTGTCGCTGAAGCTGGATTCGTACCATGAGCAGAATCAGGGACAATCACTTTCGTACGATTGTAGTCTCCGCCGGCTTCATGGTAGGCCCGAATCATCATTAATCCTGTCCACTCTCCATGAGCTCCAGCGGCAGGCTGCAAGGTCACAGTATCCATTCCAGTTATCTGCTTTAATGATTCTTGTAAATCATACATTAGTTCCAGCGCTCCCTGTACCGTATCAATGGACTGATACGGATGGATGTGACTAAAACCTGTCAGCCTCGCTACATCTTCATTCATTTTCGGATTATATTTCATCGTACATGAGCCGAGCGGATAAAAGCCTGAATCTACTCCATGGTTGCGTGTTGATAAAGCGGTGTAGTGCCGCATTATCTGCAGTTCACTAACCTCCGGGAGCGCCGGCTCGCTTTTTCTAACATATTCATCCCCAAGCATCTCATCAATGTTACTTTCAGGTATATCAAACTCTGGTAAACTATAGCCGGTCCTGCTTTCCTGACTTAATTCAAATATTAGCGGGAAGTCTTGATTAGTCATGTTGGATGGCCCCCAATTCTTTAACGAATTCATCAATTTCTTGTTTTGTACGAACTTCAGTGACGGCGATCAGCATATGGTTTTCCAGGCTTTCGTCAACTTGTCCTAAATCGTATCCCCCGATAAAACCTTTATCAAGGAGCTTTCGATTAATTTCCTGAGGTGATTTCGTCCCTTTCACAACAACTTCATTAAATAATGACCCTTGGAAAGCTACCATCATACCTGCAGCTTCAAGCTGATTTTTTAAATATTGGGCTTTTTGTATGTTCATCCATGCCATTTTTCTAAGCCCTTGCTTTCCGAGTGAGGACATCGCAACCGAAGATGCAAGGGCATTCAACGCCTGATTGGAACAAATATTAGAAGTCGCTTTATCCCGGCGGATGTGCTGTTCTCTGGCCTGCAGTGTCAATACAAACCCTCTACGGCCTTCTTCATCCTGGGTTTGTCCTATTAAACGTCCCGGCACTTTCCGCATTAACTTTTTAGTGGTGGCGAAATAACCACAATGCGGCCCGCCAAACTGAGCTGGAATACCAAATACTTGGGTATCCCCAACAACAATATCACTTCCAAACTCCCCTGGAGGCGTCAAATAACCCAAAGCAAGCGGGTTGCTTGATGTAATCATCATGGCTTTCGTCTCTGTATCTACAATTTCACGAACCTTCGAAAGCGGCTCCACCTGCCCAAAAAAGTTAGGGTACTGCACGACTACACCAGCCGTGTTTTCATCAATTTCCTCTTCCAATTGCTTAAGATCTGTCAATCCTTCTTTATGATCGATTTCTACAATCTCAAGGTTAGGGCCTTTAACATAAGAATGAATAACAGCGAGTGATTCTGGATGAATAGCTTTAGAGACTAAAACTTTCTTTTTCTTTGTATGCCCTGCCGAAAGATTGACAGCCTCTGCAAGAGCCGTGCCTCCATCGTACATGGAGGAATTCGCTACATCCATTCCCGTTAACTCACATATCATCGTTTGAAATTCAAAAACAGCCTGCAATTCACCCTGAGAAATTTCCGGCTGATAAGGTGTGTAAGCTGTATAGAATTCTGATCTTGAAATAACATGGTCCACAATGGAAGGGATGTAATGATCATAAACCCCTGCTCCCAAAAAAGAAGTGTGGGATTTTACATTTACATTTTTTTCAGCTAACTGTGTCAATTCTTTCATTAGTGAAAATTCATTTTTTGGTGGTTTAATCGTAAGATCGCCTTTATATCTAACCTTCTCCGGAATATCTGCAAACAATTTTTCAGTCGTGTCAATGCCAATTACATCAAGCATTTCCTTTTTATCTTGTTCAGTCATTGGTAAATATCGAAATTCCATTTTTCTTCCCCCTCGAAATTCTTATCGTTTGTAAAAAGGTGTGGCCACGACTTTCGCTTTTAATCTTTTTTTACGAACTTGTACTTCCACCTCTGTCCCTTCCTCCGTGTACTTTCTGTTGAGCAGAGCAAGCCCGACATTTTTCCCTAAGGTCGGAGATTGTGTACCAGTTGTAACAAATCCAATTTTTTCATCGCCGTCAAACACCTCATAATCCGTACGGGGAATCCCTTTATCCAACATTTCAATACCCGCTAGTTTACGGGATAAGCCGGCTTCTTTTTGTTTTTTCAACGCTTCTTTCCCAATAAAATCTGAATTTTTGTTCAGCTTAACAGCGAATGAAAGGCCCGCTTCAAGCGGGGAAATTTCTGGACTCAGTTCCTGGCCGTAAAGAGCTAAATTAGCCTCAAAACGAAGCGTATCCCTCGCTCCAAGACCAACTGGCTGGACTCCGTATTCTTCCCCTGCTTTCAATATCGACTGCCAAAGAGCTGGACCTGATCCGGAAGGTAAGTAGATTTCAAAACCATCTTCTCCTGTATAACCGGTTCTGGAGACAAGTGCAGGATCGTTAACTCCAAAAATTTTCACATCTTTTGCAAAACGGAAAAATTTAATTTGACTGAGGTCATATTCTGTTATTGTTTGAAGCACTTCCTCAGCTTTCGGTCCTTGAATGGCAAGTTGTACGTACTCATCTGATACATCTTCAATCGTCACACCATCCGGCTGGTGTTTTTTCAGCCATTCTGTATCTTTTGTCCTATTAGCTGCGTTAACGACCAGTAAATATTCCTCTTCATCAAGCATATAAACGATTAAATCATCTACAGTTCCTCCACTCTCATAGCACAAAATGGTATATTGTGCTTTTCCAGGAGTGAGTTTTGAGACATCATTTGTCAGCATTTTTTGAAGAAAAGCCAGGCTGTTTTCTCCTTGCACTTTCACTTCACCCATATGGGAAACGTCAAATAAACCAGCCTTCGTGCGAGTAGCTTCGTGTTCTCCTTTTATACTGGTAAATTGGACCGGTAAGTCCCAGCCCCGAAATCAATTGTTTTGGCACCGGCTTTTTCATACTCTGGATACAAAGGGGTTCGCTTTAATTCAGCCATCCTGTCATTCCTCCCGTTTATTATTCGCTGCCTCTCGATCAGCTGCAAAATACGAATCGCTGTTCTAATCAAGAGAATCGATTACAATATTTCTGCATTAAAAAGAGACTCCAACAAATCGTTAGGAGTCTCTGTCCATTCACCAGAAAGTTTCACAACTATTGAAAGCGGATTCAAAGTCATTTGCTTCTTGGGTGGTCTACACGTGGTAAACTCTCTCCAGAGCCGCGTCCTACAGAGGTCTTTTTGCCTGAGAGATTCACATACTTTGTTTGCTCCTTCGGCGCTACATTCGTAGTCTCTCCCCCTGCAGTCATTCGCATTAGTATTTTATAAGTTTATATTGGACATACTAACCTGTAAAGCTCGGATCCTCTTGTATAATTCAGGTTTATTATAACATAGCCTTATTCGTGATTGACAAGATGTTTTCACGAATTATTTTTGTTTTTTTTAAGAAAACGTTCGGAGGTTGGCCAATGATACCAATAAATCATGATTCTACATTCATATTTGATTTAAAAAAGAATCTTAGCCATTCAGAACAGCTCGCCACCTGGAATGGGTTTAAGCTTGCCTATCAAGCGGGAGAAAATAAAACCGTTCCGTGTTTTGACGGCTTATTAGCTTTAAAGCATCTGCCTCATGTGGATTTTCTGGAACACCAAATTGAGGCAGCTGAAGCCGTTATCCATGAAATGAATGGTCGTGCCATACTTGCAGATGAAGTAGGGTTAGGAAAAACACTTGAAGCCGGATTAATTTTAAAAGAGTTAATGATTCGAGGTATTGCTAAAAAAGTACTCATTCTTACACCAGCCTCTCTTGTAAACCAGTGGATTCAGGAATTGAATGAAAAATTTTATATCCAGGCAGCTTCGCCTAGAAAGAAGAATACTGCCTGGCAGGAATGGGATATCGCTGTAACATCGATTGATATGGCAAAGAGAGAAAGCCATAAAGAAGAAATTCTTTCTATCGCATACGATTTAATCATTATTGATGAAGCGCATAAATTGAAAAACCACCAGACAAAAAACTACCAATTTGTCCAGTCTTTAAAGAAAACTTATTGTCTCTTGCTTACTGCTACACCGATCCAAAACAATCTGACTGATTTATTTAACCTTGTCTCTATTCTTAAGCCTGGATATTTAGGCAACCTTGCAGAATTTAAGAAAAAATACAAAAAAGAAGCTAAAAATAAAGCAAGCCAGGCACACATTCACGCATTACTTTCAAAATTAATGATAAGAAACAGACGAAAAGATACAGGCCTCGACTCCTCTAAGCGGATCGTCTCGAACGAATTGATTTCTTTTTCGGAAGAAGAAAAACAATTGTACGGAAAACTGGAGGAACTGAAGCCGCTCTATCCATCTTTTACTTGGCTTACTTTAGCAAAGGAACTTTGTTCTTCAAGAGAAGCCTGTTTTATGTCTTTAAAACAGTTATCTCAGAATGCTGAGCATACGGTAAAAGATAAGCTGGAAGAAATCATTACAGAACTGGAAACACTTCCTCACCATGCGAAAGCCAACCGAATGATAGAGATCATACAACAGTCCGATGAAAAGTTCATCGTGTTTACTGAATATCGTGCGACCCAATTTTATCTTCAATGGTATCTCCAGCAGCACGGCATCTCTTCGGTTCCGTTTAGCGGAAAGTTTAATAAAAGTAAGAGGGACTGGATGAAACAGCTATTTAAAAACCATGCCCAGGTTCTTATAGCTACAGAAGCAGGCGGAGAGGGCATAAACCTTCAATTCTGCCATCGGATGATCAACTACGATCTCCCGTGGAACCCTATGCGGTTAGAGCAGCGAATAGGAAGAATTCACCGTTTTGGCCAGGAAAAGAACGTCCAAATTTACAACTTTGCTGTGAAAGGTACAATTGAAGACCATATTATGAAAATGCTGTATGAAAAAATAGAAATGTTCCGTCATGCTGTCGGTGATCTTGACCAAATTCTTGAGCAAATCCCTGGCGGCTCTTTCGACCGGCAGATTCAAACCATTATTAATGAATCAGAAAGCCAGGGAGAGATCGATATAAAATTAAATAATTTAGTAAGTTATGTAGAATACTCTATCAATGAAAGGAAGGAAACCAGTTGAAGGAAAATCCCTACTATGAATTTGTGAAGCATTTTTTTCTTTCCTATGGATGTTCCATCGTCGAACAGAGTCCTTTCCATATGACCATTCAGCTTACAGCTGAAGTGGATGAAGAGTTGATGAATCGACCTTTTTATTGGCACTATATGAAAAAAATGAACCGCCAGGGGGAACCCATGCAGCTCACCTTTACTCATACAGACGCTGCTGACCAAGAAGGAATTTTCCTTCACCCTGGCAGCCCGACACTTCACAGAATCTACCGAATGGCAGTAGACAAAGGCAGAACGACACGACTTTATGAAACCATTGAACAACCGATAGAACAAAAAGCAATGACTCCATGGCTGATCCTTAACATTCAGCTTCAGTACCGGGGCAAGCAGACAAAGAATGAACAATTATCTATCGGACTGAACTTAATCAATGGCGGCATATTGGAAAATGTAATGGATAAAGTATGGAATGTTACCTTTGAACCAAAGGTTTCTGATTACACTTTCCCTATGACTCCAATTATCAGCCTGGAGAGCGGGTACCGCCGGATGGAAAACTATATAGAAAATTACGTTGCTGGACAAGATGACGCCTGGGTGAATGAATCTGAGGCACAACTGAGGGAAGAATTACATCTGCTTAAGCAGTTTGTACTTGAAGAAAATATGACGGATGAGGATTATTATAAGGAAAAGGAACAAATTGAAACGAGGTATAAACCACGGATTTCATTGTCTATCGTCAACGGGGGACTTTTCTATATCTCTCAGCAAACCAGCAATCAGCTTGTAGCCAATTCATAACAAAGGACAGGCTGTGACAGCCTGTCCTTTTTATTCGTTTCTTTATCTTAGATTCATAACTTCTTTCAGCTCTTCAAAAATTTTAGTGTTTTCATAAGTACCCGCGAAGTCTTCTGCCCCAGGTCCCATAGCAGTTAATGGTACAGTGACTGCCGTATGGCCTGTGGTTGTCCAGTCTATCATGAATTGACTGTCGGATTCAGCGACATCAAACGGTCCATCTTCTTTTGACATTCCATCGCCGCTTTCATCACTTTGACTGACATCTTCTATGGTAAGACCGCCGGTTTCATGGTCGGCTGCAACTAACACTAGTGTGTCACGATGTTTCTTCGCATAGTCTTTAGCAATCTGTACAGACTTGTCCAATTCCTGACCTGATTTAAGAGTTAAGTCAGCATTATTGGCGTGAGACATTTCATCAGTTGCTTCTTCTTCTACCATTAGGAAAAATCCGCGTTTGTTTTTAGAAAGAGTGTCGATCGATTTCTTTGTCATATCCGTAAGCGAGACTTCAGGGTCATATAGATCCCCTTCGCCTTCTGGATGTTTTTCAAACATTTCTTCATTAGCAAACAGTCCAAGAATTTTGTTATCTCTTGATTTCATAAGATCTTCCGTATTTGTTACATAATCATACCCCAGATGTTTCGCTTTTTTTACGAGGTTTCCTTGGGTGCCTTTACTTTTTTCAGAAGGATCTTTTTTAGGATTGTCCTGAAACTCGCCTTCTTCTCCTTCAGGATACCAGAAATCTTCCCCTCCTCCGAGCAGAACATCCACATGATTCATAAGATATTGTTTTGCAATGTCACTCTGCATGGAACGGTCGGTAACGTGAGACGCAAACGCCGCTGGTGTGGCATCTGTAATTTGACTGGTAGTTACAAGACCCGTAGATTTTCCTTTTCTTTCAGCCATTTCTAAGATCGTTTTAACTGGTTTTTTATCTTCGTTCACTCCCACTGCACCATTGTATGTCTTTACACCTGAAGCCATGGCTGTTGCTGCCGCAGCTGAATCTGTAACCATGGATGTAGAGGATGTATGAACCTGCCCAATGTAGGGCATATCGTTCATCGCTAGTTTTCCGTTAAGACCTTTTGCTGCGAGGCGGATAGCTTCACGATGAGCTGCTCCCATTCCATCCCCAATAAATACGATGACATTTTTGGCTTTACCGTAGTGATGATGATCATGGCCCCACCAGTGGTTCCCATTATCACCATTTGCATCAACCGCGCTGCCGAAACCGAGAGTCGAAACCAGGGCTAGCGATAATGCCGCTTTCATTAGAACGCCTTTTTTCTTTCCCATTTTCTTCACTCCTTCTAAGTAATGTCACCTTGATCATAAAATCTGAATATTAACATAGGTTTCAATTTTTGTAACTTTTACTCGAATTTCTATTTCAATTGTGTTAAAGTTTGTATGATTTTGGAACTAGGATCAAAAGCTTACTTCAGATAAAACCGGGTACAAAAAAAGACCTCAATCATTGTAAGATCAAGGTCAATAATTATGCTTTTTTCGATTTCTTCTCCACATTTTCAATGCCAGGGGTACGAGCCCAAACCAATAAGACGTCGATTTTTTTGAAGGCTTCGCTGCTTTTCTCTGCTGCTTTTCTTCTTTTGTCATGTGCATATATTTCAGCATTTCTTCTGTTAAATATTTTACGTAGTCGTCACTCTTCATATAGGTTCCCCTCTATCCAGCAAACTTAATTGCTAGTATAGCCTCAATGATGAGAGTTTAAACGTGCCACAATCTGCTTAGCAATTACTTCCGGTTTTTTATTATCTACGTCGATTACTATATCCGCTGTTTCCTTGTACAACGGCAGCCTTCCGGTAAAGTGCTCTTTCTTGTTATCATCATTCCCATTCCAAAGCGGACGTGTCTGATCATTCACCAACCGCTCACAAATCGTATCCCAGGAAGCATTCAAATAAATGACCACGCCTTTTTTTAACAATCTGCGGTTCTCTTCTTTCAGGATGACGCCTCCACCAGTTGAAATAATGCATTCTTCCGCTGTATTTTTAAGGAGTTCGGTTTCTTTCCTCCGGAAATATTCTTCCCCGAAATGCTCAAATATTTCCGGGATAGTTAATTCTTCCATCCGTTCAATTTCATGGTCCATTTCGATATAAGCCAAATTAAGCAATTGGCTTAACTGTTCAGCGACCGTTGATTTTCCACTTCCCATATATCCAGTTAAAAAAAGCTTCATTATCTTCCCTCCAAATTTTTTTCAGATTATGCAGGATTATGTAAGAGCATGTCGAAAATAGTAAAGGTAAAATTCATGAAATGAGGTGATACATTGTTGTGGACTCAATAGCAAATCAAGCAAGGGGAGTCATCATTTCCGCCATCCAGCAGACTGCTTCCGACATTCACTTTTCTGCCTGCAGCGATACAGCTACGATCCATTTCCGCATCCATGGTAAAAGAATTTACCACTCCTCCTTATCTCTTCCATCCTATCAGAAAATGCTTGCATACTTTAAATTTGCTTCTGGTATGGATATTGGTGAAAGGACTCGTCCTCAAAATGGTACGATACAACACCGGTCAGGGCAAGCTGTTTATGATCTGCGTCTTTCCACGCTGCCAATCATCGGCACTGAGAGTTTAGCCATCCGAATCCTCACCCCTGCAGAAGATCTTCCTCTCGAACGATTATTTTTATTTCCCGCCCAACTACACCATATGAAGAGCTGGTTTAAAGAAACGAGTGGCATGATTTTGTTTACCGGTGCCACCGGAAGCGGCAAAACGACTACATTGTATGCTCTGCTTCAATCCCTCATGCAGCAGCAGTCTTACCAGGCGATTACATTGGAAGATCCGATTGAAAAAAATTTAAATCATATCATTCAGGTTCAAGTGAATGAAAGAGCCGGGATCACCTATGATTCTGGATTAAAAGCTGCGCTTAGACATGATCCTGATTTATTAATGGTTGGGGAAATCAGAGATCCTAAAACCGCTCAATTCGCGGTAAGGGCAGCCCTCAGCGGCCATCTTGTTATCAGTACCATACATGCTAAAAATGCTTTTGGCACAATCCGCAGACTGATGGAAATGCAGATAAAGCAAAGTGATTTGGAACAAACTCTGATCGCCATAGCCGCCCAACAGCTCCTTCCGGTTGCAGGTCAAGAACATCTGCCTAAGCGGGCAGCTATATTAGAAATGCTCGATGGTACTCTTCTCTCAAATGCCTTGACGAACCAAGCCATCCCCCATTACCCACAATCCCGCACTTTTTCTTCATTAAGGAGGAAAGCCTATGCCCTCGGATTTACTTCCCCTGATCAAATTTAAGTCGGCCTCAGCAAAACTTGCCACGTCCACACAACTGCTCTTTTTTCACCGTACAGGTACCTTGCTTCACAAAGGCTATCCACTAATCGAAGCTTTAAAGATGGCAAGCTGGGATGCTGCTCTTAAGCCTGTTGCAGCAATCATTATTGAACATCTAACCCGCGGAGATCCTATCGATGTCGCTTTTCAAAACGCACGCTTTTCTCAGAATATCGTTCACTTCCTATATTTCGGAAGACTCCACCACGACCTTCCTTTTCTTTTTCAACAGTGTAAAGATCTTCTCCGGCTGCAAAAAGAGTACACGACAAAACTGAAGCAAGCCATCAGGTACCCCTTCATTCTTTTTCTCTTTCTAACCGTTGGCTTTACAATTATTAAACAGAACATCCTCCCAAACTTTCAAGCGTTATTTGCAGGTACGAACCAGCAGCCTTTCACATTTTTATTTATTCAACTTGTTAATGGCTTCATAAATGGCCTGCTGATTCTTCTCATCCTTATTACGGGGTTATTCCTCCTTTGGAAAATGGTTAAGCCCAAGCTTGTACTTGAGAAAAGGATGAAGATATATGAACGGATTCCTCTTTGGAAAAGCTATAAACAATTTTTATTCACTTTCCTGTTTTCCACTCATTTAAGTTCTTTGTTGGCCGCCGGTCTCACGCTGAGAGCGTCTCTTGGAATTATAGCTAAGCAGGAGAAATACCCTGAGCTTGCCTATTACGGCTGTTTGATTTTGACAAACCTTGAACGAGGGAATTCACTGGGGCAGGCGGTTCATTCATGCGTCCTCTTTAGAGATGAAATGACTTCGTTGTTTCACCACACCAATGATTTAGAAGCATTAAGCCAAGAACTCAGCACTTTGTCCCAATTTTTAATGGAAATGCTCCAAGACCGATTAACGATGCTTCTACAGTATATCCAACCTGTATTTTTTATGATGATTGCAGTGATCATTATCGTAATCTATGCTTCGATTATGCTGCCGCTATATGAATGGATGCAGCAAATTTAAACAAAGGAGCGTTTATAAATGAGAAATGAAAAAGGCTTTACATTAATAGAAATGCTCATTGTTTTGTTGATCATTTCCATCTTATTGATCATCACCATACCGAATATTACAAAAAATAATGAAACGATTCGTGCTAAAGGCTGCGAAGCTCTAGTTCTCACAGCCGATGCCCAGGTAGAATCCTATTATTTAGAAAATCACTCTTATCCGGAAACACTCCAGGTTTTAGCTGATGATGGGTACTTAAAACAAACCACCTGCCCGAACGGAAAGGAATTGCAGTATGACAAAACCACCGGTAAAGTATCTGAACCTGCCAAAGAGGAAGAGTGATTTTAATAACAGAGGTTTTACTTTAGCAGAAATGCTGATTGTGCTATTGATATGGAGTTTGCTCGCTGCCATTGTACTTCCCCTGCAGCACCAGGTATTTACAAAAATCGAAACAGATCAATATCTCAGGCAGTTCAAGCTTGACGTGTTAGCTGCCCAGCAGCTGACGATGCAGAACCACTCTTATTATTGGATTATGATTCGAGAGGAAAAAAACGATTATTACTTATACGACTACCTTCATCGAAACACCGTCTTCCATCATCATTTTCCTGATAATTGGAAACTCCAATTAACCACGCTCCCTGCGAAAATTCAATTCTCTGCAAAAGGCACCATAAAAAACCCAGGGACGATGTTTATTAGTCCGCCAAATCAATCCTATAAAGTTGTGTTCCCTTTTGGAAGAGGGAGGATGAAAGTGATTGAACAATAAAGGCTTTACCCTCTTAGAAGTCATGTGTTCCTTTACACTGCTTTTTACAGTATTCACCCTTATCCTTCCTATCCTTATACATGTAAGAATGGAAGAAAATCATCTAGCACTAAAAAGGGAAGCAATCACTCTTCTACATTCACACCTGCAATCAACAGATACGGTGCCCTCATATTTCACAACTGAACAAGGGATCACCATTAACATCATAAGGGAGGAAGCTTTCATTACAGGGTGTGCGGATTGGGAGGGTGCTGAGAAGGAGATCTGCTTATATGAAAGGGCAAAATGAAAAGGGATTTACAATGGCAGAAACATTAGTCAGTCTCGTTATTACCATAATGATACTAGGGCTTGCCCTGCCTCTTTTCCCTTTGTTGGATTGGAAAGATTACGAAAAGGAACTTGAGGTAAGGCAGTGTTTTTTATTTATTCAAGATGAACTTAATGAAGCCTCTACCATTGAATTTACAAGCACTGAACTAGTTGTTACAAATGGAGATGGCGACCAGATTTATTTGGAGCAGTATTCCGACCAGATTAGACGGAGGGTGAATGGAAAAGGGAATGAATTACTTTTAGGAGGCATAAGTCAAATAAGTTATCTTCTAACGGAATCGGAGGAGGCTCTTGAGCTTAAAATTACATTGAAGGGAGGGAAAACCTTTGCAGGTCAACTCTATCTCCCTTTTAAAAAATGAGCGTGGAGTGATTTATCCTTTTGTTTTCGGACTATGTTTTTTAGTCATTACCGTTACGATGTTTAGTGCCCTTCAGTATAAATCGAATGTTACTTATACCGAAAACCTGGAAGCAGCCTATATGTACCAAAGCCTGTTTGAAACAGGGCATCGCGAACTGATCGAGTTAATTAAAACTAACAAGCTGGACAAGCTCGCTTCTTCCTATACTTTTTATTCACCTTTAGGAACCGCCAGTGCCACGTGTGCATTTGTTCAAGAGACCAAGTATGCATGTACATGGCAAATGGAAATAAACGATGGAAAAACTAAATTAGTCAGTCAGTCCTATGACCTCACTCTGCTGCAATAAAAATAACCATCGTCTACAAGCAAGCGAACGATGATTATTTCTCTATATCTTTAATAATCTTTTCAAAACTTCCTGCTCCTTATGATATTTTTTCAATAAAATTCTCCCGGTGATTGGTAATACTTCGCAGCCCTTCAGGATTATATCCGATCACCAGCTTTTCTCCATCTGTGAGAATTGGACGCCGTAACAACTTAGGCTTTTCAGCTACTAATTCAAGGAATTCACTTACTGAAAGCTCATTGATGTCGATGTCGAGCGCTTTGAATTCTTTGCTTCGTTTTGCAAGAATTTCATCAATCCCCTCAGTCGTTAAAGCTAGTATTTTCTTAAGTTCTTCAGCACTTGGAGTATTCTTAAATAAGTGCTGTTCAGAAAAATCCACGTTTTGGTTCTTGAGCCATGATTTCGTCCTTCGGCAAGAAGTACAGCTTGGATATGTGTAAAATTTTAGCCCATTCATATTTTCCCCTCCACCCTTCGATATTGTATAGTCATTGTATAACCTTTGTACAATATTTTAAACTTCTTTTTCATAAAATCAAGAAGGGAATAAATCCTTTTAGTTTTTTGGATAAGTTGGTAAGAAAGGGCTTATGCATATTTCAGTGTCTTTTACCCATACTGAAAGTAAAGAAAGCGGATTCTCACTTATATTTACAATCCTTTAAGGGTCGTTTATAATAATGAAGAGAGTCTATCGATTAAAGGAGGGGAAAAGCATGGACCGTATGTTTCGCGTGCTGGCATTCTGGACTGGGATTTTTACTGTGATGTTTTATGCAGGAGGCATGATGGAAGCAGCCATCTTATCCTTAGTTCAAACGGCCTTTTTCCTTACTGTAGGATTCCTTAAACTGTCTGAACGTATGTACATTTACATATTTTTCTCATACTTGACAGTGTTTATGATCGGCTTCACCTATTACTCAACGTTTATTTTAGTTCCAGGGTTTGAGTAAAAGAAAAGTGCTATCCTCTGGCGGATAGCACTTTTTTAATTGTGATACTAATAGTATTGAGCAAGCTGCCCTGCTACTCACTCTAAACAAAGAATGGATTTTCTGATTTTTCTTCTTCGACAGTCGTTGGCAGACCGTGGCCCGGATAGATTCTCATATCGTTACGAAGACTGAAGAGCTGTGTTTGAATGCTATGCTCCAGTTCTTCACGGTTTCCACCTGGAAGATCAGTTCTACCCATTCCACGTTGGAAAAGTGTATCTCCCGCTACGGTAAAACGCTGGTTACGAAATACAAAGGATACACTGCCTGGCGAGTGTCCTGGAGTGTGACGAACTTCAAAGCTGAAAGAACCAATCGTTAACATCCCCGGCTCGAGGAAATGATCAGCAGCTGAGGCAGTAATTTCCCCTGTCTGAAACAATCCAGAACCATTTAACTGTGGATCCATAAGCCAGTCCGCTTCTGCCTGATGCAGATAAACAGGTACCTTATAGGCTTCTCTTGCTTCGTCTACAGCTCCAATATGATCAAAATGTGCATGAGTGAGTAAGATAGCTTCTACTTTCAGCTCTTTATCTCTAAGGAAATGATCCAGTTTCTTAAAATCCCCACCTGGATCAATGACAAGAGCCCTGTAATTTTCATAAATAATGTAAGCGTTTGTAGCCATTGGCCCTAAAGGAAGCCGGGCTATTTTCAACATAGGGTAGACACCTCTCTTTATATTGTATAAAATACATATAGAATAACTCGACACCATTCTATCTATACTATAGAATGAATAGGAATGAAAATGCGCTACATACAGTATAACATCGTATTTTTTCAGGTGTACATTAGATCAGATTTAGGGGGTGCTGAATATGGTAACAGGGATCATTCTTCTAATCGTTTCAATTCTTTGTGTTTTAGCAGTTTTTCGGGAATTTAAATCAAAAAATTTCTTCGCCGTCTTATTTGCCGGTGCTTCAGCATTGGTTTTCGGATGGTTCTCGATTATGACTATTTATTCAAACCTTTTCAGTTAATCAAAAAATCCCAGCTTATCAAAGCTGGGTTTTTTAGTTTTTCTCAATTTTCTGCGGTGGAATCAGCTGTTTCCTATCGTTAAAAAAGAATCTGTACATGACCAGTGTGATAAACATAGCACTTAAAGAAACGGAAGAAAATATACTTAAGGATATAACTAACTGATATTTAATCGCCATTACAGGGGCTACTCCACCTAAAATCAGCCCCGTCATCATACCCGGCAGCTGCACGAGACCAATGGTTTTTAGTCCGTCTACATTAGGAATCAATGCAGCGTTCAATGTTTTTTGGACGATCAAATGCGAAGCCTGTTTCGGTTCAGCGCCCAGCGATAAAGCTGCCATCAGCTTTCCGCGATTGCTGGAAAATTCATCTTTCATTCTTTCCAAAGCCAGCCCCATCGCCACCATGCTGTTTCCAATCACCATACCGCTCATAGGAATCACTTGGGAAGGAATAAACTCTACCAAATCAAAAATCAGCCATAGCGAAAGAACTCCTGTTTCAATAATTAACAGCCCGATGAAGATCACTAGCAATACATGAGGAAGTTCTTTCCCTTTGTACCGTGCATGAAAGCTTGCAATAATCATCATAATCCCCACCATTAATGGAATCCCGATCAAGGCAGGCAAATCAAAAAGATAGGTTAAAATATAGCCGATTGCAAAAAGCTGGAGCGTTCCTCTTACCGTAGACCAAAGGATGCTTTTGTTCAGACCTAATTGATAAAAATAAGATAGCGTTAAGGGAATGAGCACAAATATTGATAAAAATAACAAAGATTGATTGGATACTTCAGGATTCAAATTTTAGTCCCCCTATTCTTTTAAAAACTCCGCGAGCATGTTCGTTTGCGGGGAGTTTAGCATATTCTTTATAGGACCATCTTCTTGAATCCGTCCCTCTTTAATAAACAACCCTCGCGTGCCCAATCGCGCTGCCTGACTAAGGTTATGCGTGACCATAATCATAGTGAGCTTGTTTTCATCAATTAACCTTTTCAACACGGCTTCAATCTCTTCTGCTGTTCTGTAATCAAGAGCACTCGTCGGCTCATCCAAAAGAAGTACTTCAGGTGAATTCGCTAATGTCCTGGCTAATGATACCCTCTGCTGTTCTCCTCCTGAGAGCTGATCTGCATCTTTGTGTAAATAGTTATGAGGCAGCCGGACGTAATCAAGCAGCTTCTCGGCCATATTATCCTCCCAACCTTGATGAAGTGCCGGACCGTACTTTAAATTATCTAACACGGTCCCCGGAAACAAATTCGGTGACTGCAGAACCAGCCCCACTTTTCTTCTTAATTCTGGAATCGGCTGCTCGCTAATCGGTTTACCTTGATAAAGTATCGTTCCTTGATCAGGATCTTGCAGGCGGTTAAATAAAAACAATAAAGTGCTTTTACCCGCTCCTGAAGGGCCGAAAAAGATAACTTTTTCATTTTTTTCAATCGTGAAATTAATTTCACGCAAAGGGTGCTGAAAGACGTTCTCAAATCGAAACACATGCAAGTTCCTTTCTGCAAATCATTTATAGTTCTACTTTTCTCTACCTATCGTTAATTATGTAAGTCCCATTTGTCAATGAGGTAAATAAATAAAAACGGGCCGGATATGGCGAGTATCCGGCCCATTCTTATCCATTATTATCAATCTGGTTAAATTCATAGAAGCGAAGGAGGTCTCCGTAAATGATTGAATCGGAATAATCCAATTCTTTGTTTGCTTTTTCGGTCAATGGTTTACATTGATCCTCCTGATCATCAGACACCAGCTTACCTGTTTTGCGATCGAAGCATTGACTATCTGTATAAACATACTGATCACCAACCACGCTGCCGTCCCTAAGCGCAATAAATCCTTTACGATCTTTCCTGAATAAATCCTGACCGAAACCAAGATCTCCTTTATTTTCAATACCTAACAAATGCAAAAGAGTGGGTTTAACGTCAATTTGACCCGCAATATTTTCCTGCACTTCCCCTTTATCATAGCCGGGAATATGAATCATGAAAGGAACGCGCTGTAACTGGACATGTTCATATCCGTTCACTTCTTTTCCCAGGAATTTACCCATCGCTTTATTATGAAATTCGCTGATTCCATAATGATCTCCCATTAAAATAATAATGGAGTTTTCATACAGTCCCTCTCTTTTCAGTTTGTTAAAAAAGGATTCCACCGCTTCATCGGTGTATCTTACTGTTTGGAAGTACTGATTTAATGTTTCAGAGCCTGAATCGAATTT
This sequence comes from Halobacillus salinarum, assembly GCF_022919095.1. Classification (NCBI taxonomy): domain Bacteria; kingdom Bacillati; phylum Bacillota; class Bacilli; order Caryophanales; family Bacillaceae; genus Halobacillus; species Halobacillus salinarum. The sequence goes on along the minus strand of NZ_CP095073.1, from coordinate 2,163,604 downwards.
ATCAACATGCGCCTGGTTCTGTGGCATTTCAAACGGAAAATGGTTCGTCAAGGTAATAAATTTACTGTAGAATGGCTGATCTAATTTTTTTAGATAAGGGATGGATTGGTTGAAAAAAGCTTTATCCTCAAGGCCCCACCCAATCTTATTTTGAGGTGTTTCCTCAAATGCATTTTCATCATAGAAATGATCATAGCCAATATTGTCATACATCACATCTCTATTCCAGAAACTGCGGTTATTTGCATGAAATACAGATGTATAATAATCATTCTCATTCAACATTTCGGGCAAGGAATGGTATTCATTTTGAGCATTGGTAAAATAGACAGCACCCCTGCCAAGCGGATACATCGAGTTTTCTATTAAAAACTCTGAATCCGATGTCTTCCCTTGTGCGGTCTGATGATAAAAGTTTTTAAACCAAAACGTATCGCTGCTTTCCTTTAAATCATTCAAAAAGGGAGTCGTCTCTTTTCCATTAATTTTTGAATCCAATACGAAATTTTGGAAAGATTCCAGGCTGATAAAAATTACATTTCTACCTTTCGCTGCCCCAAACAGCTCCGACTTCTTGTCCGGCTGGACATCTTTATCCATGTACCCTTCCACTTCACTGATTTCGCTCCCATCTGCAAATACTCGTTGGGCTTTCGTTTTAGTCTGCATCGTTGAATCATAGATGTGATAGTTAAATAAGCCGATATTTTTAACGAGATACTCTCTGTCAAAAGTACGGACAAACAGCATAGGTCGCTCCATTTCCGCTAGCGTCACATTACCCGCAAGCAAAAGAAAGGTCACAGCAGTTGCCGCTAATTTACTGGATTTTGAGAACTCAACATGCATATTAAAAGAAGGTTTACTTAAATACCAAATGACGAGCACATCTAAAAATAGAAGCAAATCCGGCCAATGGATCAACGTAGAAATACTAGAGGACAAATCTGCCGCATTATTGCCTTGAAATAGTACGGGGATTGTTATAAAGTCTGTAAAATTCCGATAAAACAATAAGTTAAAATATATAATCAGCGTGCCTGTCAGAGCAGCCCATCTTAAAAACTTCCGCTGTTTACGGGGCTGAAACCAGACACTGATAGCAAACACCAAATAGGCACTGGCTATTGGATTGATAAGAAGAATGAATTCCTGCAGAGGGTTGTCAATCGACAAATCAAACATAAACCGGTACACAATGTATGTTTTTATTCCAAATAGAATGGTTGCAATTATAAATAAAGGAGTTTTCCTGTTATTTAATTGCATATGGCTTCCTCCTCTGAATCATTCTGCTGTATCTTTTACAAATGTCTTACTGTTATTTTAGTTCAACTTTACTCTTTCCACGTAGAATTAATATTAAACGATTTCTCTTCATATGACGAAGATTTTACCACAAAAGTTTCATTTTCGGTGAAAATTCATTGATTTGTTATAGAACTGCTAACCTTTTGTAATAAGTGAAAATGCTACGAAATACCCAGAAATTTTTACCAAAAAACCGGAGAGATGATCTCCGGTTTTTTCTCTTCTATTGATATTTTTTAACTAAGAAAGCGGCGCCTATAACTCCTGCGTCATTTCCAAGTTCCGCTAATCCAAATTCACAAACTTCGGATGTCCTACCTAATGCGTACTTATTAAATACTTGAATTAACGGAGACATTAATTGATCTCCTGCTTGGGAGACGCCCCCGCCAATAACAATCTTTTGAGGGTTTAAAGCTACTGCCAGATTAGCAATCCACAATCCTAAAGTATGGACAACTTCATTAATGACCAATTCTGCCAGTTCGTCCCCTTTTTCTTTTGCTTCAAATACTTCCTTCGTTGTCAAAGACCCATCTTTGACTAACGGCCGCAGCGAAGAAGATGGATATTGACTGGCAGCTTCCTTTACTTTTCGTACAATGGCTGTCGCCGAGGTTTCGGTTTCAAGACAGCCTGTTTTTCCGCAGTTACAGCGCACTCCTCCTTCTGGCACCACGGTCATGTGACCAATCTCAGCAGCTGTTCCATTTGCTCCATTAATCACTTCTCCATTTGCGATAATACCGCCGCCAACTCCTGTCCCGAGTGTAACGGCAATCAGATGGTCAGCACCATTTCCCGCCCCAGCCAATTTTCACCTATGGCTGCAAGGTTGGCATCATTATCCACCCACACCGGAAGGCTGCTTAACTGTTTCATTTGTTCGCCTAAGGCAAAGTTTTTCCATCCAATATTAACGGCTTCGTAAATAAAACCGGTCTCCGTATTTACAAATCCGGGTGCCCCTAATCCAATACCAAGAATCTGTTGATTATGTATATTCAGATCTTCGAGTTTCTTTTGAAAAGCTTGATAAATATCCTCAGGTATGTTGATCCCTTCGTTACTTGTATCGGTTTTAATTTCCCATTTTTCTTGAATTTCACCCTCACTGGAAATGATGGCTAATTTAATGGTGGTACCACCAATATCTGCTCCTAAACAATACGACGCTTTCATTTCCCTAACCCTCTCCTTTTTTTCCTTCTTTATAAGCAGCCATCTCACTACGAAGAAGAAGAATGGCCATTTGATAATCCTCTTGTGTCATGCACTGGGATTTATACAGTTCTTTTACTTCATCCTCCATTAATTCCAAATCGGCAATCCGATCTCCAATATATATAAGGGTCCCAAATTTTAACAATAATTGCTGAATATCATAAATAGTTTTCATTTTTATCACCTCTTTCATTATAACATTCTCTATCATAAAGAAAACGTAAAAAAAGACCCCGTCAACTATCGGTCAGGGTCTTTAGGATGCAAAAAAGCAGGACGTCGATTTTTTAAAGGAATTGGGGAACGGATAAGGACATCCCTGAGCGGCTTCCAGGAAAATGGAAGAAACGGCCATAAATACGGAATTTTAAATGTCTGCATACGAGTAAGGTATAAAAGCCAGAATGTTACCCCTACTACGTAGCCCTTTACGCCAAAAAAACCTGTAATCAGCAGTAGCGCTAGTCTCGAAAGCCGATCGGCGAGACCCATTTCGTAACTTGGTGTAGCAAAAGTACCGATCGCAGCCAATGATAAGTAAAGCACAACTTCAATGGAGAAAAGCCCGACCTCTACAGCAACTTGTCCAATTAATATGGCTGCGACAAGACCTAGTGCCGTAGCCAGCGAAGACGGGGTATGAATAGCTGCCATGCGGAGCATATCAATGCCTATCTCAGCAATGAGAAACTGAAGGAGTAAAGGCAGTACCCCCGCTTCTTCAGGCCCAATAAACTGGATGGCTTCCGGCAACAAATCTGGTTGCATTGACAATAAAAAGTACAAGGGTAACACAAATATCGAAGCAAAAAAGCCAAGAAAACGTACCAATCTCAGGTATGCTCCAACAACTGGCTTTTGACGATACTCTTCAGCATGTTGAAGATGGTGCCAAAAGGTGGCAGGAGTAATCATCACACTTGGGGACCCATCTACAATAATTAGGATATGTCCTTCATAAAGGTGTGCAGCTGCCGTATCAGGCCGCTCCGTATAGCGAATGACTGGGTAAGGATTCCAGTGTTGACCGCTGATATACTCTTCAATCGTTTTCTCAGCCATAGGCAGGGCATCTGTATCAATTTCACTTAGTACTCTTCTCAAGTGAAGAATACGATCTGGATCGGCTATATCTTTTAAATAGCACAAACAGACATCCGTCTGAGATCTTCGGCCGATCTGCGTGTACTCCATGCGTAAAGAACGGTCGCGAATTCTCCTTCTAGTAAGTGCTGTATTAAACACAATTGTTTCTACAAAGCCGTCCCTCGCCCCTCTGACGACCCGTTCAATATCCGGTTCTTGTGGGCTGCGCACAGGGTAAGTCCTCGCATCAATCATAATGATTTCAGTCATGCCTTCAACTACGAGAGCAGTTGGGCCGGCTAGAATGTTATCCGCAGCCTTATTCATATCGTCCTGCTTATCCAATTCAATGTAGGGAAGGTGAGTTTGCAGCAGTTTAGTTAATGGATCAGGATCAAGCTGGTCCTTCTCCAGTCGCGAAAGCAGCTTCATAAGATAATGAAGAATATCATCTTTTACAAATCCATCAACCATAAATAAGGACATGCCACGGCCAGCATATACCAAATCAAGATGAATAACATCAAAGCTTTCATCTGCCCCAAGTCTTTCTCTCATGTACTTGACGTTTTTTTCATAATCCTTGAATAACGGCTGCTTCTTTTCCATGAAGCTCCTCCTCAAACGATACTAGTGAGGATTAGTTTTCGCTAAGCAGGTCAAAACATACATGTTCTAAGGGATAAGCTCCGACTGGATATAAGCCATAAGCAGCTGATAGGTATAAATTAATGAGTCGGTGTGGGTTCGCTCATAAGCATGGGAAGCATCTATCCCCGGCCCGACAAGGGCATGCTTAACGTCTGAGCCAGCTTTCATAACTGCTGACGCATCAGATCCATAATAAGGGTAAATATCTATTTGGTAATTGATATCGTTCTGTTTTGCTAAGGAAGTGAAATGGTGCCTTAACCCAAGATGATAAGGTCCAGAAGAATCTTTGGCACAAATCGAAACATCATACTCGGTAGAAGTTTGACCGTCACCGACAGCCCCCATATCCACAGCTATAAATTCTCTAACAGTTTCTGGAATCGAGGAGTTTGCACCATATCCGATCTCTTCATTATTAGAAAAATAAAAGTGGGTAGTATAGGGAATCTCAATGTTTGCATCGACAATCTCTTCAATCATATGAAGAAGTACGGCTGCGCTAGCCTTATCATCTAAGTGGCGTGATTTAATAAATCCGGTCTTTGATTCTTCATACCTTGGTGCAAATGAAACAAAGTCTCCAACTTCAATTCCCAGCTTTTGAACATCCTGTTTTGAATGAACCATTTCATCCAAGCGCACAACCATATTGATGCTGTCTCTTTTTTTCTCACCGCTTTCCTTATAAACATGGACGGAAGACTGCTGCATCAATATGGTTCCAGTATAAGTTCCGTCGCTTGCCGTGTGAATCTCACAATACTCCCCTTCTATACTGTTCCATGTGAACCCGCCAATCAGTGATAAAGCTAGCTTCCCATCGTCCTTAACTTCTTTCACCATCGCTCCTAACGTATCAAGGTGAGCAGTTATCACCCGCTCGTTCTCCGGATTTCGGCCTTGAATCGTTGCTATTAATCCTCCCTTATTCGTCATCATAGTCGGAACGCCTTTGACTCGAAGAAGATTATCGCAGTATCTCATGATTTGTTCTGTCATTCCTGTAGGGCTTGGAATCGATGTTAACTGTTTCAAATGATGAGTGATAAAATTCCTGTTTTTCTGCATGATAGAACCTCCTTAAACATATTCATTTTATTAATGGTTTTTATTCTTCCAAGCTAGGCTAAGGGGTGCAATTATGAAAAAATCTTGGAAAGCTGCGATCGTTGGTGCGGTTATACTGGCTGTGACTCTTTATTTTGGCGCCAATTGGACAAGCGATCAAATGGTAATTCAATATTTCCCTCTTGATAAGACCCATTCATTTAAGTCCTACAAAACCGAGCTTCACTTCGCTGAGCAGGAGGATGAAAATGAATATGAAGTAGTGTGGGATATTGCCTCAGTAAGTGACAAACCTATGTATCTGCGTCAGGACGTCTCCCTCTTATATGTAAACGGACGATTAAAAGGAGTCATGAACAAATGGATACAAGATACAGCAAAAATTAAAAAACAATCCACGCTTCATGGGGAAGACAGTAAAAAGTATCAAGCGGTAACGTTCCATCAAGGTGAAATTCATCAAGATGATCTTCCTATTACTAGTATCCAGGCAACCTCTTCAGATACGCTATACGTAATTGATTCTCCATTAACGACAAGAACATCTTTCCGCAAACCTCAGACCGAGGAAGAAAAGAAGTGGAAACAGCGCTTGGACCACAGTATCAGTCAGCAAATCAATGCCCAATGGGACGAACTCATTGCTTATTATCAAGTTCCAGAGAAAAAATACGAAAAAGCAGCTCTTACAGATCTTGCAAAATACAATACTCAACCTTTACCAGGTACTTCAAAAGAAAATTCGAGAAGAATTATGGGCCAGCTTTGGGAAGGACTTTATAAAAACTATATATTAGGAATCGCGGACACGAAATCCACTCATCCAATCCAAAGTTATATTCCACTCATTCTTTTTGATAAAAACGGAAAGCATCTAATGGTCTTATTCGAGGACGATACGGGAAAAAAACATCAACTCATTCAATACTATTGATCCAAGGATTTTAATAAGTTTTGGAATTCCTCCTTTTTAGGTTTTAGTTCTGCCGCTGTTCGCGCGTGCTCTTTGGCTTGGCTTGGTTTACCTTCTTTTAAATAGATTAAGGCTAGATTAAAATGAGCCTCTGCCATATCAGGTTTCACGTCGACCGTTTTTTCTAGGTCTTCCTTAGCTTTTTCGAGTTGGTTGGTTTGAGTGTAGGCATATGATCGGTTAAACAACAACTCAGCCTGATACTCTCCTGGGTTATCTAAAGCATCAGTCGTTGTTTGAATGACTTTCGTGTATTGACGCTCTTTAATCAGTTCCTGTGAGTACTGCACGTCGACAACAGAGTGCTCAGGGCGATCATATTGGTTGATGCCGAGCCAAACCATGCCAACTGCAGCGAGACTGTAAATTAAAAAAGCCACTCGTCTCAACCTTCCGCTGGGTTTATTAGGAAGCTGAATAAGTGCAGATGCAAGAAACCCTCCAATCAGGCCACCAACGTGGGCACTATTATCAACTTGCGGAACTACGAATCCAAAGACAAGATTTAAAGCAATAATAAATACAACATTCGTCCCCATCGTTCTAAAGAACAAACGCTTGTGCTTTACGCCAAAGAATAATAAAGCGCCAAACAGACCGAAAATAGCTCCTGAGGCGCCCGCCGCTATTTGAGGATTCATCATGAAGCTGGCCACTCCGCCAAAGATTCCCGCTAAAAAGTAAATCAAAGTAAATCTTACTGTTCCATAGATCCGTTCAACAGCAGTCCCTAAATAATAAAGTGCCAGCATATTCATAAATAGATGGAGAAAACCGATATGAATAAACATTGAAGTAATGATTCTCCACCACTCACCTGAAATAATAGCAGGGTTATACTTAGCCCCGTACTCAATTAAAGAGGGCAGAGACGTACTGTCAGCTTTCCATTCAATAAATGCAAAAAAAGCGATATTTACGACCAGAAGTAAATAGGTCATGAACGGTCGTCCATAGTCAAAAACGGACAAATTCTCTTTTTTTCGTTTTTGGTCGCTGCCTAGCGTTTGCTGGCGTAAATAAGGAATGACGGATTCCATTTCTTCTGCTTTTGTCTCATCAATAAGACCAGGCGGCATATGTCCAAATGTTTGATACAACTTTTTTAATTCTGACCGTTTATTGGCATCGTCAAGATAATACAGATGAATATTCAGGCTGCCTTTGTTCATAACTAATTCTTCTGTGACATCTTGCCAATCATCTACCGGAGGATATTCAGAAATATACAAAGTATGAAGTACTGCTTTCCCTCCTGAAAACAGTGCTCTATTCTGCTTTACTTGCTGATATGTACGATTCAAATCGAACTTAAGCTGATTTTTCCAATTCCATTGTCCCAGTTTTAACCGTACTACATGCGTTTTCCAATTGAGCTCTTTTTCCAACCATATCTCATCTTCATTTGGGCTCATATGGAGAATTTCGAAACCATGCGAGATCACAAGATCACTGGAGATTTTCCAGAATGTATATTCTTGTCTCAAAAACATGATTTTCTCCCCCTTCTCTTTCGTCTATCATACCATGAGATGAGAACCCTGCGCTCGGTTCAGGAACTGCACAAAAAAACTGCCAGCTAGGCAGTTTTAACGTATTTGAAACATTTTCGACATCAATTTCTGCCTCAGCCATGGAATATTCATAGAACTTCTCACCAGCCACCGGCGAAGTCCTGGAACTTTCGTAATGAAGTTCAAACCACGGTAGCGAAATCGATAGACCGTTACGATTAAGGAGAGCACCACGAGCATCCAACGAAAAAAACTGCGCATCCTCTTCCACCTCAAATCATTAAGATAGAATTAGCGTTTGTTTAACTGTTGATCTTTATTCATCACGGTATTTCGCAATCACTGGCGCCATGGTTTTTTTCAAAAGTTGTGCCGAATGGTTAAATTGTTCTTTTTCCTTTTCTGAAAGGTTCAGCTCAATCACTTCTCTTACCCCACTCCGGTTAACCACTGCGGGCACTCCGATATAAAGGTCCTCCTGACCATACTTTTGATGAACATAGCCGGAAACCGTCAATACGGCGTTTTCATTATGTAAAATCGCTTTTGTTAAGCGGACAAGCCCCATAGCAATTCCATAATGAGTCGCCCCTTTTTTAGCAATAATTTTATAGGCAGCATCTCTTACTTGTATAAACATTTCATCAAGAGACTCTTCATTATAACGTTCCGGATATTTTTTTATCAGGTTGGTTACCTGGCTTCCGGCAACAGTGGCATGACTCCAAACAGGGAGTTCAGAATCCCCATGCTCTCCCATAATATAGGCGTGGACATTTCTTGAGTCAATGTCAAAATAATGACCAAGCTGATACCTGAGCCTAGCCGTATCAAGAATCGTGCCTGAACCAATCACTCGATTGACTGGTAAACCTGAAAACTCCCATGTCATATACGTTAATATATCCACTGGATTTGTAGCTACTAAAAATATTCCATCAAAGCCACTGACCATGACTTCTTCTACAATTCCTTTGAAGATTTTCGTATTCTTATCCACAAGATCTAATCTTGTTTCTCCCGGTTTTTGGTTAGCCCCTGCTGTAATTACGACAATATCAGCTGTCTGGCAGTCAGCATAATCCCCAAACCAAATGTTCTTATTAGCTGGGGCAAAAGCCAGACCGTGATTTAAATCCATGGCGTCACCCTCTGCTTTCTCTTTATCAAGGTCGACTAACACCAGTTCGTCGGCTACTCCTTGATTTAATAGAGCAAATGCATAACTAGAGCCTACAGCTCCCGTTCCAATTACTACCACACGATTTACATGTTCCATTGCCTCTCCCCCTTTAACTCTATTCTACCTGATTGTACCCTTAAATGTATAAGGAGGATTTGAAAGTTCTGTAAACTTCCTTATTTACAACGAAGATACCTTTTCTCCGTACAGATGTACTGAACAGGAATATCGAAGGGCTCAACAGGGATTTCAGTTTCTATCTGATGCTCAGCAGCTAAAGATACAGTAATCCCTTGAAAATCAGCGAGATAACGATCGTAATATCCCCCTCCAAACCCTATACGGTAACCTGATTCATTAAAGAAAAGCCCGGGAACAATAAGTAAATCAATTTCATTTTTATCCGTATATACCGACTTGGCAGGATTCGGCTCCCGCAGTCCGAAATATACAATCTCAAGTTGATCTAAATCCGTAATTTTATAAAATTCCATATGTTTTTCTTTAGGAACACATTTCGGAACGGCCACTTCTTTATTTTCCTGCCAGGCTTTTTCAATGATAGGTACTGTCGGCCACTCATCTCCTCGAGCTACCGTAATTCCTATCACTTGGGAATTTTCCCATAAAGAAGATTTGAACAGCCGGTGCATCATTTGGAATGATAGTTGCCGCTTATGATGGTCTTCAAGCTTTCGCAGTGAGGACCTTGCTTTTTCTCTCCACTCATTCTTCGTCATCATCCAAATCCCCCTCGAAAACTGGTATAAAAAAAACAGTAGGAAGCAATTCCTACTGTCTTACTTAGTTTCGCGATGAAGCGTATGCTTTCCTAGACGCGGGCTGTATTTCATTAGCTCTATACGTTCAGGGTTTTTACGCTTATTTTTTGTAGAAATATAATTGCGGTCACCAGTTTCGGTGCAGGCAAGTGTAATATTTACACGCATGGTTATCCCTCCATATCATCTTCATTTCATGTAGTCATTTCATTTATCAGACTTAATAATAGTAACAAATCACAAGCTTCTTTACAAGTAAATATTGCTCCTAAGAAGAAAAAGGGCATAGAATTTTTTCTTCACCTATGGTATAAATAAACCTGGACTACATAAGGAGTGAATACATATGTACATTATTTTTATTACGTTAGCGGTCATAGGCATCCTGTTATATATAATCAGTTATTTCGTAAATGACCGGATTAAAGAATTGGATGATCAACTGGAGCAGCTCTCGCTGACTATGATGCAGGACAGCTATCAAATGAAGAAGAAGCTTAAGGTGCTGGAGGAAGAACTGCTGACTGAAGATCTGACTAGTGAAATTATGAAAGAACCCTATCAGAAGCAAACCGGCGCTGATTTTTCAATGACAGACAAGATTTACTCTATGTACAAACGCGGATTCAAACCTCATTATATTGCAAAAGAGATGCAGATAGAAGAACAGGAAGTCCAGAAGATTCTTCTCCAGCTTCAGAAACAAGGAGCGGCAAGACAATGAAACATACATTACGTTCCTTTGCCATCGGCCTGATCGCAGCAACTGCTCTCATTAGTTTTGCATACTGGAAAGAATCACCTTCTCCTGTATCTACTCAAAACGAGGAGCTTTCGAGTAAAGAGATGATCAAAAAAATTGAATCCATTGGCTATCACGTACTGGATTCGAAGGAATTTGAACAATTAAAAAATGAAAGCCAGACTACATCAACTCAAGCTGAGCAAACAAGTAAGAAAGAAGCGATTTACTATTTAACTCTTGATATTGATTCTGGCACGACTTCCTCTGATATTAGCAAGAAACTAAAGCAAGCGAAGATCATCGATGATGAAAAAGCGTTTGAGACTTATATGAAAGACCATAAATACAGCAAGTATATTCAAATTGGTTCCGTGCTCGTTGATTCATCTATGAGCACGAAACAATTGGCTCAAGCCATCACCCATAAAGAATAATTCCTATTAAAAAAACCCCAGCTTTGGGGTTTTTTTATTCGTTCAAATCGTAGGAAACACCTTTTACTAAATAAAAGATACTCTCGCCAATGTTTGTAATGTGATCGGCAAAACGTTCGATATACCTGGAGGTGAATGCCATTTGCATAATGTGCTGAATCTGCTCTGGGTTATTTGCTGTTTGCTCAAGTAGATCCCGGGTTACTTGACCGTATCGTTCATCGATAGAATCATCTTTCTCTGCTAATTCTCTGGCAAGCGTAATGTCTTCATGGTCATAAGCTTTGTGAGCTATATCAACCATATCTAAGGCAATGTCTGCCATTTCACGAATGACCGGGTGAATAGTGATGGTATGTTCTGCTCCAAGATGTAATGTGGCTTTGGCAATATTCTTCGCGTGATCAGCCATTCTTTCCAAGTCTGCTGAGATTTTTATAGCAATGATAAGTCTCCGCAAATCAGAAGCGACTGGCTGCTGCTTTGCAATCAAAACGATGACTGTTTCATTAATAGATTGTTCCTTCTGATTAAATACATGGTCATTATTAATGATCCATTGAGCTGTTTCTGTATCCTTCTTGTAAAGAGCATCTACTGATTTTGCAAGGATTTGCTGTGTGTCATCGGCAAGTTCCTCAATTTTTGTTTTTAATTCTTGTAATTCTTCTGAAAAGAAACGACGAGTCGTCATTCAGATCCCCCTTTTAACCAAATTTTCCGCTGATATAATCTTCCGTACGTTTATCTCCTGGATTTGAAAAAATCTGATCTGTTCGATCAAATTCTACAAGATCCCCATTTAAGAAGAAGGCAGTTTGATCAGAAATTCGAGACGCTTGCTGCATATTGTGTGTCACGACTATAATGGTGTACTGCTTCTTCAAGTCATGGATTAGTTCTTCCACTCTCGAAGTTGAAATCGGGTCAAGAGCAGATGTAGGTTCATCCATCAAGACTACATCAGGCTCTACGGCAAGTGCACGTGCGATACATATCCGCTGCTGTTGTCCCCCGGAAAGACCCTGGGCACTTGTGTGCAGACGATCTTTTACTTCATCCCATATAGCTGCCTGTTTAAGGCTCCGCTCTACAACTTCATCAAGCTTTTTTTTGTTACGGACTCCTTGAATCTTCAACCCGTAAATTACATTTTCATAAATGGATTTCGGAAACGGATTAGGGTGCTGAAATACCATTCCCACATTCGTACGAAGACTTTCAGGACGGTATTTCTCGAGAATATTATCTCCGTTATACTTCACGTTTCCTGAGACACGAACATTGGGGACCATCTCTACCATTCGATTTAACATTTTTAAAAATGTGGATTTCCCACAGCCGGAAGGACCGATAATAGCGGTGACTTCGCCTTTAGGAATTTGCATGTTTACTTCATAAAGAGCCTGATTTTCCCCATACCAAAGGTTAAGATTTTCTACTTCATACGAATAATTTGACATGAAACTTCATCCCTTTACTTACGGCTTAAAAATTTTTTGTTGTTGTTGTATCAAAGTTTATTTATATGCGGGTAATTCATATATTTCCGCAATTATTTTCATTAGTTGAATGAACAGGTTAACTGAATTTTCCGGTTAAATAATCTTCTGTTCTTTTTTCATTTGGATTGGTAAAAAGCTGGGAGGTAGATCCGAATTCAATTAAATCCCCGTTGTACATAAAGGAAGTATAATCGGATACACGGGCTGCCTGCTCCATATTGTGCGTAACAATCACAATTGTATAATATTTCTTTAATTCAATGATTAAGTCTTCCACTTTTGCACTAGAAATAGGATCCAACGCCGAAGTCGGCTCATCCAACAACAGAACTTGAGGCTTAAGAGCAAGAGCTCTTGCAATACACAGCCGCTGCTGCTGTCCTCCTGATAGGGATTGGGCAGAGCTTCCTAAACGATTCTTTACTTCTTCCCACAAAGCAGCCTGTTTCAGGGCTGACTCTACAATGTCATCCATTTCGCTCTTTTTTGTACGGTAAAATTTTAAAGCATGCGTAATATTCGTTTTAATCGGTTTTGGAAAAGGATTAGGTTCCTGAAAAACCATACCAATTTCTTTACGAAGAGAAACCACATCAATACGTTGATCAAGCAGGTTCACTCCGTCATACATGATCTGTCCGCCATAATGAGCATCCGGAATCTGGTCATTCATACGGTTAATCGTTCTAAGCAGAGTTGATTTTCCACAACCTGAAGGACCAATGAAAGCTGTTACTTTATTCTTTTTGAGTGGCATATTGACATGCTTAACAGCTTGATTATTGCCGTAGAACACACTTAAATCCTTTAATTCAATCAGAGTCTCTGCTTCTTCCGGACGTTCTACACCCGCATGTTCCTGTACGGTTTCCTGCAGTTTTTCCGCTTGTTTATTATTTTTCATAGTTTTTTGCATCTTTTCATCTCCTACTTTTTACCAGATATTTTCGAAAAGATTAGTCCACCAATAATCCGTGCAGACAAATTAAATATCAATACAAATATAATCAGCACGGCTGCTGAACCATTTGCAATTTCTAGTACGTCCGGCATGATCCCCTGGGAATTCACTTTCCAAATGTGAACCGACAGCGTTTCGGCGGAACGAAATGGATTCAGTGGTGATGTCGTATTAAACGGATTCCACGAATTAAAGTTTAAATTAGGTGAGGAAAGACCTGCCGTAAATAATAAAGCAGCAGCTTCCCCGAATACGCGGCCCGCTGAAAGGATTACACCAGTTAGGATGCCCGGAAAAGCAGCAGGTACAAGTACCGTTTTTACTGTATGCCAATGAGTAATTCCGAGAGCAAGACTGGCATTCTTCTGCCGAAGTGGAACCGAACGAATGGAGTCTTCGGTAACGCGAACAATTACAGGCAGGTTAAATACGGTTAGCGCTAAAGCACCTGCAATAATGGAATAACCCAATCCAACATATTGTACAAACACTAACAAACCAAACATTCCGACTACGATGGATGGCAGGGAGGAAAGAACTTCTACACTAGTACGAATGATGTTTGTGATTTTACCCGGTTTTGAGTATTCCGCGAGATAAATTCCACCAAGAACTCCTAATGGAACTGAAAAAATCATAGTCATCACCAGGATATAGAAGGAGTTCCATAGCTGGTTTTTAATTCCGCCGCCAGCCTGAAAAGAACTGGAATTAGAAGACAGAAACGACCAATTAATTTCAGCGAGTCCATTTGTAAGAATATAACCTAGTAAATAAATGAGTGTTGCTACCATGATAACAGCACACAAAACAAAAACTGACGTTGCAATATTGTTAGTTACCCGCCTGTTCATTTAAACCTTCCTCCTTGACGAAATCAAACGAATAATAATGATAAACACATAAGACATGACTAATAAAATTAAGCCTAATGACCACAGTAAGTTATTGTGGACACTACCGTAAGTGGTATGTCCCATACTTAACGTAATAATAGAGGTCAAGGTAGCCGCCTGATCAGTAATTCCCTCCGGCATTGCCTTAGAGTTACCAATTACCATTTGAACAGCGAGTGCTTCACCGAAAGCTCTTGCCATCCCCAGCACGACAGCCGTTGCAAGAGAAGGAAGTGCCGCTGGCAGAATCACTTTGTAAATTGTCTGCCATCTTGTTGCGCCTAAACCATAAGATGCGTCTTTAATATCTGATGGAATAGATTTTAATGCATCTGCAGAAATACTTGTTACGGTTGGAAGGATCATAACTCCTACTACAATCATTCCTGCCAATAAACTAAAACCTACACCGCTGGAATGATTTCTAATAATCGGAACGATTACAGTCAAGCCAATTAAACCGTAAACGACTGAAGGAATTCCAACGAGTATCTCTATAACGGGCTGCAATACTTTTTGACCCCATTTTTTAGCAATTTCGGTCATAAAGATTGCGCTTCCGATTCCAAGGGGGGCAGCAAATAAAGCTGCAAGAAATGTGATCGCAAAAGAACCAAAAATAAATGGAAATGCACCATAGGTAAAGTCACCTTCACCAGATGGACTCCAAACCATTCCAGTGATAAATTTAATAACATTTACATCATTTAATACAAACGACTGCAGCCCTTTTAAGGTCAGAAATAAAGTAATGGCTAAAGTTGCCACAATGATTAGAATGGCACAAAAATATACTAAGATTTTTCCTCGCAGCTCATTCCGTTTGACTGAACCATTTTTACTCTTAATTAAACGATGGGGCTGAGCTGCCTTGGAGGCTGTAGTTTGTGAACTGTTTGACATAGCCTATCCTCCTAAATCATGGGAAACGGGCTGACCCATAGCATCATCGAACAGCTTTAGATAAGAATGGTCCTTATCATGAAGTTGAATTACGATGGTACAGAGTCAACCCTGTGTAAGTTTCCCTATTTAATTACTACATAATAATAATTATTTTTCTGTTTGTTTACCTTCTGCATCACGTTCTACTTTCATTTCAGTGGAAGGAATGTATCCTTGTTCAGGTACAAGATTAGATTGTACTTCGTCACTCATCATGTAATCAAGGAATGCTTTTTCTAATCCTTCCGGCTCTCCTTTAGTATACGCATGCTCGTAGGCCCAAACAGGGAAGTCTCCGGATTTTACGTTTTCGTCAGATGCTTCAACACCATCGATAGACATTTTCTTCACTTTAGAATCAGAGCTGTCATCGAAGTAAGAAAATGCAAGGTAGCCTACTGCTCCAGGAGTGTCAGCAACAATTTTCTTAACCGTGTTGGAAGAATCCTCTGTAATTCCCTCAGCTGGAGTTGCTCCATCAAGAGCGAATTCATTGAAAGTTGCGCGAGTACCAGAACCGTCAGGACGGTTAACTAGTTTAATTTCCATATCCTCGCCGCCAACATCTTTCCAGTTCGTGATCTTTCCAGTAAATACTTTTTTAAGATCCTCTTTAGAAATGTCAGTTACACCAGCATCGGCATTCACAGCTGCAGTCATTCCTACTACGGCTACTTTGTGGTCAACAAGTTTGCTTGCATCGATGCCTTCTTTAGATTCTGCAAAGTAGTCAGCATTACCAATATCAAAGTTACCCGCTGCTACTTCAGAAAGACCAGTACCGCTTCCTCCACCCTGTACTTCGATTTGAGCGTCAGGGTTGTCCTGTTGGAATTGCTCTGCTGCTGCTGCTGCAAGTGGCTGAAGGGCACTGGAACCACCGACTACGATTGAACCTGAAGCTGCTTCTGAATCAGAGCTGCTGTCAGATGAAGAATCAGAAGAAGTAGACTCGCTGTCAGAAGAGGAATCAGAAGAAGATCCTTCGTCTCCGCCTCCACAAGCCGCAAGTGCTCCCAATACAAGAATGAAAGCAAACATTAGTGCTAAACTTTTAAAACTTTTCATTTCTTTTTCCCCCTATTTTTCTAAGTTAAGATCAGTTGGGTTGTCCAACTCACATTTTATATACTAACTACGTAGTTTTAAGGACATATAAATCAAATGTTAAGCTTTTGTAAATTGACGGAATTTGTTGAATAAATCCTGTGCTTTTTGTAAAAATGAACCAATTTGATAAACTATTCCTCAAAAAGACGATAAAAAAACAACTTGCAACATGTGCAAGCTGTTTTTAATGGATTCATTTATTCATTTTCTTTCTTATTTCCGATATCCATATTGATTCCGTCCTTCTCGCGTTGCTTCTTCAAGTCAAAATAAGCATCCAGCGCCCGCTCTCCGATATGGTAGTTGACATGTTCCCCACTGGCATTCATGTACGGTACCATTACAGAAATGGCCACCTCTGGATTTTTATAAGGAGCATAAGCAACCAAGGTCAGGTTTTCCAAATCTTCGTGAGAAATGTAACCATTATTACCCTTCTCATATTTCGTAACCTCGGCGGTACCTGATTTACCTGCCGGATTATATGATTTACTGTGAAAGTCACTGTAGGCTGTTCCGCCAGGCGTCTGCATTACTTGACGGAAGCCTTCCTGCACTCTTCCGATATTTTGATCGCTCATTTCTAATTTATTTAAGACTTTCGGGCTGTAGATTTTATCTGTAGGACCCAGGTCTTGACCGACCGTTGCCGGATCATGGATTTCCCTGACAAGGCGCGTTCGAAGTCTGGAGCCTCCATTTGCAATGGTCGAAACATACTGGTTCATTTGCAAGGCTGTATAAGTACTGTACTGGCCGATGGCAAAGTCAAGAATATTACCCGGGCTAGGATTTTTCCCTTCAAAGCCTGTTGCTTCATATGGCAGGTCGATGCCGGTTTCCACACCTAGACCAAACTGGTTAAAATTATATAGGAAAGTTTCGTAAGTCCCTGGTTTGAAATCCAACTTAGTATTTGGTTCGTAATGTTCTCCCCCTAACCATAAAGCAACATAGAACATAAAGACGTTTGAAGATTTTCTTAAGGCTTTTAAATAATTCGTATATTGCAGAGTAGCATAAGATGATTTTGTTGGCGTCCCATAAAATTTTAAAGGGTGGTCATAAATTGTCGTACCCGTATTAATGACCCCTTCATGAAAACCGGTAAGTACCGTCGCACCTTTGACTGTCGACCCAGGAGCGTAAGCATTATATATGGCCTGATAGGACGTATCCGATACTCTTGGTTCATCTTTTTTGCGGTTCCGGTTATAAGTCTGCCCGGACATCGCGAGAATTTCGCCAGTCTGCGGATCAGACATTACAGCTACGGCATTATCCAGCTGGCTGTTGCCTAATCCTACTCCTTTAGTAAGCTCTTCTTTAACGATCTGATCGAGCTTCTGCTGAAGTTCAATATCAATCGTCAACACAAGATCCTGTCCGCGTCTTCCTTCTCGTATGACATTGGTGTCAACTACATTATTGCTTTTATCTGTAGTATATTGGACTTTTTCCTTAACTCCACGCAGTACTTCTTCGTACTGTTGTTCAAGTCCGCTTTCCCCTACCCGGTCATTTCGGCTGTAGTCAAGAGACATATAGTAATCAAGATCATCTCTAGGAACACCTTCCTGCCTGGTAGTAATCGAACCTAAATAATTTTTGAAAGTCTTCCCGAACGGATAAGACCGTTCCCAATCTGAAGTTACATTAATTCCTGGAAGATTCGCCAAATGTTCAGCTACCTTTGAATACTCTTCTTGTGAGATGTTTGCATTCTTAATCACATGTGGAGAGAGAGCGTACGCTTTATCAAGCTCCTTCTTTATAGCGATGACTTTTTTTGTTTCCTTACTGTAAGAATCAATTTCAGATTTTTTTATACTGTCAAGCTGACGTTGGTACACTTCGCCATTATCAAGATTCTCCGTGTCTTCATCAGCTATCCGCTCTTGTATTTCTTCCCTGTGATTTAAAAAGAAGTATTCCTTTAAGTTTCTTTCCGTTAAATTGTCAGCATCCATTTGGATGTATTTAGCAAGCTGTTCTGCCAGTTCTAACCGATCCTCTGGCTGGACCCCTTTTGGCGGAGTATATGTAATTGAATACAGGGGCTTGTTATCAACGAGGACCCGACCGTAACGGTCATACATTTCTCCTCTTGGGACAGGGATGTTTGTGGTCGTGTTTTCTGTACGATCAATTTGCTTCTGTGCCTCTTCCCCATTTAAGATTTGCACAACACCCAACTGTAAGATCAGACCGGCAAATAATAAAAACACAATAAAAAAGATTATATTAAGCCTTATTGGCATATGGGATTTTTTCTTCTGCTGTTTCTTCTTCTTCTTCGCCATGAAACACCTCTCCCTTACCCTTTCAAAAAATCGCTTCTATAGTATAACATTTTTTTCTTCCTATAAATATAGACGACATTTGAAAAGAAAAGTTTCAATTTCTTATCGCACTCATGGCTTTTGTATCAATATCCTTTATAAAGAAGTAAATGAGAAAATGTCCTCCTCCTACAAGCAGTAAAATATATGGCAGCCCTGTTTCGGGTGCAATGAAAGAAATTGCGAACAGAAAAACCAAAATGGAAAGCACGCGTCCCGTGTTTAAAAACAACTCCCTCACTACGATGTACTCTATTCTCATCTCCCCTGCATTCCAGGCTTTTCCGATCACATCATAAGTAAGTGAGATATATGGAACATAAAGCAATGGAAAAAAGACACCGGCGATTGCCCCATAAATCAGCAGTAATGGCATCGTAGCGCTAACTAATAAAATGAGGACGGATAAATACAAGGAAAGCCCCGATAAAAATATTGCTTTCTTTCTTCTGCTTGGCTTGATCCATTTCCCAACCAAGAAAAAAAATAAAAAAGAGCATCCAGAATATACAAGATTAAATACTCCTAAAGATAATTCATCTCTGGTAATTAAAAAGATCCAAATGGAAACAGCAAAAAGGAATGTCCCTTCACGAAAGCCTTGGGAAATGTGCGCATGAAGTATCCTGTTCCAGTTTACATTCCGTTTGCGTTCATCCATTATCCTTTTGAAGGAAAAATTACCTTTAGCTTTTCTTCGCGATAATCCAAAACTTACAAGCACAGCGAGGATAAACAAACCAAAAGAAATTGCAAAAATCACAGTATATCCTGTGGAATTATTAAAACGAGAAATGATATAGCCTGCAAGCAGTGGCCCTGTCATTCCTCCAAGCGATTGGAGAACACCTAAAAAGCCGTTAAAAAAATCCCTTGTCTCAGGCTCCGTAATCTCGAAGGTAAGTACGTTGTAAGCGAGCCAATAAAAACCATATCCAATCCCTAACAGAGCTCCCAGCATAATGTTAAAGGTAGCAGCACGTTCTCCCACCATTAATACAGTCAAAAAAAATAAAGAAAGGACAGTCACTCCCGTCCGCAGGACAATGACACGGTCAATTTTTTTAGCACACTTTCCCGCCACAATAAACGTGAGGGGCTGGAGAACATAAATACTTAGATTATATAAAGCAATATCACTGTAGCTATTGGATTGTTTCCATAAATAAATATTTACAAATGTACTCGAAAGAAAAATACCGAGCGAATATAATCCCCGATTAAGAGAAGCAGTAATAAATCTTTAGATACTTCTTCGCGGTTGAGCCAGACTTTTAGTATCCTCACCATAAATAAAATCTCCTTTTTGTTCTCTCTTAGTGTAGTCAGAACAAAAGGAGATATACAAAAAGACGGACACAGATTTAAGATCTGTGTCCGTCTTTACACTTTATTTATTTAGCCGCGTCATAGCGCTTAGCTACTTCGTCCCAGTTTACAACATTCCAGAATGCTGCTACGTAATCAGGACGACGGTTTTGATAATTTAAATAATAAGCGTGTTCCCAAACATCAAGTCCAAGGATTGGAGTTTTACCTTCCATTAACGGTGAATCCTGGTTTAAAGTATCAATGACTTCAAGGCTGCCATTGTTGACGACAAGCCAAGCCCAGCCTGAGCCAAAACGGCCTTTTGCAGTTGCTTCAAATTTTTCCTTGAATTGATCAAAGCTGCCAAATGTATCCGCAATCGTTGAAGCTAAGTCACCAGTTGGCTCACCACCGCCATTTGGGGACATGATTGTCCAGAACAAATCATGGTTTGCATGCCCACCGCCATTACGGCGTACAGCAGTTTGAATATCCTGAGGAACAACTTCAAGATTATTCGCTAGAAGCTCTTCCAGTGATTTATCCTGTAAATCCGCATGACCTTCTAATGCATTATTTAGTTTTGTTACGTAAGTGTTGTGGTGTTTCGTATGGTGGATGTTCATTGTGTCCTTATCAATAGTAGGTTCTAGTGCATCATAAGCATAAGGTAATTCCGGCAGTTCAAATTTAGCCATAGTAATACTCCTCCTTTAAAATAATATGTAACAGGAAGAAGTCGTTTCGCCTTTCTTCCTAATGCAACATTACCAAATCAAATTTTCACTTGCAAATCTTTTGCATGCCCTCTGCTGGCAATTTACAGTGGACTTACGGAAATATAGATTCCCTTTTCCATGAAAATTAAACATAGAATTCCTACCGATTTGATGAATTTTATGATTCAGTAATTTTACAGTGACATGGCAGACGTCTGTTCAGAAAAAATTCAACCAGTTAAAGTACACCTAATGAAGGAAACTGCGCTAGAGGAGAAAACTAATTTTGGCCATAAAAAAACAAGCTCTTTCAGCTTGTAAGGTAAGTGGTGGCTCGGGACGGAATCGAACCGCCGACACACGGATTTTCAGTCCGTTGCTCTACCGACTGAGCTACCGAGCCATGATAAGTATTTAATTTAAGATTAAATTCTCGCTCATTATCTTGTTTCGAAGTTAATTCAAAGATGATCTGTGCTCGTCTCGCTGCAAGCCATTCCGGTGAAGCCTATGCTCCTCGCAAAGCCTGCTGTGAAGGAATTTCAAAGATGTTTTACGGCTTCTCTACCGACTGAGCTGCCGAGTTTTCTATACTATGTAAGTAAATCATGGCGGAGGAGGAGGGATTCGAACCCCCGCGGGCCGTAAAGCCCCTGGCGGTTTTCAAGACCGCTCCCTTCAGCCGGACTTGGGTACTCCTCCGTATGATAAAAAATGGTGGACCCTGCAGGACTCGAACCTGCGACCGATCGGTTATGAGCCGATAGCTCTAACCAGCTGAGCTAAGGGTCCACTTTGGGGCGACTGATGGGAATCGAACCCACGAATGCCGGAGCCACAATCCGGTGCGTTAACCACTTCGCCACAGCCGCCATTATATAAATGTTAATGATTATGTATGTAGAATTGGTGGCGGTGGAGGGGATCGAACCCCCGACCTCACGGGTATGAACCGTACGCTCTAGCCAGCTGAGCTACACCGCCGAATTCACATTAACTGTCACCCTCACTATTGAAGCGACGCATATAAATATATCATGGATGCGAATTGCTGTCAATCCATTTTTTTCTGTCAAAAACAGCAACAAAATTAATATAGCATGCACCTCATAAGCTTTCAAGAATTTTTAAGTAAACGCTTGGTGAAACTCATGTTTTTAAGCTGAACATTATAAATAAAAAACTTGCAGAGACGGAATTCCACGCTCTGCAAGTGATGACATTAATCAAATGATTCCTTAAATTACAGACTTTCTTTTTCTCCTAGGACTTCTTCGGCAATATTGACGGCATGATCACCTATTCGTTCGAGATTGCTGATCATGTCTACAAATACGATTCCTGCTTGTCCTGAACACAAACCTTCGTTTAAACGAATGATGTGCTTCTTCCGATATGTTCTTTCCATTCTATCCAGTTCATTCTCTTTCTGAACTACCGCGAGAGCTTCTTCCCGATCCATTCTTTCTAAAGCTCTGGTTGCTTGCTGAACAGTCATTAAAGTGAGGTCGAACATTGTATTTAAGTCTTCGATAGCCTGCTCAGTCAAATCGACCTTATTCGAATTTTTATAGTCAATTAATTCAATCAAGTTTTCAAAGTGGTCCCCTATACGTTCAATATCACGGACTGAATCCATGAGAGCAGAATGCTTATGACTTTCTTCATCAGTTAAAGAAGCCTGTGATAAATCAACAAGATAGTCCGTTATTTTACGGTCCAGATTATTTAAAGCATCTTCAATCTGCATCGCCATTTCCGAATGCTTTTGCTGCTTATTGTTTAAATATAAATTTGTTTCTTCCAAACCTTTGTACGCATATTCACCCATACGAACTACTTCTTCCTTCGCCTGGTCAAGGGCGAGGGATGGAGATTGATTAATAAAAATCGGGTCCAAATGCTGAGGTTTAAATTCAATAATTTTATCATCACCCGGGATCAGCCGGACAACGAGCCAGGCTAAAAATCCGACGAATGGAAACTGGATAATCGTATTGGCAATGTTAAAGGATCCGTGGGCAAAAGCCAGCGTCATTTCCGGCCCTAAATTTAACATGTCTTTCAGCCAATCAACATAAGCTTCAAAAGGGTTTAGTAAAAGTAAAAACAGCGTTGCCCCAAGTACGTTAAAAATTACGTGTACGAGAGACGCACGTTTCGCTCCAACACTAGCGCCGATCGCAGCGAGTACTGCAGTGATCGTCGTACCGATGTTATCCCCGAATAAAACAGGCAAAGCCGCTTGCAAATCAACAAGCCCTTCCCCATACAATCCCTGGAGAATACCGATCGTAGCACTTGAGCTTTGGACAATCACAGTAAACAACGTCCCGATTACAACCCCAAGGATGGGATTATCACTCATATTCAAGGTTAAATCGTGAAAAGCTTCCAGTGAACGCAGCGGCTTCATTCCGCCACTCATGGTTTCTAGACCGAAGAACAATGAGCCCAGCCCAAAGATCGTCTGCCCGATGTAAGTAGCCTTCTTATTTTTAAAGAAGAAAATAAGAATGGCACCGACCGCCAATATCGGAAGTCCATATTCTTTAACATCTATCCCAATGATAAATGCGGTCATAGTTGTTCCAATGTTTGCTCCCATAATGACGCCTATTGCTTGTCTAAATGTCATAAACCCGGCGTTAACTAAACCAACGGTCAGGACTGTCGTAGTCGAACTGCTTTGAATGAGCATCGTCACGATTGCTCCCGCAACTACGCCCATAAAAGGATTGCGGGTAAAACGATCGAGAATATTCCGCAAACGGTCTCCAGCTACTTTTTGGAGCCCATCCCCCATGTACTTAATACCGAAAAGAAAGATCCCCAAGCCTCCGACGAATTCAAATATCATCTTTTGAACATCGATCTCCAACAACTATCCACCCTTTCTTCGTTCATCCAAGGAATTTCTACAAATTTCTCTCTATTTTTAAAACACCTTCCTCATTATTAACGATATATTTTTTGTTTGTAAAGAAAAAACGGAAATGTTAACAATAAATTTACAATCCATAATTAACCATTCCCTTGACAAATAAACAAAAACCGCTGTCTTCTGACAGCGGTCCTCCTGTTATAAAAACCATTCCATATTATATTAATCCTGTAATTTCTACTTCTACCAGTAGTTATGTTCATAAATACCAATATTATTCTATCCTTTTCCCAGCAGAAGCAGATCGGACCATTGGTTGGGCAGCCCTATTACTTCTGACTCGGCTTTACCAATATTTTCGTCCCGTCCACAGAAACGACTTTTATTTCGTCCCCTTTAGCAATCCACTGTCCATTAGATACAGCACTATATTCGTCATCTTCAATACGAATGGTGCCTACTGGTCTCATATCAGTAAGAGCAATACCTTGCTTATCCATGAGAGCAGCATAACTTTCTTTCATCGAATTATATCCCATTTCTGAAGTCAAGGCATCCATTAGAGCAAGCTTTGACCACATTTCTCTATGCTTAAACACTTTTAGAAATAGTAAAGATGCTGCAGCTCCCAAAATTACGCCGATAATGCTGTAAAGGCCAGCAACCCAGTTAGGCGAGCTTAATCCAACGGCTACA
Organism: Halobacillus salinarum; assembly: GCF_022919095.1. Lineage (NCBI taxonomy): Bacteria > Bacillati > Bacillota > Bacilli > Caryophanales > Bacillaceae > Halobacillus > Halobacillus salinarum. The sequence continues at coordinate 2,139,261 of NZ_CP095073.1, read as the reverse complement.
AGCATTAATACTATTCCTATGAGAGACAAAGTCCCATCGTTTAATAATTTCCCATCTATAATAATCATCACCAGACCGAGAAAATATAACAGCATCATAATAATCATCATATGTGGAGCTAAATACGAAGAGAAGTAAACAGTGATAAATCCTAATCCTACAAGAGCAAAGACTCCACGCATGTTGACTAAAAGCTCTCCAAGCAGAAACATGGTCCCGAGAAGAGTAATAAAGAGCACAACCCAATCATAAGAGAGCAGATTCATGATCATCACATCCTCCTATAAATCCTAACTTAATATATGTACGGATCAAGTCAGGAAATCGTTTCACCTAAATATTCTAACTTTTTATTATTTCTATACCCCGTGATATAATTTGTATGGTTAAAAATATCTCTTTCATTTGATTTACACGATTTTTACATGCAATTGGCTGTTTTTAAGTGTCTTGGCTTCTCATTTTTTCATTAAGCCCTTATAATTAGGGAAGGTAAATTAAGAAGCAGACCTTTTTTTGAGCCTATAAAGGAGCGATTTGTTATGGCAATTACCCACAGAAAAGATACTCGTCAGGTTAAAGTCGGGGATTTAACGATAGGTGGCGCAGACCAGGTTGTCATTCAATCAATGACAACTACGAAGACGCATGATGTTGAAGCAACGGTTGCTGAGATTAAACGCCTTGAAGAAGCAGGCTGTCAAGTTGTCCGTGTGGCCTGCCCGGATGACAGAGCTGCAGACGCCATTCCCGAAATTAAGAAGAGAATTAATATTCCGTTAGTTGTTGATATTCATTTTGACTATAGAAAAGCTCTTAAAGCTATTGAAGGTGGAGCAGATAAAATTAGAATAAACCCTGGTAACATTGGTAAACGGGAAAAAGTTGAGGCGGTTGTAAATGCCGCTAAGGAAAAAGGAATTCCTATTCGAATCGGTGTGAATGCTGGTTCTCTTGAAAAGCATATTTTAGAAAAGTACGGCTATCCTACTGCTGACGGCATGGTTGAGAGTGCACTCCATCATATCAAAATTCTGGAGGACCTGGATTTTCATGATATCATCGTCTCTCTGAAAGCTTCCGATGTTAATTTAGCAATAGAAGCTTATGAAAAAGCAGCAGAAGCAATTTCTTACCCTCTCCATTTAGGGATTACAGAGTCCGGTACGCTGTTTGCCGGGACTGTAAAAAGTGCGGCAGGACTTGGAGCCATATTGAGTAAAGGCATTGGCAGCACCCTTCGTATAAGCTTAAGTGCAGATCCCGTAGAAGAAGTGAAGGTAGCAAGAGAGCTGCTAAAATCTTTTGGTCTTGCTTCAAATGCGGCAACGCTGATCTCCTGCCCGACTTGTGGAAGAATTGAAATCGACTTGATTTCCATTGCCAATGAAGTAGAAGAGTACATCCAGACGATTAAAGCACCTATTAAAGTCGCTGTTCTAGGTTGTGCCGTAAACGGCCCGGGGAAGCCCGCGAAGCCGATATAGGGATCGCTGGTGCACGTGGTGAAGGACTGTTGTTCAGACACGGGGAAATCATTCGAAAAGTGCCTGAAGAAACAATGGTAGAAGAATTGAAAAAAGAAGTCGACAAAATTGCTGAAGAATTTTATGAAAAAGAACGGTTAGAGAAAGAGAAAGAGAAAGAGAAAGAAAAAGAAAAAGAAAAGCAAGAACAAGCGTAACTTAAAAAAAGGTGGATCCAATCATGGATCCACCTTTCTTATTTAGAAGAAATTGTAGAACGGCGCAAAGAATAAAGAAAACAGAATGGAAATAACACTAACGATAATCGCCATATTTCCAAGTGTATCTGCATTACGTCGTTTGGCAACGATTCCGAGAATGATGCCAGCTGCCCCCATAATAATTGGAGCAAAGAAAAAGGATAAAACGGCAACCGTCAAACCAAGCCAGCCCATCCCAGCATTCACGTTGTTATCCATCGTGGTTTCTTGTTCTTCATTCTGCATAGGCTCACTTATTGGGACTGCCGTTGCTTCTTGAGCAAATTCCTCTTCGTAGCTGTCACCATATACAGGCTGTTCGGGATCCCGATCTTCTTCGAGTTCCTCCAGTTCCTCGTCCCGCATTTCTTCTTCTGTTACTTCTTCGATTTCATCACCATGTTCTGGTGCCTGCTCTACATCTTGATTCTCAACAGGATATTTTGGATCATCCATTAGACTCACCCTCACTTTCTGTTAGAAGAATCAAGAGTAGTATGTGATAGGAGAGCAGCTATTATAGAGGTACTTGATGGAAAAAAGCTTAATTCGCTACTGCAACAGCTTTTGCATTATTTTGGATAATCGTTGCATAGCTGCTTCTTGCATGTCCATTTTTCTTTTTGTATTGGACAAGACCGTTCATTCCCCTGTTATAGGCTGTAAGTGCTTCATTCCAATTTCCGTACTTCTCTTTTAGAAAATCTAAATAAACGAGTGATAACTTCATGGAATAATATGGATTGAACAGCAATTTCTTTTCATATGGAAGTCCCCCCATCTTTGCAATCCAGGGAGCTGTGTTCTTCATAAATTGCGACATTCCATATGCACGTCCATACTTGGTTTCTGGACCAACCAGATTAGGGTTGAATGTGCCTCCTGATTCTACATGAAGTAATTCAAAAACGAGATTGGGATCGATTTGGTACTCGTTTGCTTCCTTGACCAAGTACATCGCCCACGCCTTCTTAAACCTTCCCTTACTTTCCTTTACGAATGAGTCTGCTTTCTCTTCTATCTGCATCCATTTTTTATAACTGGATTTTTTTGATAACGATAACGAATCTTTTTGTAAATACTCATTTTCCGCATGAAGCTGTTTATTTTGTAATGTAAGCTGTTGAACTTGTCCTTCTAATTTCTCCACTTGGCGCTGTTTGTACGCATATGCCGCAAAAAAAGTGCACACCACTATCAAGAGCGTGCCGCTAATTTGCACGAATAATGCCTTTGACTGCATTTCTTCAACTCCTTTAATCCTTCCTATAGACACACATTTTTCGTTGAAATTACATATGTTGTACTGAATATCAACGGAGAGGAAGCTGTCTCATGGTAAATGTGCTTCAACAAATCATTACCCAGAAATTAAAGCAGTTAACCGTAAATGAATTGATGCAGTACAGCCAGAAATACAATATCCCCATAACAAAGGAAGAAGCAGCCCAAATCATCAAAGCTCTTAAGAAGAACAAAGAGAATCCGTTTGAGAAAGAAGGACGAAAACGAATGCTGAATCAGCTGGCAGCCATCACTTCAAAAGATACAGCAAAAAAAGTTAATCAATTGTTAAAAAAATTAGCCAAAGAATACGGAGTCGAACATTGGCTGAAATAAAAAAGGATGCGTTTCGCATCCTTTTATTGCTGCATAATTTTCTGTTTCAATTGGTCGTCAAATACGCCCTCTTTCAGCATATTGATTTCAAATCGATAAGGGGGCTTTTTATTCTTCTTATCTTCCCCCACATAAGGAGTCTCCAATATTTTCGGAAGATCCGTAAGCGCTTCATGATGAACGACTTTATGAAGAGCTTCAAAACCGATATGGCCAAACCCGATATTTTCGTGACGGTCTTTGGCTGCCCCTCGTTCATTTTTGCTGTCATTGACATGAACGACTTTCAGCCGGTCAAGCCCAATGATTCGATCGAATTCCTCTAGGACACCATCAAAATTATCGACCACATCATACCCGGCATCGTGAATGTGGCACGTATCAAGACAAATTGAAAGTTTATCGTTTAAATGTACACCATCTATGATCTGGGCCAATTCATCAAAAGTTCTTCCACATTCAGAACCTTTCCCTGCCATCGTTTCCAAAGCTATTTGTGCTTTCTGTTCTTTGTGCAGAACTTCGTTAAGTCCTTCGATTATCTTTTTAATCCCTTTATCTGCCCCTTGTCCAACATGTGAACCCGGGTGTAAAACAATTTGACGAGCTCCTATCGCTTCTGTCCGCTCAATTTCATTTTTCAAGAAGTCAACAGCAAGCTGGAACGTTTCAGGTTTCGTTGTATTTGCAGCATTAATGATATATGGGGCATGGACAACGATATCTGTGATCCCCTGCTCTTTCATATGCTCTGTGCCCGCCTCAATGTTTAATTCTTCAATAGGGCGCCTTCGTGTATTTTGCGGGGCTCCGGTGTAAATCATAAATGTCGAAGCTCCATAGGAAGCCGCTTCTTCACTGGCCCTACAAGCATTTTCTTTCCTTTCATGGATACGTGTGAACCAATCTTTACCATCATTTATCCCCCTTAAAAGTCATCGTCCTTTGCGAAAACTGTCTCTCTTTAGTTTGCGTTTGTTTTTTTCTGTTGCCCGTTTCATTTTCTTTTTATAACCTGGTTTCACTTTTTTCGGTTTTCTTACCATCTGACGCGCTTTCTTATCAAGTTCTGTGTCTTTTGGCTGACGCGTCTGCCTTACATTATGAGCTTTGATTTTTTTCCATTCTTGATTTCGAATGTCGTAAAATTCAAATTCCAATCCGCGCTTCTCTAATTTTTCGATCAGAGGAAGATCCTCTTCTTTATACAAATTGATGGCCGTTCCTTGTAAACCTGCACGTGCTGTTCTGCCGACCCGGTGAATATAAAATTCTTCTTCTTTCGGGAGACTGGCATTAATCACGTGACTGACACCCTGAATATCAATGCCTCGTGCTGCAAGATCAGTAGCAACGATATACTGATAACGCAAACTTTGGAGATCTTTGAGCATGCGTTTTCGCTCACGAGGAGACAGACCGCCGTGAATGATGCCTGTTTCCAGCCCTCTATCCAGCAATGCCTCAGCAAGTTCATCCGCTTGGTCTTTGCCATTAGTGAAAATAATAGCGAGGTAAGGCTGGATCGTCTTTGAAATCTCGATAATGATATCAGCAGGATGCTTGTGGCGAAGCGGAATGAGCCTATGTTCCATCGATTCCGGAGCAGGCTTTTGATCTTGAATTTGGATATGAGTCGGATTATCAAGGTATTTTTTTAAAAACGGCTGCAGCCGTTCTGGAATGGTCGCAGAAAAGACCATGATCTGAACTTCTGGATTGGTGTGTATGAGGATTTGATCGACATCTTCCATAAATCCTAAATCAACCATCAAATCAGCTTCATCAATGACAAATGCTTTGACAGTTCCGAAGTTTAACGCTTCTTCTTTCACCATGTCGAGAATCCTGCCCGGCGTTCCTACAACGATTTGAGGAGGATTGGAGGCCAGTTTCTCCATCATTTTCTGTTTATCCGTACCACCGATGACCAGCTTTGCAATCCAGCTTTCTTCCTTCTCTGCAAGTTGAATCGCTTTTTTTACTTCATCATATAATTGTATAGCTAATTCCCTGGTGGGGGCAGTAATGACATACTGGACCTGGTTTAAATTTTCTTCCATCTTATTCAGCATCGGAAGCAAAAAAGCGTGCGTTTTGCCAGAGCCAGTATGGGACTGACCGATTAGGCTTTCACCTCTTAAAGCAGCAGGAAGAACCTGTTGCTGGATAGGGGTTGGCTCTTGAAAGCCCAGCTTCTTTATCACATGGCTCACCGTCGCATTGATGGCATACTGTTCAAATGTATGTTTGCTCATAAATTTCTCCTTTAATGAAAAGTGTTCCTTCCCCATTATAATAGAGTATGATGATAAATGCACGATAACCATTCGAAGAGAATCTTTGTCAACTTTCAGTTTACCCTTTATAATGAAACTTGGACGATTTATAGAATTGTCATAAGAGGAGGAACGCATGCATGGAAGTTATTAAAATTGCCCCGCGTGGTTACTGCTACGGAGTCGTAGATGCTATGGTCATTGCCCAGAATGCAGCCAAAGACCCTAACCTCCCGCGGCCTATATATATCCTTGGAATGATTGTGCACAATACTCATGTTACGGAAGCATTTAATAATGAAGGAATCATCACAGTAGACGGAAAAAATCGTATGGATTTACTTGATGGTATTCATGAAGGAACTGTAATCTTCACTGCGCACGGAGTCTCTCCGGAAGTGAAAGAGCGTGCAAAAGCGAAAGGTTTAACCGCTTTAGATGCGACTTGCCCTGACGTCACAAACACCCACGATTTAATCCGTGAAAAAGTAAAAGAAGGCTATGAAATCATTTATGTTGGAAAAAAAGGGCACCCCGAACCTGAAGGTGCAATGGGCGTTGCCCTGGTAAAGTACATCTTGTTCAGACAGAAGAAGACGTCAAAGACCTTGAAGTGGATAGCGAGAAATTGTTGATTACTAACCAGACGACAATGAGCCAATGGGATGTCTATGATGTTATGGAGACGGTGAAAGAAAAATATCCTCACGTTGAAAAACACCAGGAAATTTGCATGGCCACACAAGTAAGACAAGAGGCTGTGGCCGAACAAGCTAAAGAGGCCGATTTAACGCTGGTCGTTGGCGACCCAAGAAGTAATAATTCAAACCGCCTGGCACAGGTTTCAAAAGAAGTGGCAGGTACAGAAGCTTATCGAATTGCTGATGTCACTGAAATTGAATTGGATTGGTTACAAGGCGTACAGAAAGTAGCTGTTACTGCAGGAGCTTCTACACCGACGCCGATAACAAAAGAAGTGATCAAATTTATTGAAGCCTATGATCCAGGAAATGAAGAGACTTGGATCTTGGAATCCAAAGTGGAACAGAAGAAAATCCTTCCACGCGTAAAGGCAAAAAAGAAAACAAAGTAACAAATAAGACCACTGCCTCCTTAAGGCAAGTGGTCTTTACTTTTACAAAAATGTAAATGGTTCAGTATTTGCTTCTGATAAATAAAAGGTGACTTCTTTTTCAAACCCGCACTGATTTTCTAGATATTCTTTAATTTTTGCACAGACAAGCTTTTCTACATGATGGCCTGGATCGATTACTGACAGCCCCATCTCCTGTGCATCCTGTGCCATGTGGAAAGTCATATCACCAGTAATATAAACATCTGCTCCCATTTGTCCCGCCTGATGAATATACTTTTCTCCACTTCCTCCAAGAATAGCTACCTTTTTTGCGTTCTTATTCAAGTTCCCGGTTACTCTTAACGCAGGGATTTGGTATTTTTCTTTCACTTTTTCAGCCAGTCTTTCTAAAGTCATCGGGCGTTCAAGAACACCTATTCGCCCAACACCAATTTTTTCTCCTTTGTTTTCCAGCTGATAGAGATCATACGCAGCTTCTTCGTAAGGATGGGCCGTCTGCATCGCTTGAATCACTTGATTCAGCTTTGATTTAGGCACAATTGTCTCTATTCGTTTTTCTTTTACCTTTTCAAGAGTGCCCTGCTTGCCAAGGAAAGGATTGGTTCCTTCTTGAGGCATAAAAGAGCCTTCTCCTGCAATCTGAAAAGTACAGTGACTGTAATTTCCAATATAGCCGGCACCAGCTTCGCTCACAGCGTCTCTCACCTTTTCTGCGTGATCTTCGGGAACAAATACAGCAAGCTTATAAAGATCATCTTCTCCTGTCGGAATAAGCGGCTGTAATTCATGCAGATCCAATGCTTCTGCCAGCACATCGTTTACACCGCCTTCAGCAATATCCAAATTCGTATGAGCCGCATATACGGTAATGTCATGCTGGATCAGTTTCTGGATGACTCTTCCTTTTGGTGTATCCAAATTGATCTGTTTAAGGGAAACAAAGAGCAGAGGGTGGTGGGCTATGATTAAATCAATATTTTTTTCAATCGCCTCTTCCACTACGTTTTCAAGGACATCTAAGGTGATCATTACCTTATTAATCGGCTTATGAAGTGTTCCTACTTGAAGACCCACATTATCCCAATCGAAAGCCAGCGACTTAGGTGACCATTTTTCAAATTCCTTAATAAGCGTCTGTCCAGTTATTTGATTCATATCGCCAAGACCTCCTCGATCCATTCCATTTCCGTTCTCACCTCATTCATTTTCTCTAAATGAGGTTCTTTAGATTTATTAATCTGAGTAAGTACCCGTTGTCTTTTTGCATATTCCTCCTTCCATTTCTGCCTAAACACCTCGGGCCGTTCCTTTAATAGGTGTGGCCCAAAAAGAAGCTGTTTTGAGAAGATGTCCTTTTGGTAACAAACAAGAGGATCCCCGGGCTGAGCGATTAATATTTCATAGGTATGACCATTTTCTTCAAGAATTTCTTCTTTCGTTAATTGGTACTTCTGTTCAATAAACCACTCTCGCAGAAATTTTGCACCAATATTCGGCTGTACGATTATTCGGTCAACATTCTTTAATTTTTCTTTCCCGCGGTCGAGGATGTTTTTAATAAGAGAGCCGCCCATTCCTGCTATGACTACTTGTCTGACTTCGCCAGGTTCTAAAACTTCCAAACCATCACCAAGCCTCACTTCAATTCGATCTTCAAGATTCTGGTTACGAACTTCTGATAAAGCACTTTCATATGGCCCCACATTCACTTCACCAGCAATTGCTTTTGCTTCGGAATCGTTTAAACACACGTAACAAGGTAAGTAAGCATGGTCTGAACCAATATCAGCAAAACAGCTGTCACTTGGAAGATAATCTGCCACTCTTTCTAATCGTTTAGACAATTGATATACATTCATTTTACTGCTCCTCATAAAGAAAAGCCCTCTGCATGAAACCAGAAAGCTTTTCTTACGGTTTATTTCTTTTTAGCCAGCCACTCGGCAATCTTTTTAGCCTGTTCCCCTTGGTAAAGCCCTGGCGGCATTTGAGATCCTTTACCATTTTTAATTATGTTTTGAATTTCCTCTGCTGAGTAACGACCCCCTACTTTTTGCAGGTTTGGCCCTACCCCGCCACTAAGGTCTCCACCGTGGCATGTTGCACATTTTGCTTTAAAAAGTTCTTCCGGAGAAGCATCAGAGCCACCGGACTGCTGTTCTTCAGTTTTGCCGCCATTTTTTTCTGCATTCTCAATGGCTTCTTTCTGGTTTATTCCAGCAGTTGAAATAATGATCATTGCGACTATACCGAGAACTGCAATAATTGCAAAAGGAACCACAGGGTTTCTTTTCATCTCGAGTAACCTCCTTATGTATCCCCTTTAAGAAAGAGAGAGATAGACTACATTCATTTTACTTGAAAACCTTTACTTAGAAAAGGGATAACCCGTGAAAACTTGCAAAACAAGCATGATGACCATTAAAGTCAGTCCGATTATTCCCGAGGCAGTTAAGTAATGTAGGTTTGTTCTCTTACCAATGAACAGCCATACTAGACTATTGACCATTACGACTACATAGATACTTATATTATGGCTGTAAAAATGATGAAACATACTTACAGTGGTGAGAAGAAGAATTAAAAACCCTGCAATAGCCGGCATATGAAACAGCGGGCTGTTTTTGCTTTTCAAATCTTTTGCGATCCAAAAAACAAGGAGAACAAATGTCGACAAAAGCCCTGTTTGCAAAAGCAAGCCTATTTGAGTAAAATAAATGACAAGAAATGAAAGGGGTAACAAAATTAAACAGCACAATAATTTGACGATGGTGAAGGTCTTGGAATAGGAAGCATCCTTTAGTGCATCTGGCAAATCGTCTGTAACCCCTTCCCCCTGGGTGTACAAAGCCAGCAAGTAATCGCAGTATTCTTGAGGCAGCAGATGATTTTGTTTCCAATACTTAATTTCATTTATAATGGTTTGCATACGGTCCTCAGCCAGTTTGGATCACCCCATTCATATAAAAAGCCCAGGACCCATCCGCGAAAAAGCGTGATGATGGCCCTGAGCAATTCCAATTCTCTATTCCATGAAGTCTTTTAATCGTTTGCTGCGGCTAGGGTGTCTTAGCTTACGAAGGGCTTTGGCTTCAATTTGTCGGATTCTTTCCCTTGTGACTCCAAAAACCTTTCCTACCTCTTCAAGAGTACGTGTACGGCCATCATCAAGGCCGAAACGAAGGCGAAGAACGTTTTCTTCACGGTCGGTCAAGGTATCAAGAACATCTTCGAGCTGTTCTTTTAAAAGTTCATAAGCAGCATGGTCAGATGGAGAGGTAGCTTCCTGGTCCTCAATAAAATCACCTAGATGAGAATCATCCTCTTCACCAATTGGCGTTTCCAGAGAAACAGGTTCCTGGGCAATCTTTAAAATTTCCCGAACTTTATCAGGAGTTAGCTCCATATCTTGAGCGATTTCCTCTGGCGTTGGTTCACGGCCCAGATCCTGAAGAAGCTGCCTTTGCACACGGATCAGCTTATTAATGGTTTCCACCATGTGGACTGGAATCCTGATCGTACGTGCCTGGTCGGCTATTGCACGGGTAATAGCCTGTCTGATCCACCATGTAGCATACGTACTGAATTTGTATCCTTTTCGATAGTCAAATTTCTCCACTGCTTTGATCAGACCCATATTTCCTTCCTGAATTAAATCGAGAAAGAGCATTCCACGGCCAACATACCGTTTTGCAATACTTACTACAAGGCGCAGGTTTGCTTCTGCCAGCTCACGCTTAGCTGCTTCATCACCATTTTCAATCCGCTGAGCAAGACTAATCTCATCCTTCGCGGATAGAAGGTTTACTCTGCCTATTTCTTTCAAGTACATTCGAACTGGATCATTTATTTTAACACCTGGCGGTACGCTCAAGTCATTTAGATCGAATTCTTCTTCTTTATTCAGCTGCTGCATGCTTGGATCCTGATCGGAATCACCGATGACTTCTACGCCCTGATCGTTTAAGTGCTCGTAAAATTCATCCATCTGATCTGAATCTAACTCAAAGCTGGAGAGTTTTTCTGCTACTTCTTCGTAGGCAAGGACACCCCGCTTTTTCCCAATCTCCAACACTTGGTCTTTTGCTTGTTCCAGTGTCAGTTCGTTTTCATTTTCTTTAGAACGTAATGGCTGTTGCTGCTTATCTGCCATAAGTTCCCCCTCCTTCCAACATATCTATCCAAACCTCAATGAGTGTTTTTTAAGTTTTTCTTTCGCTGCAGTATTTCCATGCCTATCTGAGCTGCTTTAATAGGATCATTATGCTGCTCTGCAGCTTTCATCTCAGCTTCAAGAGTTTTAATGTCCTTTCTGTCATGGGATTCAAGCTGAATCCTATAAATGTAATCTTGAAGCTCCTGGTCTGAAAGTTCCTCTTCAGCTGGCGCCATGGCCAGCTGGATAACCAGGTCTTTAAGTGAAGGATCATCCAGCCTCTCCACAAACTGACTGATATCCGGATCGTTACCGTCTTCATAATATGCATAAAGATAAGTAACAATAACCTGGTGGTCAGAAATATTAAAGGCTCCTCCGATTTCCTCCTGAACTCTATCAGCAATAATTGAATCTTTCAACATATATGCAATGAGCTTCCGTTCAGCATTATGAAAAGCTGGAAGAAGTTTTTGCTGCAGTGAATAATCGTTTCTACGATTAGTATGGCGTTTCTGCTGTTGGTTATCCTTTACAGGCTGTGTTTGTACACTGATTTGATCAAGTTCTTCTTTCAAAGTATTAAAGGATATGTTAAATTCCTTAGATAACTCCTGAAGATAGTATTCTTTTTCAATCGCGCCTGTGATCTTGGCTACCTCTTTCAATACCTCTTCGATATAGGCGATGCGATCTCCTTCTAGATTAAGATTGTAATCTCTTCTTAGAATAGACATCATAAAGGAAGTATAGGTTTCGCTCGCATCGATGATCTCCCGTTTAAACCGGTCTGCCCCGTTTTCTTGAATGAAATCATCGGGGTCCTGACCCTCCGGGAGCCGAGCTACATAAGTCTGTAAACCTACATCGCGCACCAGCTTGGCTGCTTTTACTGCTGCGTTAATTCCTGCCTGGTCTCCATCGTAGCAAATAATTGCTTTATCAGCGTAACGCTTCAACAATTTAGCCTGGGTGGTTGAAATTGAGGTGCCCATTGTACCGACAGCGTTATGCACTCCTGATTGATAAGCAGAAATAACATCTGCAAAACCTTCAAATAAGACTACACTATTCTGTTTTCGAATCGCAGACCTGGCAAGGTCAAAGTTATACAACAGCTTCCCTTTATGGAAAAGTTCCGTTTCGGGACTGTTAATATACTTTGGCTGCTGATCGCCTAACGAGCGGCCGGCAAAAGCCACTGTTTTACCTAGATGGTTACGGAGTGGAAATATGACTCTTCCGTTAAAACGATCATGATAATTCCCATCGTTATCTGCATTGAGCAGCCCTGCTTTAACCATGGTCTGTGGATGAAAGCCTTTCTTTTCAAGAAAGGTAACGACAAAATCTCTGGATCTTGGCGAAAACCCAATTTGGTAACGGTTAATTAATTCATCCGTAAATCCTCGATCTAATAAATATTGATAGGCGTCTTTTCCATCCTTTGAATTTTTCAGCAAGTGATGGTAAAGCTTAGTGAGCCATTCATGAGCTTCCAGAATCTGCTGAGACTCGGGACTTCGCTCCGGCTGATTTTCTTCCTGCTGGTGCTCAGGGAGCTGAACACCATTTTGTTCAGCTAAATGTTTTACTGCTTCAATAAAACTATAGCCTTCCATTTCCATTAGAAAGGTGTACACATTCCCTCCCTTTCCACATCCAAAGCAATGAAAAATCTGCTTGTCACTAGATACGGAAAAAGAAGGAGTATTTTCCCCGTGGAAAGGACAGAGACCAAAATAATTCCTGCCTTGCCTCTTTAATTGTACGTACTCACCGATCACATCAACGATCTCTGAAGACTTTCTTATCTCATCGACGAGTTCTTCTGGTATTTGTCCTGCCATACTAATCACCATATTAAAAAAATATTCGTTATAGACTACTAAATCCCTTCAAAGGAAGACAAAGTTTTTTTAAAAACCTGAGTAAATGCTTCCCTGTCCTCATTCGTAAATGAAGAGGGTCCTTTCCATTTCCCCTTTCTCTTTACCGTTTTCTGTCTCAAATGCTTATAAAACATAATTTCATCAGCATCTTCTTCATTAATTAGTTTACCTCTAGGAGTTATTACATAAACCCTTCTCGACGTTAACAATACGGCGAGAGACAGGTCCTGAGTAATCACAATGTCCCCGGGTTTTACATGATTTACAATATAAAGATCGACAGATTGCGAACCATCATCAAGAAAAGTCCAGGATCCTTCGGCTTTTCCGCTAAAATGATTAATTGTAGTTATAAACAACGGCGTGATCGAAAACAATGAACTGGTTTCTAAAATTTCATCTTTGACCGGGCAGCTGTCAGCATCTACCCATATATCAGGTCTTTGTTTTAGCATAATCTTGTACTTCTACAATGATAGGAAGAATCCTGCCATATTACGAATGTTTTATTTTTCTGACAAGTATTCCTCACGTTCATCTACCTTCTTTTTTCACAAAATATTATTATATTACATTAATGACTATTAAGCCAGGATTTTATTCTTTTTCCTTAAGAAAAGCCGCGCTGTCCGCTGCGCGACTTTCTACTTAATTTGTACTATTGTTGGGCTTCCTCACGTAATTTATTCATAATTACGTTCGCGGTTTCTTCAACTGCCTTGTTCGATACGTCTATTACGTGACAGCCAATGCGGTCGACCACTTGATTAAAATGATCAAGCTCTTGATGAATTCGGTCCATGTTTGCATAACTTGCCTGAGCTCCAAGTCCTAAAGATTTCAGCCGTTCTTTTCGTATATCATTCAGCTTTTCAGGGCTGATTTTTAAACCGATACACTTATCCGGATCTACCCGGAACAATTCTCTAGGCGGTTCGACCTCCGGCACGATGGGAACGTTAGCCACCTTAAGGCGCTTGTGGGCTAAGTACTGTGACAAAGGTGTCTTCGACGTTCTTGAGACCCCTATTAATACAATATCTGCTTTGCTGATGCCTCTCGGATCACGTCCATCGTCATATCGGACGGCAAACTCTATGGCTTCCACACGTTTGAAGTAGTCCTCATCCAACTTATGAACAAGACCAGGTTCAAGCCGGGGTTCTGTTTTAAAATAGCGTTCCATAGCATCCATCATTGGACCCATAATATCTATGCATTCGATATTATATTTTTTGGCTTCTGCAAGAAGATGAGCCCTGAATTCGGGTATGACAAGGGTGAAGCCGATCATTGCTTCCTGTTCCTTAGCCTGTTGAATGGTCTCATTAATTGTTCCCTTATCTTCCACGTAAGGCACACGCTGAAGATCAAATGGTCCATCGTCAAATTGGCTTAGTGCTGCTTTGACCACAAGTTCTGCCGTTTCGCCAACTGAATCTGATATTACGTAAATTAATGGTTTCTTCATCCCTCTTCCCTCCTCGTTTCGCATCTTATATGTGTTCATCCCGTCCTAGTTCCACCAGTGCCTTAGTAATATTCGTTTTCGTCAATCTTCCAATTACCTCCATACCATCGTCTGCCGCCTTGACTACTGGGAGGCCGTCAATTTGTTTCTCAATCAGTTTCTGTGCTGCATCCAGCAGAAGGTCATCCTCTTTACAAATCGTAATGTTCGGCATTCTTGTCATAATAATATGAACAGGGATTGAAGTTAAGTCTTGGTTTCCCATACTAGCTCTTAATAAATCTTTTCTTGAAAGCACTCCTACGAGAAGCGTCTGATCATTCGTAACAAACAAGGTTCCGACATCTTCAAGAAACATAGCACAAATTGCATCGTAAACCGAAACGTTTTCCTCTACAACAATCGGGACAGATTGGAATTCCTTTACTTTAAACTTTTTAAGTTTTTCGGTTAATAGTTCAGAACCGGATTTACCTGTAAAAAAGTACCCGACGCGCGGACGTGCGTCCAAAAAACCAGCCATCGTTAAAATCGCGAGGTCCGGCCTTAAGGTAGCACGTGTCAGATTTAACTGCTCGGCGATATTTTCTCCCGTAATAGGTCCATTATCCTTTACGATCTGAATAATCTGTTCTTGACGATTAGACAATTCCACACTCTTTCACCACCCTGATCCGCTGACTATGACATACTATTTATTAATTATATCTCAAATATTCACAGGCGTAAAAGTTGAAAGGTTAATAGTGCTGTTTCCATTGAACTGCATTAATATCCGCAAATAGCAGAATGTCATTAGCTATAAGCTGAAGCAGTGCTAACCGATTCTTTCTAACATCTTCCTCATCTGTCATAACCATTGTCTCATCAAAGAAGCGATGAATAACTGAAGCAAGTCCACTTAACTCAAATAGAGCCGTTTCAGCGTCTCCCCGGGCAAGTGCATTCAAATATGAATCATGGACGCTTTGGTAAGCTTCATAAAGCTCTTTTTCCGATTGATTTTGAAACAAGTTGATATTTACTTGCTCGGAACCAGCTTTCTTGGCTAAGTTTAATACTCTTCCCAATGCCTCGTGAACCTCTTTAAAAGCTTCGTCCTGACGCTTCTGCATAAGAAGATTGGCTTTCTTAAGTGTAAAAGGGTAGCTTTGAACTCCTTCTGCGAGTACAGCTTCCACAATATCCGGGTCCACCTTTGCTTCTTTAAGCAAGTATTCAGCACGCAGCTTGAAAAACTCAAACAGATCTTCTTTCACTTCATTTAACGGACGGAGAGATAAATTCAGCTCTTCATACATGGACAAAACAAGTTCTATGAGATCTTCAAGTTTGACGGACCACTGTTGTTTTTGAATGGTTTCCAATATACCCAGAGCCTGCCTGCGTAAGCCATATGGGTCCTGTGATCCTGTTGGAATATTCCCTATTCCAATCGAACCAGCAATCGTATCAAGCTTATCTGCAAGGCTCACAATTGATCCAGTTTCAGTTTCCGGGAGTTTTCCATTTGCCTGCCTTGGCATGTAATGTTCATTAACCGCCGCAGCTACCGCTTCATCTTCCCCAAAAAGCCGGGCATACTTTTCACCCATAACTCCTTGGAGCTCGGAAAATTCATCTACCATATGGGTAACTAAGTCAAATTTACAAATTTCTGCTGCGCGTTTGGCCAATGTACCCGTGCTTTCATCCAGCTTGAGCGTGCTGCAAAGTTTTTCAGTTATGGCTACAATCCGATCTACTTTATCCCGTAGAGTACCTAACTCTTCTTGATAAACCATTCGGTTCAATTTTGCTAAATATTCATGGATGGAAGTTTTCTGATCCTCTTCAAAGAAAAATTGAGCATCAGACAGACGGGCTTTTAATACTTTTTCATTTCCTTTTGCAACGATGTCAATATGATCCTCATTCCCATTCCTAACCCCAGCAAAATGGGCAAGCAATTCACCTTGATGATTTCGAACTGGAAAATAACGCTGATGTTCTTTCATGGAAGTAATAAGAGCTTCTTCAGGTACTTCCAGAAAAGTTTCATTAAAGCTGCCGCTGAAAACCGTCGGATACTCTACTAAATGAGTAACTTCATTAAGCAGCTCTTCATCTAGGACAAGCTGCCAATGATTTTCTTTCTCGAGCTCGTGCAGCTGCCTTCTAATTTTTTCTTTTCGAGTCTCCACATTGACTAAAACGAATTGATCCTCTAGCGTCTCTTCATATCTTCCCGCTTCTTCCAGTCTTAATTCACTGCCGAGGAAACGATGTCCAAAGGTAACGCTGCTCGTGTGTACACCTTCGATTTCAAAAGGAATGATTTCTTTTCCAAACAAGGCAGTAATCCAGCGAATCGGGCGGGCATATTTAAGATCTGAAGTCCCCCAGCGCATGTTTTTCGGAAAAGTAAGACTTAAAAATACGTCCTTAAACTCACGAAATAGTTCACTCGTATTCGTTCCTTTAATAAATTTTGTCACATGGACGTAATCCGTTCCATTGATCTCCTTAAAATAAATATCATCGACCGTTTTTCCCTGTCCTTTTGAGAAACCTATTGCTGCTTTTGTCCACTCTCCTGCCTCGGTTAAGGCGATGTTTTTGGCCGGCCCCTTCGCTTCTTCCTCAATATCAGGCTGTTTTGATTCCACTTCTGTAATCTTCACAGCTAACCGGCGGGGAGTTGAAAACACAGCTACTGTTCCATAAGGAATCCGGTGATCCTTAAGCCAGCTTATAGTTTTTGAATGTAACTGGTGGAGGGCGTCATCCATAAACCTTGCCGGCATTTCCTCGAGCCCAAGTTCAAACAATACAGTATTACTCATGAAGACCATCCTCCTCATTCAGCATTGGGAAGCCTAAACGCTCACGTTCCTGTACATAGGCTTTAGCAATGGACCGAGCAAGCTTCCTCACCCTGCCGATGTATCCCGTTCTCTCCGTTACAGAGATGACTCCTTTGGCATCTAAAAGATTAAAAGTGTGGGAGCATTTAAGTACATAATCGTAAGCAGGAAAAACTAAGCCTTTTTCCATAATCCTTGCTGCCTCTTTTTCGTAAGTATTAAATAAAGTAAAAAGCATTTCTTCATCAGACTCTTCGAAGGTATAAGTGGAATGCTCCACTTCCGGCTGCATAAAAATATCACCGACAGTTACACCATTGGTCCATTCCAATTCGAATACATTTTCCTTATCCTGAATATAGGAGGCAAGTCTCTCCAGACCGTAGGTGATTTCAGCAGAAACCGGCCTTGCTTCTAAGCCTCCAATTTGCTGGAAATAAGTAAACTGGGTAATTTCCATGCCGTCAAGCCATACTTCCCATCCTAAGCCCGCAGCGCCTAAGGTAGGGTTCTCCCAGTTATCTTCAACGAAACGGATGTCATGCTTTAAGGGATCGATCCCGAGGGCTTCCAAGGATTGTAAATAAAGTTCCTGAATATTATCAGGAGAAGGCTTCATAATGACTTGAAATTGGTGATGCTGATACAACCGATTTGGATTTTGCCCGTAACGTCCGTCAGCCGGGCGGCGAGAAGGCTCTACATACGCCACGTTCCATGGCTCTGGCCCAAGACTGCGTAGAAGAGTCATAGGCGACATTGTGCCGGCCCCTTTTTCTACATCATACGCCTGCATGAGTAGACATCCCTCGTTGGACCAGTGTCTCTGCAAGGTTAAGATCATATTTTGAATATTCATGCCATTTCCTCCCTTTTCCATAAACAATAAAATCCCGTCCCTATGTCTCACTGACATAGGGACGGGATTTCCGCGGTTCCACCCTACTTGCTCTCTATCTTTAAGAGAGCCGCTTTGTATAACTTATGCTCCAGAACGCCTTCACTGCACCTTACCCGCCTGTCTTTCACCGTCACAGGCTCGCTGGTTATGGGGAGGTATTCAGCTACTACTTTCCTTCGTCGCAATGATAAATTTTAGTATAAAAAATAATACTTAAACTTTTTACGTTTGTCAATAAGCTACGCAAACAAATCAAGCTGGTTCAAAAATTTCTTTGATTTTAAGAGATAACCTCCGTATTGATCATAGTATTGATCAAGCAGCTGGCGCAAAAGTTTTTTATTTTCAGGTTTTATGGATATTTGACCGATCCTTTTAACATCCATATGTAACAAAAGACGAAAAAGTCTCGCTAGAGGATCACTCATATGGGAAGCTTCTGGATCTAAGTGCCGGCAGCTTGAACATAAATATCCCCCTTCTGATATAGAAAAGGAAAAGGGGGCACTGGTACTCCCACAATTCACGCATTGGTCCAGCTGAGGAGCAAATCCTGCTTTCTTATAAATTTTCAACTCGTAAATCATACTGATAATGGCAGGGTCTTTCCCCTCTGCTATCCAAATAAAGGATTGAAGGAGCTGTTCAAACAAAAAGGGATCGGGCTGTTTTTCATCAATGAGACGATCCGTCATTTCGGCTAAATAAGAAGCATAGGCTGCAAGAACGATATCTTCCCGTATAGACCTCAAGGACGTCATCATCTCCCCTTGACTCATGGATCCAAGCCCGCTGCCAAGTTGAATTAAATACATGCCGTGGATAAATGGCTGGGTTACAGCAGCCATGCGGCTTTTTGGTTTTTTAGCCCCTCGGGCCATTGCACCAATCTTTCCCTTTTCCCTGGTCATAAGAGTTACGATCTTATGGGTTTCTCCATAATCTCTCGTACGAAGGACAATCCCTTCTATTTTTTCCAACAACCTGTTCACCTGCTTTTTTAAATGTTAGGGTCGTCAGAAGTTTCGTTTTCAGCGAGGACATTTGGCTGACCATCAGCCTGTTGTTCTGATATCTCCAATTCTTTTATTAACAAATAGGTTTCTATGTTTCCTGTCTGCCGAAACACATTCCAAGGTAAATCGAGCACAAGAAACACCGCCTTTCCACTGTCAGTCATAAACATACGTTACATTATTAGAATGTTTCCCGAGGTGAAAATCATAAGGCTTAATTTTTTCCAGTGTTAATAATCCTCTTCACGATAGCCAAAATCACTGAGTTGAACTTGACGATTTCTCCAGTCTTTCTGTACTTTAACCCATAGCTCTAAATAAACGTTGCTGCCGAGAAGCGCCTCTATATCTTTCCTTGCTCGTTTTCCAATTTCCTTCAGCATACTTCCCTGCTTCCCGATAATAATCCCTTTTTGTGACTGACGTTCCACAATAATGGCTGCCTGAATTAAAACAGCATTAGAGTTTTCGCGTTGTTCAATATTTTCAATCACGACAGCAATGGAATGCGGGATTTCTTCGCGGGTCAAATGCAGGACTTTTTCCCGGATAAACTCACTGACAATAAATCGCTCCGGGTGGTCTGTCAATTGATCCTCAGGATAAAATTGCGGCCCTTCAGGCAGTAACCCCTTCAAAACCTCAAGAAGATGGCTGACATTGTTCCCTTCCAAAGCAGAAATAGGAACGACCTCTTCAAAACTCAGCTTCTCACGATATTGATCGATCAAAGGTAGCAGCTGGTCAGGGTGGACTCGATCTATTTTATTTAATACCAAAAACACGGGCTGAGATACTTTCTGCAAGCGGTCTAAAATAAATTGGTCGCCTCTGCCGTAACCCTCTTCGGCATTGACCATGAACATCACGGCGTCCACTTCATTAAGGCTGTTCTCAGCCACATGAACCATATAATCTCCAAGCTTATGCTTGGGCTTATGAATACCAGGAGTATCTATAAATATAATTTGTGCTTCTTTATCAGTAAATACGCCTTGAATTTTATTTCTTGTTGTCTGGGGCTTATCACTCATGATCGCAATTTTTTCGCCAATAACGCGGTTCATAAATGTTGATTTCCCGACATTCGGCCTTCCTACTATTGCGACAAAGCCCGACTTAAATATTTCTGTCATTGTTGTTCCTCCATTGTTCACTTAAATAATAAATGCAGCGTATTCTTATCTTACTACAAATACCATTCATTTTCACCAAGGCCAGCTGAAGGATATCATTTTAGGGAGAAAGATCAAGATAGCAATCAGGACTGCGAAAATCGATGCAACAAGCACAGCGCCAGCAGAGATATCTTTAATCATTCCTACAAGAGGATCTCTCTCTGGGCTTAAGTAATCCATTACTCTCTCTATACTCGAATTAATCATTTCAAGAGCCATAACTAAAGGAATGATCGTAAGAAGGACAGCCCATTCCAACCTGGTTACATCGAATAAGAACCCTGCTGCTACGACGCCAATCGCTGCTGCGACGTGAAAACGGAAATTCCTTTCTGTTTTATAAACTTCAACGATTCCCCTCCAGGCAAAAATAAACCCTATGAACTTTTTCTTCGGCTTAGGATCTTTTGAGTCCAAATTCATTGAGAATTTCCTCTTGTCTGCCAAACATTTTTTTCTCCTCATCGGCGTCCATATGGTCATACCCTAATAAATGTAAAAAACCGTGCAGTGAGAGAAAACCTAATTCTCGTTCAAGTGAATGCTTGTACTCTTCAGCCTGCTGCTTTGCTTTGTCTACAGAAATTACGATATCCCCGAGCATCAACGGAAGTTCATCTTCAACAATTTCCATCTCTCCTTCCCCCTGCTCCTGCATAGCAAAAGAAATAACATCTGTCGGCTGGTTTTTTCCGCGGTATTCCTTATTAAGCTCCTGAATTTTTGTATCATCGACAAAACTGATGGATACTTCTGAATCGTCAGGGATATTCTCTTTTTCCCCTGCAAATTGAATAATTCGGTTAATCAAATCCTCGAAAGCCTCATCGATCGACTCTGTTTCATCCTGAAAATCGATTTGAATCATTATTTTGCCTCCTTTACCAACCTATCTGTATTTGGATATTGAATTCTTGAATGAAAGATCCCTTGCAGCGTTTCACAAATTGAATTTTCGATAATTTTTAGTTCTTTAAACGTTAACCGGCAGTTATCAAATTGTTCATCCAGCAGCCTGTTTTCAATGATCGAATGAACAATCGAACGAATCTTTTCTTCAGTCGGATGGTTCAGAGAGCGGACAGCAGCTTCCACTGAATCACAAATGCTTACAATTGCAGCTTCTTTCGATTGCGGCTTCGGACCTGGATAACGGAAATCCTCTTCAGATACTTCTTTCCCCTTTTCCTTCGCCTTATGATAAAAATACTTGAGCAGCGTTGTGCCGTGATGCTCTCTAGCCACGGCAACAATTTCTTTAGGAAGTCCTTCTTTCTCCAGCAGTCTCGCACCATCATATGGGTGATTGATAATGATTTCAGCGCTCTGCTCCGGCTCCAGGAAGTCATGAGGGTTTTTCATTCCCATCTGGTTTTCGATAAAGTAATGAGGGTGCTCCGTCTTTCCTAAGTCGTGATAATAAGCAGCTACCCTTGCTAACAAACCATTTGCTCCTACGGCTTCGCAGGCAGATTCACTCAAATTTGCGACCATGACACTGTGATGATAAGTTCCCGGCGTTTCTATAAGAATTTTTCTTAACAAAGGATGGTTCGGGTTGGAAAGAACGAGCAATTTACTATCTGACAAAATACCAAATCCCGCTTCAATAAAAGGGAGCAGCCCAATCGTCAACACAGCAGCCAGATAAGCTGCAATCACCCCATAGCCGCTGTAAAGAACCACATCCAGCCAGGCATATTTTTCAAAGGAAATGAATATAAAGAAAACAACGGATAATATATTGACAACCGCCACTCCTGTACTTGATTTAACTATGGACAGCCGGTCTTTTGTATTGACGAGAAAGTAGGCACCCGCAAGCTGGGACAGCGCTATGTAAATGCCAGCGTTTGCATTTAACATGCCCGCAGTTTCACCGTTAAATAATAGACAAGCCATAAGAGTATACACGATTGACAGGACAAGAGCTATTCGTTCGTTACACAAAAGCTTTAGAAGCATCGTGCCCGTCGCTGCTGGCAGTGCATAATAAATGGGCTGATTGATCGTGGTGTACAGGCTGACAATTTTCATGATTGCGGCCATGAAAATGGAAATGAGCAGGATTACGGCCAAATGCCGTACATGTAACTGTTCTTTTGAAATGAGCCGCAGACATTCGTAAAAAATAATCGCTCCAAGCAATAATGAGAAAACACCTAACCCCAGCAATGGGAGCCCATTTCTCTGTTGATCCAGCAAGCCTGTGAGCTGGAGTTCTTCATACACATCGTTTGTAATTGTAGCCCCTTCGGTTACGAGAACTTCTCCAGCTCTGATAATTACGGGTTCGACTTGAGAAGCCGCTTTTTTTCTGGCTTCATTTGTTTTCTGAGGATCGAACAAGGCATTTTCAACTAAAGCAAAATTTCCTAAATCTGAAACCGATTGTTTCATAGCATTCGGGAGTTGGGAATATTGAACTTTCAACTGAAGATTGTCTTCAGCATGTGTCAGGTCGGTCGACTTTATTCCTTCGTCAAAGGAAGACTGGAGAGAAGAAATAAGGAGATCTTCAGCAGCAGCTAAATCCTGCTTATTTGCTTCAAGGAAAGGCTGGAATACACCGAGGGGAAGGTCTTCGATGATATCATCTGACAGTAGATTACGCAGTTTAACAGAAATTTCTTCATTAGACAGCTGGGGCGAACCTGAGTCCCGGACCTCCCTTACTGCATCAAATATTTCCTCTATTTTCCCTAACCTTTCCTCTGAGATGGATGTAGACACTGTATACCTTTCTTCTACTGCCTGTGTTGCCTTTCTGATTTCCAGTTCCGTTTTCCGTTTATTTTCCACAGTGATTGGCGATCGTATGGTTTCTCCAGCTGTACTGAACTTGTCTAAATGATAAGTCTTTGTATAAACGTTGGAAATGGATAAAGCAAAAAAGAACACAGCAAAAAGCAAAGAAGGTATTCCAACTTTTAACCAAATACTATAGCGGAGAACATAGCCTTTTAACCGTTTCTTAATTTGATTATCCATAGCGCCCTCCCGGTGCCAAATAATTCCATGCCTTAATATGAAAGAAGACCCAAATCTGTTGGGCCTTATGACTGCTTTTCTTCATACGCGTTAATAATCCGCTGCACAAGCGGGTGACGGACTACATCTGTCTGATCAAGATGAATAAAAGCGGATCCCTTTACATGACTGAGACGTTCTGCAGCCACTTTTAATCCGGAGGTCACTCCTCTAGGCAAGTCTACCTGCGTGATATCCCCTGTAATAATCATCTTTGAACCAAATCCCAAACGCGTAAGAAACATCTTCATTTGTTCTGGTGTCGTGTTTTGTGCCTCATCAAGAATAGCAAAGGCATCATCCAGTGTACGCCCTCGCATATACGCAAGCGGGGCAATTTCTATCGTACCTCTGTCAATGAGTCTTGCAGTGTGTTCAGCACCGAAGACATCGTGCAGTGAATCATAAAGAGGTCGTAAATACGGATCCACCTTTTCCTTTAAATCGCCGGGCAGAAATCCGAGACTTTCTCCAGCTTCCACCGCAGGGCGTGTAAGTATAATCCGTTTTACTTCTCCTTTCTTCAGGGCGTTGACAGCCATGATAACGGCTAGATATGTCTTTCCTGTCCCGGCTGGACCGATACCAAACACAAGGTCGTGCTTTTTAATCGCATTTACGTAATTTCTTTGACCAAGCGTTTTGACACGTATGGACTTCCCTTTTGTGTTCCGGGTAATTTCATCCTCAAAAAGAGCTTCAAATTGATTAATTTTACCTTTTTTTGCTAGGTCCACAGCATAAACAATATCTCTTTCTGTAATTGTTAGTCCTTTGCGGATAATGGCAAGAACGGCGAGCAAAATGTCTTCTGTCAGTTGAACGTGCTCTGCTTGTCCGGAAACACTCACTCGTTCTCCCCGGGAAATAATTGAGACTTTTAGCTGTTCTTCGATTTGTTTTAAATTTCTATCCTCAGTGCCAAATAGTGCTAAAGCTTCTGAGGTGTTATCCAATTGGATATCAATCGTTTTTAAGTCTTCCTGCATACTCCATCTCCTTGGGTTACGTTCTTAATAATTACGTGTGGCAGCAATATTCTCATATACTTTAAATAATAGGATTAATTTTACTTTACCATTCTCCTCACTCTCGTGCAAAACTTTTTCTTCAATGATTTTTGAGTCTTTTGGAAGCTGCTGAAACAGGCTTTGCTTTGCTGTTTCAGTTCCTCTTGAAACCGCTTCTTTATTGGAATAAGAATTCGCCTGATCTTCCGAATGATAGTAATAAGTAGTGCTTAAGTGAACAGGCAGCTTCCATTTTAAAACGGACCAATCTGAGACGTAATTCTCAGCTCTCTTTTGTTGATCTTGTTTATGCCACCATCCCCAGATGGGAATGGATATTTTTCCAAATTGAAGTTGATACTCTTTTTCAGCGTCTCCATTCGTCAGTTTCAGCTGCTGCTTGACTGGAACAGAAAGGCTTGCTTTATACCAGGTTTCAGCAATGACTTCTCCTTCAGCCCGGACTACAGCGTTATTGTCTTTCCCCTCTACCAACTTGCCTGAAGCCAGCCTTTGTCCCTTTTTTACAACATCATAAACAGATACAAGCGGCCGCCCTTTTTTTATAAATGTTTTAATTACCATTCCTTTTTTTACAGCTATGAGATCAGCAGGATGGGTATTCACATTTTTGTCCTGCCTTGTTTTTTCAACTCCATAAAGGTGATAGCTTGTCCCTTGCTTTTTGACACCAATCCATAAAAGATCAGGGACATCGTCGAGCAGTTTTCGTTGAATCTCGTTTGGGTCATCCATTCCGATCGTCAACTTTCCCGGGGCGACTCCATAGCTTTTCAACTGCTTTTCCACACTTGCTCTGAGCTCAGGGTTCAATCCTTCTACATGAATCGACCATAACGTGTTGGCTAGAAGAAAAACAAGAAGGACACCCAAGATAAAAGCAGCTGCAAGGGAGGTTCTTTTTAGCATGTGCTGAAAAAGAAATGGAATTCCTTTACGACTCACTACTTTAAATTTACATTGATAATTTTTCCGTAATTTCCTGCATGTGCTCCAATCTTTTAAACGGATTGTCATTTGAATGACTTCTGGATTGATTCTTCTAACGTTCGTAATATGGCACCCATTTCGAACACATGCCTGAAGAAAAGGTTCAATAAGCTTCCCTTTTACTTTTATCGTTATTAAGCCAAGGAAATAATCGTGCTGCCTCTGAGACATATCATCCCCCCTTACTTGTTTAGCGGAAGAAATTCCACTGATTGAAGACTGCCCTCCAGCAGTATTTCTTCTTTCAGCATCATTTTCACACCTAAATCACGTCCTACAATCTTGATCTGACCTTGCTTATACTGAAGTCTTACTTCTTCGTCAGAGAAATGCAAAAGACCCGTATGGTTCTCTATGTAAACGTGGATGGAACCTATCGTTGTAATTCTCGGTAAATCGAGCATCACATCAGAAGGTAAATCGAAAGAACGTCCTAACCAAGCACGGAGCTGCTGCTTCCATTTTGACATCCGACTTCCTCCCTTCTTTTCTATTTATACGAAAAACGCACGAATTGTATCACTACAATTCGTGCGTTTCCTTATCTTTTTCTATAATTTGAGTTATGAGGCTTATAGGCACGTGGAGGACCGAGGATTTCGGCCATAATAATTCCGTCCGATACGCTTTTTTTATTCCACTTAATCTTTCTTGAAGAGCGAGTCGAACCCGGGTGTTTGTTCTTTTCAATATGCACTTTCATTTCATCTTCCTGAATCGGCGCATTATGAATATCTTTATTCGGTGTTTCATAAGTAAACGTTCTGCCAGGCGTTTGTCGTTCTTCCGGTTCTTGGCCGTGATTTTGCGACGCGCTTTCTCCACGTATTTCTGAGTCTGGATTATTCTTTTGCCGCTTAGAATCCGTCTTCTGTTGACCAAGGGCAGCCCGTTTAATCCAGCTGTAGATTCCAAAAACAATCGCTAACAGGATAAACATGTTGCTGAACACCAGGCTGAAAAGATCTTCCATTCTTATCTTCCTTTCTGCTTAAAAAGGATTACTTCTCTTCTTCATCACTGTTTTCATCGTCAGTGGATTTTCCTAGTGTTTTTCTCATATCTGTATCTGCATTAATATTTTGATAATTCATGTAATCCATGACGCCCATCTTTCCAGAGCGAAGGGCTTCAGCAAGCGCCTGTGGTACATCGGCTTCTGCTTCCACTACTTTTGCATGCATTTCCTGGACGCGGGCACGCATTTCTTGTTCTTGGGCGATAGCCATAGCTCTTCGTTCTTCTGCTTTCGCTTGAGCAATATTTTTATCTGCTTCTGCCTGGTCGGTTTGCAGGATCGCCCCAATATTTTTGCCAATATCAATATCAGCAATATCAATCGAAAGAATCTCAAATGCTGTTCCTGCGTCCAACCCTTTTCCTAACACGTTTTGAGAGATCAAATCAGGATTTTCCAGTACTTTATTGTGGTTCTTACTTGAACCAATTGTCGAAACAATCCCTTCTCCAACACGAGCAATTACCGTATCTTCACCAGCACCACCGACAAGCCTGTCGATGTTTGCCCGCACGGTAATTCTCGCTTTAGCTTTTACTTCAATCCCGTCCATAGCTACCCCGGCAATAAACGGCGTTTCGATCACCTTAGGATTAACACTCATTTGTACGGCTTCCAACACATCTCTTCCTGCGAGATCGATAGCTGCCGCCCGTTCAAAACTTAACTCGATGTTTGCTCGCTGTGCTGCGATCAGAGCATTGACAACCCTGTCCACATTCCCTCCAGCAAGGTAGTGACTTTCCAGCTGATTCGTATTAACATTCACTCCTGCTTTATGCGCCTTTATCAGGGGAGTAATGACTCGTGATGGAATAACCCGTCTCAGTCTCATCCCTACCAAAGTAAATATACTAATTTTCACCCCGGCCGCAAGGGCACTGATCCAAAGCATAACTGGAATAAATGTCAGTAGAACAGCCAATACAATAATTATGATCCCGACAATAATAATGGGCATCAGTTCATTTAACGTCATTTCATCTTCCTCCTAGTTATTCATAGTATTTACTGCTCTCACTACAATTCTTGCTCCTTCTGTTTTTACCACTCTTACTTGTTCACCTGCGCCAATAAAACCCCCTTCGCTTACTACATCGAGGCGTTCTTCATCAATGATTGCGGTGCCTGAAGGACGTAAAGGTGTAAGAGCTACTCCTTCTAATCCAATCAGTTCAAGACGTGTCACAGAAGACAGATAGCCTTGTTCAGCAGAAGTTGATTCATTAAGGATCACATGCCGGAAAAAACCCCGCTCCAATCCAAAGAACTTAAACATCAGCAGTGAGCCGGCAATCGTAACGATGACAGCGATCCCGATGCTCATCGCCATCTGTCCCATATCGGCTGAAGAAAGCATTAAAGAGGCCACAATGGCTACGACACCGGCGATTCCCGCAATGCCTCCCGGCAGGAACAATTCAGCAATAATGAGTCCAATTCCCAAGATTAGTAATACAATCGCTTCGTACCCAGCCAGGCCTGCTACAATATGTCCATAAAAGAATAATACAAGCGATAGAATGCCCATAATTCCAGGCACACCAAATCCAGGGGAATACAATTCTACGACAAGCCCCAGGCTTGCGACCGAAAGCAAAATTGGAATAACGACTGGATTGGTCAGTAATCTTGCCAGGTTTTCTGCAAGAGTCGGGGACGTTTCAACGATCTTTGCATCCGAAAGACCCAGCTCATTTAGCAATTCGGTGCGATCATTAACAATTCCTTCTGCATAACCGACTTCTTTTGCCTGTGAAGGTCCCAACGTTAGAAATTCCCCTTTAGGGGCTCCATATTCAGGTAAATCGACTTTGCTATCGGCCATCGCTCTTGCATAAAGAGGATCCCTGTTGTTCGATTCCGCAGCAGCTACCATCGAAGAGATCCAGGCAGATTGAGCTTTCTTATCTGCTGCGGTTCCATCGGAGTTAATCACTCCTGAAGCACCCATAGTTGCCTGAGGTTTCATATAAATCTGATCGGTGTTTAACGCGATATATGAACCTGCAGAATAAGCCCTGCTTGTAATAAAAGCTGTATTAGGAACAGTTAAGTCCTGAATTATCTCTCCAATTGCCCCAGCAGCATCTACCCTTCCTCCAGGCGTGTCTAATTCAAAAATGATTTGATCTGCACCATTTTCTATTGCCTCATCTGTCGTCCGATGAAGAAAAGCAGCCATTCCCCTTTCCACTGTTTCTGATACAGGGATGATATAGACAAGCTTCCCTTCTCCTTTAGCAGAAACCGCATTCAAAAAAAGCTGAAAGCCTATGATACCTGCAGCTGTGATCAGCAAAGAATAAACGACGATCCTTTGCATGCGTCTAACCATCCACTTCTCACCTCCCCCAATCATCCTTTCGGTTACTACCTATACGTATAGGATTGCCAAATAGTTTCAAAGTATATAAAAAGGCCTCTCTTGAATTAGAGAGACCTTTAAACTTAGGATAATTGCTTTAGCACGAGCTTATTTACCTGGGAGCCATCCGCTTTGCCTTTAACTTTAGGCATAACTGCACTCATGACTTTACCCATGTCACTCTTGTTAGAAGCTCCTACCTCTTGAATTGTTTCTTGAACAATTTGCTCAAGTTCTTCTTCTGACAGCTGTTCCGGCATATATCTTTGTAAAACTTCCAATTCATAATGAAGTCCTTCTACAAGATCATCGCGTCCAGCTTCTTCGAATTCGTGGAGGGAATCTTTTCGCTGTTTTACCTCACGGGTTAAAACAGTTAATTCTTCTTCATCAGTTAATTCGCCTTTTCCAAGTTTGATAGCCTCATTTTGCATTGAAGCTCTCACCATGCGAATAACGGAAAGAGTTTGCTTATCCCTTGCCTTCATCGCCGTTTTCATATCCTCGGTCAGGCGTTCAGTAATAGTCATTCTAACTAACACCCTCTTTAATCACTACTTGCGCTTTCTAGCTGCCTCAGATTTTTTCTTGCGGCGAACGCTTGGTTTATCGTAATATTCACGCTTACGATATTCTGCTAGTGTACCACTTTTAGATACACTGCGCTTGAAGCGACGAAGAGCATCTTCAAGAGACTCGTTTTTACGAACGCGAGTTGTTTTTGACATGCTATTTCCCTCCCTCCGAAGCAAAAAAACTGTTACTAAACTGTATGAGCAGGTGTCCCATACCTTTGACAATTATATTATATGCCTTGCGTGTGGTCAACTTTTTTATTAATAACTGACATCGTTTCTACAAAATTATAATTCCCTGAACTGTAAACAATCAAGGGTCTTATAAGAGAAAACGACGGACCACTTTTATGAGAAAAAAATTGTTCGTGCCGCTTCCTTTTAATAATCAGATGTACCTTGTTCTCCGTTGAGGATCGCAATTCCTGAACTAGCACCAATTCTTGTTGCCCCGGCTTCAATCATTGCTTTTGCACCTTTGTAATCACGAACTCCTCCAGAAGCTTTTACTCCCAATTCAGGACCGACTGTTTTTCTCATTAAACTGATATCTTCAACAGTCGCTCCTCCGGTAGAGAATCCTGTAGAAGTTTTTACAAAATGTGCTCCAGCCGCTTTGGCTAGTTCGCAGGCGGTTACTTTTTCTTCGTCTGTTAAAAGACAAGTCTCGATGATTACCTTCACCAATGCCTTCTCCCCAGCTTCAATCACAACAGCTGCAATATCTTCTTTCACTGCATCCGTATTACCGGATTTCAATTCCCCGATATTGATCACCATATCTACTTCAGTCGCACCATTTTCAATCGCCTGCCGCGTCTCAAATGATTTAGTTTCTGTAGTCGTTGCTCCTAATGGAAAACCAATCACCGTACAAACCTTCACGTCTGTATCTTTTAAAAGACTATAGCTGTACTTTACCCAGTGGGGGTTAATGCACACTGAGGCAAAGTGGTGCTCCTTAGCTTCTTTACATATTTGGGTAATCTTTTCTTTTGTTGTATCCGGCTTTAATTGTGTATGATCAATCATTTTTGCTAAATTTTGTTCCATAAATCATCGTCCCTTCAGAAATTGAGTTGTTCGTACATCTATTGTATCATAGCATGATTCACGACAGAATGCATTCCTTATAAGTAAGAGGAAAGATTCCCCGTTGCTCTAATAAAAAACCGCTATGATTTCCTCACAGCGGTTTAAAAGTTTCAGGAACTAAGTGAAACTTGAGAAGGTTCATCCATAACACGGACAAACTCCCCTATATTATAAGGGTAACCCGCTTTGGTAATTTTCACTCTAACAATCTCACCAATCAAGTCATCGCTTCCTGAAATCTTCACTTTTAGATAGTTGTCTGTGTATCCTACTAGCCTTCCTTCTTCATCTCTGGAATGCTCTTCTGGAATCATTTCAAGCACTTCTCCTTCATATTGAGAAGCGTATTCCTTCGCTTGCTGGTCAGATAAATCAATTAATCGCCGGACACGCTCATGCTTGATTTCATCATCGATTTGATCTTTCATCCGGGCAGCAGGCGTACCTGTGCGTTTCGAAAATGGAAAGACATGCAGCTCGGAATAACCGATTTCTTTTACAAAGTTGTATGTTTCCATGAATTCTTCCTCTGTTTCCCCTGGGAAACCGACAATAACATCTGAAGTAATCGCAAGACCAGGCAGTGCTTCTTTAATTCTGTCAATTCTTTCTTTATAAAATTCGGTCGTATACTTCCTTCTCATTCTTTTCAATACGGTATCAGATCCGGATTGAAGCGGAATATGCAAATGGCGCACGATTTTATCAGAGTCGTTAAGAACTTCAATCACATCATCTGTTATTTGACTCGCTTCAATAGAAGAGATGCGAATTCTTTTGAGACCTTGGACGCGTTTGTCCAGTTCTCTTAGAAGCATCGCTAAATTGTAATCTTTCATGTCTTCTCCGTAACCGCCCGTGTGAATCCCTGTTAAAACGATCTCTTTATAGCCTGCATCGACAAGCTGCTGTGCCTGACTTACGACAGCTTCCGGATCACGGGAACGCATTAATCCGCGTGCCCACGGGATAATACAGAAAGTACAGAAGTTGTTACACCCTTCCTGAATCTTCAATGAGGCTCTAGTGCGATCAGTAAAAGCCGGGACATCCAGCTCTTCATACACACGGTTTTTCATAATATTCGTAACCCCGTTAATGGGCTGGCGTTCCTTCTTGAACTGTTCAATATAGTCCAGCATTTTCACACGGTCCTGCGTACCTACAACAATATCTACACCAGGGATGTCCATGATCTCCCCTGGAGATGTTTGCGCATAGCAACCAGTAACGCAGATCACGGCATCAGGATTTTTACGAATTGCCCTGCGAATAACTTGCCGGCTTTTTTTATCCCCCGTATTGGTTACTGTACAAGTATTGATCACATAAACATCTGAAGGACGTTCAAAGTCCACTCGTTCGTATCCTCGATCACTAAATAATTGCCAGATTGCTTCTGTTTCGTAATGATTCACTTTACAACCCAGCGTATGAAATGCAACATTAGGCATTCATCTTCACCTCAACTCTTCAAAATGGTAGGAAACACTAGATAAGTAATACAAAGGGGCCGTTTCCATTCTAAGGATTCGCCGTCCCAGCCTCACCGTCTCAAAATGAGCCGCAGACAGCTGGCTGACTTCCCGGTCAGAAAATCCACCCTCAGGACCGATGACTACTAGAATCCTCATTCCTTCCTTTACATGAGCAAAATGATCCGCTAAGGAATGAAAATCCTCTGCCCGCGCTTCGTCTTCATAAGCAAATACTTTTACATCAAACTCTTCTGCCGTATCAAGGAGATGATTAAGATCAACCGGCAGAGAAACTTCAGGTATATGGGAGCGCTGGGACTGCTCACTGGCTTCTTTAGCAATTTTTTCGAGCCTGTTTACTTTTTTTCTCGCTTTAGACTCGTCCCACTTGGAAATTGACCTCTCAGCCTGAAAAGGGATAAAACTGTGAGCACCCAGCTCGGTGCCTTTTTGAATCACTTGCTCAAGTTTATCGCCTTTTCCAATACTTTGGACAATTGTAACATCTACAGGCAATTCCCTGTTTTCTTCAAGGCGTTCCACTATTCTGCAAAGCACCTGCCTATTTTCTATCGCAGTTATTTCACAACTCGCAGCCAACTGATCATCTTTCTTTATGCAGATAATTTCATCCCCTGGAGCCATCCGCATTACTCTGGAAATGTGATGGACATCCTCTCCTGTGACGGAAACATATTGCTCGGACCATTGTTCCTTGTCCACAAAATAACGTTGTACCATAACACGCCACCTATTGTCCTGGCTTCCTGGCTATAATGGATATCCAGTCTTCCATTTTATTGGTTTCAACGATTTCAAAACCTGAGCTTATCAACTGATCTCTTACCAAGTCTTTCTTTCCTGAAATAATTCCTGAAGTAATAAAATAACCTCCAGGCTTAATTACATGATAAGCTTCCTTAGTAAAACGGACAATGATTTCAGCTAAAATATTGGAGACGATTAAATCAGCCCCCGGTTCCACACCTTTCAGCAAATCATTTTGTTTTGCTGAAATTTTGTTTTCCACCTGATTCAGACTAGCGTTGTTCAACGTACTGGCTACTGCAATATCATCCAGGTCAAACGCATACACGTGCTCTGCACCAAGCAAAACGGAAGCGATACTAAGAATGCCCGAGCCCGCTCCAACATCGAGGACTTGGTTACCTTCTTTTAAGTATTGCTCCAGCGCCTGCAGGCTTAACACAGTAGTTGGATGAGTACCTGTTCCAAAAGCCATGCCAGGATCCATTTCGATTATGATTTCATCAGTGGAAACCGGTGTGTACTTCTCCCAAGTAGGGATGATGGTTATCTTTTCAGATATTTTAACAGGCTTATAGTATTTTTTC
This sequence comes from Halobacillus salinarum, assembly GCF_022919095.1. Lineage (NCBI taxonomy): Bacteria > Bacillati > Bacillota > Bacilli > Caryophanales > Bacillaceae > Halobacillus > Halobacillus salinarum. The sequence goes on along the minus strand of NZ_CP095073.1, from coordinate 2,106,140 downwards.
CAAGCTGTGGCCCAGTCTTCTTCATTGATTTCGCTAATGGAAATAAGATTTTTACCGACATCAATATCAAAGGAAGACAGCTGGCTGATCGACTGCTTTATTTCCTCCACTGTTTCTCCTAAAAAACTGTTCACAGGAAGATATGCTTTTACGTAAACGCCTTCTTCCGGATAATCTTCAGGATTTAATTCATAAATCTCACCTAAAGCTGTTTCTTCGCGGATCATGTCTTGAGGGTCTTCAATCACCACACCACTGGCTCCGGATTCGTGAAGGATATTAGATACAGGTTCAATCGCTTCATTGGTCGTGTGTATACAGATTTCTGACCATTTCACTCGGATCAACTCACTTTATTAAGTATTTGTTTATGAAATAAAAGAAGAGAGTATCTGGACAATGGAACCGGCGAATGATTGCCCCCAGTCTGACCTTCCGTCCTAGACACTCTCCCTTTGCTTTATCTACTCACCTTTAAAAGCACGTTTCATACGTTCAAAGAAATTGCCGTGCTGTTCTTCAGTCGCTTCATTACCGCTGATATCATTGAATTCACGAAGCAATTCTTTTTGACGTTCAGTGAGATTTTTTGGAGTTATCACTTTTGTCTTCACGTGTTGATCCCCATGACCGCGGCCATGAACATTTGGAGCACCTTTATCTTTCAGACGGAACGTTTTGCCTGTCTGAGTTCCTGCTGGTATTTTCAGCATAACTTTTCCATGGACCGTAGGGACTTCAATCTCATCGCCAAGTGCTGCTTGGGTAAAGGTTAAAGGAATCTCACAGAAAATATGGTCTCCTTCGCGTTCAAAGAATTCGTGCGGCTTAACCTGGATCACTACGAATAAATCCCCTGCAGGTCCGCCGTTTACGCCAGCTTCACCTTTTCCTGGAACACGGATTTGCTGACCTTCATCGATACCAGCCGGGATATCAATGTTAATCTTCTTCCGTGAATTTATCCGTCCTCTGCCGCCGCAATCTGGACATTTTTCCTTAACAATTTTACCGCTTCCTTGACAATGGTGACATACACGGCGATTAACTACGCGGCCAAACGGCGTGTTCTGTTCCTGATTGATTTGCCCTGAACCTTGACAGTGAGGACAAGTTTCAGGAGAAGTTCCCGGCTTTGCACCGTCGCCGCCGCATGTTTCACAATCTTCTTCAATTGGAATTTCAATCGTGGTGCTTTTACCGAAGATTGCCTCTTCAAAGTCTAAGGACATGGTATATTGAAGATCGGCACCTTTCCGGGGAGCGTTAGGGTCGCGTCTGCGGCCTCCCCCACCAAAGAACATGTCGAAAATATCTCCAAAGCCGCCGAAATCTTCTGCTCCTCCACCAAAACCGCCAAAGCCTTGGTTAGGTCCAGCATGGCCGAACTGGTCATACTGAGCACGCTTTTGCTGATCACTTAGCGTTTCATAAGCCTCTTTGGCTTCTTTAAATTTATCTGCTGCGTTTTCCTCTTTACTGACATCCGGGTGGTATTGGCGTGCCAGTTTACGGTAAGCTTTCTTTATTTCCTCCTTGGAAGCATCTTTCGATACCCCGAGGACCTCATAATAATCACGTTTACTCACTTGTCGATCACTCTCCCGGGCACTATAGCATAAAATTCATAATAACATTTTTCAGGTTGTTTCAGCAACTTTTTCACGCGTTAAAAAAAGTCAAAGCCAAGAAGATCCTGACTTTGACTTTTTTCATTCTACCTATCCTTTACTTCTTTTCGTCGTCGTTAACCTCTTCATAGTCAGCGTCAACTACATCATCTTCGGCTTTGCCCTCTTCACCCTGGGCAGCTTCAGCCTGCTGTTGTGCTTGTTCATAGAGCTTAACAGAAAGGTTTTGAACTTGTTCTTGAAGAGCATCTTTCTTCTCTCTAATTGCGTCAAGATCTTCACCTTCAAGAGCAGTTTTCAGCTCTTCTTTTGCTGATTCTGCTTGTTGTTTCTCTTCTTCCGTAACTTTTTCACCTAGGTCTTTAATTGTCTTATCGGTAGTAAATACGAGCTGGTCAGCTTCATTGCGAAGCTCTACCTCTTCACGTTTCTTCTTATCTTCTTCAGCATTTTCTTCAGCCTGACGTACCATTTCATCTACTTCTTCATCGGAAAGACCCGAGGAAGATTTAATGGTAATGGATTGTTCTTTATTTGTACCCATGTCTTTAGCGCGTACATTAACAATCCCGTTTGCATCAATATCGAAGCTTACTTCGATTTGAGGCACGCCTCTTGGAGCCGGCGGGATATCCGTCAACTGGAAACGACCGAGCGTTTTGTTGTCCTGAGCCATTTCACGTTCCCCTTGCAGTACGTGAATATCAACAGCAGTCTGATTATCAGCAGCTGTGGAGAAGACTTGAGAGTGACTAGTTGGGATCGTTGTATTACGTTCGATTAATTTAGTAGTCACGCCACCCATTGTTTCAATACCTAATGATAGTGGTGTAACATCAAGGAGAACGACGTCTTTAACGTCCCCTTGCAGTACGCCGCCCTGGATAGATGCACCTAGAGCAACCACTTCGTCAGGGTTCACGCCTTTAGACGGCTCTTTGCCAACCGCTTTCTTAATTGCTTCTTGAACGGCTGGAATTCGAGTAGACCCTCCAACTAATAGTACTTTATGAATATCGCTTGCGCTCATACCTGCATCTTTCAATGCCTGACGAGTTGGTTTCATCGTACGTTCGATCAGATCTGATGAAAGCTCTTCAAATTTTGCACGAGTAAGGTTCATCTCCAGGTGGAGCGGACCTGCTTCTCCTGCCGTAATGAATGGCAGTGAAATTTGCGTTTGAGCTACGCCGGAAAGATCCTTCTTCGCTTTCTCAGCAGCATCTTTCAAGCGTTGTTTTGCCATTTTATCCTGAGAAAGATCAATGCCGTTTTCTTTTTTGAATTCAGCTACCATATGGTCAATGATAACCTGGTCAAAGTCATCTCCACCTAGACGGTTATCTCCAGCAGTGGAAACAACTTCGAATGTACCATCGCCGATATCCAAAATGGAAACGTCGAAAGTCCCTCCGCCTAAGTCGTAAACTAAAATGGTTTGATCTTGGTCTTCTTTATCAATACCATAAGCAAGCGCTGCAGCTGTTGGTTCGTTAATAATACGCTCTACTTCTAGACCAGCAATTTTACCAGCATCTTTAGTCGCTTGGCGTTCAGCATCGTTAAAGTAAGCCGGCACAGTAATAACCGCTTTATCTACAGTATCACCAAGGTAGTCTTCTGCGTACCCTTTAATGTACTGCAGGATGATTGCAGAAATCTCTTGTGGTGTATATTCTTTTCCTTCCACTTCTACTTTATGGTCTGTACCCATATAGCGTTTAATGGACAGGATGGTGTTAGGGTTTGTAATCGCCTGGCGTTTCGCTACTTCACCTACTTGACGTTCGCCATTTTTAAAAGCTACAGCTGATGGAGTTGTACGGTTCCCTTCTGGATTGGGAATTACTTTTGATTCGCCGCCTTCCATCACTGCTACACAAGAGTTTGTTGTACCTAAGTCAATTCCGATAATTTTACCCATGGTGATGAGTCCTCCTTTACTTCCTACATAAAAATTTCGATTTATTGATTTACTTTTACCATTGCCGGGCGGATAACCCGGTCTTTCAAGCGATATCCCTTTTGCAGCTCCTCGACCACTACATTTGATTCGTAGTTGTCATCTTCCACTTGCATGACTGCCTGATGTAAATGGGGATCAAATGGTTCGCCTTCGGCAGGGATGGTTTCTACCCCTTCTTTATCAAGTGCGGCTTTAAATTGATCGTGTACCATTTTCATTCCTTCAGCAAATTTTTGAGCTGCTTCTCCTTCTACTTCTATTTGGAAAGCTCTCTCAAAGTTATCCAGTACAGGGATAAGTTCTTCGATTAAGCTTTGGGATCTGTACTTGCGATCAGCTTCTTTTTCTTGCATTGTACGCCTGCGAAAATTATCATAATCGGCTTGTAAGCGAAGCAAGCGGTTGTTGATTTGTTCATTTTCTTTACGAAGCTGTTCCAGTTGTTCAACAGAAATTTCAGCATCAGAATATTCCTCTTCAAGAATCTCCCGTTCCTGCTGTTCTTCTGTTTCATCAATAATTTCCTGCTCTTGCTGTTTATTTTCTTCCACGAATTCCACCTCCTAAACTTCCTTATACCGTTATTGACTATAACATGTTTTTATATCCTGAAAAAGCAATAGACAAAAAGAAGCGATGGGAATATAAGTCCCCATCTTCACTTGGTTTGCATCGTTCTAGTACAAGCCTCGGAAGGCTTCTGTCATATGCTTGGATAACTCGTTCATCAATGAAATCATCCTGTTATACTCCATACGGGTGGGCCCAAGTAATGCAATGGTACCTCTCTGATTGTTGCCCATCGTATAACTGGCTGTTATCAGGCTGCAATTCTGCATGGCATCAAATGGATTTTCATGGCCAATACGAACGTGAACCCCTTTTTCACCAGTCCGGAGCAAATCCGCCATTTCGGCTTCTTTTTCAATAATAGCGTAAAGGGATCGGACTTTATCCAAATCTCTAAACTCCGGCTGCATTAGAATGTTCGTTTTGCCTCCGATATAAATCTTCGTCGGCTGCTCATCTACTAAGGCGGCCTGTAAATAAGAAAACAGATGCTCATGCCTATCCGTATGGTCTTTTAGCAGAGTATGGATCTCTGAATACAGCTTTTCATGAATTTTAACAAGAGGGACACCTTGCAGTCGGGAATTCAGGATATTAACGATCTTTTCCAGTTCGCCGGAATCAATTTCAACAGGTACATTAAATGCCCTGTGTTCCACATGCCCGGTATCTGTAACCAGGATAGCAATAGCTGACTGCTCATTTAAGGGAACAATCTGCAGCTGTTTTAGCTTCGTTTCAAATACTTCCGGTCCAAGCACTAAGGATGTATAGTTCGTTAAATCCGATAGTATCCCTGCAGACTTCTGCACCACTCGTTCAAATTCGAGCATACGATCATTAAATGCAGCCCTTATTGTCGTTAATTCCTCTCTAGACAAACGCAGTGGGGACAGCAAATGATCAACATAAAAACGATAACCTTGTTCGGAAGGAATCCGGCCGGAAGAAGAGTGGGTCTTTTCAATGAACCCCATTTCCTCTAAATCTGCCATTTCATTTCTAATGGTAGCTGAGCTAAAGGTAACGGCATTTTTTTTTGAGATCGACCGGGAACCCACCGGCTGTGCAGTCAGGATGAAATCATCAACTATCACTTGCAAAATCAGCAGTTGTCTTTCTGTTAGCATCGATGATCACCTCTGTTAGCACTCGAATTAAGTGAGTGCTAAATCTAATAATAAATTATCAAAAGGGGGTTCGGATGTCAACGGATAAGTTCAGTTTTTTATTCATCAATTAAAAATTCCTGAAACACTTCATTTCCAAGCAGTCTGCCGTGTTCAGTAAGTTTAATTCTCCCCTCTTCTACTTCAAGCAGTGATCTTTCAGTTAAATGAGGGACTGCTCGTCCAAATACTTCTGCTACTTCTCTGTTATATTTGTCAGCAAATCTTTGCAAGGAAACCCCTTCTGTTTTCCGTAAACCAAGAAACATTTCCTCTTCCATCTGCTCTTTCAAGGTAATTGGTTCCTCATGAAGCACTGGTTTTCCATCAGTTATTGCCTGCTTTACATAAGCAGGCAGCGGGCGGATGTTAATCGTTCTTTTCCCTGGCAGATAGCCATGAGCCCCCGCACCAATTCCAAAATAAAATTCATTATTCCAGTATGTCAGATTATGCTTACTTTCATAACCCGGCACTGAAAAATTACTTATTTCATACTGTAGTATTCCCTGCTCTGACAGCTTTGATTGCAGCAGCCCATACATTTCAGCTTCCTCTTCTTCCGGAGGCTTTATTAATTTTCCTTTTTTATAGCGCTGGTAAAAAATCGTCTTTGGTTCGATCTGCAGCGAATAAGAAGAATAATGCGGAAGTCCAAATTGTAAAGCTTCGTCTATCGTTTTTTCAAAATCAGCAACTGACTGTCCAGGCAGTCCATACATGAGGTCAATACTAACGTTGCTTAAACCGGCTGTAAGTAAACGGTCAATGTTTGTATAAACATCCTCCACCTTATGGACTCTGCCTATTTTTTCAAGCATTTGATCATCAAAAACCTGCACGCCCAGCGAAATCCGATTCACCCCTGCTTCTTTCAGCATCTTTACTTTCGTGACATCAAGATCTCCGGGATTTGCTTCAAATGTGTATTCGTCGCAGGCAGAAATATCAAAGTGCTCTGCAATCATTTGTAAGAGCTGGTTCAACTGGCTGTGGTTAACGGCTGTCGGTGTACCACCCCCGACAAATATCGTTTTTACTTTAGCTTTCTCATCAGGAAAATACGTATGAATTTCCTTTTCCAAAGCCAAGAGGTATTCATCTGCCAGTTTTTCGTTATAAAAGAATTTCGTAAAGTCACAGTAATGGCAGATCTGCTGGCAGAACGGAATGTGAATATAAGCAGAAGGTATTGTCATGATGTCTCTCACCCTTTCATAAGGAAAACCGCAAGAGATGATCTCCTGCGGCCACATTTTTCAAAAGTATCAATCGTCGTTAATTTCAAGCACAGACATAAAGGCTTCTTGAGGGACCTCTACTGAGCCCACCATTTTCATTCGCTTTTTTCCTTCTTTTTGTTTTTCAAGAAGTTTGCGCTTTCGCGAAATATCGCCTCCGTAGCACTTGGAAAGAACATTTTTCCGCATTGCTTTTATCGTAGTTCTTGCAATGATCTTATTTCCGATCGCAGCCTGCACAGGTACTTCAAACTGCTGCCTTGGAATCAGTTCCTTCAGTTTTTCAGCGATCAATTTACCGCGCTCATAAGCAAAATCTCTATGGACAATAAAAGACAAAGCATCGATCGTATCTCCATTAAGCAGGATATCCATTTTTACAAGGTTGGACGGTTTATAGCCGATTAACTCATAATCAAAGGAAGCATAGCCCTTCGTCTGGGACTTAAGAGAATCAAAGAAGTCATAAACGATTTCAGAAAGCGGGATTTCATAAACGATGTTCACCCGGTTATCATCGAGGTACTGCATATCCATAAAATTGCCGCGCTTACGCTGACAAATTTCCATCACTGGACCAACATAGTCATTCGGTACCATAATGGTAGCTTTTACAAACGGCTCCTGGACTTCTTGAAGCTTCTGGTTGTCCGGCATCATGGATGGGTTATCAACCTTGATTTCCTCTCCATCGGTCAGCTTCACCTGGTAGATAACACTGGGAGCGGTGGTGATTAAATCAATTTTGTATTCACGTTCAATCCGCTCCTGGATAATCTCCATATGCAGCATTCCAAGGAATCCGCACCTGAAGCCAAAGCCCAGTGCCTGTGAAGTTTCTGCTTCATATTGAAGCGAAGAATCATTCAACTCAAGACGCTCAAGCGCATCACGTAGGTCATTGTAATTGTTGGCATCTACCGGGTACAGCCCGCAGAAAACCATTGGATTCAGCTTTTTGTAACCAAGAAGCGGCTGCTCCGCCGGATTGTTTGCTAATGTGATGGTATCCCCAACTTGAGTATCACCAATGTTCTTAATGGAAGCTGTTAAATAGCCGACATCTCCTACATGGAGTTCTTTAAGGGAAGTAGGAGTTGGTTTAAATACACCTACTTCATTCACTTCAAATTCCTTCCCTGTAGCCATCATTTTAATCCGGTCGCCGACTTTAATCGATCCTTCTCTGACACATGTGTAAGCAACTACCCCGCGGTAAGTATCATATAACGAGTCAAAAATAAGCCCTTTTGTAGGCTTGACAGGGTCTCCTGCAGGTGCTGGGATATCACTTACAATTCGTTCAAGAATTTCGTCGATTCCTATTCCCTCTTTAGCAGAAGCAAGAATCGCTTCTGAAGCATCAATTCCGATGACATCTTCTATCTCCTGTTTAATACGTTCAGGGTCAGCTCCAGGAAGATCTATTTTATTGATGACTGGAATAATCTCAAGATCATTTTCTAAAGCAAGGTAGACGTTCGCAAGCGTCTGCGCTTCAATTCCCTGAGCCGCATCAACAACTAAAATGGCCCCTTCACAGGCAGCCAAACTACGAGAGACTTCATATGTAAAGTCTACGTGTCCGGGGGTATCAATTAAATGAAAAGTATAATCCTCATTATCCTTCGCTTTATAATTTAACTGTACGGCGTTTAATTTAATCGTAATTCCACGTTCCCTTTCAAGGTCCATGGCATCGAGAAACTGTTCCTTCATTTCCCGTTGGGAAAGTGCATTGGTTTTTTCAAGGATACGATCCGCAAGCGTCGACTTCCCATGATCGATATGGGCGATAATCGAAAAATTGCGCACCCTTTCCTGATTAAATGATTTTGTCAACATACATCACTCCTACTGAATTCGGCACAGATAGCTAGCCTGATTATAGCAATAGGAGCAAGAAGATTCAATCGTGATCGCATACGTATAACGAAAAAGATTTGTTTTACCCCGCGTGGATAAACTGGGACAGGATGAGAACAACCATATCAAAACAAGCGGAAACACCTTCTCCAAGTCCTACCGCTATTTTCACGATGAAAGGGGCAGAACGCTTCTCCTGCTTTTGGTCTACACAGGTCTGTTCCCCCGGCTTTTCTTCAGCTTCTTTTTTATCTGTCTTTGCAGAAATTTCCGCTGTTGATTTGACTGAGGATTGTTTATTTTCATGTTGGGAAACAGCTGCTGTCTCTTCTTTATATTTTTGAGAATTTTGGTGTATGCCGACGAATGCGCCCGTCACAAACAATGTAAGGCTTAACAAAACCATGAGCAGCCATTTCATACGTTCTCCCCCTTTTGAATTTAGGAATTCTTAGAAACCTTTTCAGCATCAAAATAGTAGTCACTAAAGACTTCTGCCATAACATCTGCTGTTCTATACAGTTCATCAAGGTTATTTCCAAGACCGCCTACTTCAAAAAGGATCGCATTTTGATTTAAATCCTGGTTATAAATGCCATTAACACCGGAGCCTCTCTTTGTAATAACCCCACGGCTTAAACCTGGATAATTTTTCTCAATCCGCTTGTGAAGCTCCGAGGCAAGCTTTAAGTTTTTCTCATAATTCTTATTTTCAGCTCCAATAACAAAGATAATTCGGGCATAATTTTTTCCATCAATGGTCGTTGTCGTCACATCATGCGGAAGGCTATCTCTGTGAATGTCAAAGAAATACTGCAGAGATTTGTTTTGATTCATGGCTTCCTTTACAACCGGTCTGGAGGCATCATAGGACTGATAATATTCCATTCCTTTTTGCTTCAATACGTTTGAAAAATCCGTATGATCCACTGCAGCCCCAATGCCGTGTTTTTCAAGATCATCTGCAATTCTTTTGCTGATTAACGACACGTTTACTTTGCCGCTGTATGCCTCATCTGATGATGTTCCTTTAGGGAGCTGAGGAAGAAACGATTCCCGATTGTGCGTATTATAGATGAATACTTTGGCTTCCTGTTTGTTTTTCTTTTGTTCTTCCGGCTGTGAAGGTTCTTCCCCTCCAACCGCATCTCGATCTTTTTGGACAACGTCAATGGGAGCTTTAGATTCTATAGGCAGAGTCGTATAGTCCGTTCCTTCCCCAGCAATGATAATCTCGCTATTATACGAGGATAAACCAGGAATTTCTCTGCCCAAGAGGCTCCTTGGATCATTTGGTGTAAGACTCGTTAATAACTGAAAAGAGAGCCTTGAGAGCCCAGGAAAGTTTTCCCCTTCTGGATGTGCACCTGCAAAGAGACGGTTTTCCATTTCAAATAAATAGATAAAGGAACTTCCCTTTAATTGAGTTGTCCATCCTTGAATCGTATCTGAATAAATCCGGTAGGTGGTTTTAGCACCTGTTAAGAAGCCGATTCCTATAAAGAGTAATAGGAGTATAGAAATTGCGGCACCAAACCAAGTTGTCCACCTTCTAATTCGGTTCGGCCGCTTTTGTTTCCACTTCGGATAGTGTGGCATATGTAGATCCTCTCCTCACTCAAAACTCAATCTATTAAAAGATATGTGAGTGAGGAAAAAGATAGAACGAAATGGCTCTACTTTTTTATTCCATTACCTAGAGTACGACTGGGCCTCTCCATCCTCAATTCCCGGATGTAACGCACCATTAATTCCAGATGCAATGACATGAGCCATATCATTGATAAATGTGTCTACTTCTTTAGGTGTAACCATTAAATTATGCCCTAAAGGGGTTAATACTTCCTTGATAAGCTGTTTCTTTTCTGCTTCTTCTAATTGTCCAAACATCCCTAGTACAGCCTTGGATTGTTCTTCGTTCGGATGATCTTCCTCCGTCAAGGTTTTTCTTTCAAACGGGTTTAAAGCTGGTGATAGAGCTTGACCGGGACGGTCTTTTTCTTTCCACTCTCTACCAAAGTGTTTAAGCACATAATCGATCGTGTCACTCGTAATCGTTACAGCATCTACTACGGTCGGAACCCCGATAGAGATCACCGGAACTTGGTAGGTTTCCTTACTAATTTCCTTACGTTTATTTCCTACTCCTGAGCCTGGATGTATGCCAGTGTCGGATATTTGAATCGTTGCATTAATTCTGTTGATGGATCTGGATGCCAAAGCATCAATTACAATCACAAAGTCTGGTTTTGTCTCTTCAATGATCCCATGTACCATATCACTCGTTTCAATTCCGGTCGTCCCCATTACGCCAGGAGATACCGCCGAAACAGAGCGATAGCCTTCCTGGACGGTTTCCGGCTGTAGTTCAAAGAGGTGGCTGGTAACAAGTACTTTTTCCGTCACTAAAGGACCTAATGCATCAGGAGTAACAAGATGATTGCCTAAACCTACAATTAAGCATCGATCCTGATCGGTCACTCCGCTGTCAGTAAGGATTTTACGAAGCTGACCAGATACAACTTTCGCTAAATTCATTTGTAGTTTAGTATCTTGTTTCCGAATTGCTTGAGATTCCAGTGTAATATAATGGCCAGGTTTTTTTCCGATTCTTTCAGCACCAGATTCATCCAGTGTTACGTACGTAGTTTTTATATCGTGAATTTCCTTTTCCATCACTTGGACACCGTCTGTATCCGAAGAAGAAGCATCGTTTTGCACATGTATTTCTTGCGCTTCTAAAGCTAAGTCGGTCCGAACGGAATAATGTTCATCTCTACTCATTTAATAAATCCCTCCTTAAGCCAATCTTCTCCCTAAAGAAGGAAAACTATGCAAACGAGAGGCTCTAGTTTAACAAACCTATTGAAAACACGCCGTTGCTTTGGTAAAATGTCTCTTGTTCGATATGAATCAGTCTTTTTGTTTTTATCTAGGAGGTGAACCCATGCCTAACATTAAATCAGCGAAAAAACGTGTACGCGTAAACCACGAAGCTTATGCACTTAACCAAGCTTTTAAATCTGATATGCGTACTTCAGTTAAACGTGTTGAGAAGCTTACAGCATCTAACGATAAGGAAAATGCAAAAGATGCCCTTCAGACTGCTGTTAAGAAAATTGACAAAGCTGTCAAACGCGGTGCTCTGCACAAAAATAACGGAAATCGCCAAAAATCTCGTCTGGCTAAAAAAGTCAACGCATTATAATGATTCCATTTATGACCAACATGCGATCCTGCTACTTAGAGGATCGTTTTTCATTTAAAAATCTTCAACTTATTATAGCTGAAGCTTCAGGTTGTCGAGAAAGTCGGCAGCCTGATTTTTTGTTTCAATCAAGAAAAGTGCGACAAAATGAAATGAAAATCGTAACGATGGAAGAATTTGTGCCAGAAAACCATTTATCACCATATGTGGGAGGATGCCAAAGAGCAGGTTCGCTTGAACTGGGATTAATGAGGGAAAAGGATTTATAGAATGAGAAAAGAAAAAGTGGAGCGAAGCTTCGCAGCTTCAAAGGAACGCATGGGCTGCGTTACTGCCGTTTGCGTGGAAAAGAAAAAGTAAAGGAACAGGCGCTGATGACAGCTGCCTGTCAGAACATGAAGAAGACTCTCCTCCATCCAGCTAGGGTGAGCGAGGTGAAGGAGAGTCTTTTTCTGTCTTTAAAGCATACCAAGGAGCGAGGTCTCTCGCGAAACCCACGCTCGGCGATCTCGGCTCACTCATTCTTCCGCAGGAGTGGCAATCGCTCCTTTCGGTAAGAAAAAATTTGCAGAAAAACACGGGTTTCTTTACAAGCTGAAGCTTTCTTATTTTAAATTTGGGCTGATTCCGTTTGTTTAATATGGATGAGCCGGTACAGAAGTAACTCAAAGGCAAGGGATTTTTCCATTTTTCCCTGTTTTAATACATAGTCTGTTTCAGCAAGCTGATTCATTATTTCCTCTAATTCTTTCTGAGTGAAAAAACGCTCTCGCTTTAATGCCATTTTAATGACATATGGATGAGCTTTAATGTATGTTTTCATTTGTTTTTCTGCATACCCTTTGCTTTTCAAGGTTTTAGCCTGGCTGATATTTCTGAACTGAGAAGCAAGCAGCGCGGTTAAGGCTATTGGTTCTTCATTTATTTTTACCAAGTCATTATAGATTCCAATGGCTCTGGCTAAATTTCTTTCCATCACTGCATCTACGAGCTTTAATCCAGATGATTCTGCACTATGGGAAAGCAGCTGCTCTGCTAATTCGCGAGTCACAGTACCTCCTTTTCCTACATTCAAAGCAAGCTTCTCCATTTCCCTTCTTAAGGTCATCAGATTTGTTCCCACTTCGTTTGAGAAAAGTTCATGAAGGTCCTCAGGTATATGAATATGTAGTTCAGCTGCCAAGGAATCGATCCACTTGTCAATTTCCCATTCTCGAACTGGCTGACAAGAAATAACTTCTCCGCTCTTCTTAAAGAGTTTAAACAGTTTCTTTCGTTCGTCAAGTTTTTCATAAGGAGCAATAAGTATTAATTTTGTATAATCAGCAGGATTTTCTAAATAATTGGTTAATACATCGAGGTCATGTTCGATGGGAAGCTTGTCCGGTTTGGCTTTTAAAAAAACGGGGTGATAGGCAACCACCACTTTCTTATCGCCAAGAAAAGGGAAAGTTTCCGCGTCTGTAATTACCTCTTCGACCGGCGTTTCCTCAAGATCATATTGGGAAAGGTTAAATTCACGATCTTCTTTAGATAACGTTTTTTCTATAAGTTTCTTCTTATTTTCCTGAATGAGATAATCCTCAAGCCCATATAATAAGTGTACGTGTGAGTGATTTTGGTTCGCCATGCTTGAATAAATTCCTTTCCAATCCAAAAAAGAAATACGGAGCGTACAACCCAAATGGATGTTGTGACACCATTTTATTGTTGAATGGTAGCATTGTCAAAATTGTACGCCGCCGTAATGAAATCTATATAAACGCCTTCTCGAGAGCCCCGGACGCTGTCGGAGAGGACGATATTGTTACCCACATCTATAGTGTGGCCGCTAAATCAAGAATTATCTGTGACAAGTCTTGCTAGCTGAGGCAATGGATTCAATCTGAGGATTTTTTAAATTCATTCAAGCAGAATGTAGATTTTAACCTTGTAATCGCTTATACTTAGGGTTAGACATATAGGAGGGGTAACAATGAACGAATTTAAGAAAGATATTCAATCCAAAACAAACGATATTATTGATTCTGGTTTAGGTTTTGGTCTATCATTTCTTTTCTTCTTTGTAATTTTCTTTATAGGCGTGATTTTTTCAATCTTCAGCTAAAATTGAAGGAAAGTACCCGAGACTGCGTCGATCTGCAGTCTTTTTTTATTCTCTGCTCGCATTATACGAAAGAAACGGATAAAACGTTCCTTCTCCACCTGAGAATTTATACTGTACAGCACCATGTTGATCTGTTCTCCAGATGATGATGCCCATGTCTTTAAGCTTGTTAATGACGTCTTGATGGGGATGTCCGTAGCGATTATGTTCGCCTGCAGAAATAAGGGCAATTTCAGGAGTCAAGGCTTCAAGCCATTCTTCTGAAGTAGAAGTATGGCTGCCATGGTGTCCAACCTTTAATACATCCACATCGAGATTCGATCCATTTCTGACCATTTCCTCTTCCTTCTCTACCGATGAATCGCCCGTGAACATCCACAATTTCCCACCCAGTTTAGTCAGCAGCACTACAGAATTATCATTTGTTGAAGAAGCTTCCCGATCGGGCTCGAGGACTGAAAACTGCTGTCCTTGAATAGAAAATTTGTCACCTGCTTTCACTCGGTTGACCTCAACTTTCGGACCTTGTTTCTTTTCGAATTTGTAATAAGGGCTTACGATGAGCCGGTCTACTGTAAAATCATGGAGTATAGGAGAAACACTGCCGTTGTGGTCCCAATCATGATGAGACACAAGCATGGCATCCAAGTGTGAAATGCCTCTCGATTTTAAAAAAGGAGCGATCACCATTTCTTCTGTCCTTGTTTTATTTTCAGTAAAAATCGGCGGTCCCGCTGCATCGATCATCATCACTCCCCTTCGAAATGGGAGCTCAATTACAAAAGTGTCCCCTTGGCCAATGTCAAGCATCGTAACTGTACCTTGACTGGAGAAGTAAGGCAGACTTGAATATACAATCAATACTGAACAGCACACTACGGCCAGGTAAAACGTAAGCTTCAGCTTTCTCCTGCTCCAAAAAATCATCATCATAACAAAAGACCCCGAAAACACTAGGATCCATGGAGTTGGAATCGCGCCAATCGTCCATTGAAATAACACCTTAGAGCTCAAAATTTCAATATAGTTAAGCAACTGGGTATGACAGCTAAAAGTGAGAGTAGAGAAAACGAATGCGATTTTTGGAAAAATAAATGCCTGGAGCACAAGCAGGAGGGATATTGGAAGAAGCAGAAAAGAAAAATAGGGGACAAGCAGCAAATTAGCCAGCAGAGATAACGGGTTGCATTCATAAAAGTAATGCACTTGCAAAGGCAAGACACAGAGCTGACTAATCAGGCAGATTTTCGCAGAGAGTGTGAGAAAGTTTTGCTCTTGAAGAAAGATTTTCGAGGAAAAAATCAATGCAAAGGTTACGAGGAAAGAAAACTGAAATCCTGGTTGCTGCAGCATATCAGGTGAAGCAATTAAGAGGACAATGGCTGTGATTGACAGAATATCAGTAACGGCCATTCTCAAACCTGCTTGTGCTAAAAGGAGGGCGATCACTCCCATAAGACTTGCCCTGAGTACAGAAGGAGCTCCCCCTGCAATAAAGGAATAGGCTGGCAGAATGCAGATAAGACTGAAACGTACTTGTTCCATTGAAGCAATGCCCGTGCGGTAAAAAAGCAGCATAAACAGAGTGAGAAATAATCCGATGTGGAGTCCGGATATAGCTAATAAATGGGAGAGACCCCATTCTCGGAACCACTCAAGCGTATCCTTATCTAATTCATCGGTTTCTCCAAATATTAGAGCTTTAATCCATGGATAAGCTGTAGTCGAAACTGCATTTTTCACTGTAAATTCCATTCGGTTTCTTTGCTCAAACAAATATTGCAGCCATGAGCTTCCTTTACAGCTCATACGTATATCTTTAGTAATAACCACTTGAGAATAAATTTGTTGCCGGGCTAAATAATGCCGAAAATCAAATTCACCAGGATTCCTTGCCTCCTTCACTTCTTCCTCTGACGAATAAATGGTACATGCAGCTCCGTATTTCCATTGATTCTGCAGCTTTTCTAAATAGAGAGCATCCATTTGTTCTTTGAAATACGTAAGTTGGACTTTTTCGACTGGGTTTTTATTATCTTTTGTTAAAATGACTTGGATGGATTGGTCGGTCTCTGTGATTCCTGAAGAAATAGTACCTGTAATAAGGTGGGGAGTGAGATTAAGTGAGGTTTTTTCTGCCGGGGCGAAATACCAATAACCGAAACAAAGGAATGAGGATAATAAAAAAATTCTCCACATTCTTCGCACTCTAAAAAAAATCATCGTTAGAACGCCAATACACACAAATTTTCCAATTTCCCCTGTTGAGGCAAAAACTGCCCCTCCGGCCATGGCAGCCAGAGGCAGGTGCAGTTTTCCTCTCATGTACGGTTTACTTCCTGCAGTGAAAATAGCTTAGACGCTTCTTGTTTTAGTTTAGTAAATTCTTCATCATCGATATCCGTACTTTCCAAAGTATGAAGAAGTTTTTCAATCAGCTGTTTTTCTTCTAACGAGCTCCCTTTATATTCAAGAGGAACTTTTTCCATTCTTACACCAGCTTGTTCGAACAATTCAACCGCATAAGGATGGTTATGGTAATCCTCGCTATAATATACCGCTTGAATGCCTGCTTGGATAATGGCTTTTGTACAATGCAGACATGGGAAGTGGGTCACGTAAATTTCAGCCCCCTCTGCAGCCGCACCAAATTTAGCACACTGCAATAAAGCATTCATTTCTGCATGAATTGTCCGTACACAATGACCGTCAATCACATAACAGCCTTCATCAATGCAATGCACTCCTCCTGATACGCTCCCGTTATAACCTCCTGCAATCATTCGCTTTTCTCTGACAATTACAGCACCTACTGCCAGTCTTTCACAAGTGCTTCTTGATTTTAGCAAATGGCTTTGCGCCATAAAATATTGGTTCCAAGATATCCGTTCCATACCTGCTCCTCCTGTTTTCATCTTCAATTACTTTTCAGTGTACCCTACCTGTGAAAATAGCGTCAATCTTCTTAAGGGACCTGAAGATTCTCGGCGATCACTTCTAACGTTTTCTCTCCTATTCCACTTACCTCTAACAAATCTTCTTTTTTCTTAAATAAACCTTGCTCTTCGCGGTATTTAATAATAGCAGCTGCCTTGGATGGCCCTATACCAGGGAGCTTTTCAATCTCTTCCTGCGACGCTTGATTAATCCTGACCACTTTCCCTTGGTTTTCATTTTCTGCTCCGCTTCCCTGATTCATTGCTGCTGAAGAGGATGTAACGAGGACGACCATTTCATCTTCAAGCTTCTGGGCAAAGTTCACACTGGCAGGATCTGCTTTAGACGTCAATCCGCCAGCCAGCGAAATGACATCGTCCACTCTCATCCCATTTTTAACAGTGTAGACGCCGGGATGAACTACTTCCCCTTTAACATCGACTTTTACGACAGATGACGTATGTTCATCCTGGTCAGAAACTTGTCCATTCAAAGGTGGTTCAGCTTCCTTTTCATGTACGAAAGCATCTTTGTCCTCATGTTTAAATAAAAGAAAACTTATGACAATAAGCACGATGATAACCCATCCATACCTTTTCAAATACGCCACTTTAATACAACCTCTCTTTCATAAAGAGTATGAAACCCGAATAAGCATAGTTAGGTGAATAATTTGAGGAGGGATCCCCATGCGTTATGGAATTATTGGAACAGGAAACATGGGAGCCATGCTTGCTACATGCTTTATGACTAGTAAAGCAATAGAAGCAAAGGATATCATCCTTTACAATCGTTCTAAAGAAAAGGCTTTAGCCATTAAGGAAAATTTCAAAGATGTAACCGTTGCGGAAAATCTTCAGCAGCTTGCAAAAGAAAGTGATGTGCTGTTTTTCTGTATTAAACCGCACCAGTTTAAAGATGTTTTAGATGAAGTAAAAAGAGAGTTAACGGAATCACAGTGTATCGTTTCGATAACAAGCCCGGTGGCTGTAGAGGAGTTGGAAGCATGTACGCCGTGCCAGGTAGCAAGGATTGTACCTTCCATTACAAATCGTGCTTTTGCCGGAGTGAGCTTATTCACTTTCGGCAGAACAATGGATGAGCAAAACAAAATTTTATTAAAAGAGCTTTTCCATTCGTTTTCTTCCCCTATAGAGGTTGAAGAAGAATATATTCGAGTAGCTTCAGACATTGTGTCATGCGGGCCAGCCTTTTTAAGCTTTCTGTTAAAAGATTGGATTGAATCCGCACACGCAGTCACGGGTATTCCTCAGGAGAAAGCGACCAAATTAACGGAAGAAATGATGGCAGGTTTAGGAAATTTACTATCGAAACAAATATACACGCTCGATGAATTAATGGAAAAGGTAACCGTAAAAGGCGGGGTGACCGGGGAAGGTCTAAAAGCACTTGAACAACACCTAGGAGAGACTTTTGAGGAAATGTTTAAAGCGACACAAGCGAAGCATCGAGAAGATAAGCAAACCATTAAGCTGCAGAAGTCTTAGTTACTATTCCATAGTCCAGCTGTTTTTTCCTGCTAAAATAAAAAAGAGTGCAGCGCGCACTCTTTTTTAATTATTAATTTTTACAGAAAGTAGTTTATATAAAAATCATTTTTGACAGATAAAAAACAAACGATCCCCTGCTTCTGCCGGACTGAAAATAAAATCTGAATGGATTTGAAGCAGCTTGAAACCAGCTTGTTCCAACAATGTTCGCAGCTTGTTTATAGAGTATCCCTTTTGGAAATGCTGCTCCTCAAAACGGTCATAGGTACATGCTTCGTTCTGAACGAAAAATGTTAAATCATGCAGCACTGTATTTTCTTCTTTTCCGCAATCACAAAACCAAATATAAGAAAGGTCTTCATGAACTTCCGCAAACGTCCTCCCATTTAGATTTTCCATCATATGAGAGAGTGAATGAACATCGAATAAGAACAAACCACCCGTTTTCAAACTAGTATATGTCCTTTCCATTACTTGAAGTAAATCTTCCTCCGTAGTAATGTAATTTAAGACATCACAGTAACTGACAATACAGTCTAAGTTTGAAAACCCCTCCAAATTGCGAATGTCCTGATGGATCCACTGAATGCTGGAGGACGGTTTTTTAGCAGCGGCTAATGCAAGCATCTCTTCAGATAAATCGACTCCGGTAACTTCATACCTTTGATTATGCAGGCGGTATGTAATTTCCCCGGTTCCACACCCCAGCTCCAAAATAGACGAAGCACCAGGATAGTAATGTCCCAGTACTTCTTTTGTCCAATATATCCATTGATCATAAGGAGCATCTTCCATAAGCTGATCATAAACTTGAGCCATGCGTCCATAACTCATGACAGTCAGCTTTGCAGCCCTTCTACAGCCACTGTAGAAGCATCTCCCCAGAGACGCTCTAAATTATAATAATGACGTTCATCTTTATGAAAAATATGACAAACCACGTCATTCAAGTCAACAAGCACCCACCGTGCTTGATCAAATCCTTCCATTCTTTTTACCTCTATGCCTTGTTCTTCTGCCTGGTCTTTAAGTTCACGGGCGATCGCTTGAACCTGCCGTTCATTAGAGCCTTCACAAATCAAAAAATAATCCGCGATTAAAGAAACGTCAGACATATCAAGGACCACAATATCGGAAGCACGCTTCTCATCGCACGCTTGTGCAGCTAAAGTGACTAATTCTTTACTTTCCATAGTCTTCCTCCCTTAATTATTTTATTCTTATTCTTTTTATTTCACCTGTTCTTTTGTCCTGTGTAAAAAATCATTATAAGCATGGATGGTATCAGGGTAAACCGTGCGTTCTTTCAAAATCAAATGCTGGACGGTATTTTTCAATGCAGCAAAACAAGCCTGTTCCAAACTTGATTCAGCAAGTTCCCTTACCTCTTCCACTCCAGGAAACTCCCTGCCTGGTTCAATGTAGTCAGCTAAAAACACGACTTGATCCAGTACAGACATATGCTTCTTACCTGTAGTATGACAACTTATTGCTGATTTGATGTCTTCATCACTTAGACCAATTTCTTGCTCCAGCATAACGGAAGCTACTGGACCGTGCCACAGACCATGGTGGTAACTCAGCATATCTTTAGGCAGTCTCCGGTCCTTCATGATCCAGCGTTTCATCAAATCTTTAGGTTTGTGTTTCGCAAAATCATGCAGAATGGAAGCAAGTTCCGTTTTTTCTAAGTCGGCCCCGTATTTTTTGGCAAGTTCCATAGCTGTATCAGTTACTCGAACCGTATGCTCATACCTGCTTTGTTTTAAGTGAGGCGCGACAAAATGAAGGGCGTCCTCTCTGTTAAGCTTCATATAATCGATGCTCCTTTATATACTCATATACGGTTTCAGGTACTAAGTAACGGATAGTTTTTTGTTCTGCTAAACGCAGTCTTATCTCCGAAGAAGAAATTTCGATTAACGGAATATCCACCTCGTGTACATCATATTGATGATCCCACTCAAACCCCGGACGCTTAACTCCAACGAATTGAACCAGTTTGACTAATTCATCTATTCGGTGCCAATTAGGGAGATATTCCACCATATCCCCGCCAATAATAAAATAAAATTCAGTCTCAGGGT
Organism: Halobacillus salinarum; assembly: GCF_022919095.1. Taxonomy (NCBI): domain Bacteria; kingdom Bacillati; phylum Bacillota; class Bacilli; order Caryophanales; family Bacillaceae; genus Halobacillus; species Halobacillus salinarum. The sequence goes on along the minus strand of NZ_CP095073.1, from coordinate 2,085,847 downwards.
TTTCTAATCGAAGTTGTTGAATTGTGTCAATCGTATAGGACTTACCTTCTCGATTGAGCTCCAAATCATTTACATAAAATCGCTGATTACTTTTAACGGCTTGCTTGACCATTTTCAAACGGTCCAGAGCTCCCACTTCAGCTGCTTGTTTGTGAGGAGGAAGGTGAGAAGGAATGAACCATACTTCGTCCAATTTCATCTGCTCCCTTGATGCCTCTGCCATAATCATATGACCTAAATGCGGCGGATCAAAAGTTCCTCCTAATATGCCTATTCGCTTCATGGATGGACTCCTTTATGGAAGAATGAGCTGCTTATGATTGCTCGACTCTTTATAAAGAATAATGGTGTTTCCAATTACTTGAACGATATGTGCACCGGTAGCTGCCGCTATTTCATCGGCCACATCCTGATTATCTTCAAAACAATTCTGAAGGATACTCACTTTAATCAGTTCTCTTTTTTCCAGAGCCTCTGAGATCTGAGTCGTCATGTTATCATTTACTCCTGCTTTACCTACTTGAAAAATCGGCTGAATCTCATGGGATTCTGCTCGTAAAAATTTTTTTTGTTTACTCGTTAACATCTTATACTCCTTTCAGTACCGCTTCAAAGTCAGTCAGCATATCAGTGACATCCACCTTTTTTCCAGTCCAAATTTGAAAAGAATAGACGGCCTGGTGAAGCAGCATCTCATGACCAAATTGAATAGAAGCTCCTTTAGCCTGAGCGGCTCGCAAAAATTGAGTTTCCATAGGACGGTATACAATATCACTGACGATTGCTCTTTCATTCAGCTGTTCCAGCTTGATAATTTGGTTTTCGGGATTAGGATTCATGCCTACTGACGTGGTCTGAATAATGAAGTCATAATCCTTTATATTTTGACTTGCCTGTTCAAGATCTATTGCTGTTGCCGAAAGACTGGCTTCCAATTCTTTAATCAGTTCTTCAGCCTTTCCAACAGTTCGATTCGCAACGTCGATTTCTTTGCAGCCAGCTTCAGCAAGGGCAAATATTATCCCTCTTGCAGCTCCACCGCTTCCGAGCACAAGAATCTTTCTAGTCGAAAGCTCGACATGTGGAAATCGGTTTTGAATCGATTTAAGATAACCGATTCCATCTGTATTATAACCAATCCAGCGGCCATTCTCGAGCTTCACGGTATTAACTGCACCTAAATGTTCAGCTGCTTCATCGATTTCATCTAAATAATTAATAATTTTTTCTTTATAAGGGATGGTTACATTAAAGCCATCTAAATTCATTTCTTTAAGCGCTTGAATACGATGATCAAAGTCCTCTGGTTGGATTTCCATTAATTCGTATGATCCCTTCAGGCCGGCCTTATCCATTAATTGGTTATGGATCCAAGGTGATAAAGAATGGCCTACAGGATATCCGATTAAACCCAGTTTGAGCATATATGACCGCCTCCTATATTAATGAGTCACGCAAGGATACTTTTACCCCTTCTGGTACGTACGCCGTAACCGAAACGTTCCCTTCAGGAATCGTTACCCACCCTAAACCTGAAAAGACAATATCCGTTTTTTTCTCATTAATTTTAAACGTTCTGCCAGTTAATGAAGGAAGCTGTTTTAACGTCTTATCATTGGGTGGAGAGAGCAGTTTGCCAATTTGATTTTCATACAATTCTTCTGCTTTTTCAAGTTTCGTCCTGTGAATAGGTAACTCATTGGAAAAATAACAAATAAAGGAGGTCCGCTCGCCCGCTTCGAAATCCAGCCTGGCTAGACCACCAAAAAACAACGTCTGTTTTTCATTAAGCTGATATACTTTTGGTTTGACTTCTTTTCTGGGCGTGATTAACTTAAGGTCTTTATCGGAAACATAGTGTGCCATTTGGTGGCGCTGGATAACACCTGGTGTATCATAGAGCGAGCTCTTTTCATCCAGTGGAATATCTATAAAACCAAGCGTCGTACCTGGAAAATAGGAAGTGGTGATCGCTTCTTTAATACCGGAAGTATTTTGGATGAGCGTATTAATGAACGTTGACTTCCCTACATTCGTCGTACCGACAATATACACATCTTTTTCTTTACGTTCCTTGTCGAGCACCTTTGCCAATTCCTCAACCCCAAGGTTCTTCTCTGCAGAAATTAAATAAACCCCTTCTACTTGAAGACCTTGCTGCTTGGCAGACCTCCGCAGCCAGTCCTTAAGCTTGTTTGGATTAACTGATTTAGGGAGGACGTCGATTTTATTTCCAACTAAAATGACTGGATTATTTCCAGTTAAACGCTTTAATCCGGAAATAAAACTGCCATTAAAATCAAAGATATCCACGAGCTGGATAATCAATCCCTGGTTATGGCTGATTTGATTTAACATTTCTAAAAAGTCATCGTCGTTAAAAGGAATATCCTGTACCTCATTATAATTCTGCAAGCGGAAGCAGCGTTTACAAATGACATCTTCTTTTTGCAATGCAGACTCAGGAGCAAACCCAGGAAGCTCCGGATGTGTCGTTTGTATTTCGGCACCACAGCCCTGACATTGAATTTTATCCATTAATCATTTCTCCTCTCCCAGCTGATCTTTCCTTTTCTACGCATCCAATTTAAAATTCTACGCTCAATTTTACGATTGAACCGCGTAAAGAAACCATCAGTCTCAACAATTGGCACAACTAATATGGTATGGAAACCGGCAATATTACCTCCGAGAACGTCCGTCATTAATTGGTCGCCTATGACAACGATCTCATGTTTTTTTAAATTCATTTCCTTCTGAGCCTTTCTAAATGCGTTGGCCAGTGGCTTCCTGGCGCTGTGTATAAACCGGGTATCCAGCGGCTGAGAAAAGAGCCGGACTCTGTTTTCATTATTGTTTGAAGCGATCGTTACTTGAATGCCATGATCACTCATTTTGCCAAACCATTGAATAATTTCTTCTGTGGCATCCTTTACATTCCATGCCACAAGTGTATTATCCAAATCAGTTATGATCCCTTTAACCCCTTTTTCTTTAAGCACTTCAGGCTTTATATCAAATACACTTGGCACGTGTTCATTAGGTAAAAATAGATTCCTCATCTAAATTATCACTCCACTCTCTAACTGTACGACAAAAATCTCCTTATCCATCATAAACAAAAACCTTAACGGTTTCAAAGCGAACACCTGTAAGCTTTAGACCAAAAATCGTTCGACAATTACTGACAGTTTTAAGCTGTGGATAAGTTTATTCACAGTTTCCACACGCTTTTCTCTTTGTTATGACCGCTTTTACCGAAAACTAACGAACAGTTATCTACAGTTACTTGTAGATAAACCCTGTATTGTGACGAATTTCTGAACGTGGTAAGGTTAAATTGCGTAAAGATATTGTTAATATAAAATCAGTTATTAAATCCGTTCATTCAAATTCTAGGTTACTATTTTTAAACAGGAGGTGGCTGTCACAACGTGACAGAGGTATGAAACAATTATCTGATGCCCTGTTAGTACAATCTTACCACAAAGCAATTGAGCTCAATCTTTCCGAGGACTTTATCAGACAAATACGAGAGGAAATAAAGGAACGATCGATCCAGCACCTTATAGAAAAATATGTCAGCCATGTAGGCTGACTGAATTCAAATAGAGGCAAGAATAAAAAACCTGCAGTTTTTCGGCAAACTGCAGGTTTTTATTTATTAAAATTTTGTGACGAACTCGCGACTCTCTACCTATTTAATAGTAAATGGGTTAATGCTTTTTGAAAAGGAAAGAATAGAAGTATTCAGTTGAATGTTAAGGTAGTTTTTGATTACAATTGAGTGAATAGCGTTTTCACAAAGATTCGACATAGATTACAGAGTTATCGCTGAGGGGGGGAACAACTTAATGCTACTGGCTGTACTATTGCCATTCATTATTGCTATCTTTATTCCACTGATAAGTAAGTGGAAATTAAAATTTCATCCAGGGTATGTGGTGACAGCTGTTCCTGTCATTATTTTTATTTACTTTGCTCAATTTCTAGGGAAAGATTTTCAATCGGTTACAAAAAATTATCAGTGGATTCCATCTTTAAATATCAATTTCGATTTTTATCTGGACGGATTAAGCCTTTTGTTCGTCATGTTGATCAGCGGAATTGGTATCCTTGTGTCCTATTATTCAGTCTTTTATTTACATACATCTGAAAAGCTGGGCAGTTTTTACGTGTACTTCTTGTTATTTATGGGTTCAATGCTTGGTGTAGTTCTTTCTGATAATATTTATGTTCTTTATACCTTTTGGGAGTTTACGTCGCTTTCTTCCTTCTTGTTGATTGGATTTTGGAATTTTAAAGAACGGTCAAGATACGGTGCTCTAAAATCAATGCTCATCACTGTATTTGGCGGTTTGAGCTTGCTTGGCGGTCTGGTATTCATGAACATAATTACAGGTACTACAAGCATCCATCAGATGATCTCTCAACAGGAAGCCATATTAAACCACGAGTTTTTTCCTTTCATACTAGTGTTGGTGATTCTAGGAGCTTTTACAAAATCTGCTCAATTTCCTTTTCACATTTGGCTTCCTGATGCAATGGAGGCTCCCACTCCGGTTAGTGCTTATTTACACTCAGCCACTATGGTCAA